>NZ_JBEYAB010000001.1:0-707052 GCF_040631445.1 Streptosporangium sp. NPDC020072 | reverse complement strand
CACCCGGTTACATTCCGAACCCGGAAGTTAAGCTCTTCAGCGCCGATGGTACTGCACCGGGGACGGTGTGGGAGAGTAGGTCGCCGCCGGACAATCTTTGTGGGGGGGTCATCCTTTTGGGTGGCTCCCCTTTTTTTTGTTTTTGGGGTGGTGTGTGGGGGTGGCTGGGGGCCGCCCCCCGTTTTTTGTGTGTGGCTGTTGGGGGTTGTTCCCTGGGTGTGGGGTGGCGAAAGCTGCCCCTTTTTTGTTTCAGGAGCGGGGTGGGAGGGTGTGGGGTTCGCTGGACAGGATGGTTACCGCTCGTCCGGTCGGCTTCATCCGGTCTTCCAGGGGTGAGGGGCGGTGAGGCTGCCCCTTTCTCTGGTGCGGGGTGGCTTCGCCGTCGGGGCTGTTTCTTTTCTGGTTCAGCAGCAGCCTCCGGCAGCGGTCTCGGGGGAGGTGTTGTCTGCCGGCGGGGGTCCACGGGGTGGTCAGGTTGATCCTGTTCGCCCTGGTCGTGGACGGCCCTGGCTGCGGACGATGAGGTCCCGGGTCGGGGGCCGGAGAAGGCCGAAGGGCCGGCTCCTCCGGCGGCCGGTGTCCGACGGTCCCCACGGTCCCGGCATCGGGTCGGGAGCGAGCCGTACCTTCTCTGAAGGCGTGGTGAAGGGACGCACAGGGCCGTGGGGCAGGGGGAGGGGAGCCAAGGCCTTGGGGGAAGGGTTGGGTGCGAAGGGGGTCAAGATTTTGGGGACAGTGGGTGACGGTGGGTTGGGTGCGGTCGAAGGGGCGGTACTCGCCTGACGGCCTCAACAGCCGGGCGATCATGGCCTTCGTGAAAGGCAGGGGTCCGGTGATCAGTTGTTCGGCGCGGTGTGGAGCAGCGGCTCGATTCGATAGGGGACCTGGACGGACAGGGCGATCGTCGTGTCGGTGCGTTGCACTGCCGGCGAGGCCAGAATCCGGGCGATGATCTCCTGGAGGTCGGGTGTGCTCCGCGCGACGACGCGGCAGAGCAGGTCGGCCTGGCCGCTGGTGCCATACACCTCAAGGATCTCTGGGAGGGGGCGTAGGGCCTCTACGGCCTCGGCCAGCCGTCCCTGGGCGATCTGCAGGGAGACGAAGGCCAGAATGGGGTAGCCGACTCCCTCGGGGGTGACGGTTGGGCCGAAGTCGGCGATCACACCGCGGTTGATGAGTTTCTCGACGCGGGCTTGGACCGTGCCTCTGGCGACACCGAGCAGGCGGGCCAGCTCGGTGAGGCCTATCCGGGGGTTGGCTCGCATCGTCACCAGGAGGCGACTGTCAAGGTCGTCTATGGACACCGCATCAGACTAGGCGATATGACCAGTCATAGGTAGGTCTGACCATGCGATCTTGCGCGGATCGAGTAGTAAAACTGCTCTCTCTTGCCAACGTTTCTTGGGATTGCTGTCATTTTATGTATGTTCGAAGAAGCACAGTACTTCGCACCGGTGGCGACCCGTGACGACGGCACGGTGGAGGTCGAGCTGGCCGCCAGTCACCCCGGGTTCGCCGACCCCGTCTATCGTGCTCGGCGCAACGCCATCGCGGCGCTGGCGGTCGACTACGTGCCGGGTACGCCCATTCCGACGGCCGAGTACACCCCGCAGGAGCACGAGGTGTGGACGCTGGTCAGCCGTGAGCTGGCGACCAAGCACCGCGTGTACGCCACGGCGGAGTATCTGAACGCCGTCGAGAGGCTCGGTCTGCCCCGCGAGAGGATTCCGCAGCTCCAGGAGGTCAGCGAGCTGCTGTATCCGCTCACCGGCTTCCGTTACATCCCCGCCGCAGGGTTGGTGCCGCTGCGTGAGTTCTACGGTGTGCTGGCCGAGGGGTTCTTCCACTCGACGCAGTACATCAGGCACCACTCGACACCGCTCTACACGCCGGAACCTGACGTGATCCACGAGGTGATCGGACACGCCAACTCGCTGGCCTCCGACCGTTACGCGAGGCTGTACCGCCTGGCGGGTGGCGCGGCGCGTCGAGTCGAGAGCGACGCGGCGCTGGAGTTCATCTCGAAGGTCTTCTGGTTCACCCTGGAGTTCGGCGTGATGACCGACCAGGGTGAGCTACGGGCGTACGGCGCGGGCATTCTGTCCTCCTACGGGGAGATCGAGGAGTTCCGCGGGATGGACATCCGGCCGTTGGACGTCGCCCGTATGGGCACCACTCAGTACGACATCACGAAATATCAGGATGTTCTCTTCCGGGCTGACTCTCTGGACCACCTTGAGGACGTGGTCGGAGAATTCTGGGCCACATGTGACGACGAGTCCATCGCCAGACTGGTAGCCGACGCCCGCTGAGGGACGGCCTCTCAGCGGCGATCCTCACCGTAGGCCGCCATCTGAAGACGGAAGGGCTGGAGGCCGGGCCCGCTCGCTGATCAAGGACTTGTCCACTCTTCGGGCTGGGTTTGCCCGCGCCGGCTTCCGTCCTCGTCCGGTGGGATAGACCTCGATCATGGACTGGGGAAGCCCCGATCTGACGACGAGGATGACACGCCGAGCCGCCGTGACGGTCGCCGTGCTGACAACCGGGCTGACATGGGGGTGCGCGCCCGTGGGCGTGACGTCCGCCAAGGCCTTTCCCATGTCGCGGTCGCCCGTTCCGACGGAGGAACCGGCGCCTTCGGGGGAGGCGCCGAAGGAGGAGCCGAGGAGGACGGTGGCCTCGCCGAAGGTCGTCGCCTCAAGGCTCACCCGGAAGCTCGACCGGTTCCTCTCGGGGCGTGGCGTCCGCGTCGCGGCCGCGGCGCGCGATCTCAGCACCGGCCGCTCGTACGTCTACCACGGTGATCTGCGGTTGCCGACCGCCAGCGTCTCGAAGGTCGACATCCTGATGGCGCTGCTGCTCGACACGCCCTGGCGCGAGCTGGACGCGCGGACCAGGCGGGACGCGGAGAGGATGATCCGCATCAGCGACAACGCGGCGGCCGACCGGCTCTACGAGCGCATCGGGCTGCAGGACGGTCTGGCGCGGGCGAACCGGAGGTTCGGGCTTGGCGCCACCTACGCTCCACCGGGCCGGTGCGCGGGGCTGTACTGCTGGGGCATCACGCAGACGGTCGCGGAGGACCAGGTAAGGCTTGTCGGAATCCTGGCCGGGCACCGGGACCTGCTGCCGGAAGGGGACCGTGAACAGGTGCTCGGGCTGATGCGGAAGGTGGTCGCCAGGCAGGCGTGGGGGATCAGCGCCGCGGCCTGCGACGGAGGCCGGGTCGCGTTGAAGAACGGCTGGCTGCACCACGTGGCCAACAGGCTCTGGGCCGTCGCCAGTGTCGGCCTGATCCGGGAGCCCGGTCATGACTACGCCGTCGCCGTACTCACCGAGGACGGGCCGAGGAAGGACGCGGGTATCGCGGTGGCCGAGGGTACGGCCAGGCGTGTGCTGGCGGCCTTCCGCGGTGGAGAGTGCGCGAACGGCGCCGGTCGTCCACCGACCGGCGCCGAGGATCAGGCGGCCTTGTCGACCAGCCGGTAACCGACGCCCCTGACGGTCTGGATCAGCTGGTCGTCGGTGTCGCCGAGGCGGGCCCGCAGTCGTTTGACGTGCACCGCGATGGTGTTGGTCGAGGTGGTGTCCGTGGAGTTCCAGACGTGGCGCATTATCTGCTCCCGGGTCACCGTGCGATGCGCGTTGCGCATCAGGTAGTGCAGCAGTTCGAACTCCCGCAGGGGCAGATGGACGGTCCGCCCGCTGACCTTGACCTGGTAGGCGTTGACGTCGAGTTCCACGTTGCCCACCACAAGCGTACGGCGCATGCCAGACTCTCCGGAGAAGGCGGCCTGTACCAGAGGAAGGAGTTCAGGCACGCGGTACGGCCGGGCCACACAGGCGGTGGCGCCGGCCGAGAGTGCCTGGACGGCCTGTTCGGCGTGGTTGTCTCCCACGCCCAGCAGGACGGGTACCGCCCGCGTCAGCCGTACCGCGCGGATGAACTCCACCGCGCCGATGACCGGCAGTGAGGCGCTGACGAGTACCACGTCGGGTTGGAGCGCCCCGGCCTGCAACAGGGCCTGGGCGCCGTCGGCGACGCCCATGACCTCGATTCCCTCGCGTTCGAGGGCGTTGGCCAGACCCTGGACCAGAGCCGATTCCGGATCCGCCACCAGCAGCAGGGGCGCTGTCCGGGTGTCCCCGCTCACCTCGGGTGCCGTCTGCGGCTGGATCACCCGGGTCCTCCTTATGGGGTTGGTTTATCCGAAGCGGCCGGTGATGTAGTCCTCGGTCGCTTTCTGGCTGGGGTTGGTGAAGATGCGGGACGTGTCGTCCATCTCGATCACTCGGCCAGGCTGGCCCTGACCTGCGAGGTTGAAGAACGCGGTACGGTCGCTGACCCGGGCGGCCTGCTGCATGTTGTGCGTCACGATGATGATCGTGAACTGGCTCTTCAGCTCGGACATCAGGTCCTCGATCGCCAGGGTGGAGATCGGGTCGAGGGCGGAGCAGGGCTCGTCCATCAGCAGGACCTCGGGCTTGACCGCGATGGCCCTGGCGATGCACAGGCGCTGCTGCTGACCGCCGGACAGGCCCGCTCCCGGCTTGTTCAGACGGTCCTTGACCTCGTTCCAGAGGTTCGATCCCTTCAGCGAGGTCTCGACGATGCCGTCCATCTCGGACTTGGCGTATCCGCCGTTGAGCTTGAGGCCGGCCGCCACGTTCTCGTAGATCGACATCGTGGGGAACGGGTTGGGGCGCTGGAAGACCATGCCGATCATGCGGCGCACCGAGACAGGCTCGACGTCGGGGGCGTAGAGGTCCTCGCCGTCGAGCAGGACCTTGCCGTCGACGCGGGCGCCGGGGATGACCTCGTGCATGCGGTTCAGCGTCCGCAGGAAGGTGGACTTGCCACATCCGGAGGGGCCGATGAAGGCGGTGATCGACTGAGGCTCGATCGTCATCGAGATGTCCTCGATCGCCTTGTGCTTTCCGTAGTACGCGTCGAGGCTTGAAACCTGGATCTGCTGGCTCATCTGCGACGTTCCTCCTTCCTATCGTCTGGCGGGCGAGCGCCACCAGCCGATGAGGCGCGCCACCAGGTTGAGCAGCATGACGATCAGAATGAGCGTGAGCGCTCCGGCCCACGCCCGGTCAATGGCGACGTCGGTGGGACGGGCCGATTGGTCGAACACATAGAGCGGCAACCCCATCTGCGGCCCGTTGAAGGGGTCGGTGTTGATGGAGTCGGTGAAGAAGACGGTGAGCAGCAGAGGCGCCGTCTCACCCGCGACACGGGCGATGGCCAGCATGACGCCGGTCACGATGCCGGTGAACGCGGTCGGCAGGACGACCTTGACGATCGTCCGCCACTTGGGCACGCCCAGCGCGTACGAGGCCTCGCGCAGGTCGTTGGGGACCAGCAGGAGCATCTCCTCGGCGGAGCGCACCACGGTCGGCATCATCAGGATCGACAGGGCGAGGGCGCCCGCGAAACCGGAGAAGGGCATCCCCAGGGCCAGGATCCAGAAGGCCAGGATGAACAGGCCGGAGACCACGGAGGGGATGCCGGTCATGACGTCGACGAAGAAGCTGATCGCCCGGCTCAGTCGTCCGCCTCTGCCGTACTCGACGAGGTAGATCGCGGTGAGCAGGCCGATGGGGATCGAGATGACCGACGCCAGCAGGACCTGCTCAAGGGTGCCGATGATGGCGTGGTAGGCGCCGCCGCCCGCGTCCCTGGCCCCGACGTTGCGCATCGAGTGGGTCAGGAACTCCATGTTGAGCCTGGCGAAGCCGTTGCTGAGCACCAGCCAGAGGACGGAGAGCAGCGGTACGACGGCGATGGCGAACGACAGGTAGACGAGCCCATGGACGATCTTGTCCTTGGCGCGTCTGCCTGCGGAGATGCGCCGGATCGCGGGCGCGTGCTGGATCGCGGTCATGCGGCTGCTCCGGAGAACTCCTTGCGGCGGGCGACGATCAGGCGTGCCGCCGTGTTGACCAGCAGCGTGATGATGAACAGCACCAGACCGGAGGCGATCAGCGCGCCACGGCCGACCGGACCCGCCTCGGCGAACCCGTTGGCGATGTTGGCGGCGATGCTGTTGCCCTCGGGAGCGAGGATGTGGAAGTTGATGCCGAACGTCGCGGGGAAGATGAGGGCGACGGCGATGGTCTCGCCCATGGCGCGGCCGAGGCCGAGCATGGAGGCGCTGATGACGCCGGGTCGTCCGAAGGGCAGCACCGCGGTCTTGACGACCTCCCAGCGGGTCGCGCCGAGGGCCAGCGCCGCCTCCTCGTGCATCCGCGGCACCTGGAGGAAGACCTCCCGGGAGATCGCCGCGATGATCGGCAGAATCATGATCGCAAGGATGATCGAGGCGGTCATGATCGAGTGGCCGCCGACCGATTCGCCGCCGAACAGCGGGATGAACCCGAGGTACTCGTTGATGAACTCGTAGGGCCCCTGGACGAGCGGGACGAGGAAGATGACGCCCCACAGGCCGTAGATGACGCTGGGCACCGCGGCGAGCAGGTCGATGACGTAGCCCAGGACGCCGGCCAGACGGCGGGGAGCGTAGTGGGAGATGAACAGCGCGACCCCGACGGCCACGGGCACGGCCATGACCAGGGCGAGGAGCGAGCTGAGCAGGGTGCCGAACGCCAGGGCCGCGATACCGAAGGACGGCTCGGTGTTGTTCGGCGTCCAGGTGAGGGTCCCCAGGAAGCTTCCTTGGTTGGCCTGGAGGGCGGGAACCGCCTCGACGATCAGGAAGACGGCGATGGCCGCCATGATCGCCAGCAGGAGGATTCCGGCACCCGTCGAGGCGTATCGGAAGGGGGTCTCACCTCGGCTGCGCCGCGAGGCGGGCCGGCCGGTGGCCGGCCCGCCGTCGCGAGTACGAAGTGACGTGGCCATCAACTTAGGAGATCGCCTCGACGGCGGTGCGGACCTTGGCGACCAGCGTCGCAGGCAGCGGGGCGTAGCCGAGGTTGGTCAGCGCCTGCTGGCCCTCGTCGCTGGCGGTGTAGGTCAGGAAGGCCTTGACGAGCTTGGACTGGTCCTCGGGGAGACCCTTCTCGCAGGTGATCTCATAGGTCACCAGGACGATCGGGTAGGCGCCTGCGGCCTTGGTCGCGTAGTCGATGCTCAGCTTCAGGTCGTTGCCCTGGCCGGTGATCTCGGCGGCCTCGACCGTCTTGCCCGCGCTCTCCGGGGTCAGCTCGACGAACTCGCCGGAGCCGTTGGCGACCTTGGCCTTGGACAGGCCGGAGTTCTCGGCGAAGGAGAGCTCGACGTAGCTGATCGCGCCGACACCGGTCTTGACCGCCTGCGCGATGCCGTCGGAGCCCTTGGCGCCCTGGCCCTTGGCCTCGGCGGGCCACGCCTTGGCGGGCTCGTACGGCCAGTCGGCGGTCTTGGACAGGAACTTGGTGAAGTTGTCGCTGGTGCCCGACTCCTCCGAGCGGTGGAAGGCCTGGATCGCCGTCGAGGGGAGCTTGGCGTCGGGGTTGTCCTTCTTGATCGCCTCATCGTCCCACTTGGTGATCTTGCTGTTGAAGATGTCGCCGATGGTCTTGGGCGAGAGCTGCAGGTTGTCCACACCGGGCAGGTTGTAGACCACGGCCACGGGGCCGATCACCATGGGGAGGTTGATCGCCTTGCCGGTCTTGCAACGGGCGTCGGCCTGGGCGGGCTCGCCCTTGTCGTCCTTGAGGGCCGAGTCGGAACCCGCGAACGAGACCGTGCCCTGGATGAAGGCCTGGATGCCGGCGCCGGAGCCGCTGGGCTGGTAGTTGAGGCTGACCCCCGAGTTCGCCTGCTGGAAGTTCTTCTTCCACTCGTCGATGGCGTTGGCCTGGGCCGAGGAGCCGGCGGCGTTGATCGTGCCGCTGAGGCCGCCGGAGCCCGATCCGGCCGACGAGGCGTCGGTGGCCGGTGTGGAGCCGTTGGCGGAGCCGCCGTTGTTATCGGTGCCGCACGCAGCGAGCGAGAGCGCGCCAACAAGGGTGACCGCGGCGAGCCGGCCTGCATACTTCACGGTTGGGTTCCTCCCACTAAGTCCTTCAACGTTCAGGAGAGTAGGGAGGCAAGGTGACTCAAAACCGGTAGAAAGATGAACGCAAAATGAATGCATCCGGTCGCTGTCGTGGCGATCCCTTGGGCCGGACTTGGAGCGCTCTCCGGGTGCGGTTGCCGGTGGCATACCCGCCGGACACCAGGATATGGGTGTGCTGAACTGCCCAGACGGGGCCTAACCGGATTGAACGGTTCCCGGGAGGTCGTGAACGATCGAACGGCCCATCAGGTGAACGGCCGGTGATCATCGAGCGAATGCCGGGGCGCCCGGCCGTACCGGGTGGGTTCACCGGGGGCCTGGAAACGGTCTCTTCGAATGGCTTGGCCTGCGGGGCCGAAACCCCGCAGGCGGCGTCACACGGGCAGGGTGAGCGGGCCGCCGCCGAGGCGCTTGAGGGCTTCGGCGTGCAGGAGGCCGTTGCTGCACACCAGGCTGCCGCCGTCCAGGCCGGAGGCTCCGGACAGGTCCGTCCAGATGCCGCCGGCCTCCTCGACGATCACCGTCAGCGCCGCGATGTCCCAGGGGGACAGTTCCGGCTCGGCGGACAGGTCGACCGCCCCCTCGGCGACCAGCATGTGTGACCAGAAGTCGCCGTAGGCGCGGCTGCGCCAGACCGCCCTGTTCAGGTCGAGGAACTCGGGGAGTCTGCCCGCCTCCTCCCACCCGCCGAAGCTGGAGTAGGAGAAGGAGGCGTCGTCGAGACGGGAGACCGAGGAGACCTGGCAACGGGTGGCCTTGGTGAGGCTCTTGCCCGTCCAGGCGCCGCTGCCGTGGGCGGCCCACCAGCGCCGGCCGAGCGCGGGGGCGGAGACCAGTCCGACGACGACCCTGCCCTGGTCCATCAGGGCGATGAGCGTGGCCCAGATGGGGACGCCCCGCACGTAGTTCTTGGTGCCGTCGATCGGGTCGACGATCCAGGAACGGGAGCCGTTCCCGGTGCTGCCGAACTCCTCACCGATCACCGCGTCACGCGGGCGGGCCCGGCCGAGTGTGTTGCGGATGACCTCCTCGACCGCCCGGTCGGCGTCGCTCACCGGTGTGAGGTCCGGCTTGGTCTCGACCTTCAGGTCCACGGCCTTGAAGCGGCGCATGGTCAGGTCGTCGGCGGCGTCGGCCAGGACGTGTGCCAGGCGTAGGTCGTCGTTGTAGTCCGTCACGTTGGGCCACGCTATCGCGTCGCCGGTCGGTTATAGGAGGTGGAGGAAGATGCGGGGGGATTGCGGCGCGTCATGCGAATGGTCGGGAACATCGGGTGTTACCCGCGAGTAGCATGCGGTCATGACGTTCGACGTGGGTGCCTTCATGCTGCAGAGCGTTCCGTTCGCACGGACGCTGGACATCACCTTCGACAGGGTCGGGCACGGAATCGCGGTCGCGCGGATGCCCGACCGTCCCGACCTGCGCAACCACGTGGGCGGCCCGCACGCGGGAGCGCTGTTCACCCTCGCCGAGTCCGCCTCCGGCGCCGCGATGCTGTCGGCCTTCGGCGACCAGTTGACACGGGCCACCCCGCTGGCCGTCGGTGCCGCGGTCCGCTACGTGAAGCTGGCGATGGGCGAGGTCGTCGCCGAGGCGCGCCTTTCGGCCTCCAGGGAGGAGGTCGTGGCCAGGTTGGACGCGGGGGAGCGCCCCGAGTTCGAGGTCGCGGTCACCGTCGGCACGGCCGACGGCACGCCGGTCTGCGAGGTGACCGTCACCTGGACCCTGCGTCCCAACCGCTGAGCCGTACGGGATCAGTCGTCGTCGGCGGCGCCCTCGCGGCTGGCGAGCAGGCGGCGCAGCGAGACGAGCCGGGCGGGGTCGGCGTGGCCCGCCTCGACCCAGGCGTCGAGGGCGCACTCCTCGCCCAGGTGACTGCAGCCCTTCGGGCACTCGACGGTGCCCTCGACCAGGTCGGGGAAGCCCGCCAGGACGGTCTCGACGGACACGTGCGCCAGCCCGAAGCTGCGCACGCCGGGCGTGTCGATGATCCACCCGCCCTCGGGGAGCTCAAGGGCGACGGCCGAGGTCGAGGTGTGGCGGCCCCGGCCGGTCACCGCGTTGACGTGGGAGACGGCCCGGTTGGCGTCCGGGACCAGGGCGTTGACCAGGGTCGACTTGCCCACGCCCGAATGGCCGACCAGCACGCTGACCCGGTCGAGGAGGCGATGCCTGATCTCGTCGAGAGGACCGCCCTTGTGCAGCACCACGTACGGCACGCCCAGCGGGGCGTAGAGGGAGACCAGATCCTCCGGTGAGGACAGGTCGGCCTTGGTGAGGCACAGCATCGGCTCGATGTCGGCGTCGAACGCCGCGACCAGCATCCGGTCGATCATGCGGGGCCGGGGCGGCGGGTCCGCCAGGGCCGTCACGATCACGAGCTGGTCGGCGTTGGCGACCACGGGACGCTCGATGCCGTCGGTGTTGTCGGTGTCGTCCGCGGAACGGCGGAGCATGGAGCTGCGGGGCTCGACGCGGACGACACGGGCCAGCGTGTCGGAGTCGCCGGAGACGTCCCCGACCAGGGCGACCCGGTCACCGACCACGATGCCCTTGCGGCCCAGCTCTCTGGCCTTCATGGCGACGACGATCCGGCTGTCCTTCTTCGGCGGCTCGACCAGGCAGGTGTATCGGCCGCGGTCGACCGCGACCACGAAGCCCTCGACCGCGTCCTCGTGCGCAGGACGAATCCGCGTCCGGGGCCGGGAGCCCTTCCCCGGCCGGATCCTGACGTCGTCCTCGTCGTACTCCCGCTTTCTCAGTTTCGCCGCCTCGATCCGTCCATGACCCCGAAGACCCGGAACCCGGTCCTCAACGCGTCTCCCGCAGCATGTCCGCCCACATGGAGGCGAACTCGGGCAGGGTCTTGCCGGTGGTCGCGATGTCCTCGACCTCGACACCGGGCACCGCCAGGCCGATCACCGCGCCCGCGGTCGCCATCCTGTGGTCGGCGTAGGAGTGGAAGACGCCGCCTCTGAGCGGACGCGGCCTGATCTCCAGGCCGTCCGCCGTCTCGTTCGCGTCGCCGCCGAGTCCGTTGATCTCCGCGACCAGGGCGGCCAGACGGTCGGTCTCGTGTCCGCGGATGTGGGCGACGCCGCCGATGCGGCTGGGCGAGTCGGCCAGCGCGGCCAGCGCGGCGATCGTCGGGGTCAGTTCGGCCACGTCACGCAGGTCGGCCTCGATGCCGTGGACGCTCCCGGTGCCGGTGACCGTCAGGCCGAGCGGAGTGTGCTCGACCGAGGCGCCCATGTCCGCCAGCAGGCTTCTGAGCTGGTCACCCGGCTGTGTCGTGTTCGTCGGCCAGTCCGGCACGGTGACCGAGCCACCCGTGATCATCGCGGCGGCGAGGAACGGCGCCGCGTTCGACAGGTCGGGTTCGACGGTGAAGTCCCTGGCCGCGATCGGCCCGGGCTCGACCCGCCAGACGTCGGGCTCGGAGTCGTCGACGTGGACGCCGTACTCGCGCAGCATCGAGACGGTCATCAGGATGTGCGGCTGTGAGGGGATGGGCGGGCCCTGGTGCCGTACGGTGACGCCCTTGTCGAAGCGGGAACCGGTCAGCAGCAGGCCGGAGAGGAACTGCGAGGAGCCGGAGGCGTCGAGCGTGACCTCGCCGCCGGACAGCGGGCCGCGTACGGTGAACGGCAGCGCGTCGCCGCGCACCTGGGCGCCGAGGGCGCGCAGCGCGTCCAGGATCACCCCCATGGGGCGTTTGCGCGCGTGCGGGTCGCCGTCGAAGGAGACCTCACCGTCGGCCAGCGCGGCCACCGGCGGCACGAACCGCATCACCGTGCCCGCCAGCCCCACCTCGATGTGCGCCCCGCTGACGACCGGACCGGGGGTGATGGTCCAGTCGGAGCTTGAGGCGCTCTCGCCGGACGGGGTCATCGTGGCGCCGAGCGCCCGCAGGGCCTGGGCCATGAGGTCGGAGTCACGGCTGCGCAGCGCCCGCCGTACGGTGCCGGGGCCCTCTGCCAGGGTGGCGAGCAGCAGCGCGCGGTTGGTCACGGACTTCGACCCGGGAAGGGAGACGGTCGCGTGGACGGGAGAGGTCGCGGTAGGTGCGGGCCACAGCGGAGCGGACATGGGCAAAAGCCTACCGGGATGAGGGGCCCGCGCCTTCGAAGGCGTGGCAAGGTGGGGGATATGTGCGGGAGATACGCGTCCACGCGACCGAAGCAGGAGCTGCTTGAGGAGTTCGAGGTCGAACTGGACGGCGCCGCGGAGGAGGACCTGGGGCCGGACTACAACGTCGCGCCGACCAAGCCGGTCTACGCGATCCTCAGCCGCGTGCCCAAGGAGGGTCCGGGCGACCGGGCGGTACGGCAGCTGCGGATCGTCAAATGGGGACTGGTCCCGGCCTGGGCGAAGGACCCGTCGATCGGCTCGAAGATGATCAACGCGCGGGTGGAGACGATCGCGGAGAAGCCGTCCTTCCGCAGGGCGTTCGCCCAGCGCAGGTGCCTGTTGCCCGCGGACGGCTACTACGAGTGGGCGGTGCTTGAGGAGGGCGGGACGGCCAAGAGGCCGAAGAAGCAGCCCTATTTCATCCACCCCGCCGACGGCGAGGTCATGGCGATGGCGGGGATCTACGAGTTCTGGCGCGACAAGGGCAGGGCCGAGGACGATCCGCTCGCCTGGCTGACGACCTGCGCGGTCGTCACCACCACGGCCCGTGACGAACTGGGCGCCATCCACGAGCGGATGCCGATGCTGATCGAACGGGACCGCTGGGCGCAGTGGCTCGACCCCGGCGTCCCCGAGGCGGAGGAGTTCCTGGTGCCCGCCGCCTCGGCGGGGCTGACGGCCTATCCCGTCTCAAGCGCGGTGAACTCGGTGCGCAACAACGGTCCCGAACTCGTGGAGCCGCTCCCCGAGGACCGAGGAGACGGTCAGGCGCTGTTCTGAAAGAGCCGGGAAAGGAAACCTCTCGGTAAACGGTGTGGAAACCCTCCGTAGCGGGCATCCGCTGAGGGAGCGATGCCTCATGGCGCCATCGGTGGGGCGTTCGCCCGCAGACCTCATCGTCTTGCCGCCTGACGGGAGAAGTCGGGGAAATCCCTTCACAGGCCGCCCCCACCCTGCGGAGGTGCGGATTCGTGGACGCCGCGACCGTGCGCATGCGCCTGGAGAGCATGCTCGCCGAGCTCGACCGGTCCATCGGGGTTCTGCGAGGGGACCCACTGGCCGGATGGGAACGTTCCCTCGCGGACGCCGGATCCGTCCTGACCGACGCCGACCGGACGCTGGCCATGCTGGAGGCGGCGACCGTGCAGCGCCGCGCGGTCGCCGACGCGCTCAGACGTCTGGAGGAGGGGGTCTACGGCCGCTGCGCCGACTGCGGCCAGGCCGTACCGGAGGGCAGGCTTGAGGCGCGCCCCGAGGCCGCCCGCTGTGTCCGGTGTCAGTCGCGGCGCGAACGCCGCCGCTGAACGCTCCTCACACCCGTCTGGCGCTGGCCACCAGGTGGATGCCGACGGTGTCGTCGTCGTCCGGGTGCGCCTCAAGCTCGGTGTTGACCAGCCAGGTGAGCGCCCTGGAGTCGGAGGCCAGGACGTGGTCGACCGTCGAGGGGGACAGCACCGTGCGGGGCCGTATCCACTCGACCTCCAGCCCCGCGCCGGTGAGCAGCTCGCGGAGCTGGCCGCTGCTGAAGCAGCGGGTGATGCTGCCGTCCGGCCAGGGCACGAGCATGACCTCGTCCGTCTGGCGCAGGTGGGCCCAGTAGTTCTGCTCGGCGAGGATCGCCATCCCCAGCACCAGGGAGTCGACGCAGACCAGGGCCCGCCCGCCGGGGCGCAGCACTCTGGCGACGTCGCCCATCGCGGACTCGGCCATGAGCTCGACCGACATCGCGCGTTCCTCGGCGAGCACGGCGTCCATGCTCTCGTCGGGCAGGAAGCGCAGGTCGTCGGCACGTACCTGGCGGACCTTCGAGGCGTCGTGCAGCGCCTGTCCCTCGACGGCCCTGCGGAAGTCGACGACCTCCAGCACCCGGTGCCCGGCTCTGGCGGCCTGGGCGGACCAGCGGCCCCTGCCCCCGGACAGGTCGAGGACGGTCGAGGGGCTCTCCGGCAGCCAGCGGCTCAGTTGCTCGGCGGCTACGGCTCGGTAAAAGGTCCAGTACGGCCCGAGCGTTCCTGAGCCGTTCAGCTCTTCGGCCGGGATGGGCAGCACAAGCGGCTCCTGGCGTCTGGTTTCCGGTGGTCTCCAGTACCTACCGGTACGTATGGTTTTCCCCACACCGGGGTGTTCGTCACCTTCTATCTTGTGGGAACAGATGGCCGGGCGGGGGTGTTGCAGCGGACAACACAGATCCTTTCGGGAGGTTGGCCAGCCGATGCTCGCCTTGATCGAACCCGTCGTCCGCCCCGGTGATCGGTCATTCCCTGATGAGCGGGTATTCTCCGCTCAGTACGGCGTCCCGCGTCAGCAGGACTCCGGCGATACTAAGGGGGTGGGTCCGGTCCCTGCGACAGACGAGGAGACTCTGGAGCAGCGGAGCGCGCGGTTCGAACGGGATGTCATGCCCTATCTCGACCAGCTTTACTCCGCGGCCCTTCGGATGACCCGGAACCCGGCGGATGCCGAAGACCTCCTTCAGGAGACCTTCGCCAAGGCCTTCGCGTCCTTCCACCAGTTCCAGGAAGGCACGAACCTCAAGGCCTGGCTGTATCGCATCCTGACCAACACCTTCATCAACAGCTACCGCAAGAAGCAGCGGGAGCCCAAGCAGTCGGGCGCCGAGGAGATCGAGGACTGGCAGCTCGCCAGGGCCGAGTCGCACACCTCCGGCGGCCTGAAGTCGGCGGAGATCGAGGCGCTCGAACACCTCCCCGACAGTGACGTCAAGCAGGCGCTCGCCGCCCTGCCCGAGGAGTTCCGCATCGCGGTCTACCTCGCCGACGTGGAGGGCTTCCCCTACAAGGAAATCGCCGACATCATGGGCACGCCCATCGGGACCGTGATGTCGAGGCTCCACCGCGGCAGGCGTCAGCTGCGGACGCAACTTGAGGACTACGCCCGTGAGCGTGGTCTGGTCCCCGCGGAGGGTGCGAAGTGAGCGAGCACGGCGACTTCTGTGGCGAGGTGATCGCATGAGCTGTGGAAAGCCCCACGCCACCGACTGCCGGGACGTCCTGGAGAAGGTCTACACCTACCTCGACGGCGAGCTGGACGAGGGCAACTGCGCCGACATCCGCGTGCACCTGGACGAGTGCGGCCCCTGCCTGGAGGAGTACGGTCTCGAACAGGTGGTCAAGCAGCTGATCGCCAAACACTGCGGCTGTGACAAGGCCTCCGAGGACCTGCGTGCCAAGGTGCTCGGCCGGATCGAGCAGGTCCGCTCCGAACTGAGGGGCTGACCTCTTAGGATCTCTCGTACGGCTGTGCCAAACGAGAGACCTGGGGGTTGGGCATGCGGATACTCGTCACCGGTGGGGCCGGGTTCATCGGTTCCACCCTGGTCGACCGGCTGCTGGCCGACGGCCACGAGGTCACCGCGGTCGACGACCTGTCCGGTGGAGACCGGGGCAACCTCGCCGCCGCGGCCGAGAGCCCGCGCTTCTCCCTGCACGAGATGGACATCCGCGACCCGGCCCTGATCGGCCTGGCCGCCGAGGTCAGGCCCGAGGTGATCTGTCACCTGGCCGCGCAGATCAGTGTGCGCAAGAGCGTGGCCGACCCCGTCCACGACGCCAGGCTGAACGTCGAGGGGACCGCCTCGGTGCTGACCGCCGCCCACCGAGGCGGCACCAGGAAGGTCGTCCTCGCCTCCTCCGTCGCCGTGTACGGCAGGCCCGCCGTCATCCCGGTGCCCGGGGACGCGGCCACCGACCCGCGCTCGCCGTACGCGGCGTCCAAGCTCAGCGCGGAGACCTACCTGGCGACCTTCAGGGCGTTGTACGGCATCGAGTACACCACGCTCGTGCTCGCGAACGTCTACGGCCCGCGCCAGTCTCCGCAGGGGGAGGCGGGGGTGGTGGCCATCTTCACCGACGCCCTGCTCAACGGCACCCCCACGGTCGTGTACGGCGACGGCACCCAGACCCGTGACTACGTGTTCGTCGACGACGTGGTGGACGGCTTCGCGCGGGCCTGCGGGCAGGAGGGCGACGGCCGCAGGTTCAACCTGGGCACGGGCGTCGAGACGACGGACCGGGCGCTGCACTCCCTGGTCGCCGCCGCGGCGGGGGCCCCCGACGCGCCGGACAGCGCGCCGGCCAGGCTCGGCGACCTGCCGGCGATGGCGGTCGACCCCACCCCGGCGTTCGAGGGCCTCGGCTGGCGGCCGGGAACGGACCTGGCCGCCGGGCTGAAGGTCACCGTCGACTGGGCCAGGGCCAGGCGTACGGCGCCGTAACCGGGTGCGAGCCGTACGGGATGGTCCGTGATGGCGTGGGGTGATGGATTGGTTACGCTTTGCTTGCGATTCCACGTCTGCCGGTCTTGGCCTGTTCGGCTTCTGTAGCCTGAGTGGGAAATCGACATGGAGGCAGCGCATGTTGAAGGAAACGGTCACCCCCATCCGACTGGGGATCTCCTGGACCTGAGCACGCGCGCGTAGGACCCCAAGGGTGGCCGCTTTGCGTGGACTGCCGTGGTTTGCCAAGGTCTATTTGGTCGCTGTGATCGGAGTGGCGTGCGCGCTGCTCGGATACAGCGTGGCGGGAAGCGATCGTCTGGAGTGGCTCGACTGGTCGAACCTCCTGGTGCTGGCCCTGCTGTTCCTGGTGTGCGAGTCGGTGCCGACCCTGCTCAACGTCAAGCAGGCGGCGGTCTCGGTCAGCTTCTCGGCCGCGCTCGCCGCCGTGGTGCTTGTCGGGCCGCAGGGCGCCGCGCTGGTCGGCATGACGGCCGTCTTCAGCGTGCGTCCCGGGCTGCCGCTGGTCAAGCGCCTGTTCAACGGCGCCCAGTTCGCCATCTGCGGTTACGCCGCGGGCTGCGCCTACGAGTGGCTCGGCGGCAGGGCCAGGCTGCCGGACATCGCCGGGTTCGACGACCTGATCGTGCCGTTCGCCGGGGCCGCGGCTGTCTTCGTGCCGCTCAACTTCGTCCTCATCGCGATCGTCCTGGTCGTCACCGGGCAGGCCGACCAGGTGCCTCCGCTGCGGGGACTGGCCCAGTTCATGGTCTCCTACCTGGGTTACGCCACCTTCGGACTGCTGATCGCCGGGCTGTGGGCCACGGTCAACTCGATCTCCGCGGTGCTCGTGCTGCTGCCGCTCTTCGTCGCCCGCTGGGCCTTCGGCCAGTACCTCGCCCAGCAACGCTCCTACGACGCCACGATCGCCGCGCTGTGCCAGGCGGTGGAGACCAAGGACTACTACACCCGAGGCCACTGCACCCGGGTCTCGCTGGCCTCCGGGATGATCGCCCAGGAGATCGGCATGGGCTCCGAGAGGTTGCGGGCGATTCGCTACGCCGGGATGCTGCACGACGTGGGCAAGCTGGGAGTGCCGACCAAGGTGCTGCAGAAGGACGGGCCGCTCACCGAGGAGGAGTACGCCGCCATCCAGCTGCACCCGATGCGCGGGCTGGAGATCGTGCGGGGCATCGACTTCCTCGACGAGGCGTTCGCCGGGATCATGCACCACCATGAGCGGCAGGACGGAAAGGGGTACCCGATGGGGCTGGCCGGGGAGGAGATACCGGAGTTCGCCCGGATCATCGCGGTCGCCGACGCCTTCGACTCGATGACCTCCGACCGCTCCTACCGGGGCGCCCGTCCCGTGGAGGTGGCCATGGCCGAACTGCGCAAAGGGGCGGGCACCCAGTTCGACCCGGAGATGGTCGTCGCCTTCACCAAGGCCGTCGACCGTCACGGCTGGGAGGCGCCGCGCAAGGTCGTCGCGCCCCCCGAGGACACGGCGGAGACGACCGCCAAGGACCACGACGATCCGACGATGCCCATCCAGGTGGTGCCCGAGCGGTGAGCAGCACCACCACGACAACCCTGGCCACCAGGACGTTCCGGCGGCTCGACTCCGGTCAGCTCCTGCTGATCTGCGCGGCCGGTCTGCTGGCGGTCGCCGGGGTCGCGCACACGGCCGCGACCGGTCTGACCGCCCCCAGCGTCGCCGTCGGGTTCGGCGCGCTGATCGCCGCGGGTGAGCTGGCCAGGCTCACGATGCCGGGCAACAGGGAGGTCGCGCCGATCGGCGCCGCCGCCGCCCTGGGCTACACGTTGCTGCTGGATCTGGGGGGCGTCCCGGCCAGGCACACGGCCCTGCAGGTCATCGCGGTGCTGACGGTCGGCATGATCGCCGGTGCGCTGCCGCATCTGGCGGTCGGCAGGCCGCCGAGCCCGGACGCCATGGCGCGCAGGCTGTTCACCGGCGCCCTGCTCGCCCTGGCCTACCGGCCGCTGGCCGGTCCGCTGTTCGAACTGGCCAAACGTCCGGAGGGGGGCTGGTGGCCCGCCCTCGGGGTGATGGGCCTGCTCGTCCTGGTGATGGTGCTGGTCGACGTGCTGCTGGCCGCCGTGCTGCGGGCCGAGCAGGTGCGGGCGGCCTTCGGCGTCGCCGTACAGGACGAGCTGCGGATGGCGGCTCCGCTGTGGGCGGCGGTTGCGGCCTCGGGCATCCTGCTCGCGCTGGCCTCGCACAGCATGGACATGGCCGCGCTGCTGGTCTTCGCCGCGCCCCTGCTGGTCACCCAGGTGGCCTTCCGTAAGTACGCCGGGATCAGGGCGACCTACCTGCAGACGGTCAGGGCGCTGGCGCGGGTGACCGAGGTCGGCGGTTACGTCGAGCCGGGGCACTCCCACCGGGTCAGCCGCCTGGCCGTGGCGACCGGCCGTGAGCTGGGCATGGCCGAGCCCGAGCTGCTCGACCTGGAGTACGCCGCGCTCATGCACGACATCGGGCAGTTGTCCCTGCGCGACCCGATCCCCGGCGGAGCCACGGTCCTCACCGAGCCCGAGCAGGCCAGGCGCATCGCCGAACTCGGGGCGGAGGTGATCCGCCAGACCGGGGTGCTCGACCGCGTCGCCGAGATCGTGCGGCGTCAGTGCGACGGCTGCGCGGAGAACCCGCCGGTGGCCAGCCGTGTCATCAAGGCGGCCAACGCCTACGACGACCTGGTCGGCGGGTCCGTCGACCGCGACCGGGCGGGGGCGGCGCTCGAACGGCTCCACCTCGGTGCGGGGGAGGAGTACGACCCCGAGGTCGTCGAGGCCATGACCCGCGTCGTCGGCAGGCTGGCCTGCCTCAACAGACTTTGAGCCGTACGGTTTCCTCGCACTGTTGTGGGTTTCCTACAGATCGTGTTGCCGTGATCGGTGGCTCAGACGAAGGGCCGAGTGGGGAAGCCGGTCATAAGGTGGAGCGGTCGAAAGGGGTCCACCACAGTGTTCGAGTCCGTTCTGGTCGCCAACCGCGGCGAAATCGCACGACGGATCATCCGTACGGTCCAGCGCATGGGCCTGCGGGCCATCGCGGTGTATTCCGAGGCAGACGCGGATCTGCCGTTCGTCAGGGAGGCCGACGAGGCGATCCTCCTGGGGCCCGCGAACCCGGCGCAGAGCTACCTCGACGCGGAGAAGGTCCTGCGGGCCGCCCGTGATTCGGGCGCGCAGGCGATCCACCCCGGGTACGGCTTCTTCTCGGAGAACGCCGCGTTCGCCAGGGCCGTGGCCGAGGCGGGAATTGTCTGGATCGGCCCATCTCCCGAGGCGATCGAGCGGATGGGTGACAAGATCAACGCCAGGAACCTCATGGAGGAGGCGGGCGTGCCCGTCGCCGCGGGAACCCGTACCCCGGTCACCGACCTGGAACAGGCGGTCGCGGCGGCCGAGGAGATCGGCTACCCCCTGATGGTGAAGACGGCCGGGGGCGGCGGCGGCATCGGCATGGGCGTCGCCCACGACGCCGAGGGGCTGGCCAAGGCGTTCGAACAGGCGTCGAGGGCGGCGGCCCGCTTCGGCGGGACACCCGCCATCCTGCTTGAGCACTACATCGAACGGGCCCGCCACGTCGAGGTGCAGATCCTCGGCCTGACCGACGGTACCGTCCTCGCTCTGGGCGAGCGTGACTGCTCGGTGCAGCGCCGTCACCAGAAGGTCGTCGAGGAGAGCCCGTCCCCCGGCATCACCCAGGAACTGCGCGAGCGCATGCTGGCCGCCGCGGTCAGGGCCGGCGAGGCGGTCGGCTACCTCGGCGCGGGCACCGTCGAGTGCCTGGTCGACGCCGACAAGCAGGACTTCGTGTTCCTGGAGATGAACACCAGGCTCCAGGTCGAGCATCCGGTGACCGAACTCGTCACCGGGATCGACCTGGTCGAGCAGCAGCTGCGGATCGCCGCGGGTGAGCGGACCGACCTCGACGCCACCCCGCGTGGCCACGCGATCGAGTTCCGGGTCTACGCCGAGGACCCCAAGCGTTTCTTCCCCGGCCCCGGCAAGATCGCCGTCTGGTCGGAGCCGTCCGGTGAGGGTGTCAGGGTCGACTCGGGCTACACCGAGGGCAACACGGTCACCCCGTTCTACGACCCGCTGATGGCCAAGCTGTGCGTGTACGGCCAGACCCGGGCCGAGGCCCTGGAGCGCGCCCGCGGGGCGGTGGCGGACTTCAAGGTCGAGGGACCGAAGAACAACCTGCCGTTCTGCGCGGAGCTGCTGGAACACCCCGAGTTCGTTGACGGGAGCTACGACACCGGGCTGGTCTCCCGGATGAGGGCCTGAGTCATCCCGTCTGGCACAGTTGAATCACAGTGATTGATAGGAGTTTCCGGTGGCTGAAGTACACGCTGAGATGGTGGCCAACGTCTGGAAGGTCCTCGTCTCCGAGGGCGACACCGTCGAGGACGGCGACACCCTGGTCATCCTTGAGTCCATGAAGATGGAGATCCCCGTCATCGCCGAGGACGAGGGGGTCATCGCCCAGCTCAAGGTGGCCGAGGGCGACGTCATCCAGGAGGGCGACCTCATCGCCGTCATCGAGTAGACCCGCGGGGTGGACGGCGCGGCCGGGGGTCAGCGGGTGAGACCGGCGAGGAAACGCTCGCGGTCGACGATCACCCGCTCCACCGTGCCCGTCGCGACGACGGAGTCGCGGTCGCGGGCGGTGAAGACGAACGACAGGCGACGGCCCTCGACCGCGGTGAGCTCGGCGCTGATCTCGACGTGGGCGCCGACCGGGCTCGCGGCCAGGTGTTCCAGCGTGACCTTCGTCCCCACGGAGGTCTGACCGGGTCCGAGGGCGTCCCCGATCGCCTGGACGGTCGCGCGTTCTGCGAAGGCGAGCAGCCGCGGGGTGGCCAGCACGGGGACGTCCCCGCTGCCGACCTTCGTCGCGGTGTCGCTCCTCTCGACCATGATGAGCAGCCGGGCGTGCATACCGGGAGCGAGCGTCATGCGGGCCAGCATAGGGTCTGATCCTGTGACCCCCTACTGCGATCACTGCGGTCGTCCTTCGGATGAGGGAGACCACGCGGCCTGTCTCGCCGCCCGTGCCTTCGAGCCGCCCCGCTACTGCGCCCGCTGCCGCCGCCGAATGGTGGTTCAGGTGACTGTACGTGGCTGGTCGGCGCGTTGTTCGGAACACGGCTCGCTGAGCGGCTGATCGCGGCTGTCCTGACCTGCCGTTTTCTGGTCGTGACCGCCAAAGTGGCTTCGTCCCCCGGCAGGTAAAGCCACAATCTGTACAATTACCGCAAAGATTTTGAGATTTGTGCCATGCTACGGCACGCGCCTTTAACAAGCTGTCCGGCCCACAGGGTTTCGTGACTTCGCCGTGACGTTGCCGCGATACAAATCCGCTTTGTTGGAGAGCCCTGAGGCGGGAGCGGAGAGGGTTACGGGGGATTTTCATGGTGGCCCAAGGCACGACGCTGGCGGGGCGGTATCGCCTGGATACCCGCATCGGCGCCGGCGGTATGGGCGAGGTCTGGCGCGGCGAGGACATCGTCCTGGCCAGGACGGTCGCCGTCAAGGTGCTGTTGCCCGGCCGTACCGACGATCCGGGCTTCCTGGTGCGGTTCCAGGGCGAGGCCCGGGCGATGGCGACGATCAACCACCCCGGAGTGGTCGAGGTCTATGACTACGGGGTTCACGAGGTGCCCGGCGCGGGGGCGACGGCATACCTGGTGATGAAGTTCGTCGACGGGGAGCCGCTCGACCGGCTGCTCGCGCGTCTGGGGAGCATCGCGCCGGGGGCGGCGATGGAGCTCATCGCCCAGGCGGCCTCGGCCCTGCAGGCCGTACACGAGCAGGGCATCGTCCACCGCGACATCAAGCCGGGAAACCTGCTGGTCCGCTCGGACGGCACTCTCGTGCTCACCGACTTCGGCATCGCCAGGTCGGACGCCGCGAGCAGGCTCACCGACGCGGGCATGGTGCTGGGCACCGCCGCCTACTGCGCCCCTGAGCAGGCGGAGGGCGCACCCGTCACACCGGCCGTGGACATCTACGCGCTCGGGGTGGTCGCCTACGAGTGCCTGGCCGGGCAGCGGCCCTTTGACGGTGACACACCGGTCACCATCGCGCTCAAGCACATCCGCGAGGAGCCTCCCGCGCTGCCGCCGCACATCCCGCCCGGGGTGCGGGCACTGGTCGAGCGGGCGCTGTCCAAGGACCCGGCCCGGCGTTTCCCGAGCGGCGCCGCGATGAGCGCCGCGGCCAGGCAGGCCACGGCGGCTCCCGGCCAGCAGGGCGGTATGGCGGGCACTCCGCCTCCGGCGGTGCAGGAGACCGCCTGGCAGCCCGCGCCGCAGCCGGGTCCGCCGATGACGGGGCCCGCGACCACGCCTCCCCAGGAGAGTTCGCCACGGAGCCCGGCCACCGAGGTCGCCGTCTCCGTCCCCGGACGTGGTCGCCGGGCTTTACGCAAGCCACGGCGTAAGGGCGGGACGATCGCGGTGTTCGCCGTCGCGGGCGTGGCGTGCGCCGGGCTCGTCGGGATCGCGATCAACGCGATGGCCGCGGGGGAGACCGGCCCCACCAAGGACACCCAGGGCATGGTGGTCCCGACCGTGAGCACCTCCGCCGCGAAGCCTCCGTCCACCCACAGGCCGCCCAAGACGACCGCCCCAACGGTGAGGCCCACCCAGGACGACGAGCCGAAGCCCACCCCGACGCGGACCCCCACTCCGACGGAGACCGAATCCGACGAGCCGGAGGAGCCAACGGCAAAGCCGACGAAGACGGCTGACAACCCGAAACCGTCCTCGTCCCCGACTCACTCGCCGAGCGCGACCGCGACGCCGGTGGTGAAGAAGAAGGTGCCGAGCGTGATGGGCCTCAACGAGGAGGCGGCCAAGGCGGTGCTCAAGAAGGCCGGTTTCAAGGCGGCCTCAAGCATCGGCCCCGACGTCGACGTCACCCAGTGCATGAAGGTGGTCGAGCAGCGGCCCGGCGCGGGCACCATGTGGGACGCGAAGCGGCCGGTGGACATCACCCTGGTCAACGACGCCTGCCCGTCGAGCCCGAGCCCGAGCCCGAGCACCTCCTGATCTGAACGGCCCCGGCGATCCGGGGCCGTTCAGACCCCCGTCGTGTTGCGGGGGTAGGCGATCGCCGGATCGGTGGCGATGTTCACCATGTACGGCACGCCGGAGTCGAAGGCCCGGCGCAGCGCGGGACCGATCTCCGCCGGGTCGGTGACCAGCTCACCACCCCCGCCGAGCGCCGTCACCACCTCGTCGTATCGGCACTGCGGCTGCAACTCGGCCGCCACGTCGTAGCCGTACAGCAGCCGCATGGGGTGCTTCTCCAGGCCCCAGATGCCGTTGTTGCCGCAGATCATCACGACCGGCAGGCGGTGCCGGACGAGCGTGTCCACATCCATCAGCGAGAACCCGGCGGCGCCGTCGCCGAGCAGCAACGCCACCTGGGAGGACGGCCTGGCCAGGCGGGCGGCGATGGAGTAGCCGAGGCCGGTGCCCAGACAGCCGTAGGGGCCGGGGTCGAGCCAGTTGCCCGGCTGCCTCGGCTCGACGTACTTGCCCGCGTAGGAGACGAAGTCGCCGCCGTCGCCGATCACCACGGCGTCGTCGGCGAGGATCTTGTTCAGCTCACCGTAGATCCGCATCGGGTGGATCGGGTCGGCGTCGGAGGCCAGCAGTTCGGCGTCCCCGGCGACCGCGGCGTCGGCGGCCTCCCTCAACCTCGACAGCCACGGCGCGTACGCCTTGGGGGAGACGCCCGCCTCGCCGCAGGCCGTACCGAGACCCCAGAAGACCAGCGACAGGTCACCCGCGGCGGCGCCGGAGGGTTGCATGTGGGGGGTCAGCTGCGACGGCGCGTCGGCCAGGTGCACGACCCTGGCGAGCGGGGTGCCGTTCTTGCCGCCGAACCAGCCGTAGGCGAGCCGGAAGTCCAGCGGGGCGCCCGCGACGATCACCAGGTCGGCCTGGGAGAAGGCCAGGCCGCGGGCGCGGGTGACCAGGAGTTCGTGGCCCGCGGGAAGGATGCCACGACCCTGTCCGTTGGGGATGACCGGCAGGCGGAACTCCTCGGCGAAGCCCCTGGCGACCTCCTCCGCCCGGTCCATCCACACGTCGGAGCCGAGCACCAGCACCGGGCGTTCGGCCTCGGCGAGCAGGGCGGCGATACCGGCGAGCGCGTCGGGGTCGGGTTCGAGCGGTGAGGGGGTCAGGGTCCTGGTCGCGTGTTCGAGCGGGGGAGCCGGGGAGAACAGGTCGTCCATGTGGAAGTCGAGGAAGACCGGCCCCCGGTGCGGGGCGAGGGCGGTCCTGAAGGCCATCTCCACGTCCTCGCCGACGGAGTCGGGCCCGGAGCCGGTGAAGGCCAGTTTGGTGATCGGAGCCAGCAACGGCGGGTGGTCCATCTCCTGCAGCGCGCCGGAGCCCCAGCGCGACCTCGGCGCCCTGCCTCCCATGATCACGACGGGGGAGCCGTTGGCGTGCGCGGTCGCCACGCCGCTGACGCCGTTGGTGACGCCGGGGCCCGCGGTGAGCACGGCCAGACCTGGCCTGCGGGTCAGTCTGGCCGTCGCCTCGGCCGCGAAGACCGCGCTCTGCTCGTGCCGTACGTCGAGGATCGGCACGCCCTCGTGGACCGCCCCGTCGTACAGCGGGAAGACGTGCCCGCCGGACAGGGTGAACATGGTCTCGATCCCGTAGGCCTTGGAGACGGCGACCGCGATGTCGCCCGCGTGCTTTGGAGACTCCATATCGCGCAACCTACCAGTCAGTCACTTAGCCGGACAGTGATTGGAGACCCTGCCCAGATTCCCCCCGGCTAACGCTCTGACCACCTGTCACATGGGGGAACCCGCTCCTCGGACGGCACCGGGAGCGGGTTCCTCGGCTCACAGGGTCTCGGAGAGCGCCTTGATCGGCATCCGCAGGTCGGCCAGCAGGTTGAGGTCCGCCTCGGGGGTACGGCCGAGCGTGGTGAGGTAGTTGCCGACGATGATCGCGTTGATCCCGCCGAGCATGCCGTCACGGGTGCCCAGGTCGCCCAGCGTCAGCTCCCTGCCGCCCGCGTAGCGCAGGATCGTGCGGGGCAGCGCCAGTCTGAAGGTCGCGATCGTCCTGAGCGCCTCGGTACCCGTCAGCAGCGGGAACGACTCGAAGGGCGTGCCGGGACGGGGGTTGAGGAAGTTCAGCGGGACCTCGTCGGGCTGGAGTTCGCCGAGCTGTCCGGCGAACTCGGCCCGCTGCTCCAGCGTCTCGCCCATGCCGACGATGCCGCCGCAGCACAGCTCCATCCCGGCCTCGCGCACCATCAGACAGGTGTCCCAGCGTTCCTGCCAGCTGTGGGTGGTGACGACCTTGTCGAAGTGCGACCTGGCGGTCTCCAGGTTGTGGTTGTAACGGTGCACGCCCATCCCGGCCAGCTCGTCGACCTGCTCCTGGGTGAGCATGCCCAGGGAGCAGGCGACGTTGATGTCGACGGCCTGCCTGATCGCCTCGACCCCCTCGCGGACCTGGTCCATCAGCCGCCGGTCGGGACCGCGCACCGCGGCCACGATGCAGAACTCCGTCGCCCCCGTCGCCGCGGTCTCCTTGGCCGCCTGGACCAGGGACGGGATGTCCAGCCACGCGGCGCGGACCGGTGAACTGAACTGCCCCGACTGGGAGCAGAAATGGCAGTCCTCCGGGCAGCCGCCCGTCTTGAGGGAGATGATCCCCTCGACCTCGACTTCGGGGCCGCACCACTTCACACGCACCTCGTGCGCGAGCGCCAGCAGGTCGGAAACTCGCTCTTCGGGTAACTCCAGACACCGCAGGGCCTGTCCGGCGTCGAGTCCTCTGCCTTCCTCAAGCACCTGGACGCGGGCGATGTCGAGTATGTCGCTCATGCTGCTCCACTCTGAAGGCCGTCGGCTACGGCTAGAGCCTAAATGTGGATCTGAAGGCTGAGGAGTCGAAGCCCCCTCCCAGCACGGGGGCAAGGCCCATGCGGGCCGTACGGGCGAAGGCCTCCCGGTCGAGGGATCCGGCGCCCTCGGGCAGCGCGCCCGCCAGCGGCCTGGCGGCGAGCATCTCCAGATCGGCGACGTTGCACCGTTCGGCGAGGCCGGGTTCGGCGGGCCAGGAACCGATGATCACGCCCGCCAGGTCGAGGCCGCGTCCCGCCATGGCCTCCAGCGTCAGCGCGGTGTGGTTGAGCGTGCCCAGGGACGCCCGCGTCACCAGCAGCACCGGAGCGGACAACGCCCTGGCCAGGTCGGCCAGGGTCGCCCCCTCCTCGTCGAAGCGGACCAGGAGCCCGCCCGCGCCCTCGACGAGCACCAGGCGGTGGGAGGAGGCCAGATCGGCGATGCGGGCGGCGGCGTGGTCGAGGGAGACCGGGGGCAGGCCAGCGACCCTGGCCGCCGCCGCGGGGGCCAGGGGGTCGGGGAACCTGGACAACTCGAAGGTGGTGGTCACCCCGGTCAGCCGGATGACGTCGTCCAGGTCGCCGGGGTCGAGCGCGCCGACCCCGGTCTGCGCCGGTTTCACCACCGCGACCGAGGCGCCGCGCTCCTTGGCGAGCGCGGCGACCGCGGCGGTGACGATCGTCTTGCCGACTCCCGTGTCGGTCCCGGTGATCACGAGGATGCTCATCCTCCACACCTTACGGACGTCAGGGGCGGCGAAGGCGGGTGACGAACTTGTAGCGGTCTCCCCGGTAGAGGGACTGGGCCCATTCGACCGGGTTGCCGTCGGCGTCGAAGGCGTGCCGGGTGAGCAGCAGCATCGGCAGACCCACGTCCACGCTCAGCACCTGGGCGTCGTACGGCGTGGCCAGCACGGTCTCGATGATCTCCTCGGCGTCCGTCAGCCGTACGTTGTAGGCGTTGTGCAGTGTCTCGTACAGCGAGGAGTGCACCTCAAGCTCGCGCCTGAGCCGGGGGAAGCGGCGGGCGGACAGGTGGGTGGTGTCGATGGACATCGGCTCTCCGTTGGCCAGACGGAGCCGGTGGATCCGTAGCACCCGGCCGCCGGGGTTGATCGCCAGGCGCCGGGCCAGCGGCTCGTCCGCGGTGATGTAGCTGATGTCGAGGATCTTGGTGTCGGGTTCGAGGCCGACGGTCCTGAGGTCACCGGTGTAGGAGGTGAGTTGCAGCACCTGGGCGACCTTGGGGTGCGCGACGAACGTCCCCTTGCCCTGGATGCGCACCAGCCGTCCCTCGACCACGAGTTCGGACAGGGCCTGGCGCACGGTGGTGCGCGACGTCTCGAAACGCACCGCGAGCGTCCGCTCGGGGGGCAGGGCGCTGCCGGCGGCCAGGCTCTTGGTGAGCGCGAGCAGGCTGCGCTTGACGTCGTAGTACTTCGGGATTCTGGGGGATTCCTCCGTCACGCCCGCACCTCGTCCGGAGGTTCGAGGGCGACGGGACCCGTGTCCCACCCGCAGGTCCGCTCGCTTCGCTCACTCACATGGTCACCTTCATCTCGGCCACGGCGGTGAGCGCACCCTTGATCACCGCTAGATCGTCGGAACTCAGATTGGCCCGCGCGGTCAACCGCAGGCAAGAGCGGCCGGCCGGTACCGAGGGCGGCCGGAAGCATCCGACCCGCACCCCGTGTTCCGCACAGATGACGGCGGCCCGAAGCGCCGTCTCGGGTTGGCCGAGCACGATCGGGACGACCGCACCCGCCGGATCGTTGGTCTCCAGACCAAGGTCGCGGGCCAGGGCGGCCAGCTCCTTCGCTCTGGTGAGCACGTGTCCGGGCAGTTCGGGCTGATTGTGAAGGATATCTAGCGCGGCGAGTGCGGCGGCCACGCTCCCCGGCGCGAGAGCGGTGTCGAAGATGAAGGAACGGCCTGTGTTTATCAGGGTTTCGATGACCTCGGGAGCGCCGAGGACGGCCCCACCCTGGGAACCGAGGGATTTGGAGAGTGTGACCGTTCTCACAACGGTCCGCTCCCCGGCCAGACCCGCCGCGTGCGCCGCCCCCCGTCCTCCGAACCCGAGGATTCCCAAAGAGTGCGCCTCGTCGACCACCAGCAGCGCGCCCTGCCGTACGGCCGCCGCGTGCAGTTCGGCCAGCGGGGCCAGGTCCCCGTCGACGGAGAAGAGCGCGTCGGTGACCACGATCGCATGCTCGGTGTCCCGGCCGGCGAGCGCCTTCTCCACGGCCGTCACGTCCCGGTGCGGGGTGACCGTCACGGGGGAGCGCGACAGACGGCAGGCGTCCACGATCGAGGCGTGGTTACCCGCGTCCGAGACCACCAGGGCGTCGCGGCCGAGCGCCGTGACGGCCGCCAGGTTGGCCAGGTACCCGGAGGAGAACACCAGGGCGCCCTCCGCGTGGGCGAAGGCGGCCAGCCGTTCCTCAAGGCGGGCGTGCAGCACGGTCGAACCGGTCACGAGGCGGGAGCCGGTCGCACCCGTTCCCCATTCGAAGGCCGCCGCGGACGCGGCCTCGGCGAGCCGCCGATCCCCGGCGAGCCCGAGATAGTCGTTCGAGGCCAGATCGACCAGGTCGTCGTCGGAGGCCCGGGCACGCAGGACCCGTCTGAGTCCCGCGGCCTCCCGCGCCACCGCGGCGGTTCGGAAGCGCGCCAGCGGATCGGGCCCATGTGTCATGGGGGCATTTTCCCAATGTGGTGTGCCCGATTCGCGTTCGGCCCCTCAAACCACGCATGATGCACGAGTGCCGACTCTAAGCGACCTGGCGGTTCGTCACACCGCGCTCGACGACGCGGACCTTGAGTGGATGCACTCACTGGTCTCCGACTGGCAGCTTCTGGCCGACCTGTCGTTCGCCGACCTCATCCTGTGGATCCCCCTCAGGGAGGGCACCGGCTGGATCGCGGTCGCCCAGATGCGGCCGACCACGGGCCCGACCGTCTATCACGACGACATCGTGGGGATGACGGCGGCCAAGGGCGAGCGGGCGCTCATCGACACCGCCTGGAACGAGAGGCGCATCTGCCGGGAGGGCGACCCCGACTGGTCGAGCGGAGTGCCGGTGCGCGAGGAGACCATCCCGGTACGGCGCGCCGACCACTTCATCGGCGTGATCCAGCGCTCGACGAACCTCTCCTCCGCGCGCACCCCGTCACGGCTCGAACTCACCTACCTGCAGAGCGCCTCCGACCTGGCCCAGATGGTCGCCGAGGGACGTTTCCCCTTCTCCGGCGCCGAACCGATCCTGGTCCGCTCCCCGCGTGTCGGCGACGGACTGCTCAGGCTCGACCGTGCGGGGCGGGTCACCTACGCCTCACCCAACGCCCTGTCCGCCTACCGCAGGCTGGGGCTCAACGCGGACCTGGTCGGTGCCGAGCTCGGCCGTACCACGGCGAACCTGTGCTACTCCGACGAGCCCATCAACGAGAACCTGATGATCGTGGCCAGCGGCCGGGAACCGAGGGAGACCGAGGTCGAGTCGGGCGGGACGGTCGTGCAGCTACGGGCGATCCCGCTGGTCGTGGGGGGCGGGCGCATCGGCGCGCTGGTGCTCATCCGCGACGTGACGGAGCTGCGTCGCCGCGAGCGGGAGCTGATGACCAAGGACGCGACCATCAGGGAGATCCACCACCGGGTCAAGAACAACCTGCAGACGGTGGCCGCGCTGCTGCGGCTGCAGGCCAGGCGGTTGCAACTGCCGGAGGGGCGGGAGGCGCTGGAGGAGGCGGTGCGCAGGGTCGGCTCGATCGCGATCGTGCACGAGACGCTGTCCCACACACCCGAGGAACAGGTCGACTTCGACGACATCGCCGACCGGGTGATCGCGATGACAGGGGAGGTCGCCGCACCCGAGGCACAGGTGGTGCCGCGCCGGATCGGGACGTTCGGGGTACTGCGCTCGGAGATCGCGACGCCGCTGGCGATGGTTCTCACCGAGCTGCTGCAGAACGCGGTCCAGCACGGTCTCGCCCAGCGTCCCGGGAAGCTTCAGGTGATCGTCGAGCGAGGTGCCGACCGGCTTGACGTGATCGTCTCCGATGACGGCAACGGCCTGCCGGAGAACTTCGACCTGGAGTCGTCGACCAGCCTCGGCCTGCAGATCGTACGGACGCTCGTCGTCGGCGAACTGTCGGGCAGGCTGGCGATCGAACCTCGTCAGGGAGGTGGCACCGAGGTCACGCTGAGCATTCCCCTCCCCGTGGCCTGAGACCGTGGCATGGGGTCACGGTTCGAGCCCGGGGGGAGGGGCGCGCGGGAGTCGTCGCCTGGTTTGCTAAGGTTCTGTCGGATCGCTGAGATTCAGGCGCTGACACGGGTGCGGACGCGTGCCGTGCGACGCTTGAGGGCGCGGCGTTCGTCCTCGCTCATGCCGCCCCAGACACCGGCGTCCTGACCGGACTCCAGCGCCCACTTCAGGCAGGCCTCGCTGACGTTACAGGTGCGGCAGACCTGCTTGGCCTCTTCGATCTGCATCAGGGCGGGGCCGGTGTTGCCGATCGGGAAGAAAAGCTCGGGGTCCACGTCACGGCAGGCGGCTCGGTGGCGCCAGTCCATGCGTCCACTCCTTCGGATGAGGAGCCCTTGCTTCGGCTCCGGCGGTGTACTTTGTGAAGACTTTCACTAACCAGCGCGAACGATCGCCCGAGCCTGGTTCGGTTCGGGGTTGCGTTCACTAGATCGCCGGTGGCCCAAGAGCGATGTCTCCGCTCAAAGGTCCTACGTTCCGACGTCAATGTTGAGATTGTCAGCCACGCTCAGTACATGCAAGAGGTTTGGGAGAAGGTTTTGCCTGATATGCATGTCGGATGCGTCACACGATGACCGGATGTAACTGGTCATACCACCACTTGTAACGCCTTCGGAATGGAGCGGAACGTTACCCGCTCAACCTCTCCCAGATAGTCACCATCAAGCTGAAAGGCCACGGGGCGCAGGGCGCTCACCGTGAACTCCCGTTCGTCATGGAGTTGTACCAGGTGGCGGCCGGTGGGGAGGGTCTCACGCACCCCGATGATCTGGGGCATCAGATGGCACATCGTGACGGGGTCGAGCCGCTGCAACCCCAGCAGGTCCAGGCCGGTCTCGAAACTCGCCCACGGCGTCGGGCAGACCGGACGGGAGCCCACGTAGGTCCAGGGTGAGGTGTTGGAGACGATCGCCATGAAGAGGTCGTCCGCGGGAGGCACCTCGGGCCCCTCGACGCTCATGGGCGCCTGCCGCCTGTCCGTCGACAGATAGTGGTGCAGAGCCGTGTTCACATAGCGGGCGGGCGTGGCCTTGCGCCCCGCGCCCCGCAGCCCCTCGACGGCCCTGATCACCTCGGCGTCGTACCCGAGCCCGCTGCAGAAGGTGAAGTATCTGCGCCGGCCGTTCCAGATGGCCTGGCCCAGTCCGACGGTCCTGCGTCTGTCGTCACGCAGGGCCTCAAGGATCGCGCCGACCGCCTCGACCGGGTCGTTGGGCAGCCCCAGCGCCCGCGCGAAGACGTTGGCGCTGCCGCCGGGGATCGTCAGCAGCGCGGGACGGTTCACCGCGCCCCCGCTCACACCGTCGTCCACGGCACCGTCATCGGACGAATCTTCCCGACGGGCCGTCTCGGCGTCGCCGCCCTCCACGGCTTCCCCGGTGATGTCGGCGATGCCAGGGGCGTCGAGCAGGCCGTTGACGGCCTCGTTGACGGTCCCGTCGCCGCCGAGCACGGCGACCACGTCGAAACCGGAGCCATGGGCCTCGCGGGACAGATGGGCCGCGTGCCCCCGGTACTGGGTCTCCTCGACGGTCAGATCCACCGTCGCGCCCAGCGCCCTGATCAGCACGTCCCGCGTCCGCTGGTTCGTCGTGGTGGCCTTGGGGTTCACCAGGAGCATCGCTCGCATAACGCCAGCGTATCCGCCGCGACCACGGCCACGGCGGCAGAGAAGGGCGAGATGTCCCGGCGATAGGCTTTGGCTGTGTCGAACCCCGTGTCGAACCAGCGCCCGCTCACTCTCACCGTCGCAGCCGTCGTCATGGCGCTCGAAGGCGTCGTCACCGTGCTGCTCGGCGGTTACGTCGGAGTCGAGACGGTCATCGGGCAGCCCTCTGACGTGGTGAGCTCGGCCTTCGTCGCCGGTTTCGGCATCCTGCTCGGGGCCGCGCTGATCTGGGTGGCCCTGGGCATGCTGAGGACCGAGCGATGGTCCAGGAGCCCCGGAGTGCTCGCCCAGATCTTCGCCGTCGTCGTGGGCGTCACGCTGATCCAGTCCGACCAGCGGACGATCGGCATCCCGCTGATCACCGTGGCAGTGATCGGACTGGTCGCGCTGCTGTCACCCCCGACGACCCAGGCGCTCTACGGAGAGCACCGGGACGGCGTCTAGTCCTCCGCCGTCAGCCCCTCGCGGAGCTGAGCCAGGGTCCTGGCCAGCAGCCGGGACACGTGCATCTGGGAGATGCCCAGCTCGGTGGCGATCTGCGACTGCGTCATGTTGCCGAAGAAACGCAGCAGAAGGATGCGCTTCTCGCGGGGCGGCAGCCGTTCGAGAAGGGGCTTGAGCGACTCGCGGTACTCGACGCCCTCAAGGGAGTCGTCCACGATGCCGAGGGAGTCGGCGACCGCGGGCGCGTCGTCGTCACCGGAGTCGGGCGCGTCGAGGGAGACCGTGGAGTAGGCGTTGGCCGACTCAAGCCCCTCAAGCACCTCCTCCTCGGTCATCTTCAGGAACGAGGCCAGCTCTCCGACGGTCGGGGCACGCCCCTCGCGCTGGGACAGCTCGCTGATCGCCTTGGTGAGCGAGAGCTTCAGCTCCTGCAGACGGCGCGGCACACGGACCGCCCAGCCCTTGTCACGGAAGTGACGTTTGATCTCGCCCACGATCGTCGGGGTGGCGTAGGTGGAGAACTCCACCCCACGGGCGAGGTCGAAGCGGTCGATCGACTTGATCAGACCGATGGTCGCGACCTGGGTGAGGTCGTCGAGCCACTCACCCCGGTTGCGGAACCGGCGGGCGAGGTACTCCACGAGAGGCAGGTGGAGCTCGACGAGCTCGTCACGGATGCGCTGGCGCCGTGAGTCGTCGGGGGTCAACTCCGCCAGTTCCGCGAAAAGCAGGCGCGCGCGCACCCGGTCGGGCACCGCGTGGTCGCTGGCGGCCATGGCACGAGTCCTTTCCGTCACGCCGGCCTCGCCGCGCCCCGGCGCTTACGTAGCACGATCGCCATACGGTCGGGGGAGTCGGTCACGGCATCCACGTCGTCGGCAAGCGCGGTGAGCACCATCCAGGCGAAGTCATCACGTTTCGGCGCGGCGCTGCCGACCGTGCTGACCTCGACGCTGACCTGCATCAGCTGCCCGGTCAGCTCGAACTCGGCCGTCAGGTCGGTGCCGGGAACGGCCTGGGTCAGCAGCATCGCGCACGCCTCGTCGACCGCGATCCGAAGGTCCTCGATCTCGTCAAGCGTGAAGTCCAGCCGCGCGGCCAGCCCGGCGGTCGCCGTACGCAGCACGGACAGATAGGCACTCGCGGCCGGCAGCCGGACGCTGACCACGTCACGGATTCCGCCCATGTCGACCGCGGGTGTCTCGGTGTGTTCGGTCACGTTCCTCCTCGCAGAGTCGCTGACTGCAACTTACAGCCCCACGGCGGTGGTTGGCCCGCTTGGACTCGCGATCCGGGTGATTTAGCACCTCAAGAACACTTTAAGACACCGAATGGGCTCTAAGAACAGGTCAGGCCCCGTGTGGTCGCACCCCACACGAGGCCTGGACGTGTCGATCACCGGGCTTTCTGGCTCAGGCGGCCTTGGTCGCCCAGAAGATCTTGGAGATCTCGTCGATCTTGGCCAGGAGCTCGTCCGCCTGGGCCACCTCGACGGTGCCCTTGCCGCCCGCGGCGCCCGCGAGCTTGGTGGCCTCCCAGAACAGCTGGTGCAGCTGGGGGTAGGCCTCCAGGTGCGGGGGCTTGAAGTAGTCGGTCCACAGCACCCACAGGTGGTGCTTGACCAGCTCGGCCCGCTGCTCCTTGATGATCAGTGCGCGAGTGCGGAAGACCGGGTCCTCGTTCGCGTTGTACTTCTCGATGATGGCTTTGACTGACTCGGCCTCGATGCGGGCCTGTGCCGGGTCGTACACGCCGCACGGCAGGTCGCAGTGCGCGGACGCGACGAGCCTGGGCCGCAGAAGTCGTGCAAGCATCGGAAAGTCCTTCCTTGATGCTGAGATCAACATGGTCCGTTACCGACCTTACTCGCCTTCAAATGCCGTATGGGATGGGGTTGAGATCCGTGAGAGTGCGTGTCGAGGGAGATTCCATGCTGCCCGTGCTGCGCCCCGGCGACTGGCTGTGGGTACGGCGTGGCGCTCCCGTCAGCGCCGGGGATCTGGTGGTGGCCAGGCTCCCCTCGGACCCGTCGCTGCTCATCGTCAAACGGGCCGCCTGGCGTGAGGGGGAGGACTGGTGGCTGGAGAGCGAGAACCAGCGCGCCTCGGGCCGCAGGGACAGCTGGGACTTCGGCGCGGTGCCCTCCTCGTCACTGGTCGGCCGGGTGGCGCTGCGCTACTGGCCGCCGCCCTTCCTGCGGGCCCGGTAGGCGGCGACGTTCGCCCTGCTGGCGCAACGCTCGGAGCAGTAACGCCTCGACCGGTTCGAGGAGGTGTCCAGGAAGGCCCGTCTGCAGGGGGCCGCCTGACAGAGGCCGAGCCTGCTCACCCCCAGGTCGGTCACCAGGGTGGCCAGGCCCATCACGGCCCCGGCGGCGTACTGGTCGGCCGCCCGGCCGCCCTCGGTGAGGTGCATGTGCCAGTGCTGGCCGTCGTGCCCGGAGATCTGCGGCTGTACGGGATGCCGGATCAGCAGGGAGTTGAGCCGGTCGACCACGTCGGCCTCGTCACCGGCCTGCGCCGACTCGAAGACGGCGGTCAGCTCCGCGCGCAGGTCCCGCAGGGCGTCGAGGTCGCCGCGGGTGAGGCGGCAGCCGGGCCGGTGACGCCCGCTCTCCTCCAGCAGCGCGCGCAGGCCGTCCAGACCGGCCAGCCGGTCCGGGTTGTTGATCAGTAGTACGGCCAGCTCGGCGTAGGAGGTCAGATCCATCGGACTGTTCCGTCGTGGTGGGTGATGACGACAGTCGTGGTGAGCGACGACGATCGGAGCCGCATCCTACAGGCGTGGCCGGACCGTCACCATGTAACGAAAGAGGCCCCTCGTCATGTAACGAAAGTGAGTGGCCCCTGTCCCCTGGTGGGAGGCCTCCCTATGGCAGAATCGAGCAACGGGTGACCCCCGTACCCCTCCGACGGCCCCACGAGCAGGCCCCGAGCGACTACCGAAGCCGGGCCAGGCCCGCGGCGGCCGTCTACGAAGGACCAATCCGTCTGAGTCTGACTGAACACAGGGGTCGCTGTGGCTGTCACGCCATCTTCCATCTCTCTAGAATCCCTCGATCTCGATCCGGCCTTCGCCCTGCACCGCGGGGGCAAGCTGGAGGTCCGCTCGACCGTCCCCGTCCGCGACGCCGGTGACCTGGCCCTGGCCTACACACCTGGAGTCGCGAAGGTCTGCAGCGCGATCGCCGACGAGCCCGACCTCGTCAACGACTACACCTGGGTCTCCAACGTGGTCGCCGTCGTCTCCGACGGCACCGCCGTGCTCGGCCTCGGAGACATCGGCCCCGCGGCCGCCATGCCGGTCATGGAGGGCAAGGCCCTGCTGTTCAAGCAGTTCGCCGGGGTCGACGCGGTGCCGATCTGCATCAGCTGCACCGGTGTCGACGAGATCGTCGAGACCGTCGCCCGCCTCGCCCCCTCCTTCGGAGGCGTCAACCTGGAGGACATCAGCGCCCCCAGGTGCTTCGAGGTCGAGGACCGGCTGCGCGAACTGCTGGACATCCCCGTCTTCCACGACGACCAGCACGGCACCGCGATCGTCGTGCTCGCGGCGCTGAAGAACGCCGCGCGGCTGACCGGGCGCTCGCTGGGAGACCTGCGGACCGTGGTCGCGGGAGCGGGCGCCTCGGGGATCGCCGTGAGCCGCATCCTCCTCAACGCCGGCATCGGGGACATCGCGGTGGCCGACTCCAAGGGCCTCATCCACGAGGGCCGCGAGGGGCTCAACCCGGTCAAGGAGGCCCTGGCGCGGGACACCAACAGGGCGGGCCTGCGCGGCTCGACCGAGTCCGCGCTGGCCGGGGCCGACGTGTTCGTCGGGCTCTCCGGATCGACCGTCTCCGAGGAGGCCGTCGCCTCGATGGCGAAGGACTCCATCGTCTTCGCGCTGTCCAACCCGACCCCCGAGGTCCACCCGGAGGTCGCCAGGAGGCACGCCCACGTGGTGGCGACCGGCCGCTCCGACTTCCCCAACCAGATCAACAACGTGCTCGCCTTCCCCGGCGTCTTCCGCGGGGCACTCGATGTCCGCGCCACGGCCATCACCGAGAACATGAAGGTGGCCGCCGCCGAGGCGCTGGCCTCCGTCGTCGGTGACGACCTGTCCGCCGACTACGTGATCCCGAGCCCGTTCGACGAGCGGGTCGCCCCCGCGGTCATCGCCGCCGTCTCCGAGCAGGCCCGTCTCGACGGAGTGGCCCGCAGGTAGCGCTTTCCGGTTTCAGGCCCGTTTCGTCCGGGTCAGTCCTTCCATGTCCGTCGGCCGGGGTCTGCACAGGTCACCCCCTTCCAGGTCCACCGGCGGAACACCCTCGTGGGGACGCCTCTCGCCCGATCGGCGAGGGGCGTTTTTTGGTTTGCGAATCCATGAGCGATGTTCACGGAATGTGCTATAAAAATGGCGTTCCGTTACCTGCTCAGGTGAGAGGCATGCGGGGCGGTTGCCGGTGGCCGTCACAGACGGCCGTGTCTCCCATGCTCAGACGGTTCTCACGGTGAGGAGAGCAATGGAACGCGAGCCGAACCGCGCACTTCAGCGGCTCATCATCGAGTCGGGCTTCACCCACAAGGGGCTGGCCCGCAGGCTCAACGACCTCGGGGTGACCCGCGGTCTGTCCGGCCTGAAGTACGACCACAGCTCCGTGCTGCGCTGGATCGGTGGCCAACGACCCAGAGGCCCCGTCCCCATGCTGCTCGCGGAGATCTTCTCCCTCCGGCTTGGCAGGGCGGTCGGCGTCGAAGATCTCGGCCTGCCCGCCGTCTCCACCCCCACAGATCTGGGGCAGGAGTTCACTCACACGTGGCAGGAAGGGATCGCGACCGTGACAGCACTGTGGCGCGGGGACGTAGAAAGACGCAGGTTCCTGCTCGACTCCACCTTCGCGATCGGCGCGGGTTCGACCGGGGCTCTGCGCTGGTTGACCCTGCCCGTCGAGGAGCACCCCACGGCCAACGGTCCCCGCCGGGTCGGCATGGCCGACATCGCCGCGATCAAGGAGGTCACCCGGTCGTTCGGCGAACTCGACAACAGGTTCGGCGGCGGCAGGGTCAGATCGGCGGTCGTGAAATATCTCGACACAGCCGTCGCCCCACTGCTCGGTGAGGGCTCCTACGCCGAGACGACCGGCAGGGCGCTGGCGTCGGCCGCGGCCGAGCTGACCAGGCTCGCCGGGTGGATGGCCTACGACCTGGAGCAGCACGGCCTGGCCCAGCGCTACCTGATCCAGGCGCTGCGGCTGGCCAGGGGGGCCGGTGACCACGGGCTGGGCGGAGAGATCCTCGCGGGAATGAGCCACCAGGCCCTGTACATCGGCCAGCCCGCCCACGCCCTCGACCTGGCCAGGGCCGCCCAGCTCTCGGCCCGCCGCGCCGGGGTCTACGCCCTGCTGGCCGAGGCCCACGTGGTCGAGGCCCACGCCCACGCACTCCTTGAGGACCGCCCGGCGTGTGGGGCCGCCCTGCACGAGGCGGAACTGGCCTTCGACAGGCGTGAGACAGGGGAGCGGCCCGACTGGATCGCCTACTTCGACGAGGCCTACCTGTCGGCCAAGTTCGCCCACTGCTTCCGCGACCTGGGCGACGGCGCGGCGGCCGTACGGCACGCGCGGCGGTCCCTGGACATGGACGGCCGCTATGTCAGGGGGCGGATGTTCAACCTGGCGCTGCTGGCGGCGGGACTGCTGCAGCGCGGGGAACTGGAACACGCCTGCGTCGCGGCGGCCGAGGCACTGGACCTCGCGACGGGGCTGCAGTCGGCACGGACCCGGTCCTACGTGGCCGACCTGCGCCGCAGGCTGGCCCCCTTCGCCGGGAACAGGACGGTCGCCGAACTGGACGTGCGGGCCGGAGATCTCGTCTCCGTCACGTGAGCCGAACCTGACAGGAACCCTGACAGGGTACGGCCGGCGAATTCATGCGGACTTTACAGCGGACATGACAAAGGGGCCCGGTTGCGCACACCGGGCCCCTCTGTGGTGGAGCTGGGTGAGTCAGGGGTTTGGACCCCCTGACTCGGAGACCGTCAGGTCCCTAACGGCTTACTTGTAGATCTCGCCGTTCGGGCCAACGATCTTGCCGGACCAGACAGCGGCGGCCTTCTTGTAGATGTCGGCGGTCTCGCCGTCGAAGTAGGCCGAGGTGATCAGGTCGTAGCGGCCGTTCTTGTCCTGGTCGCCGAACTGGCTGGTGACGCCGTTGACGTAGCCAAGACGCTTGTTGTTGTTGTACTTCAGGACCCAGGGGCCACCGTCGGCGCCGGGGGTGAGAGCACCCTTGACGCCGATGTGCTCCTCGATCTTCTGCGCGGCCGAGACGTACACCTTGCCGGTGGTCTTGCCGTACACCCACTTCGGCGTCACGCCGGTGAAGGGCTTGTCGCCGTCGGGGTGCGGGCCCTCGGGGTAGCCGAAGACGAAGACGGCCTGGCCGGTCTTCTGGTTCCACGCGAAGCCCTGGCCGCCGACGTTGTCACCGAGGCGACCGGCGTCCTTGGACAGCTCGATGAAGTAGCCGTAGTCCTTGATGAAGTACTTGGCGTCAGAGCCGGCGATGACCCACTGCTTCACGTAGTAGCGGGTGATCGTCCACTGGCCGGTCTTGGGGTCCTGAGCCTTCTTGCCGGGACCCGCGTACTTGTCGTACTCCTCCTTGGAGACGATAACGGTCTCCGTGAAGGCCTTGGCGCCCGGCTTGATGGTGGTGACGTCAGCAGCCCCGGCGTAGGTGCCCTCGCTGACCTCCCTGGGGAGGTAGGCGCCACGCTTGTCGTCCGGACCGGTGGTCTGCGGGTCAACCTTGTCGACGACCTCACCGGCGTTGCCGGTGGTGCCAATCCACTTCTCGTACTCTTCCTTGGTGACCTGCTTCTTCTCTTCCTTGGTCCACTTCGAACCAACGAAGGACTTGAACTCGTTCTCGGTGACGCGCTTGACGCCGCCGGAGAAGACGCCGTTGTAGACGGTGACGAACGCGTAGTCGCGGTCGTAGTCCTCGTAGACGTCGAAGTCGTAGTGCGTCCAGGCGGTCTTACCGACGTAGATGCCGTAGGGGGTCTTGCCCTGGTAGTAACCCGGGACGAACACCCAGTTCTTCAGCACGTCAGCGTCGCCGACACCGGCGGTGTCGTAGACGTTGTGAGCGGCGGTGACGACCAGGTTGCGGTACTTCGACTGGATCGAAGCGCCGGAGGCCCAGCGGTTCTTGCCCTGCTTGTCGGTCCAGAAGACCTTACCGATGTTCTTCGGCAGGTTGATGTTCTTGACCTTGGTGGGGACGACCTTCTCCTCGCCCGTCGGCAGCACGGCGCCCGGCTTGCCGTCGGGGGAGTAACCGCCACCGGACTTCCAGGAGGTGGGGGCGGCGTCGTGGTAGTACGCGGTCGCGCTCTTCAGGGCGGCGTTGTTCGACGCGCTCCAGTAGTCAACGACCGAGATCGCGTCGGCGTTGTTGGCGGCCAGCGGGTCGGTCGCCCAGTCCGGGGCGGCCTGGGCGGTGCCGGCCAGACCAGCGGCCAGCAGACCGGAGGCGAGAACGGCGCCACCGGCCGGGAGGAGGATGCGCTTCAAGGGAACTCCTTGGTCTGATGTGGAACGCATCTTGCGTCCCATGCGTCAGTAAAGGGATAGCCAGGAACATACAGTGTCGATCTTGAAGAGCGGAAGCCGGTTGGCGAGGCTGCGAAGCGCCCAAACCTCCCGATATCATTCTGTTACCTTTATGGGGCCATGTCGCTCCCGTGGCGCTTGTAGGTGATCTACGGTGTTTTTGCAGATCAACTTGAATTTGTTGCCGGTGTGACTGAAGTGGCGTGTTCGCCCTAATACTTTCCGTTACCGGACTGATGTGATGCAGATCACATCAGTCTGATGGCACCGAATCCGGGAAATTCACGTCTAACACTTCCGGTCGGCGGCCCGGGGAACGGCTCTCCGGCGGCATCTCGGGCTCGAGATGAGGCTGGAACCATGATCGTGAGCGTTCCCGCTGAGGTTTTCCGGGCATGACAAAGGGGCCCGGTGTGCGCACACCGGGCCCCTCTGTGGTGGAGCTGGGTGAGTCAGGGGTTTGGACCCCCTGACTCGGAGACCGTCAGGTCCCTAACGGCTTACTTGTAGAGCTCGCCGTTCGGGCCAACGATCCTGCCGGACCAAACGTTCGCGGCCTTCTTGTAGATGTCGGCGGTCTCGCCGTCGAAGTAGGCCGAGGTGATCAGGTCGTAGCGGCCGTTGCCGTCCTGGTCGCCGAACTGGCTGGTGACGCCGTTGACGTAGCCAAGACGCTTGTTGTTGTTGTACTTCAGGACCCAGGGGCCACCGTCGGCGCCGGGGGTGAGAGCACCCTTGACGCCGATGTGCTCCTCGATCTTCTGCGCGGCCGAGACGTACACCTTGCCGGAGGTCTTGCCGTACACCCACTTCGGCGTGATGCCGGTGAAGGGCTTGTCACCGTCGGGGTGCGGGCCCTCGGGGTAGCCGAAGATGAAGACGGCCTGGCCGGTCTTCTGGTTCCACGCGAAGCCCTGGCCGCCGACGTTGTCACCGAGGCGACCGGCGTCCTTGGACAGCTCGATGAAGAACTGGTTGTCCTTGATGATGTACTTGGCGTCAGAGCCGGCGATGACCCACTGCTTCACGTAGTAGCGGGTGATGACCCACTGCCCGTTGTCCTTCTTCTCGACGTAGCAGAGGCTGTGCTCCTGGGCGTACTTCTCAGCCTCCTCCTTCGACGCGACGATGGTCTCGGTGAAGGCCTGGGCGCCCGGCTTGACGACGGCGGGGCCGCCGATGCCAGCAGCCTGCAGGTAGGCGTTCCTGCTGACTTCCTTGGGCGCGTAGGTGCCGCGCTTGTCGTCCGGGCCGGTGATCTGCGGGTCGACCTTGGCGATGACCTCACCGGCGTTGCCGGTGGTGCCGACCCACTTCTCGTACTCTTCCTTGGTGACCGAGGCCTTCTTCTCCTCGACCCACTTCGGACCGGTGAAGGACTTGTACTCGTTCTCGGTGACGCGCTTGATGCCGCCGGAGAAGACGCCGTTGTAGACGGTGACGAACGCGTAGTCGCGGTCGTAGTCCTCGTAGACGTCGAAGTCGTAGTGCGTCCAGGCGGTCTTACCGACGTAGATGCCGTAGGGGGTCTTGCCCTGGTAGTAACCCGGGACGAACACCCAGTTCTTCAGCACCTCGGCGTCGCCGACACCGGCGGTGTCGTAGACGTTGTGAGCGGCGGTGACGACCAGGTTGCGGTACTTCGACTGGATCGAAGCGCCGGAGGCCCAGCGGTTGTTGCCCTGCTTGTCGGTCCAGAAGACCTTACCGATGTTCTTCGGCAGGTTGATGTTCTTGACCTTGGTGGGGACGACCTTCTCCTCGCCCGTCGGCAGCACGGCGCCCGGCTTGCCGTCGGGGGAGTAACCGCCACCGGACTTCCAGCCCTTGGCGGAAGCGTCGTGGTAGTAGGCGGTCGCCTTCTTCAGGGCCTCGTTGTCGGACGCGGTCCAGTAGTTGACGACAGAAGTCGCGGCAGCGTTGTTGGCGGCCAGCGGGTCGGTCGCCCAGTCCGGGGCGGCCTGGGCGGTGCCGGCCAGACCGGCGGCCAGCATGCCGGAGGCGAGAACGGCGCCACCGGCCGGGAGGAGGATGCGCTTCAAGGGAACTCCTTGGTCTGATGTGGGACGCATCTTGCGTCCCAAGCGTCAGTAAAGGGATAGCCAGAAACATACAGGGGCGATCTTCGTAAGCGGAAGCCGCTCCGCTAAGTAAAGTCGCCGGTCAACCCGTCAGGGATCGTTCCAAAGAGGGATGGTGGGGGTGGGGTGCCTGTTGCTGCTGTGAGGCATATGAACTGTTTTTGCAGATCAGTGAGATGGCGGTGTGGGTGGTGAAGATCCTTGGTGGACCGATCCCAAGTTGGGGCGCCCCGATCTCATGTGACGCAGATCACATTTTTCGATGGCACCAAATCGGCCTGAACTACGTCTAACGCGCCCATAGTCAATCCGTCGTGGAATCGTCACTCACTGAAATATGGACAAAAAGGACGCGAGGCCCGGCGGGTGCCGGGCCTCGCGTCGTGTGAGGAGAGAAAACCTCGGGTTCTAGCGGTAGAGCTCCCCGTTGGGGCCGACGATCTTGCCAGACCAGACGTTGGAGGCCTTCTTGTAGATGTCGGCGGTCTCACCGTCGAAGTACGGCGAGGTGATCAGGTCGTAACGGTTGTTCTTGTCCTGGTCGCCGAAGAGGCTGGTGACGCCGTTGACGTAGCCGAGACGCTTGGCGTTGCTGTACCTGACGAGCCAGGGGCCACCGTCGGCGCCGGGGGTGAGGGCGGCCTTGAGGCCCACGTGCTCCTCGACCTTCTCGGCGGGCGAGACGTAGACCTTGCCGGTGGTCTTGCCGTACACCCACTTCGGCGTCACGCCGGTGTAGGGCTTGTCGCCGTCGGGGTGCGGGGCCTGGGGGTAGCCGAAGACGTACACGCCCTGGCCGGTCCGCTGGTTCCAGGTGAAGCCCTGGCCGCCGACGTTGTCGCCGAGGCGGCCGGCGTCCCTGGACAGGCCGATGAAGAAGTTGCCGCCCTTGGTCCACTTGGGGCCGGTGAACTTGTCGTACTCGTTCCTGGTGACCTTCTTCTCGCCGTTGGCGAGGACGCCGTTGTAGACGGTGACGAACGCGTAGTCGCGGTCGTAGTCCTCGTAGACGTCGAAGTCGTAGTGCGTCCAGGCGACCTTGCCGACGTAGATGCCCCAGGGAGCCTTGCCCTGGTAGTAGCCCGGGACGAAGACCCACCTGTCGAGGACCTGGGGATCGCCGTTGCCCGCGGTGTCGTAGACGTTGTGGGCGGCGGTGACGACCAGGTTGCGGTACTTCGACTGCACCGAGGTGGCCGACGCCCACTTCGGACGCCCACTGGCGTCGACCCAGAACACCTTGCCGATGGTCCTGGGCAGGTTGATGTTCTTGGCGGTGGCGGGGGTGGCCCGCTCCTCACCGATGGGGAGGACGGAGCCGGGCTTACCGTCGGGAGAGTAGCCGCCGCCGGACTTCCAGGAAGGCGGAGTGCTGTCGTGGTAGTAAGCCGTGGCGTTCTTCAGGGCGGCGTTGTTCGACGCGGTCCAGTAGTCGACGACGGAGACCGCCGCGGCGTTGTTGACAGCCATCGGGTCGGTGGCCCAGTCCGGGGCGGCCTGGGCGGTACCGGCCAGGCCGGCGGCCAGCAGACCGGCGGAGGCGACGGTGCCGACGACGGGAAGGAGGATGCGCTTCAAGACTGCTCCTTGCGCTGCTTGAGTGCAGGCATCGGAATCAGGGGACGACAGAAACCTATGCAGACAGGTAAGAGCAAAGCTTGATATAAGACTGCCTTAAGTCCCTTTTAAGGTAGCCATAAGGTTCCTATAAGGTTCAGAAAGCGCGCTGGCGGTCGGCGTACTCGTAGACGACATAGGTCGACTGAATGAAGTACGGAGAGGAGATGCGGTCGTACTTCTTGTCGGTGTCGGTGTCCCAGGCGAAGCTGTTGACGCCGTTCAGATAGCCGACGCCCTGGTCAGGATCGTAGTAGATCAACCAGGGTCCGCCGCTCGCTCCACCGGTGAACGTGCAGCCCAGCGAGACGCCCATCTCGACCAGACGGGTCGGCGCCTTGGTCTGGTAGGTGCGCCCGTCGCACCACAGCATCCGTTGCCCGTCGTAAGGCCTGCTGCCGTCGATGTTGGGGGCGGCCGGATAGCCGAAGGCGAAGACGGACAGCCCGACACCGCGGTTGACCATCAGGCCCTGGCCGCCGACGTTGTCCTCCAGGCTGCCGACCGACTCCATCTGGTAGGTGTTGGCCGCCTTGCCGGGCTTCCACACGAACCCGTCGTGCACCGTCACGAAGGCGTAGTCGTAGTCGTAGTCACCCTGGGCGGTGAAGTTCTCGTGCAGGTTGAGCGAGTGGCCGACGTAGATGCCGTACGGCGTCTTGCCCTGGTCGTAGCCCGGGATGAAGATCCAGTAGTCGGCGTGCCTGTTCCGCTTGGGGTCGAAGGCGCAGTGTCCGGCCGTGGCGACCAGGTGGCGGTTCTTCGAGGCGACGGCCGAGGCGGAGCACCAGTACTCCTTGTCGCCGATCTTGAAGAAGACCTTGCCCACGGTGCGGGGGAGGTTGCTGCTCGATGACTGCTTCTTCGTCGGCACGGCGGGGCTGACGACCGGAGAGGAGGCCTTGGGGTTGCTGTAGGTGACGGCCTTCACCGCCGTGCCGCCGCTGGCCGTACCGGTGGGGGTCGGGGAGACCGGGGCGGAGGAGGCCTTGCTGCCGTCGCTGGGCTTGACCTCGGGGGTGGCGGGGTTGTTGTTCTGGGCCTGCTTGAGCTTGGCCGGGCTCCAGTACTCCGCGATCCGCTTCACATCCGCGTTGGTCTTGGTCAGCGTGATGGAGGTGATACTGCCCGCCGTCGCCTTCTCGGCCTGGGCGCTCACGGCGCCCGCGCTCCCGGTGAACGCGGACATGACGAGCACGCCGGAGGCCACGAGGGCGCTCAGGGGGGCCGTCAACCGCCTCACGCGGGGGGACATGGCGGGTGTTCCCTTCTGGGATCAAGGGGAAAAGTTGGTCGTAAGGGGTGATTTTTCCAGATCGATTTGGTTTTGGGCAGTTCGGTGGGGTGATCTACTTCGAGGTCTTAGACGTGAGGTTTTGTAGTCCTCCTTGAAAGAGTATGCATCTTCGGACATAAACCCCTTGTCAGACGGGGGGAAGACCCGCCATCGGCGGGTCTTCCCGTTCACGGTGTCTGTCCTCAGACGGGAAGCTTCCCGGTCCAGAGGTTGGCCGCGTACTTGTAGATGCCGTAGGTCTCACCGTTGAAGTACGGGGTGGTGACCCGGTCGTAACGGCCGTTCTTGTCACTGTCGAGCGTCAGGCTCACGACGCCGTTGAGGTAACCGGTCCGCTTGCTGCTCTTGTACTGCAGCAGGAACGGGCCGCCGCTGGCGCCGGGGGTGAAGGCGCACTTGATGGCCTGCTGCTCCTCGGCCTTGAACTGTGCCACGACCGGAGCCGCGCCGGTCGCGCCGTAACACCACTTCATGGTGTGACCGCTGTAGGGCTTGTCACCGTCGAGGTGGGCCGCGGCCGGGTAACCGAACGTGAAGATCTTCTTGCCGGTCCGCTGGTTCCAGCTGAAGCCCTGGCCACCGACGTTGTCGCCGAGGCGGCCCGCGTCGGCGAAGGTCTTGATGTAGAACTTCGTGATGTAGAACTCGGCGTCCTTGCCGGGGATGACCCAGCGCTTCACGTAGGAGTGCTCGATCTTCCACTGCCCCGTCTTGTCGTCGCGGAAGACGCGTCCCGGGTGGGTGGTGTTCGAAGCGGCCTCGTACTCCTTGGCCTCGGCCTCGGAGACGACCTCGATCGTCTGGTAAGCCTGGGCGCCGATCTTGATGGTGGAGGGGCCGCCGATCTTCGCGGCCTCCTTCCACGCCTCGTTGTCGACTTCCTCCGGGGCGTAGAGGCCGCGCTTGTCCTCGGGGCCGGTGATCTGCGCGGCGACGGCGTCCTTGGCGAATCCGACGCCGCCGTAGCGGCCGATCCACTCCTCGTAGGTCTCCTTGGACACCTTGGTGTCCTCGGTGTACTTGAGGCCGGTGTACTTGTCGAACTCCGCCTTCTTGACTTCCCTGGCGCCGGTCTGCTTGACGCCGTTGTAGACGTTGACGAACGCGTAGTCGTAGTCGTAGTCCTCGTAGACGTCGAAGTCGTAGTGGACGTTGACCTTGGAGCCGACGTAGATGCCCCAGGGAGCCTTGCCCTGGTAGTAGCCGGGGATGAACACGAAGTTGTTGTAAGGCTTGTTCGTGTCGGTGTCGTAGACACAGTGACCCGCGGTGGCGACCAGGTTGCGGTACTTCGACTGCACCGAGGTGCCGGAGCACCAACGCTCCTGGCCCTTGTCGTCGAGGAAGAAGACCTTGCCGACGGTGATGGGAAGGTTCAGGTTCTTGGACCTGCCCGCGCTCTTGCCGCTCTCACCGGTGGGGGCGACGTTTCCGGCCTTGCCGTCGGCGGAGGCGCGCGAGGCGCCGGTCTTGAGCTTGGCGGAGACGGTGCCCTCGGAGGTGTACGTCTTGGCCGACTTCAGCTTGGAGGGGGTCCAGTAGCCCGCGATGGCCTTCGCGTTGCCGGAGGCGGCCAGAGTGATCGTCTTGCGGTCCGGAGCGGCCTGAGCTGAGGACGCGAGAGTCGCACTGACCATGGAGGTGGCCACGACGGCACCGCCAAGGGGGAGGATCAGGTGCTTTGCTCGGAAGTTCAATCTAGCTCCTTCTTTGTCATGGGTCACTCGGGACGCAACCCACGCATGCGTAAAGAGACAAGTGCTGACCGTACTAGGCAAAGAACGGTTAAAAGACAACAAAACGGACATCACAGGGTACCGTTATGTTTTCGTTACCAAACGGATGGAACCGAATTCGCAAGATCGGCGTCTGATCTCTCCCGCTTTGAATGTGCCGGAAGTCGGCGTCTGTGCCTGGCTGTGAGCTGCGAAAACGAGAGAGTCGGTCGTTGCCGGGGCGGGACGGGTACGGGAGGCTGAGCCGCACCTGGCGTCACGCGACATTCGGGGGAATCCTTGCGACGTCTCATCGGCCTGGCAGCTGCCGGGTTCCTGGCCCTGCCCTTGTCCGGGTCCCTGTTCGGTACGGCCGCCGCCTCGCCGCCCCATGGGTCCGACCGGGCGGCGAACGCGCCGGTCGGGTCCGGCCCGCCGTACCCGGGAGAGGTGGTGCCGATCGTCCCCGGGCCGGTCAGGCCGGGCGGGGACCGGCCGCCGAACCGGGTCAGGACGTTCCTGCTCACCTTCGCCCGTGGCGAGAGTCCGACGCCGGTCCTCCGGCACGTTCTGCTCATGTGCGACCCGCCGAGGGGCACGCACTCCGATCCGGTGGCGGCGTGCGGTGCACTGGTCGCGGCCAAGGGGGACCCGGGTGCGCTCACGCCCCTGTCCGGCGTGGTCTGTACGACCCGGTACGACCCGGTCACGGTGACCGCCACCGGGACCTGGGATGGAAGGTTTGTCCGATTCGTTAAGACCTACGGCAACGACTGCTCGCTGTACGCCGCGACCGGTGCGGTCTTCTCCTTCGGAGAGCGCTCCAAGTCCTGAACGGGGTCCGGTCTCCACGGCCGGGTCCCGTACGGAAATTCCTGACTCGGAAAAGGCCGTTCCGCTGTCCTGAAAAGAAAAGGGGCGGCCTTACCCGGCGGTTGACGTGGAACGATTCAGCACGGCCGTGCGGTGGGTGGATCCGCAGGTGAGAGGCCTGTCCATCACATCATGGGAAACTCCGGCAACACCGGTTCCCCCTGCTTCTCCGGTGTCCGTGGGAACAATGGGCCGCCGGAATCACGGACCTCCCGGTGTCATGAAGCGGTGACACATCGGTTCCGATTCGTGATCGAGATGATCTAGGCGTGGGCGTCAAACGCCGCCGAAGATGGACGAAAGCCGTAATTTCGTGAAGGCAGTCTGAACGTGGCCGGGGATCCGAACGACGTCATCGAGTCCAAGGGGCCCGCGGGCCCCAGGCGCTGGGTCGGGATCGCGGTGCTGGCCGCGCTCGTGGTCGTCCCGGTCGTCAGCCTGCTGGCCAGCAGGGATCCCGGGCTTCCGCCCGTCCCCGACACGGGGGCCACCACCTCGGGCGCCGTCTCGGCACCGGTGGCCGCGTCGGCCCCCACCAACGTGCTCCACCCCAAGCCACGCCGCAAGGGCGGCAAGGAGATCCTGGACGTCGTCTTCCCCGACGGCACGAAGGCCGAGATCGGCTATCCCGCGGAGCTCGGCCTGGCCGAACTGGGTGTACGGCCCGCCCTCGGCGGCTGGCTCGACGGCTACTTCAGCCTGTACCGGGAGCTGACCGTTCCCCCGGGAGGGCGCGACGAGATCGCCCAGGGCGGCCCCATGATCCGTGAGCTGGCCGGCCAGAGCACCCTCTGGCAGCCGGCGAGCCCCACCGAGGGGCAGATCATGCTGTTCGACTTCACTCCCTGGTACGTCACCTTGCGCGACCAGAGGAACGGGATGACCTTCGAACAGCGGCAGCTCTGGGCCAAGAACCTGCGCGGTGAGGTGACGAAGGACGGCTACCTCGTGCTGAAGGCCTCCTCCCCCGTACGGCTGGGCAAGTCCGGGCAGATCTTCAGAGGCGGACTCGCCGGGCCGCGGCTGTGGTTCGGCGGATTCGGCGGGCCACTGGTCGTGGTCGCGCCCATGCCGGGCTGCGACACCGCCGGGATCGGCCCGATCGAAGCGGGGCAGGGCGTCTCGGAGAGCGTCTGTAAGAACGGGATATACGTCGCGGCCTCCGGGGAACGCGACATCGTGGAGCGGGTGATCGCCGGAGTCAGGGGCAAACCGGTTCGGTAGGGTGCGGCCATGTTCGCCGTAACCGCCACCCGGATCGACCCGGAGGACCCGCTCGCCGGGCTCACACTCGGGCAGCGCCCCGACCCCGAGACGCCGGACGGCTGGACCGTCGTCACGGTGCGGGCCGCCGCGCTCAACCACCACGACCTGTGGACGCTCAAAGGCGTGGGAATCCGTCAGGAGAGGCTGCCGATCGTCCTCGGCTGCGACGCCGCGGGTGTCGACGAGGACGGCAACGAGGTCATCGTGCACGCGGTGATCGGCGAGGGAGCCGACGAGACACTCGACCCAGGAAGGTCGCTGCTCTCCGAGGTCCACGACGGCACCTTCGCCGAGCGGGTGGCCGTACCCCGGCGGAACCTGGTGCCCAAACCCGCCGCGCTCAGCTTCGAGGAGGCCGCCTGCCTGCCGACCGCGTGGCTGACCGCCTACCGGATGCTGTTCGAGAAGGCGGGGCTGGAACCCGGTTCGACGGTGCTGGTCCAGGGGGCCGGCGGCGGTGTCGCGACCGCACTGATCGTCCTGGGCCGGGCGGGCGGCTACCGGGTCTGGGCCACCAGCCGGTCGGAGAAGAAGCGGCTGCACGCCCTGGCTCTCGGCGCCGACCAGGTCTTCGACAGCGGCGCCCGGCTGCCGGAGCGGGTGGACGCGGTGATGGAGACCGTCGGTCAGGCCACCTGGGCGCACTCGCTCAAGGCGCTGCGCCCGGGTGGCCGGATCGTCGTCTCGGGGGCCACCAGCGGAGCCGTACCGCCCGCCGACCTCAACCGGGTCTTCTTCCTGCAGCTTTCCGTGGTCGGTTCCACCATGGGCACCCGTGACCAGTTGGGCAGGCTGGCCCGCCTCCTGGAGCAGACCGGTGTCCGGCCGACGATCGACCGGGTGCTCCCGATGACCGAGGCCCGCGCGGGGTTCGCGGCCCTGCGGGACGGCGACGTCTTCGGAAAGATCGTCTTCACCCTGCCGGGCTGAAGCCCGCTCAGGCCGAATCCCGCCCGGCTGAGCCGTACCCGGTCGGGCCGCGCGGGTCAGCGCAGGGCGTCGCGGATACGACGGGCCGCGTCGTAGAGCGCGTCCTGCGCGGTGGCCAGTGTCTCCTCGGTCACCCGTCCCGCCGCCGTGTCCTGACGGACCTCCTGGACGAACTCGGCAAGCATCTGCCCGAGCTGGTCGTCGGCCTCGGCGGGGCCGTGGCCGGTGAAGCTCTCCGCCCAGTGCCGCTTCCACTCGTGTTTCCACTCGTGGGCCTGGCGCTTCCACTCATGCTTCTGCCGTCGCCACTCGGCCTTCTGCTCCCGCCAGGACTCGCGCTGCTCCTGCCTGACCTGCTGCTCCTCGTGCCTGACCCCCTGACGCACCTCGCGCGCCATCTGGGTCAGCTCGTCGCGCAGTGACCTGACCGTGTCGCGCACGTCCTCCTTGACCTCGCGGGCGATGTCACGGACCGACTCGGAGATCTCCTGCTCAAGGTCGGCGAGCTCGTCGCCCCTGGCCTTCAGTTCCTCCTGGCCCTGCTCGGTGAGGGTGAAGACCTTCTTGCCGTTCACCACCTCGTGGGTGACCAGACCCTCCTCCTCCAGACGGGCCAGGCGGGGGTAGATCGTGCCGGGGGAGGGCGAGTAGACGCCGAGGAAGCGGTCCTGGAGCAGCCTGATCACCTCGTAACCGTGGCGCGGGCTCTCCTGGAGCAGCTTGAGGAGGTAGAGACGCAGCCGCCCGTGGCCGAAGACCGGGCTCATGCCAGTGCTCCCTTCAGCAGGGTGACGTCCGCGGAGAGGGTGGTCGCGGCCAGCGAGGCCATGCCCCCGCCGATGCGGCCGCTCAGCGTCTTCGCACCCGGCTGGCTGGTGTGGCGCAGCTCGGCGAAGGCGGTGTTGATCCTGCCCGAGGTCGAACGGATGGTGACGTCGGTCTCGACCGTGGACGGAAGCCTGAGCACGATCTCGCCGGAGACGCTGTTCAGCGTCACATGACCGGTCGGCGGAAGCTCCAGGTCGGCGGTGATCCGGCCGGAGACGGTGGTCGCGCTCAACCGGCGGGGTGTGCCCTGGGCCACGGTCAGCTCACCCGAGACACTCTTGAAGGACAGGTCGCCGACCAGGCCACGGCTCTCCACGGTCCCGGAGACGGTGTCGGCGGTGATCTCGCCGCTCACCCCGTCGAGCACGATCTCGCCGTTCACGCTCTTGACCGAGGTCCGGTTCTCGAAACCGGCGACGACGGCCGAGGCGGAGACCACTCCCGCGCTGACCGGGCAGTCCTTCGGCACGGTCAGGGTCAGGGTGGCCTCCCTGCGCCCCGGCTGCAGCCAGCCGAGCACACCCTCCCACGTCAGATCCTTGTAGGTGACGACGAGCGTGCCGTCGTCGTCGTGGGTGACGATCAACGGCGGGGTGCCGATGTCGGTGACCTCAAGGGTGGGCGGCCCCTCGCTGGCCAGCACCGCCAGCCTCCCCGCCACTATCCGCACGTTGAGCTTGCGCACGGTGTCAAAGGTGAGCTGCTCGGGTTTCTCGATCGTCCACTGCCGCATGTTCGTGACCTCCTTATGGAGACACGATATGTCGCGTTATCGGCAATGGTCAAGATATATCGTGTTTTACTCCTCGTCCTCGTCGTCCAGCCGGGCCAGCCAGGTCGCCAGCCGCTCGACCGGGGTCTCGAACTCGGGGTTCAGGTCGACGAACTCGCGCAGCCGCTCGGCGAGCCAGGTCAGGCTGACCTCCTCCTCGCCGCGGCGCGTGACGAGCTCCTCGATGCCACGGTCGGTGAAGTACATCGTCGTCCTCTCTCAACAGGTCTCTCGGCAGGTCTCAAAGGGGAAAGTCCCCCACAGGATCGCCTGTGGGGGACTTCCTCGGTGTGCGTCGTGCCCGGTCTAGCCGAAGACCTCGTCCAGGATCTGCTGCAGCTCCGTCTCGTGCGCGGAGTGCGAGCCGGTCGCGGGGGAGGAGTTCGCCTTGCGGGAGATCCTCCTGAGCCTGCGGCCGCCGAACGCGTCGGGGTGCTCGACCATCTTCAGCGTCAGGAACGGCCACGGGCCCATGTTGGCGGGCTCGTCCTGCGCCCAGACCACCTCGACGTCGTCGCCGTAGCGGGCCAGCTCGGCCTGCAGCGGGTTCGCCGGGAACGGGTAGAGCCGCTCCAGACGGACGATCGCCACGTCGTTCCTGCCCTGCTTCTCCCTGGCCGCGGCCAGGTCGTAGTAGATCTTGCCGGAGCACAGGACGACCCTGCGGACCTGCGCCGGGTTGACCGTGGCGTCGCCGAGCACGGGCCTGAACGACCCCGAGGTGAACTCGCTGACCGCCGAGACCGCGGCCTTGTGCCGTAGCAGCGACTTGGGCGTGAACACCACCAGCGGACGGCGCCGGTTCGACATCGTCTGCCAGCGCAGCAGGTGGAAGTAGTTGGCCGGCAGCGTCGGCTGGGCCACCGTCATGTTGTCCTGGGCGCACATCTGCAGGAAGCGCTCGATGCGGGCCGAGGAGTGGTCGGGACCCTGACCCTCGTAGCCGTGCGGCAGCAGCAGGGTGACGCTGGAACGCTGACCCCACTTCTGCTCGCCCGCGGTGATGTACTCGTCGATGACGGACTGGGCGCCGTTGACGAAGTCACCGAACTGGGCCTCCCAGGCGACCAGGGCCTCGGGGCGCTCCACGCTGTAGCCGTACTCGAAGCCGAGCGCGGCGTACTCGCTGAGCAGCGAGTCGTAGATGTAGAGCTTCGTGGTGCCCTGGTTGAACGCCTTCAGCGGGGTGTGCTCGGCGCCGGTGACCCGGTCGACCAGCACGGCGTGCCGCTGGGTGAAGGTGCCACGCCGGGAGTCCTGGCCGACGAGACGGACCGGGTGGCCGTCGATCAGCAGCGAGCCGAAGGCCAGGGTCTCGCCCGTGCTCCAGTCGATGCGGTCCTCGGCGACCATCTGGCCCCGGCGCTGGAGCACCGGCAGCAGACGCGGGTGGACGGTGAAGCCCTCCGGCAGGTTGAGCTGCGTTTCGATGATCCGCTTGACCGTCTCCTCGGAGATGCCCGTCGGGGTGTCCTCGTGGGACCAGGGAATGGTCTCCATGGTGTCGGGACGGGCGAACTCACCGGTCGGCTGCTTGACCGCCTCGCGGGTCTCGGCGAAGGCGTTCTCCAGCTTGGCCTGGTAGTCGCGCAGCGCGCTCTCGGCCTCCTCGACCGTGATGTCGCCCCGGCCGATCAGCGCCTCGGTGTAGAGCTTGCGGGTCGAGCGCTTGGCGTCGATCAGGTCGTACATCAGCGGCTGGGTGAAGCCCGGGTTGTCGGACTCGTTGTGGCCGCGGCGGCGGTAGCAGATCAGGTCGATCACGACGTCCTTGCGGAACGTCTGGCGGTACTCGAAGGCCAGCTTGCCGACCCGGACCACGGCCTCGGGGTCGTCGCCGTTGACGTGGAAGATCGGCGCCTGGATCATCCGGGCCACGTCGGTCGCGTACACGCTGGAACGCGAGCTGGCCGGGCTCGTGGTGAAGCCGACCTGGTTGTTGACCACGATGTGCACGGTGCCGCCGGTGCGGTAGCCGCGCAGCTGCGACAGGTTCAGCGTCTCCGCGACCACGCCCTGACCCGCGAAGGCCGCGTCGCCGTGGACGAGCACGGGCAGGACGCTGAAGCCCTCCTCGCCGCGTTCGAGCAGGTCCTGCTTGGCGCGGACCACGCCCTCAAGGACCGGGTCGACCGTCTCCAGGTGGGAGGGGTTGGCCACGACGGAGGCCTTGAGCTTGGAGCCGTCGGGCGAGACGAAGTCACCGCTGGCGCCCAGGTGGTACTTCACGTCGCCGGAGCCGTGGGCGCTGCGCGGGTCGATGTTGCCCTCGAACTCGCCGAAGATCTGGCCGTAGGACTTGCCGACGATGTTGGCCAGCACGTTCAGCCGGCCGCGGTGGGCCATACCGATGACGGCCTCGTCGAGGTCCTCCTCGGCGGCGGCAGACAGCACCGAGTCGAGCAGCGGGATCAGGGACTCGCCGCCCTCCAGCGAGAAGCGCTTCTGGCCGACGAACTTCGTCTGCAGGAACGTCTCGAACGCCTCGGCGGTGTTGAGCCGCTCCAGGATGCGCAGCTGCTCGGTGCGGTCGGGCTTGGCGTGCGGACGCTCGACCCGCGCCTGGATCCAGGCGCGCTCCTCGGGGTTCTGCATGTGCATGTACTCCACGCCGATGGTGCGGCAGTAGGAGTCACGCAGCACGCCGAGGATCTCGCGCAGCTTCATCAGGGGACGGCCGCCGAAGCCGCCGGTGGCGAACTCGCGCTCCAGGTCCCACAGGGTCAGCCCGTGCGACTTGATGTCGAGGTCGGGGTGCTTGCGCTGCTTGTACTCAAGCGGGTCGGTGTCGGCCATCAGGTGACCGCGGACCCGGAAGGCGTGGATCAGCTCTATGACACGGGCCGACTTGGCGACGTCGTCGTCGTGGGTGGCCGAGATGTCCTGGACCCAGCGGATCGGCTCGTACGGAATCCGCAGGGCCTCGAAGATCTCGTCGTAGAAGCCGTCCTCGCCGAGGAGCAGCCGGTGGATCTGGCGCAGGAAGTCACCCGACTGGGCGCCCTGGATGATCCGGTGGTCGTAGGTGCTGGTGAGCGTCATGACCTTGCTCACCGCCAGGCGGGAGAGCGTCTCCGGGGAGGCGCCCTGGTACTCGGCGGGGTACTCCATCGCGCCGACACCGATGATCGTGCCCTGGCCGGGCATCAGGCGCGGCACCGAGTGGACGGTGCCGATCGTGCCCGGGTTGGTCAGCGAGATCGTGGTGCCCGCGAAGTCCTCCACGCCCAGCTTGCCGGACCTGGCCTTGCGCACGATGTCCTCGTAGGCGACCCAGAACTGGCGGAAGTCCATGGACTCGGACGCCTTGATCGAGGGCACCAGGAGCTGGCGGGTGCCGTCGCTCTTGGCGACGTCGATGGCCAGGCCCAGGTTGACGTGCTCGGGCTTGACCAGCACCGGCTTGCCGTCCACCTCCGTGTAGGAGTGGTTCATCTCCGGCAGGACCTTGAGGGCCTTGATGACCGCGTAACCGATCAGGTGCGTGAACGACACCTTGCCGCCGCGACCCCGCGACAGGTGGTTGTTGATCACGATGCGGTTGTCGATCAGCAGCTTCGCCGGTACGGCGCGCACGCTGGTCGCCGTCGGCACTTCGAGGCTGGCCTCCATGTTGGCGGCCGTACGGGCGGCCGCGCCACGGAGTCTGACTTCCTCGGTACCGGCGGGCAACGGGGTCTCCTGCTTGGATCGGGCAGCCGGCGCCGAGGTTGGCTTCGGCGCGGGGGGTGCCGGAGTGGCCGCCGGGGTCACCGGCGCCGCAGCGGAGGTCGGGGGAACGGGAGCGGCCTGGGCCGTCCCGGGGGGCGCGGCTCTGCCCGCCCCGGAGTCAGGGCTGTAATCAGCGAAGAAGTTCCACCAGGCACGGTCCACGGACTCGGGATCCTGGAGGTACTTCTGATATAGCTCGTCGACCAGCCATTCGTTTTGACCAAAGGCTGCCAGCGGGTTTGTCCGCGACGACTCAGACGACACGGCGGAAATCGCCCTCTTCCGCAGATCGGCGTTGATGATAGAGAACCTGTCCAAGGCTACTCGCCCGGACCCGGACCTGCGCCAGTCTGACCGCAGCTCTCCGCCTGATCCTCTCAGGACAGCTCAAAACGGTCATCCCCGGGGGGTCCATCTGGGTGGTACCGGTCTGGTCATTCATGCTCGACGAGCCTGGACTCGATCTTGACGCCCGGCGTCACGGCCTCAAGCAGGGCCTTCAGTTCCTCGCCCGCGGCGTGCAGTTCGTCGAGGGACATGGGGGCCAGGCGCTCCAGCAGGAACAGCGCGTCGGTCGTCTCCTCGGTGATCCGGGTCCGCACGCACTGCCGCCAGTTCCACCGCCTGCAGGTGACACCCAGGTCGTCGCGCCAGACCACCTCGCCGATCTCGGGGGTGTCGATCACGGTCTCGCCCTTGTCGATCACTTCGAACGGCTCGTCGCCCACGGCCCTGACCAGCCTGGCCGCCCCGGCGTAACGGCCGAGGTCCTCTCCGCCGATGGGGAGCCCGTGCCTGACGCTGACCGTGTTGTAGGCGTCGACCACCAGGTTGATCTCCGGCAGCGGCATGCGCCTGACCAACGCGTCGACGGACGGCCTGGTCCGCTGGGGTTTGGCGCCGAATGCCCGGTAGGCCTCCCGCCAGGCCTCGACCTTCGGGTCGTCCGCGGAGACGGCCTCCTGGGCCGCCGTCGCCAGCCAGGCCCTCGACCTGTCGTCGGTCGGGCCGTTGCGCAGGCCGTACACGGCCATGGCCAGGACGGCGAAGTCCGGCCGCAGCGCGCTGACGGCGGGGTCGACCCGGATGTCCTCAATCACGGACCTCAGTCTAGGTCGTCCCCTGTCACATACTTCTCACCTACGATTTCATGCAAAACAAGTAGGAAATATTGACTAAGCGTGGAGTCGTGCGTAGCTTCTCCGGTATGGGCCTCTATCTGACCCGGTGTGCACATGTCGACTTCTGTCGCGTGTTCAGTGCTCTGTGTCCGTGATCACGAACCGACCTCCGTCCCCCCTTCCTTCATCCCTCAGGAAACGTTCGTGATCAAGTTCAGAAACGTCCCGTTCCTTGTGCTGCTCGCTCTCGGCCTCGCGGGCTGTGGCGCGGAGGCCGCGGCCAAACCCGGTGCGCCGGAGACCCTGGAGCTGCGCTACCAGGGCAACGTCGGCGCCGTGACCTTCCCCGAGCTCGCCGAGGACCTCGGCTACCTCGCCCCTGTGAAGCTCAAGTGGATCGGCAACACGATCTCGGGGCCGCAGGACATCCAGGCCGCCGCGACCGGGCAGACCGACTTCGGCGGCGCGTTCAACGGCGCCATCATCAAACTGGCCACCGCCAAGGCTCCCATCAAGGCGGTCGTCGGCTACTACGGCAGTGACGCCGACAGCTACGTCGGCTACTTCGTCCCCGACGGCTCGCCGATCAAGGGTCCCCGCGACCTGATCGGCAAGAAGATCGGCGTCAACACCCTCGGGGCGCACCTGGAGGCCGTGCTCAAGGAGTACCTCAAGCGTGGCGGCCTGACCCCCGAGGAGATCAAGCAGGTCGAGCTGGTCGTCGTGCCTCCGATCAGCACCGAGCAGGCGCTGCGCCAGGGCCAGATCGACGTGGCCGCGCTGAACGGCGTCCTGCGCGACACGGCCCTGCAACGCGGCGGCATCCGCGCCCTGTTCAAGGACATCGACCTGTTCGGCCCCTTCACCGCGGGCAGCTACGTGCTCACCGACAGGTTCATCGCCCGCAACCCCAACACCACGAAGAAGTTCGTCGAGGCGGTCGCCAGGGCCGTCGAGTGGACCCAGACCCACTCCCGGCAGGAGTACGTCGCCAGGGCGGAGGCGATCATCGCCAAACGGCACCGCAACGAGGACACCGCCGCCATCAAGCTCTGGAAGAGCAGCGGGGTCGCGGGCAAGGGCGGCGTGATCGACCCCAGGGAGTTCCAGATCTGGATCGACTGGCTGCAGCGCGCCGGTGAGATCAAGCCCGGCCAGGTCAAGACCGAGGACCTCTTCACCAACGCCTACAACCCGTTCGGAGGCAAGGGATGAAGCTCCAGATCCAGGGCGTCGGCAAGGAGTTCGCCGTCCGCGGCGCCGACCGGCCCTTCACCGCCCTCGACGACGTCGACCTGGACGTGCGGGAGGGGGAGTTCCTCACCCTGGTCGGGCCGAGCGGCTGCGGCAAGTCCACCCTCCTCGACCTGCTCGCCGGACTGGCCGTGCCGAGCAGGGGTCGCATCCTCCTCGACGGGACCCCGGTCGAGGGGCCGGGTCTCGACCGGGGAGTCGTCTTCCAGCAGTACGCGCTCTTCCCCTGGCGCACGGCGCTGTCGAACGTCGAGTTCGGGCTTGAGGCCAAGGCCGTACCGAAGCGGGAGCGCGCCGAACGGGCCAGGGCGCACCTGGAGCTGGTCGGGCTGCGCGGGTTCGAGGAACGCTACCCGCACGAGCTCTCCGGGGGCATGCGCCAGCGGGTGGCCATCGCCAGGAGCCTCGCCTTCGACCCGGAGGTGCTGCTGATGGACGAGCCGTTCGCCGCGCTGGACGCCCAGACCCGCGAGTCGCTCCAGGAGGAGCTGCTACGGATCTGGCAGCGGACCGGCAAGACGGTGGTCTTCATCACCCACGGCATCGACGAGGCCGTCTACCTCGGCCAGCGGGTCGCGGTCATGACCCCCCGCCCCGGCCGGATCAAGCGGATCCTCGACATCGAGTTCGACAGCCGCGAGGGCGACCTGCGGGCCGACGCCCGCTTCGGCGCCTACCGCCACGAGGTGTGGACGCTGCTGCGCGAGGAGGCCGCCGAGGCCGCCAGGATCGAGACGAGGGCCGAGGAGGTGGTCCCCGTTGGCTAGCGTCTCGACCAGGACGGTCTCCACCGAGGTCACCACGCGGGGTCTCGCCAGGGAGGCGCTCCAGGAGGCGTCCCGTACGGCGGGCGCCGTCCCGGGAGCCGGTACCCGCCTGCTGCGCGGTACGGCGCGCGCCGCCGTCGCGGTGGGCAGGCGCACGGCCGCCATCGCCGTGCTGGCCGTGATCTGGGAGGTCCTGCCCCGCCTCGACGTGGTCGACCCCACCTTCCTGCCGCCGCTCTCGCAGGTCCTCACGGCGTGGTGGGACCTGCTCGTCTCGGGTGAGCTGCTCGACCACACCCAGGCCAGCCTGGTCAGGTCACTGGCGGGATGCGTCCTGGCCATCGTGGTGGCCATCCCGCTCGGCCTGCTGATCGGCTGGTACCGGCCGGTCGCCGAGTTCCTCAACCCGCTGCTCGAACTGTTCCGCAACACCGCGGCGCTGGCCGTGCTCCCGGTGTTCGTGCTGATCCTGGGGCTCGGCGAGACGTCCAAGATCTCGATCATCCTGTACGCCTGCGCCTGGCCGATCCTGCTCAACACGATCGCGGCGGTGCGCGGGGTCGATCCGCTGCTGGTCAAGTCGGCCAGGTCGATGGGACTCGGGCCGTTCCGGCTGTTCCAGAAGGTGATCCTCCCCGCGGCGGTACCGACGATCTTCACCGGCATCAGGCTGGCGGGGGCCTACTCGATCCTCGTGCTGATCGCCGCGGAGATGGTCGGCGCCAAGGCCGGCCTCGGCTACCTGATCAACTACGCGCAGTTCAACTTCCGGGTGCCGGAGATGTACGCGGGCATCCTCACCATCTCGGTGCTCGGACTGCTCATCAACCAGCTCCTCGTTCGTCTGGAGCGCCGTTTCTCGACGTGGAGGACCTCCTGATGACCGAACGCAGGCTCCATCTCAACGCGTTCCTGATGGGCGTCGGCCACCACGAGGCGGCCTGGCGGCACCCGGAAACCGACCCCGGCCTGATCGCCGACGTACGGCACTACCAGGAGCTGGCCAGGATCGCAGAACGGGGCAGGCTCGACTCGGTCTTCCTGGCCGACGGGCTGGCCCTGTGGGGAAACGTCCGGCACAACGCCCTCGGCGGCCTGGAACCGCTCACGCTGCTGGCCGCGCTGGCCGCGGTCACCGAGCACGTCGGCCTGATCGCGACCGTCTCGACCACCTACAACGAGCCGTTCCACGTGGCGCGCAAGTTCGCCTCGCTCGACCACATCAGCGGCGGCAGGGCGGGGTGGAACATCGTCACCTCCGCGACCGAGGCGGAGGCGCACAACTTCGGAATCGAACGCCCCTCCCACGGCGACCGCTACGCCCGCGCCACGGAGTTCCTTGAGGTCGTCACCAAACTCTGGGACAGCTGGGAGGACGGGGCGATCCTCAACGACCGCGCCGCGGGCCGCTACGCCGACACCGGCAGGATCCACGCCCTCGACCACGTCGGGACCCACTTCAGGGTCAGGGGCCCGCTGAACACCTCCCGTCCCCCGCAGGGCCATCCCCTGCTGGTGCAGGCGGGCTCCTCGGAGGACGGCAAGGAGTTCGCCGCCCGGTTCGCCGAGGCCGTGTTCACCGCCCAGCAGACCCTCGCCGAGGGGCAGGCGTTCTACACCGACCTCAAGTCCCGCCTCGCCCGGTACGGCAGGCGCCCCGGCGAGCTGCTGGTCCTGCCCGGCATCTCACCGATCATCGGCTCGACCCAGGAGGAGGCACTCCGGCTGGAACGGGAGCTCCAGGACCTGATCATCCCCGAGTACGGCGTGCAGCAGCTGTCCACCATGCTCGGCGCCGACCTGTCCGGCCACCCGCTGGACGAGCCGCTGCCCGAACTGCCCGAGCCGAGTGACGGTCAGCAGAGCAGGTTCAAACTCGTCACCGACCTCGCCAGGCGTGAGCGGCTGACCCTGCGTCAGCTGATCGGCAGGCTCGCGGGAGGCAGGGGACACCGGGTGGTCGCCGGTACCCCGGAACTGATCGCCGACCAGATCCAGGAGTGGTTCACCAGCGGCGCGGCGGACGGCTTCAACATCATGCCGCCTGTCCTGCCGAGCGGCCTGGCGGACTTCGTCGATCACGTCGTACCCGAGCTGCAGGCCCGTGGCCTGTTCAGAACCGAGTACGAAGGCCGCACCCTGCGCCAGAACTACGGGTTGGCGCGACCGGTGTCCAGTTTTGAGCAGTTCGAGCAGAAGGTGTCGGTGGCCTCATGAGCATCGTGACAGTGGTGGGCAACCCGCGGACCGGGTCGCGCACGTACGCAGTGGCCGTCCAGGCGGCGCGGGCCGTGGCCGGGCGGCTCGGCGACGAGTGGTCCGGGCGGGAAGCCGAGGAGGAGGTCGTCGACCTGTCGGTCCTGGCCCCCTGGCTGCTCTCCCCCCAGGCCTCACCCGAGGTGGAGGCGGCCCTCGACCTGGTACGGCGGGCCGACGTGCTGGTGGTCGCGAGCCCGACCTACAAGGGGACCTACACCGGCCTGCTCAAGGTCTTCCTGGACCGTCTTCCCGGGGGCGCGCTCGCCTCGGTCGTCGCGCTCCCGCTGCTGGTGCTGGGTGACGCCAGGCACGCCCTGGCCGTGGAGGTCCACCTGCGTCCTCTCCTGGTCGAGCTGGGCGCGAGCGTGCCGACCCCCGGGCTGGCGGTGGTCGAGTCGCAGATCCCCGCCCTGGACGAGGTCCTCGGTCCCTGGGCCGACAGGGTCGCCCCTCAGGTCAGGGCGGCGCTCACGGCGAAGGGCTCGGTGGACGCGGTGACCCGGGCGTGAACGCGGCAAGGAGGGAGTCCCCGATGAGATCGGGAAGAGAAGGCGTTATGAATAGGTTGCGAATCATAAGCGTGGTTTACGCCCTGGAGGAGGAGAAGTGACCGAGCGGAACGACGCAACCGGTTCCGAGATCCTCTCCGGCGTTTCCGGTGTGGAACGGCTCGCGGGGGAGGACTCGTGACCGAGACCCTCCCCGGCCGAGCCGTGAACGCCGACCGTTTCCGGCAGGCGCTGGCCGTACACGCGGCCGGCGTCGTGGTGATCACCGCGCAGGCGCGGGGGGTTCCCGTCGGCCTGACGGCCACGTCGTTCTCCTCGGTCAGCCTCACACCCCCGCTGGTCTCCTTCTACGTCGACCAGTCCTCGACCACCTGGCCCTCGCTCAGGCTCGCGGAGCACTTCGCGGTGAACGTCCTGGCCAGCGACCAGGCGGAACTGGCCTCAAGGTTCGCCCGCAAAGGCGTCGACCGCTTCGCCGCCCCGACCGAGTGGTGGCCGGGCCCCCAGGGGGTCCCGATCCTCGGGGGCGTCTCCGCCCAGCTGGTGTGCGTCCCCCACTCGACCGTCGACATCGGCGACCACGTCCTCGTCGTCGGCCTGGTCACCGAGACCAACCTCGTCTCCGACGACCGCCCCCTGCTCTACCACCGGGGCAGGTTCGGCCGCTTCACCCCGCACACCTGATCGTCCGGCGGGGACGCCCGAAGGACGTCCCCGCCGGTCAGGCCAGTCGTACGGTGCCCCGCCCGGTGGGAGGCGGCAGGTCGAGGAGGGTGCGGATGCCGGGCGGCGCCGCGCACAGGGCGGCCACCGAGTTGACCGCGTGGGCCGCGGCCCCGGCCAGGCCGTGGGAGATCGCGTCGAGGGAGACCGTCATCTGCGGCACACCCTCGATGTGGACGACGAAACCGGGGGCGGACCAGCGGTCGACCCTGTTGGCGTCCGCCTTGTAGACGCACTCGACGGTCATGAAGGGACGGCCTCTGACCAGCCCGCTGAACGTCCAGCGGGACGCGCAGACCGTGCCCTTCCTGACCAGGCCCGCGGCGATCTCGAACTCCTCCGACGCCAGGTCGAACTCGTCGCTCTCGTCGACCTCGTCGAGGGCCACGCCGAGGGTGCTCGCCACGAGCTGGACACTCTCGGCGAACAGGCCGCGCTGGTACGCACGGAACGGGCGCACCGCGGTCGCGTAGTCCTTGGCCGAGCGGGTGAAGCCGAACAGGTCGACCACGAGCCTGCGGGACGGATGCCCCTTGAAGTCGGAGCACTCACGGACGTAGACGTGGTCGATCCTGCCGGACAGGCCGCTCAGCGCGATAGGGAGCATGTCGCTCACGAAGCCCGGGTTGATGCCGGTGCCGTGCAGGGAGGAGCCGCCCGTCGCGCAGGCGGCCTCGATCCGCCCGACGACCGCCGGGCCGTAACACCACGGGTAGACGAACCCCGTCGTGGTCACGACGTTCTTGCCCGAGGCGAGCAGGGCGCAGAACGTCTCCACGTCGGGTGTCGGATCCCCGTCGAAGGCGGCCGAGGGCAACGGCATGTGCAGCACGCAGTCGGCGTCGAGAGCGAGGATGCGCTCGACGTCGTCGGTGCACAGGACGCCGGTCTCCGGCAGTCCGACGAGCGGACCGGCGTCGAGACCGACTTTGCCGGGGTCGTAGACGAACACTCCGGCGAGTTCGAATTCGGGACGGCGGATCAGATTGCGCAGGGAGTATCTGCCAACGGCGCCCGTGGCCCACTGGACCACGCGGAGGGGCGGCGGTGGGGGCATGGGGGCCTCCAGCCCGGGGTCTTTGGGCAGGGCCGTACTGGGAGGAGTTGCATTGATTACCCTCGCCCGGTAAGTGCAGAAACTTTAGCAGAAATTCACACGCTCGATCACTATCCGCGACGGTCTGACACCCTGTCGTTTTCCTCCGTGCTTCGGGAGGGCGCGGATGTGAACATCATGGCTCACCGGGCGCCCGGGAAGGCATCTCGGAAGGCAGAAGTATGTTCTGTGAAGGCGTATGTGATGTCCGGCAAAACATCCCTGTTGCGACATTTGCGACAAACGCCACGCTTGACAGCGGCCTTGACAAAAGGTCTGTCAGGCCGTTTTGGAACGGTCCGAAGTCATGGTCGGTGAACGCCGGAGTTATGGCGGAGAAGGCGAGGCCGGGCCGCCGCTCCGCCTGGCTACGGGATAGGCGGAACGACGGCCCGGCCGGTCCAAGGAGGCCGTCAGGAGATCAGGCGGTCCGTCAGGGGACGTTGAGCACGAACTCGTAGGAGGCGGCGCGCCCACCGGGCACGGACTGCACGGTCATGAGAAGACGCCGGTCGTAGATCGTGTCGGTCTGGTTGCGCGGCTCACCCGGGAAGTAGAGCTGCGTGGTCAGGATCGGCCTGTTGGGCGCCTGCAGCTTGACGTGGATGTGCCGGGTCCGCCCCGGGTAGAGGCCCGGGACGATCGTGGTCAGGGAGAAGGCGCCGTTGGCGTCGGTGAACTGGTGGCCGCGGAACCTGAAGCCGTAGTTGTCGTAGTTGCCGGCGTTGTCCGCCTGCCAGAAGTCCAGCAGCACATTCGCCAGCGGCTTGCACGAACGGCTGTAAACACGGCCGGTCACCGTCAGCTTGGTGCCGCCCGCTCCCGCCGGGACGATGTTGGCGGTCAGCGGGGAGTTGGGCTTGAAGTACGGCCCCTCCGTCTGTGCGATGGTGGTCGAGCCGCCGGGGGTGCAGGCCAGAGGCAGGTCCTGCCCCTGAAGTGCGGAGGCAGGGCCCGCGATCGCGCCCGCGACCACCGGGGCCGCGATCGCGCCCAGGCCCACCGCCGCGACGAACTGCTTGCGGCTCAGGCCGGACTCCATTTCCTCTTCTGGGGTGAGAGGAATCTCGGACATCGAGGTTCTCCTTCAGCGAGGTGGTGGCCGTGCTGGGGGTGCGCACGGCTCCAGATGTGTATATCCATTCATCTGACTTGCAAGGTTGACTCTAAGTGCCAGTCTGTTGTCAGGGCGTGCCGGGCATAACGCGATGTTGGATCTGAATGGGATTGCCGCCGAGTAGAAACCAGGGGTGAAGCTAGGGTCATCGCCTCATTAACGCCGAGGAGAGCGTCATGCCCACACTCGTCAGTACGGCCGGCCTGCCCCCGAGGGAGCAGGTCGAGTTCTGGCGTAATGTCGTGTCGGACGCCTTCGGCCCGCTACAGCTGCGGGCCGGGGACACCGGGGGGTTCGCCGGCCGCATCGCGAGCCGTACCCTCGGCCCCGTCCAGGTCAGCGACGTACGCGCCCCCGCGCACGTGGTCAGCCGTGCCGCCCGGCACATGACCACCAGGGGAGGCAGGGAGAACTACAAGTTCTGCCTGCTGCTGCGGGGCTCCGGAGTCATCGAGCAGGCGGGGCGCCGCGTCGTGGCGAGCGCCGGAGACCTGGTCTTCTACGACCTCAGCCGTCCGATGGAACTCGTCCTCGACGCCCACCACCTGCTCGCCCTCACGGTGCCGCGCTCGGCCATCCCGCTGCCCGCGGCCCACGTGGCCGACCTGGCGGGCACCCTGCTGGCCAGCAGGCAGGGACCGGGGAGACTGACCGTCTCCTTCCTGACCTCCCTGGCCGCCGAGGGAGACGCCGTCGACGGGCCACACGGCCAGTATCTCGGGGAGGCCATCGTCAACATGGTGACCTCCGCCCTGAGCGAGCGGCTCAGCGGCGAATCGCCGGTACCCGGCGCGGGCGCCGAGCTGCTGCAGTGCATCACCGACTGGATCGAGCGCAACCTGCACCGCCCGGACCTGTCGCCCGCCGTCATCGCGCACGCCCACCACGTCTCGGTGCGCCAGCTTCACCGGATCTTCCACGCGGCCGGCATGACCGTCGCCGCCCACGTGCGGACCCGCAGAATGGACCGCTGCCGCAGGGAACTGTCCACGGCCCACCTGCGCGCCGACCGGGTCAGCTCCATCGCGGCGCGCTGGGGCTTCTCCGACGCCGCCTCCTTCAGCCGGGCCTTCCGGCGGATCTACGGCTGCGCGCCCAGCGACTACCGCGCCGCCCTCGCCGACGAGGACGTCGAGGACGGTACGGCACAGCGACAGCCCGCCTGACCGGCGGCACGGCCACTCGGGAACCGGCGTCCCCGCCCACAAGGCGGGCGGCCGGTGGCCCGAGAACCCGCATCCACCCGGTGGGGGGCGGATGCGACGGCACGGCCTGCGTTCACTTGAGAGTGAACGCAGGCCGTGTCCTGCCTTTTTGCTCCGCCTGGCGGCGTCGCGGGGGCTTGGGCGCTTCGGGTCGGTGCTTTCCCTCGTCTCTCCGTCGCTGCGCTCCTGCGTTCCTCAGTCCAAGCACCGACGCGCCCAAGCCGAAACTCCTCACACTTGGCGCCGGTACGGCACAGGCCAAACCCTTCACGGGCAACGCCGGGGGGCCGGGGGGAGGCGGGGCTGAGAGTCAGTCCATGAGGATGATCTGGCGGAGGGGTTCGCCGGTTTTCAGGGCGGTTATCGCCTCGTTCAGGTCGGCCAGGGGGATTCGGGAGCTGATCAGGCCTTCCAGGTGGAGTTTGCCTGCCTTGTGGAGCTCGGCGAGGAAGGGGAAGTCCCTGCGGACGTCCGCGCCGCCGTACAGGGAGCTGAGGATGTTCTTGCCCTCGAACAACAGGTTGAAGGCGCTCAACGGGACGAGGTCGTCGGAGGCGCCCGCGCCGACCACGATGACGTCGCCGCCGCGGCGGGTCGCCTTCCAGGCGGTCATGATGGTCGCGGAGCCGCCCACGGCCTCGAAGCCGTAGTCGAAGCCCCGTCCACCGGTGATCGTGCGGACGGCGTCGGAGAGCCGGTCGGGGGTGACGGCGTGGGTGGCGCCGAGCTTGAGGGCCAGTTCGTGCTTGGACTCCAGGGGGTCGATCGCCAGGATCGTCGTGGCCCCGCAGACACGGGCGCCCTGCACCACGGACAGGCCGACGCCGCCGCAACCGACCACGGCCACGGTCGAGCCGGGCCTGACGCGGGCGGTGTTGAGCGCCGCGCCGACACCGGTCGTGACGCCGCAGCCGATCAGCGCCGCGATCTCGAAGGGCAGCTCAGGGTCTATCCTGACCGCGCCCTGCCAGGGGACGACGATCTCCTCCGCCCAGGTACCGCATCCGGCCATGCCGTACGCCGGGGTCCCGCCGTCGTAGCGGAAGCGGGCGTTGACGAAGGCGTCCTTCATGTACGTCATGCACAGGAAGGGCTGGCCCGCCAGGCAGTTCGAGCAGGTGTCGCAGGCCGGGGTCCAGTTGACGACCACGTGGTCGCCGGGGGAGACCAAGGTCACGCGCTCCCCGGTCTCGACGACCACGCCCGCGCCCTCGTGCCCCAGCACGACCGGCAGCGGCATGGGCAGCACTCCGCTGATCACCGAGAGGTCGGAGTGGCAGACGCCGGTCGCCCTGATCCTGACACGGACGTCGGCGGGCCCGACGGGGGCGAGGGCGAGGTCGTCCCGGATGTCGAGACGGTCGTCGCCGACGGCGTGCAGCAACGCACCACGCATGGGGAAGCCTTCCTAGTTGCCCTCGATGGAGAGGGCGGCCTTCGGGCAGGACCGTACGGCGTGCCGGACACGGTCCTGTGCCTCCGGCGGCGGTTCGGGCAGCAGCACGTGGAGCTGGTCGTCGTCGTCGAGTTCGAAGACCTCGGGGGCGAGTCCGGTGCAGACGGCGTTGGCCTCGCACACCATGTGGTCGACTTTGACCTTCATGTGAACCTCCTACGCGGGGGACAGGTCAGATGAGGGAACCCGCCCCTGGATCAGACCGTAGGGCACGGACGTCGCGTGTGGTCTGTCACGGGGGGTTCTTCGCGGCCCGCTCCGGGGCCTGACGGCGGGCGCGCTGGTTCACGGTGGAAAGTAGAACATGTTGCATAACGGTGGGCAAGGGCCGTGTGGAACGCCGATCGGTCCCCGGTAGCCTGCTGCGGTGAGCGACGTGACCATGCCCGAGGACCTGCTGGACGCCGCGCTCGGCGCCAAGGGGTTCATGCCGCACGCCGAGGGCCTCGCCCTCTTCGAGACGGCCGTCGAGTACGGCCCGCGCGGTCCGATCTGCGAGATCGGCACCTACTGCGGGAAGTCGGCCGTCTACCTCGGGGCGGGGGCAAGGCTGGCCGGTTCCGTGGTCGTCACCGTCGACCACCACCGGGGCTCGGAGGAGATCCAGCCAGGCTGGGAGCACCACGACCCCACGCTGATGGACCCGCGCTTCGGCAGGATGGACTCCCTGCCGACCTTCCGCCACACGATCGCCGCCGCGGGCCTCGAAGAGGAGGTCGTCGCCGTCGTCGGCCGCTCCGAGCGGGTGGCCGCGCTCTGGAGCACCCCGCTGGCGATGCTCTTCATCGACGGCGGCCACTCGCGGGAGCCGGTGACCGGTGACTACGAGGGGTGGGCCCCGCACGTCCTCCAGGGCGGGGCACTGGTCTTCCACGACATCTACCCCGACCCGGCCGAGGGCGGGCAGGAGCCCCACCGCGTCTATCTGCGCGCCCTGGCCTCCGGGGCGTTCAGGGAGGTCAGACGGGAGGGCTCGTTGCGGGTCCTGGAGCGTGTCGGCCCCGGCATCGGCTGACCCCGCCGCCCCAGCACGGCCAGACAGGCCCCCCGCAGCGCGCAGACCGCCAGCAGCGCCGCCATGGGCCCGGGGCCGGGCAGCGCCAGGTACAGCACGGCGGCGGACAGGCCGAACACGACCTGCTCACGTGGCCGGGACGGCGTCGTGCGCGCCTCGGGCAGCACGAAGCAGGTGTGCAGGACGAACGCCGCGTCCGTCACCGCCAGGAGGCCGTGACCCAAACCGTGACCCAAACCGGGACCCGCGACCAGCCCGGCCAGGGCCACGCCCCCGGCCCAGGCCAGCACCAGCGGCAACCGCCCGGAAGACCGTACGAACGTCATGCCGAGGGCCAGGAGCACCAGCGGCACGAACGACTGCAGGGCCTCCGGCACCCACGCGGTGAACTGGTACGGCGGCGCCATCTCGACTCCGGGGCGCAGCGCCGCGACGGTCACCCCCAGGGCGACCGGATTCACGAAGGGCGTCCCCGGCCGCCCGGCCCGCAGGACGTGCCTGCTCGCGACCCCCACCAGGGCGGCCAGCGCGATCCCGGCCAGGTGGGCCTGGCCGTACAGGAGCATCGCGCACAGCAGGCTCTCGGCGTAGGACGGCAGCAGGAAGGCGCGGTCGGTCAGGTAGCGGGGTCTGTCGCGGGATGTCCAGGCCCGCACGGTCTCCAGCGCCAGTTCGGCGGTCACGCCGGTGAGGACTCCGACGACCGGTGCCAGGTAGGCCTGCTCGAACCCGAGCAGGAGGTGCCCGGCGAGGGTGACGACGGTCACCGAGACCGCCAGCCGGCGCGAAACGGGCACCCTTGTAGGAGCTGTCATGGGTTCCTCAGTTCCGTCACGCCCTGGGGGGTCAGCAGGAGGTCGTGCCAGCCGGGGTCGAGGGAGACGGTGGCGGTGCGCGGGACGCCGCACTCGTCACGCCAGGACAGGGCGACGGGCAGGGCCGCCTCACCCGTGTCGGTCTCGCCGAGGCCGAGGAGCAACTCGGGGGCGGAGGCGGCGGGGTAGAGCTGCCCGGCGAGTGTGCCGCCGTCCGGCAGCCTCAGTCTGGCCTCCGCCCCGATCGCCGGGCGCGTCACGCCTGCCGCGCCGTGCGCCGCGCCGCATGGACCGGCGGGCAGGCGGGGACGCAGGCCGACGAAGGGGGCGGTGACACCGTGGTTGCGGTACAGCGTGGCCGGGGTCAGGGGACCGGAGACCGCGACGTCGAGACGGCCGTCGTCGTCCACGTCGCCGACCGCCAGGGCCGTCGCGTCGCCCCCGGGAGGCACCGGTCCGGCCACGTTCGTGTGACGGCCGTCCGCGCCCGGCGTGAAGAGGGCGACGCCCCCGGGCGCCGCGACCGCGTACATGATCTCGTCGTGGCCGTCGTTGTCGAGGTCGGCGGTCTCGACGTCCCACACCCGTCCGGTACGGCCGAGCCCCAGTTCCCCGGCCCGGTCCTCGTACGGCGCCTCGCCCTCGTGCAGGTGCTCCCGCAGTCCGGGCAGGACCGTGGAGACGAAGACGGGCCCGATCTCGTCGGGGCCCCGCCCGATGAGGATGTCCTGCGCGCCGTCGGCGTCGAGGTCGGTGAAGGCGACCGCCCCGCTGTCCGAGGAGTCCCGGCCCAGGACGGACGACCTCGGCGTGGTTAGGTCCCGGGTGCCTGACGCCACCCGGAAGGCGGCCCTGCCCGGTGCCGACTCGTTGACGAGCAGCGTGTCGGGTCCGAGGCCGTTGGCGAGGTACAGCTCCGGCAGCCCGTCGCCGTCCAGGTCCCGGGTGCCGAGCGCGAGCGTCCCGCCCGTCCGCCCGGCCTCGCCGAACGCCTGCGGCGCCTCGGTGAACGTGCCCGTCCCCGTCCCGAGGTACAGCCGCGCCCCGCCGTCGTGGACGTCCGGCGACGAGCCGCCCGAGGTCGTCCCGGCGGCGAGGACCAGGTCGAGGTGGCCGTCGCCGTCGAAGTCGCCGACGGTCGCGGCGGCCGTGTTCCACGGCCCGGGCCGTACGGCGGGCTCACGGTGGGCGAAGGCGGTGGCGGAGGGGCGGGTCCCGGGAAGGCGGACGAACAGGGAGGGGGAACGGTCCCGGTAGAGGACGACCAGGTCCTGCGCGCCGTCCTCGTCGAGGTCGGCGGGCAGGCATCCGACGGGCACCCCGCGCGGGCCGGGGGCGGTCAGCCTGAACGGCCGGTAGCCGCCGTGGGTGCCCGGCACGGGAGCCACGGTCACCCCGCCGTGACGGGGGTCGGCCAGGCAGACGTCGTCGGAGACGATCTCGCCGTCGAGGTCGAAGAGCGCCACTCCCGTCGCGGAACCACCGAGCCGGTCGGCGGCGAAGGAGAAGACCGGGGTGGTGGGGGAGGGGGCGGGGGGCTCCGCCGTACCGGTCAGCGCCCACCCGACGGCGACGGCCGCCAGCGCCACCAGGGCGGCCGGACGGACCGGGGGCACGGCATCGGCCGTGTCCCTGGACGTCGCGCCTGGCCGTACTTCGGTCACGAGCCGCGGTTGCGCCTCGCCCAGGCCTTCCTGACCCCGGCCCGCCATGCCTGGTAGTGGTCGCCGGTGTGCGCGTTGTGCCCGAGGGCGACGAGCGCGGTGTCCGTCCAGCCGCCCGCCTCCTCGACGCCGACCTCGCACAGGGCGAGGACGGCCTCGGCGGTGTGCTCGGGCACGGTCCTTGAGATCAGGTGGGCCGAGCAGGCGAAGGCGGCGCCCTGCACGAGGTGGGCGCGGAAGCCGTCCTCGGCCGCCGCGGCGCTGAGCCGTTCCAGCTCGCAGGCCCGCGCGCCGCCCGCGTAGGCGGCGGCGAGCCCGATCCCGCTCCACAGGTCGGCGCGGCGGCCGAGGGGGAACTCGGCCAACCGGAGGACGACGTCCTCGACGCCCGCGCACTCGTGGAACCAGAGCATCCGGCCGACCCCCTGGTCGAAGATCGCCCGCCTGGTCCGGTCGAGCAGGCCCGCCGTACGCTGACGCCCGACCGTCCGGTCGGCGGCGTAGAAGCCCTGGTGGAAGCCGAAGCCGTCGAAGGCCAGCCAGCGCAGCAGGGGGTGGACGGAGTGGATGCCCCACATCGGGCGCATCCGCAGCCGGGCGTATCCCCGGCCGGCACCCAGGTGGATCATGTGCGGGTAGCGCACGCCCTGGCCGCTGAGCAGGTTCCTGAGCCGCTTGCCGCCGGACGCGGTGAGCACGTCGAGGGACGCGCAGGCCATGCCCGCCCCCTCGTAGGCGAAGCCGCGCAGTTCCTCACGCAGGCCGTCGATCCGTTCGGGCTCGCCCGCGATCACCGCGTTGTGCCCGGCGACGCACGCCCGCCCGGCGTTCTCCAGGTGCTCCCTGGCCGGGCCGAGCCGGAAACGCCGCACCCCGAACCCGGTCCGATCGGGGTCCTGCCAGAACAACCCGGGCAGGCCACGCGGCCTGCCCGGTGCCGGATCGCCGGGTGGCAGGGCGGGCGACGGGGCACGGGGCGCAGGGCAGGGAGAGCGGACGGGGACGGTGCGCTCGCCCTTCTCCGGCTCCGGTGCCCCGGGACCGGGCACACCTGGATGGGGTGCGGCGACCGTCGTCACGCCGCCGTCGCCCCCCGCGATCTCTCCGTCGCCCCCCGCGATCTCTCCGTCGCCCTCCGTGTCGCTCACGTGCCCGAACGTAGTGAGCCGTCCCCGAGCCTTCAAGCACCGCCTCGGATTCGGGCGAAGAGATTCAGGCGAAGAGATTCGGGGGAGGGGATTCGGACGCGGGGTCGTCAGGCGGGTGAACCGGCGTGGCTGCAGCCGCAGTCCTGGGCCGGGCGGTCGGCGGCCCGGTCTTCCGTGGAGCCGGGCATGGCGCCGCGCACGTCCCTGAACAGCCCGGAGGCCGGGGTGAGGCCGTACAGGGCGTCGGCGGCGAGAACCACGGCGGCGGCGGTGTAGGCGGAACGCTCGTGCGGGAACCACTTCTGGTTGGCGAACTGCCAGCCGGTCCAGTAGGAACCGTCCTCGTGCCTGAGGTGCTGCATGTCGGTGAAGATCCGCAGCGCCTCGTCCCGGTCGCCGAGGGCGTCCAGGGTGAGCACCAGCTCGCACGACTCGGCGCCGGTCACCCACGGCTGGTCGGAGACGCAGCGCACGCCGAGGCCGGGTTCGACGAAGACGGCCCACTCGGCGGCGAGCCGCGCCCGCGCGGCGGGACCCCGCACCGCGCCGCCGAGGACCGGGTAGTACCAGTCCATCGAGAAGCGGCTCTTGTCGGCGAACGCCTCGGGGTGGTCGGACAGCACGTGGGCGAGCCGGTCGGCGGCCAGCTCCCAGTCGGGCTGCGGGTCGCCGAGACGTTCGCCGAGCAGCACGCCGCAGCGCAGCCCCTGGTGGATGGAGGCGCAGCCGGTCAGCAGGGCGTAGCCCGCGGGCTCGCCGTCGGCGGCGCGTTCCCAGACGACCTCGCCCCGGGCGGTCTGCAGCCCGACCACGAAGTCCAGCGCGGACCTGACGACGGGCCACATCTCGCGGGCGAAGCCGTCGTCCCCGGTGACCAGCAGCTCGTGCCAGACGCCGACCGCGACGTAGGCGGCGTGGTTGGACTCCCCGCCCCGCTCGACGGCCAGGCCGCCGACCAGCTTCATCGGCCACGAGCCGTCCGCGCGCTGGTTGCGCACCAGCCAGTCGTAACCCCTGCGCACGGGACCGCTCAGCCCGGCGACGCCCATGGCCATCAGGCACTCGACGTGGTTCCAGGCGTCCACGTGCCCCTCGGGCCAGGGGACGCCGCCGTCGGTCTCCTGCACGGCCGCGATGCTCAGGGCGGTCTCGACGACCAGTTCCCGCCTCATCGGCCGCTCCGGTCGTCTCGGGGCGCGGGGCCGTACCGGGTCACGCGGGCTTCCGCACGTAGAGCACCACGCTCTTGCCGATGAACGGGTTCAGCAGCGTCTCGGCGATCCGGGTGACGGCGGGGCGTTTCATGATGTCCCACACCAGCAGCTCGTGGTAGGCCTTGGCCAGCGGGTGGTCGTCGTTGCCGACACCGACCGCGCACTTGATCCACCAGTACGGCGCGTGCAGTCCGTGGGCGTGGTGGTGGGAGCCGATCTCCATGCCGACGGCCTTCAGCTTCGCGCTCAGCTCGGCGAGGGTGTAGATGCGCACGTGCCCGCCGGGGGCCGTGTGGTAGGCCTCGTCGAGCGCCCAGCAGATCCGTTCCGGCAGGAAACTCGGCACCGTGATCGCGGCGCGGCCGCCGGGCTTGAGCACCCGGAAGATCTCCCGCATGGCGCTCATGTCGTCGGGGATGTGTTCGAGCACCTCGGCGGCGATCACCCGGTCGAAGGTGGCGTCCTCGAAGGGCATCTTCAGCGCGTCGCCGGTCACGGTCTCACCGACCGCGCCCTCGGGCACCTCGCCCTCCTTCGCCATCGCGGCGAACATGCCCGCGACGCCTTCGAGCTCCTCGGCGTCCATGTCGAAGGCCACCACGTCCGCGCCCCTGCGCAGCACCTCGAAGGCGTGCCGTCCCGCCCCGCAGCCCAGGTCGAGGACACGCAGGCCGGGTCCGACGGGCAGCCGGTCGAAGTCGACGGTCAGCACTTGCCGCTCCTTGTGAAGTGGTCGGTCACCGGGCGTTGTGCGCGGCGATGGCCTCGCGGTAGGCGTCCACGGTGCGCTGGGCGACGACGCGCCAGGTGTAGCGCTCCATGACCCGGTCGTAGCCCCTGCGCCCGACCTCGGCCCGCTCCTCGGGGGAGTCGAGCAGGCGCCGCAGTACGGTGGCCAGCTCCTCGGGGTCTCCGGGGGCGACCTGGACGGCGGCGTCGCCGACGACCTCGGGCAGCGCCCCCGTCCGTGAGGCGACGAGCGGGGTGCCGCAGGCCATGTGCTCGACGGCGGGCAGGGAGAAGCCCTCGTAGAGGGAGGGCACGACCGAGACCTCCGAGGTGGCGATCAGTTCGCCCAGCTCGGTGTCGGAGATGCCGTGCACGAACCTCACCCGCTCCCGCAGGGAGAGTTCGGCGACCAGCTTCTCCGTCGGTCCGCCGGGGGTCGGTTTGCTCACCACGGTGAGGTTCACCTCGCGCTCGGTGGCGAGCTTGGCGACCGCCCGCAGCAGGGTGGCGACACCCTTCATGGGGGAGTCGGCGCTGGCGACCGCGACGATCGAGCCAGGCCGTTTGGGCATCTCGGGGCGCGGGTGGAAGTAGCGGGTGTCGACCCCGAGCGGGATGAGCCGCATGTTGGCCTGCGGCACGTTGAAGTCGCGGTGGATGTCGGCCAGTGAGGACTCGCTGACGGTCAGGATCGGGTTCAGCCTGGGGGCGACCCTGGCCTGCATCCTGACGAAGCCGTACCACCTTCTGAGCGTGAGGCGCTTGCGCAGCGGGGCCTCGCTCAGCTCGATCCTGCGGTCGACGCTGATCGGGTGATGGATGGTGCCGACCACGGGGAACAGCTTCTGGATGTCCAGCAGGCCGTAGCCGAGCGTCTGGTTGTCCTGCACCACGTCGAAGTCCCCGACGCGTTTGGCCAGCTCGCGGCGGGCCCGCAGGGTGAAGGTCAGCGGCTCGGGGAACCCGGCGGTCCACATGGTCCCGACTTCGAGAAGGTCGATCCAGTCGCGGTACTCGCCCAGCTTGGGGGTGCGGAAGGGGTCCTCGTCACGGTAGAGGTCCAGGCTGGGGACCTTGTTGAGAACGACCCCTTCGTCCAGTTCGGGGTACGGCTGGCCGGAGAAGACCTCGACGTGGTGCCCGAGGGCGACCAGTTCACGGCTGAGGTGACGCAGGTAAACGCCCTGCCCGCCACAGGTCGGCTTGCTCCGGTACGACAGCAGCGCGACCCGCAGGGAGTCCGCGTCAGGCACGGCAACCCCTTCCTCAGCCTGTCCGGAAGGGGACAGGTACCGTGAAAGATGACCTCAGTATTCGGATCTTACCATTCGGTATCTCTCTTCCACCTAATGTGGAAACGGTGCTAAAGCCACTTCTGTCGCGCGCCAACTGCGGCATCACGCCAACCGAACGACGTTCGGTGGAACGTGTTCTAGGGTACTGGGGCCCTGAGTCGTGCCCGGCGACGGGAGGGGCGATACATTCGCCGTCACACGGCACTCAGCCGAGCGGAAGTCCCACTTCACGAGCTTCACAAGCGAGGAGGACGCCTTGGCCAGGCGCGCGCTGATCACCGGTATCACCGGGCAGGACGGTTCCTATCTGGCCGAGTGCCTGCTCGATCGGGGTTACGAGGTCTGGGGACTCGTCAGGGGACAGGCCAACCCCCGTGTCTCCCGGGTGCGCAGGCTGCTGCGGGACGTCCGCCTCGTCCGGGGCGACCTCCTCGACCAGGGTTCGCTGATCTCCGCCGTTGAGAAGGTCCAGCCCGACGAGGTCTACAACCTGGGTGCCATCTCGTTCGTGCCGATGTCGTGGGAACAGGCCGAGCTGACCGGCGAGGTCACCGGGATGGGCGTGCTGCGCATGCTTGAGGCCATCAGGGTCTGCTCGGGTGTCTCCTCCTCACGCACCCCCGCGGAATCCGGCCAGATCAGGTTCTACCAGGCGTCGTCCTCGGAGATGTTCGGCCAGGTCAGGGAGACTCCGCAGACCGAGATCACCCCCTTCCACCCCCGCTCGCCGTACGGCGTCGCCAAGGCCTACGGCCACTTCCTCACCCAGAACTACCGTGAGTCGTACGGGATGTTCGCGGTCTCGGGGATCCTGTTCAACCACGAGTCCCCGCGTCGGGGCGCCGAGTTCGTGACCCGCAAGGTCTCCCTCGGGGTCGCCCGCATCAAGCTCGGGCTCGCCGACCGGCTCCGCCTGGGCAACCTGGAGGCCCGCCGCGACTGGGGATACGCGGGCGACTACGTGCGGGCGATGCACCTGATGCTGCAGGCGGGCCCGCCGGAGGACTACGTGATCGGCACCGGCCGTACGCACACGGTTCGTGAGCTGGTCGAGGCGGCCTTCGCCGCCGCCGGGCTCGACTGGGAGCGGTACGTGGTCACCGACCGTTCCCTGCACCGCCCGGCCGAGGTCGACCTCCTGTGCGCCGACCCGAAGAAGGCCCGTGAACAGCTCGGCTGGGAGCCCTCGGTCTCGTTCGAGGAACTGGTCACGATGATGGTCGAGTCCGACCTGAAACTGCTGTCCGAGGGCGGCGACCCCGAGCAGGACTCCTCATGGCCCTGAGCGAGGAGGCCGGGCGGCGGGCCGTCCTGTTGGTCACGGGCATCCAGGCGGCGGGCAAGTCAACGGTGGCGCAGCGGCTGGCCGAGCGGCTGCCCCGCTCGGCGCACGTGCGCGGCGACGTGTTCCGCCGCATGGTGGTCGGCGGCAGGGCCGAGATGACTCCCGAACCCTCCGCCGAGGCGCTGGCGCAACTGCGTCTGCGGCACCGGCTGACCGCGGCCACCTGCGACGAGTACTTCGCGGCCGGGTTCACCGTGGTGGCCCAGGACGTCGTGCTGGGCGAGCATCTCGTGGAGATGACCCGGCTTGTCCGCGCCCGCCCCCTGCTGGTGGTCGTGCTCGCCCCGAGGGCCGAGGTCGTCGAGGCGCGTGAGGCCGCGCGGGCCAAGGACGCCTACGTCCACTGGAAGGCCGGTCCGCTCGACGCCGTTCTGCGCGAGCGGACCCCGCGTCTCGGCCTCTGGCTCGACACCTCGGAACAGACCCCCGAGGAGACCGTCGAGGAGATCCTCGCCCGTGCGTGGACCGAGGCCCGCGTCGGCGGCTGAGCTGACCGCCTTCGACGGGCCCCGGTCGCCGGGGCCGGGTCAGCCGTTCTCGTGGCGGCGCTGGCACTGCATGCAGAAGCGCGCCAGCGGACGGGCCTTGAGCCGCTCGAACGGGATGCCGGAGCCGCAGCCGTCGCAGCGGCCGTAGGTCAGCTCGGCGATCTCGCCCAGCGTGGCGCGCAGGACGGAGGCGCTGCGCTCGGCGGAGACGATGTCGGCCAGCAGGGCCGACTTCTCCGAGACCTCGACCGAGTCGTCGCCGACCGCGGCCTCCAGCTCGGAGAGCTGCCTGGTCCACCGCAGGAGCTGGCCTTCGAGCTCCTCACGGATGCTGTCGAGCTGGACGCTGCTGAGGTGGACGTCGGAGATCATGGTGTTCTGGTCCTTTCTGAGGGTCGGGAAGCTCGCCAGGGCCGGCCCCGAGGGGCGGGCGCGCGGGGTGTCGCAGTCGTCGCAGTGCCGGGTGTGCGGCACCTGCCGCAGCCGTCGCAGCGCGATGAAGGCCCCGCAGTGCTCGCAGGTGCCGTAGACCCCGAAGTCGAGCCGCTCGATCGCGGCCTCGATCTCCACGACGGTCCGCGCCGCACGGGCGGCACGCCTGGCGGACAGGGAGACGGGCTCCCCCGGGTCCTCCGGGGACGCCGGCTCGCTCCCGGGTTCGGTCTCGTTCTCGGTCATGGCGTCCCGCGCGGCGCCGAGCCGTTCGTGCAGGAGCGCGCGCAGTTCCTCCAGATGCGTCGTGTGACGCTGGTAGTCCTCAAGCAGCCTGCTTGTCGACCTGATGTCGCCCATGGGACATCGACTCCTTGGATGACTCACGGCGGTCGTGGCCGGTCACGGCTGGACACGGTCTCCGCCGGGAAAGCCGGAACTCGAAAGGCAGGGCGGCGCGAAAGCACCGCACGACTGTGGGACCCCGGCCGGTCACCGCTCGACGCGGTCCCCGTCGGGGCAGGAAAGAAGAGAAAAGGGGCAGCGGGGCCCCCTCAGGCCGTCGTCGTTGACGCGATCATGGACGTGGACTGCCCGGGGACGGGCCTTCCACGCGTCGTCTCGCCTACGGAGAGCCGGTGGCCTTCAAGAGGGCGCCGTCAGGCGGCCGGCGGGCTGCGCGAGGTGACGGCGCGCTGGACGTCGTGTCTGGGCGCGGCGGCGGGGCCGGTCGGGCGCCAGGTGGAGGGCGGCGGCCCGGGGGTCGCGACCGTGGCGCCGACGGCGAGGAGGGAGCGGAGCTGTCCCGGCGTCGGCAGGTGCTCGGTCCCACCGGCGAGCAGTCTCGGCGCGGTGGAGTGACCGGCGGTGTCGGTGCCGGGGACCCAGAAGCCGGTGCCCGCGTCCGCAGGCCTCCAGCCGCCGGACCACGGGGAGGGGGAGACGGCGGCCAGCAGAAGAACGAGAAGCAGACCCACCGCCGTGACCGCGGTGGGCCTGGGTGTGCCCCACCGCGGTTCCCTCATCACCTCGACCATAGTCGACGTTCCGCGAAAGGGCACTTTAGATATGGGGTGGAATGTCCTATCTCACCGCCGGGTCAGGCGAAGACGTCCTGCTGGTACCGGCCCTGGGCCTCCAGCTCGCGCAGCCACGCCTCGCCGTCGCCTCCGGTCCTGTCGTGGTGGATCTCCGCCAGGGCACGCCGTACGGCGGGAGCCATGCGGAGGCCGTCCCCGCAGACGTAGACGTGGGCACCCTGTTCGAGCAGCTCCCACACCCGGTCCGCCTCGGCGGCGACCGCGTCCTGGACGTACTTGAAGGGGTGTCCGTCGAGCGCGGAGAAGGCCGTGTGCACCCGGGCGATCCCGGCCTCCTGCCAGCCGAGCAGTTCGGCGCGGTAGAGCCAGTCGTGCTCGGGGTGACGGCAGCCGTAGAAGACCTCGGCGGGTCCGGACGCCCCGGTCAGGGCCCGCTCCTCAAGGAAGCCGCGCAGCGGGGCGAAACCGGTGCCGGGGCCGACGAGGATCACCGGCGTCGCCGGGTCGTCCGGCAGCCGGAACGGCGGGCTGGGAACCCGTACGTATCCGTAGAAGACGTCGCCGGGCTCCAGGCCCGCCAGGTAGGCCGAGCACATGCCCCGGTAGGAACCGCCGCCCGACCAGGAGGGCCCCTCGACCAGGCCGACGGTGATCCTGATCCGCCGGGGGTCGGCCAGCGGCGAGGAGGAGACGGAGTAGTAGCGCGGCCTGATCGGCCCGGCCATCTCCAGGAAGGCCGGCAGCGGCAGGGTGATCGCCGGGAGGCGTTCGAGCAGCGTGAGCACCGAGACCCGCTTGGCGAGGATCTCGTCGGCGTAGGAGGCCTCAAGCTCGGCGAGCTGGCCCCTGGTCCAGGGGCACCGGGTGTGCTCGGCCAGGGTCGCCAGGTCGGAGCGGGTGGCCACCTCCTGGAGCTCGGCGAACTCGGTCAGCAGCAGCCCCGCGGTCACCGGGGTGTCGACGGGCAGGTGGGTCGTCCCCCTGGCGCGCAGCCGTACGACCTGGTCGCGGGGGACGTGGAGCTGACGCAGCGCCCACTCGACGAGTTCGGGGGCGTTCTTGGCGAAGACGGCGATGTGGTCGCCCGCCGTGTAGGACGTCCCCTCGGGCAGTTCGGCCACGATCGAGCGCACCCCGGGCCTGGGCAGCTCGCGGGAGAAGTCCCACAGGCCGGTGGGGTCGCCGGTCAGCTCCTCGGCCGAGACCACGGTCAGCGGGACCGCCTGCGGGGAGACGACCGCGGGCCGCACGTCGGCCTCGGTGAGGACGTCCATCTCGTAGCGGGGACCGGCCTTGGCCGCCGACGTGCCGTACTCGGCAGCCAGCGCCGCCCAGAGCCCTGAGGTCCACGCCGAGACGTCGCCGTCGAAGTCGCCGTCGGCGTCCGCCTCACCCCGTTCGACGAGCGGTACGGCTCCCGCCGCGGTGAGCTTGTCGAAGACGCGCCTGGGGAAGGCCTGGTAGGTGGGCCACTGGGTGTTGCCGCAGCCGAGCAGCGCGAAGCGCACCCCGTCCATGGCGGGCAGCCCCTCCAGGGCGTCGAACCGCTGGGCGTTGTCGGGGGCCTTGCCGTTGTAGGTCGAGGTGATCACCACGAGCAGCCCCTCGGAGGGCGGTTCGAGCTCGTCCAGGGTGGTCAGCGTGGTCGCGAAGCCGGAGCGCCCCGCGACCTCGGCCAGCCGTTCCGCGACGTCGGCGGCGGTGCCGAGGTTGGAACCGTACGCCACGGTGAGGCCGACTCCCGTGACGGCCACCTCCACCGGCTGTTCCCGGACGGTCTCCGCCGCCTCCACCGTCTCCGCGGTGCCCCGCTCGTGGGCCCTGCGCTCCCTGACCCGGATGGTGAAGTCCTCGGGCTTGAGGGTGAGCATCTGCTTGATCTTCATCCGGTAGGCGTCCGGGTCGGAGATCGCGAAGCGCTGCAGCACCATGGCCAGGGCCAGCCTGGCCTCGGTCAGCGCGAACTGGCGGCCGATGCAGGCCCGCTCGCCGTTGCCGAAGGGCTTGTAGGCGGCCGGGTGGTGGCCCTTCCTGTTCTCGGGGAGCCAGCGGTCGATGTCGAACTCCTCGGGACGCTCCCACACCCCGGGGTGCTTGTGCAGCTGACCGAGCAGGACGACGGCGACATGGTCCTTGGTGATCGGATAGCCGCCGAGCTCGGTGTCCTCGAAGGGCTTGACGGCGAACGCCGGGATCGGGGACCACAGGCGCAGCGTCTCCTCCAGGACGCGCGGGATCACGTCGAGCTTCATGATCGTGTCGTAGGTCGGGACGGTGTCGCCGGGCAGCAGTCTGTCGACCTCGGCGTAGGCCCTGGCCAGCACGTGCGGGTTGCGCAGCAGGTTGTACAGCGCGAACGACAGCAGGCCGCTGGTGGTCTCGTGCCCGGCGATGAGGAAGGTCAGGACCTGGTTGCGGATGTTCTCGTCGGAGAGCCGCTCGCCGCTCCGCGGGTCGGCGGCCTTGAGCATCAGGCCGAGCAGGTCCTTGGTGTCGCCCCTGCCGGTGCTCCTGCGCTGCCTGATGACGTCGTCGACCAGGTCCTGCATGACCTGGATGTCGGACCGGTAGGCCGTGTCCTGCCGCTTCTTGAGCTTGGTGACCAGGGGGAGCTGCCGGTTGCGGAGCATCGCCTCGGTCAGCGAGCGGCCCATCGCCTGCAGGAACGGGTGCAGCTCCGGCGACTGGAAGGAGTTGAACCGGTAGTCGAACCCGGTGAGGGAGATCGTGTCCAGGGCCAGCCTGGTCATGTCGTCGGGCACGTTGACCTCGTCGGAGATCGCCCACTTGCCGACCAGGTTCTGCGCGATCTCCAGCATCTGCGGGAAGTAGGCCTTCATCGAGCGCTGGCTGAAGGCGGGCATCAGGATGCGGTGCGCGTGGCCCCAGACCGGCTCGTCGTGGCGGGCGGTGAACAGCCCGTCGCCGCCGAAGTCGCGGACGATGGACAGCGGCGGGTCGATGCCCTTGTAGAAGCGTGTCTCGTCGCACAGCTCGGCGACCATGTCGGGGTCGTAGACGAACAGGACCTTGCGGCCGAGCAGTTCGAGCTGGAAGAGGCCTTCCTCGGCGTATTCGGCGGCGAGTTTCCTGAAGTGCTCGTCGGGCGAGTGCGAGGGGATCTGGAGCGTGTTGCCGAGCAGAGGGAGCCCCTGGGGGGAGGGGATGGAACGGGTCACCGACATGGAACTCCTCCTTTACCGGGCGGCCTCCCGGAACCGCCAGCCATACACTGTATGTCTCAAGCTACCATACGGTGTATGGCAGTGAGTGCGCGAAGGGGACAACCCCTGACAACCCAGGAGATATACGCGGCCGTTCTGCGGCTGGTCGACGAAGGCGGGGTCGAGGGCCTGTCCATGCGGAAGCTGGCGGCCGAACTCGACGTCAACCCCATGTCGCTCTACCACCACGTGGAGAACAAGGACGCGCTGCTGCGCGGAGCCTGTACGGCCGTCGCCCTCGGGCTGCGCCTGCCCCCCGACGACGGAACCCCGTGGCGGGAGCAGCTGCGCGCGCTGGCCCACGCCTACCGCTCCATCGCGCTCTCGCACCCGGCCCTGTGGTCCTACGTCAACGCCCACCCCGACCTCGTCGAGCACGAGGGCGGCATGTGGGAGGTCTTCAACCGGGTCCTGGCCGCCGCCGGGGTCCCCGCCGGGGAGCTGGTGCGCGTCCGCACGGTGCTCTACACCTTCGTCTCCGGCCTGCTGACCGCGGAGACCAGTGGCCTGCTCGCCGGGCTGGACCCGGAAGGGAACGCCGAGACCACCTTCGACGCCGCGATCGACCTCATCCTGGACGCGCTGGAGTCCCGCGCCACCTGAGACTTGTCGCAGTCGCCCGCTAGTGTCCTGGAGAAGGGGTGCCGCACACGATTCCCGGGAGCGCACGGTGACCGTGCTCGCCACAGCGCGCGCGACGGAGCTCGAAGCCTCCGTCGAGCAGCTGGTCTACGTCCGCGACGACGAGTACACCGTCGCGCGGATGAGCGCGGACGACCAGGAGGGCGCCCCGGCGGCCTTCGTCGCCTCGGGGCGCGCCCTGGCCGGCGTGCAGCCGGGCGAGACGCTCAGGCTGACCGGTGAGTGGGACGAGCACCCCCGTCACGGCAGCCGCCTGCTGGTCAGGCGGTGTGAGCGGGTCGTCCCCTCGACCGTGCGCGCGATCAGGCTCTATCTCGGCTCCGGCCTGGTCCGCGGCATCGGGCCCCGCCTGGCCCACGCCATCGTCAGCCACTTCGGCGAGCGGACGCTCACGGTCATCGACACCGAGCCGGAACGCCTCACCGAGGTCGTCAACATCGGCGCGACCCGGCAGGCGCAGATCGTCCAGGCGTGGGCCGAGCAGAAGGCGGTCGCCGAGCTGATGGTCGTCCTGCAGGGCTTCGGGATCAGCCCGCTGCTCGCGGCCAAGATCTACCAGGTCTACGGAAACGACGCCCGCGAGATCCTCACCCGTGATCCGTACCGGCTGATCGGCCAGGTCAGAGGCATCGCCTTCCACACCGCCGACCGGATCGCGCTGCGCTCGGGGGTGCCGGAGAACAGCCCGCGCCGCCTCCAGGCCGCGGTGCTCGACCGCCTGGAGACGGCCGCGGCCCGCGACGGGCACTGCTACCTGCCGCTGACCGTCCTGCTCCCCTCGGCCGCCGCCCTCGTCGAGCAGGAGGAGGAGTCCGTACGGCGGGCCGTCGACGAGCTGGCCGCCGAGCGTGCGGTCGTCGTCGAGGAGTCACCCGCGGGGCCCGGCCTCGTGGTCTACGCCAAGGAGCAGCACGGCCGCGAGGTCGCCTTCGCCACGCACCTGACCAGGCTGCTGCGGGCCGCCTCGACGCTTCCGTTGCGGCCCTTCCCCGACGACGAGAGCCTGCACGAGGACCAGCGGGCCGCGGTGAACCTCGCGCTGACCAGCACCGTCTCGGTCATCACCGGAGGTCCCGGCTGCGGCAAGAGCCACACGGTGCGGGTGATCGCGGCGACCGTGCGGGCGATGGGCGGCGGGGTGACCCTGACCGCGCCGACCGGCAAGGCGGCCAAGCGCCTGTCCGAGCTGACCGGCCTGCCCGCGATGACCGTGCACCGGATGCTCGCCCAGCGGGCGGACCCCGAGGAGGGGACGCTCTTCCAGCGGCTGCCGACGGAGGCCGACCTCATCGTGGTCGACGAGGCGTCGATGCTCGACCTGCAGCTGGCCACCCGCCTGGTGGCGGCCATCCCCTCGGGCGGCCACCTGCTGCTGGTCGGTGACGGGGACCAGCTGCCCAGCATCGGGCCGGGCAACGTGCTGGCCGATCTGCTCGGGGTCGAGGAGATCCCACGCGTCCGGCTGACCCACGTCTTCCGGCAGGCCCAGGACAGCGGCATCGTCAGGGCGGCCCACCGGATCAGGTCGGGCCGGCTGCCCGACCTGCCCGGCGGGGGCGGCTTCTGGTTCGAGGAGCTGGACGACCCTGAGCTGGTCGCCGACCGGGTGGTCCACCTGGCCACCGAGGCCATCCCCCGCAAGCAGGGCGTCGGCGGCGACCAGGTCCAGGTGCTGTGCCCGATGCGCAAGGGCGCGACCGGTACGGCCGAGCTGGGCCGGAGCCTTCAGGAGCGGCTCAACCCCGCACGCGAGGGTACGGCCGAGCACTGGTCGGGCCCGTCGGTCTTCCGGGTCGGCGACCGGGTCATGCCGATCCGCAACAACTACGACAAGGGCGTCTTCAACGGGGAGACCGCGACCGTCACGGCGGTGCTCCCGCAGGACCGGGTGCTGGAGCTGCGCACCGGCGACGGGGAGACCGTCCGCTACACCTTCGACGAGCTCGACGAGCTGACCCACTCCTACGCGATCAGCGTGCACCGCTCCCAGGGCAGCGAGTACCCCTTCGTGGTCGCGCCCGTCGTGGCCGAGGCCGGGGGAGTGATGCTGCGCAGGGGCCTGCTCTACACCCTGGTCACCCGGGCGAAGGCGTGGGTGGTGCTGGTCGGTCAGCGCGAGGCGCTCGAACTGGCCGTGCGCCGTCTCGGCCTGCGCCGCAACACCGGCCTGACCCTGCGGCTCACGCTGGGCCTGCGCGCCTGAAGGCCCGCGGCGGACCGGTGGGCGGCCGCCGCAGGCGCGGGAGCGGGTCAGGAGAGGGTGACCGGCAGCTCCTTGATGCCGTTGATGAAGTTGGAGCGCAGCCGCCGGGCGGGACCCGCCTGGGCCAGGCCGGGGAAACGCTCGGCGAGGACCTCGAAGAGCACCCGGAGCTCCATCCTGGCCAGATGGTTGCCGAGGCAGAAGTGGGCACCACCCCCGCCGAAACCGATCTGCGGGTTGGGGGAACGGCCGATGTCGAAGACGTCGGGATCGGCGAAGACCTCCTCGTCCCGGTTCGCGGAGCCGTAGAACACCACGACCTTGTCGTTCTCCTTGATCTCCTGGTCGCCGATCACCGTGTCGGCGGTGGCCGTACGGCGGAAGAGGTTGACGGGGGAGACCCAGCGGACGATCTCGTCGGCGGCCGGGGCGGCGAGCGCGCGGTCGGCCACCAGCCGCCGCCACTGCTCGGGGTGCTCGAAGAGGGCCAGCATCCCGCCGGAGGCCGCGTTGCGGGTGGTCTCGTTGCCGGCGACGACCAGCAGCAGCACGAAGAGGTCGAACTCGTTCTCGTCGAGGGTCTCCCCGGTGACATCCGGCAGGAGCAGCTTGGTCGCGATGTCCTCGCGGGGCCGTTCGCGCCGTTCCGCCGCCAGCGCGTTGGCGTAGGCGTACACCTCGGCCGCCGCCGCCTGACCGGCGGAGGGGCCGGAGGAGTACTCGGGGTCGTCGGCCCCGATCATCTGGTTGGACCAGTTGAAGATCTTGTCACGGTCCTCGACGGGGGCGCCGAGCAGCTCGCAGATCACGTAGAGCGGCAGCGGGGCCGCGATGTCACGCACGAAGTCCACCGCCGGGAGCCCGGTGACCTCGTCGAGAAGCTGGTGACAGATGTCGCGGATGTGCTGCTCAAGGGCGTTGATCATGCGCGGGGTGAAGCCCCGGTTGACCAGGGAACGCCGCCGGGTGTGCTCGGGCGGGTCCTGGTTGAGCATCATGAGCCGCTGGAGCTCGCGCTGCTCCTCGGGCATCTCGTCGAAGAGCGCGAGTCTCCTGCTCGACGAGAACAGGTCGGAGCGCCGCGACACGTGCACCACGTCGGCGTGCCTGGTCACCGCCCAGAACGGCGGCCAGTCCCGCTTGGGCTCGCCCTCGTGCAGGTAGACGGGGGCGTTGGCGCGCAGCCAGCGGAACTGGTCGTGGGGTGCGCCGTCGCGCGCGTAGACGTCCTTGTCCACAAGATTGATGTCCATTTGAGTCCCTCCTAGGGCGAACCGTATGCGCATCTTCCCTGCGGCGCGCGTGCCTTCCGGTCTGCGAGAACCGGTGCCCCCGCACCGGCCTGAGGGACCCGGGTCAGCCGATCGGGCCCGCCCAGCGGTCGGCGACGCCGTCCCGCTTGATGATGAAGCCGCGTTTCAGCGGCAGGAGGGTCATCGTCGTCTCGATCGCCCTGATCCCGGTCAGTCCGCCGATCTCCCTGAGGATCTCGTAGAGCTCGGAGCGGCCGGGGACGGCCACGTGGGCCACGAGCTGGTGGTCGCCCGCCACCGCCAGGACGTATCTCACCTTCGGCAGTCTGGCCAGGGCGTGGCCGACCGTCTCGACCTCCCGCTCCGCGACCCGCAGCCAGAGCGCGGCCTCGATCGGCAGGCCCAGGTAGGCGGGCTCGATCTCCGCGCGGATGCGCAGGATGCCCCTGCGGAGCAGGGAGTCCAGCCTGCGGCGGGCGGTCGACTCGCTGATCCCGGTGGCCGCCGCGATCTCCGCGTGGGTGGCCCGGCCGTCCGCGGCGACCGCGGCGATGATCCGCTCGTCCTCGGCGGAGGGGGTGTCACCGGCGCGCTGGAAGCGCTCGGGCAGCGGCGTCCACTGTTCGAGGAGTCCCTCGATCTCCTGCGGGGTGAGCACGTCCACGTGCCACTCCTGGGGGGTCTTGAAGTAACGCAGCGCCGGGTAGGTGGTGCTCTCGACCACCCCGTCGATCGAGGGGATGTCCCGGAAGATCAGATCGACCAGGGCGTCGTCGGCCACGCACAGCTCCGCGGTGCAGTCGGCGGAGCCGGAGACCAGCGAGACGAACCGGGTCTGGGGCAGCTCGGCCAGCGCGGCGCCGACGTCGATCACCGAACCGGGCCGGCAGCGCAGCCGCAGGATCGCCGAGCCGATCCGGCGGTCGTCGACCACTCCGACGACGGACAGGACGCCCGCCTCCGTCAGCCGGGTGGCCCGTCTGGCCACGTTGCGGGTCGACTCGTCCAGCACTCTTCCGATGCGGTCCCAGGTGGCGCGTCCGTTCACCTGAAGGGCGGCCACCACCCGTAAGTCGGCTCCATCGAGTGGCTGCATGGGGGGCATCCTCGTCGTCGGGGAATCGTTCCGCCCCAAGAGTACGGCTTTGTGATCTTTTATGATGCGATATCCGCTCAGGCGAGCACGCTACGAAGCCACTCCTCGACTCCGGCGACATGGACCGTGGCCCAGGCGCGTGCGACCTCGGGCTGCCGGGCGGCGATGGCCTCGTAGATCGCGGTGTGCTGCTCACGCGTCCTGGTCAGGGCGTTCTCCCTGGTCAGGGCCCGCCAGAGCCTGGCCCGTGTGGTCGGTCCCGAGAGGCTCTCGATGAGGGAGCACAGCACCGAGTTCCCCGAACCCGCCGCGATGCGCCGGTGGAACTCCAGGTCGTTGGCGGTCAGCTGCTCGACGCTCGGGTTCTCGGGCAGCCGGGTGAGGATCTCGTGCAGCTCGGCTATCTCGGCCTCGGTCATCCGGGTGGCGGCCATCGCGGTCGCCTCGGGCTCCAGGATCCGGCGGACCTGGAAGAACTCAAGCGCCGTGTCGTCCTGGTGGAAGTCGACCACGAACGCCATCGCGTCCAGCAGCAGGCGAGGCTCCAGGCTGGTCACGTAGGTGCCGTCGCCCTGCCGTACGTCCAGCACGTTGATCAGCGCCAGGGCGCGGACGGCCTCGCGCAGGGAGTTGCGCGACAGGCCGAGCCGTTCGGCCAGGTCGGCCTCCTTCGGCAGCCTGCCGCCAGGGGGGATCTCGCCCTCCAGGATCATCTGCTTGATCCTGTCGATAGCGGTGTCGGTGACCGCCACGCTTCGTCCTCCCTGGTCACGCTCAGACATCGGATGTCTATGAGTGTACGGTGAAGCGCACCATATCTTCCTTGGGGTCCCCCTCGGCGGTACGGCGGACCCGGCCCCGCACCTCAAGGGCGCGCAGGTGGGCGGCGGCCTCGGCGGCGGCCATGCCGCGCAGCATGGAGGGCAGGTCGTCCCAGGAGCGCTTCCAGGTCATCCGTGAGGCGATCTCCCAGATGGTGAGCGGCTCGCCCGCCTCGGCCAGCAGGGCCACCAGGGAGGTGAGTTTCTCCTCGTGATGCGCGCCGATCGCCCGCGCCCGCTCCGCCGTGTCCTGAAATATCCACTCATGGGCGGGCAGGGCTTCGAGCGGTCCCAGCTCCGCCACCTTCTCCAGCGAGGCCAGGAAGTCCCCGAGCGGGTCCATGTCGGTCCGGTCGTAGGGGTAGACGCCGATGTGCGGGGTGATGCCCGGCAGCACGTGGTCCCCGGTGAAGAGCCGGTCGGCGTCCTCCAGGTGCAGGCAGACGTGACCCGGGGTGTGACCGGGGGTCCAGACGGTGCGGAGCCTGCGCCCGGGAATGTCGATCATGTCGCCGTCGCGCAGCGTCCTGTCCGGTGCGGCGGGGGGCTCAGGACGGTAGGCGGTGGTCACCGCCTCGATCTCGGCCGCGCCGGCTCCCGCCCGGCGCAGCATCCCGGCCCGCTCGGTGCGCTGGGCGTCCTCCTCGGCCTCGCGCATGGTCCCGACCAGCTCGGCGTCGGCCTCGTGCATGGCGATCCAGGCCCCGGACTCCTGCCGCACCTGGCCGGCGAGTCCGGCGTGGTCGGCGTGGAAGTGGGTGACGACGACCCCCCTGACCTCGCGGATGTCCATGCCGGTGGCGGCCAGTCCGTCCCGCAGGGCCAGCCAGGCGTCGGGGTGGTTCCAGCCCGCGTCGACCAGCACCGGCCCGGCGGGGGACTCGATCGCGTAGATCAACGTGTATCCGAGGGGGTTGCCGGGGATCGGCACGGGCACGCTCCACACCCCGCCACCGATGTCGGTCGGACGCTGTTCGCTGTAGGGCCTGCGGAGGGATTTCAACGGCGGCGCTCCCTGTCTGTCGGCGTCGTCCCGGCGGTTCCACGGTCCAGGGGGTTCCCGGCGCGTCGCTCTAGAACGTTAGTCTGTTCGCCTCGCCGACAGTAACGCGTGCCGGCCTTCAGGGTGAAGGCGGGGCGGGGAAATCGGCGAGCAGCCGGGTGGCGGTGATCTCCAGATGACGCTGGACCTGGTCGTAGGTCCGCTGCCCCCTGAGCATCGCCAGCAGTTCGTGCACCCAGACACTCGTCAGCGAACCCGCGAGGACGCGCTGCTCCTCGGCCACCGTCCGCGCGTCGGGCTCGTGCCCGGAGACACGCAGCAGCAGGCCGGTCACCCGCTCGGCGAACGGGGTGTCGATCTCCGCCATGATCAGCGAACGGACGAGGGCGTCGGCCAGCTCGGGCTCGCGCATCAGGCCCCGGGTCGCGCGCATCAGCACGTCCACGGCACGGCCCGAGGGGGTGGTCGTGGCCGGGGGCCTGCGCTCGACGCTGCCCTCGATCAGGTCGATCTCGTCACTGACGACCGCGACGACCAGGTCCATCTTCGAGGGGAAGTAGCGGTAGAGCGTGCCGAGGGCGACCCCCGCGCGCTCGGCGACGGTGCGCATCTGCATGGCCTCGACGCCGCCGAGGGAGGCCAGGGCCGCGGCGGCCTGGACGATGCGCCTGCGGCGCTGGTGCTGGCTTCTCGCGCGGACACCGCTCGGGTGCGGTTCGCTCTGCATGCCGGATGCCCCCTCGATCGTGGCCGGTCCGGCGCCGCCGGTGGCCGGGGCTCCGCCGGGGCGCGGGGCGACCGGGAGACCCACGGCCGCACGCGGGGTACGCATGAGAACACGTTATCTGACCTTCGCCCGCTCCGGTGGGTTATCTGCCAGTTACAGGGGATCTCTGTCTCCACATGTCACGCGTGTTATGGAGCCCTGTCGTCATCATGGGGCAGGTATGGGGCGGGGTGAAAAATGTAATTGGTTCTACTCCACTGCGCGGAAGTCCTCGGGTACTGGATTTTCGCCCTGGGGAGGGAAAAACCAGCCCGACACATGCGAGCCGTACCCTCCGGAAGGCAGGGGGAAAGGCGGGACCGCCTTCTTCTGGAAGGGTGTGCCGGGGGCGGGACGCGTCGGGTGCGGTCCTTCCCCCACCGACCGGGCCGCCGGGCCGTACGGCGTGGCACGTCGCGGGAGCGCGGTTGTCACGGCGAGGACCCGCGGCCTCGCCGTGCGCCGTGACCCCCGGCGCCGGGAGGACGGTGGTGGTAACTGCCGGAAGGTGTGTGGGCGGTGGCGGCGTCGTGGGCCGCCCACCTGGAGAAGTGGGTATCGGTATGCCGTCGTGTGTGACGTACCGCCAGCAGGATGACGAGTCGGCTCGCAGGTGCGGGCCTCCCGGGAAGGAGGCGGCGTTCGTCGAGGTCGGAACCCTTCTGCCCACCGCCACGATCACGCTGACCTCGACCGCGGGCCTCGCCCCGCCGCACCGTGACCGCCCTGAGGGCGGCCTCCTCGACATCCTGACCACGATGGGCCTCGTCGAGCGGTACGTCACCGACTGGGCGGGGCCGGAGGCGCTGGTCCGCGGGATCAACGTCAAGCTCGGCCTTCCCGCCCACGCCGGGGAGACGCTGGCCCTCACCGGGACCGTCATGTCCCGTGAGGGCGAGAGGCTCACGGTGCGGGTCCTGGGACAGATCGGCCTCGGAACACACGTCTCGGGCACCGTCCGTCTCGCCTTCCCCGACCACTGAGGGTGCCGGGCCGGGCGTCAGGGCGTCAGCGGGGTGGGCATCGCGAAGAAGACGAGCATCGCGATCGCCACGCAGACCACGCAGATGACGAAGCCGAACAGCTCCCACGCCCAGTCGTGGCGCTGCCCGCCCCGCCTGGCCTGCCCGCGCCTGCGGCGTGCCCTCCCGCCCAGCCGCGACAGGCGTGTGGCGGGGGCCTTCTCCGAGACGCCGGCGGTCTCGGGTTCGGCGGGGATCTCCCGAGGGGAGTCCGGTACGCCGGAAAGGTCTTCGGGAAGGCCCTCGGGGAGGGGCGCGGGGGCCGGGGCGTCGTCGCCGGGCTGCTCCGCGTGCGCGCCGCGGTGCGCGCCCGTTCTCCTGGCGGTCCGGCCCGGCCTCCTCGCGTGCCTGGCACGGTCCCCGGAGTCCGTGAAGTCCCCGGAGTCCACAGAGGCCTCCACAGAGGTCTCCACGGTGCCCAGCTCGTCGGTCCGCAGCGGCCAGCCGGCCGGGGCGGGCCGTACGGCCTCCGGCTCGGGGAGGACCGGGGCGGCGGCGTCCAGTTCCTCGGCCCGTAGCGGCCAGCCGGGCAGCGGCGTCACGACCCCGGAGGCCTCGAAGGCGGCGAAGTCCTCGGGGGCCGTCTCCCTGGGAGCGGCGGCGACCAGTTTGTCGGAGTGCTGCCTGGGCCTCGGCTCGGGGGTGAACGGCTGGAACAGGTCCTCGGCGGCGCCCTCATGGCGGGTTGCGGGCGTGTCGTCGAGCACGTCCCCCGGGATCGGGGCCGGCAGCGGCTTCGCCCCGCGCGGCTTGGGCCGCTGGAGCCTGCGCCGGGGAGTGCGCGGGACGATCTCGTCGAGCGCGCTCAGCACCGAGTCCTTGAGCTTGGGCATCGGCTCGGTCGTCGCCTCGTGCGCGGAGACGACGTCGGGGTCCGGCGGGGAGAAGGGGTCGGGGAAGTTGTCCCGCGCGGGCGCGGCGGGGAAGAAGTCCGCGGGGGAGAAGGGCGGCGGCAGCTCCGGCGTGGCGAAGACGCTGGTGCTGGTCAGGGCGTCGGTGTCGGCCAGCGGCAGCGGCCAGGCGGGCGGCGTCGGCCACAGGGGCCTGAGCGAGACCGGCAGCGCCGGGGTCCGCGTGGGGGAGGCCGGAGGGAGCGCCGGCGCGCCGGGGAGCCCCAGAACGGCCGCGCGCAGTCCGGCGGGCGGGACGGCCCACGGGGCGCGGACGAGCACGTCCCTGATCGGGGCCACACCGAGCGCGCCGAAGGCGTCGGCCAGGTGGGCCGGGACCCTGGCAGAGACCAGGGCGAGCTGGAGGGACTGGGCGAAGCGGCGGCAGGCGCTCACGGTCAGCTCGTCGGCCGTGTCGGCGGCCACGTCGAGCACCCAGGACAGCTCGGCGGTGTCCATCTCGCACACGCCGGACAGGTACAGCACCTCGCGCTGGTGCGGGCGCAGGTCGTGCAGCACCCGGTCGACGAAGAGGGAGACCGGGTCGGCGCCGGGCAGCGGGGCGGCGTGGACGACGTCCCGCTGGTGGATCTCGCGGCGGGCGAGCGCGTACAGCGCGGCGCGCGGCGGCCGTGCGTCGGAGACGGCGCCCGAGGAAGCATGAATGGAGGCGCCAGAGGAGGCGCCAGAGGAGGCGACGGTGGCGAAGACGGCCGCCAGCGCCGTGCCCGCGGCCCCCGGATCGCCCAGCTGGTCGTGGCAGTAGGCGAACAGCCCGGCGGCGTGTGTGTCATAGAGCTCGGTAATCAGTTCGCCGCGCGAGCGCTGACCGAGGATCGGTTGGTTCACGAGACCGGTTCCTCTGGGGTCGTGGTGAGAAGCGAGGGCGAAAAGCCCGTGGTACGTGTGACTGGAGGGGTCGATGTCCACGATATGGGTAATCGTGGTGAGACGCCGAGATTCTGGGCACTATTGAGTGCTCTTTTGCTCGATATCTCACGATCCCGGATGACTTGGCCGGGGGGACGGGGTCGAATGTCGGAGGGCCACCGTAGGCTGTCGGTCGGACAGATCATGGGGCGGTTGTGGCAGGGGGGCCGCGGCCCTGCCGAGAAGCATGGGGTTGCGCATGATCACATTTGACGGGGTCACCAAACGCTACGCCGACGGGACCGTGGCCGTCGACCGTCTCAGCCTTGAGGCGCCGACGGGCGAGATCACGGTCTTCGTGGGCCCCTCAGGATGCGGCAAGACCACCTCACTCCGCATGATCAACAGGATGATCGACCCGTCGGAGGGCCGTGTCCTCCTCGACGGCGTCGACGTCACGACCATCGACCCACCGGCCCTGCGCCGGGGCATCGGCTACGTCATCCAGCAGGCGGGCCTCTTCCCGCACCGCAAGATCGTCGACAACGTCGCGACGGTGCCCCACCTGCTCGGCTGGAACAGGAAGAAGGCCCGCGACCGCGCGATGGAGCTGCTCGAACGGGTCGGGCTCGACCTCGGGCTCGCCGAGCGCTACCCCTTCCAGCTCTCCGGCGGGCAGCAGCAGCGTGTCGGCGTCGCCCGCGCGCTGGCGGCCGACCCGCCGGTGCTGCTGATGGACGAGCCGTTCAGCGCGGTCGATCCCGTCGTGCGCACCAGCCTGCAGGAGGAACTGCTGCGGCTGCAGGCCGAGCTGAACAAGACCATCGTCTTCGTCACCCACGACATCGACGAGGCCGTCAAACTCGGCGACCGGGTGGCCGTGCTGCGCGTCGGCGGCCACCTCGCCCAGCTCGACGACCCCGCGACCCTCCTGTCCAGGCCCGCCGACGACTTCGTCCGCGAGTTCCTCGGCCGCGACCGGGGCATCAGGCGCCTGTCGTTCGTCCCCGGCCAGGAGGTACGGCTGCGCACCGACCTCACCGCGCCCGTCTCCGCCGAGGTCGCCGGTCTGCGCGCCGCGGTCGATCCCTGGCTGGCGGTGCTCGACGAGGACGGCAGGCCGCTCGGCTGGGTCAGGGTCGCCGACCTGCCCGCCTCGGGCACGCTCGCCGACGTGCGGCCCGCGCCGTACGGGACGTTCGTCAGGGGGCGCGACTCGCTGCGCGCGGCGCTCGACGCGACACTGCTGTCCCCGTCGGGGTGCGCGATCGCGGTCGACGACGCCGGGCGGGCCGAGGGCGTGGTCACCCGCGAGGCGCTGAACGAGGCGCTCGACCGGGTCGCCGGGGGCGCCCATGCGTGAGGAGCCGCTGGTCCGCTGGGACTGGATCGGGCGTAACTGGCCCTCCATCCAGTCCCTGCTCGAAGATCACGTCGTCATGTCGCTGGTGCCGATCGTCGTCGGGCTGCTCGTCGCGCTCCCGCTCGGGCTGGCCTGCGTCCGCTGGCGCGGGATCTACCAGCCGACCATGAGCGTCATGAACGTGACCTACTCGCTTCCCTCGCTGGCCGTCTTCGTCATGCTCATCCCGGTCACGGGCCTGGCCACCAGGGCGACGGTCATCGTCCCGCTCGCCTTCTACTCGCTGGCGGTGCTCATCCCGGCGGTGGTCGACGGGCTCGGCTCGGTTCCCGACCACGTGCGCCAGTCCGCGGTCGCCATGGGCTTCACCCCGCTGCGCAGGCTGTTGCTGGTCGAGCTGCCGATCGCGGTCCCGGTGGTGCTGGCCGGGCTGCGCGTGGCCGCGGTCTCCAGCATCAGCCTGGTCAGCGTGGGGGCGCTGGTGGGCAGGGGCGGTCTCGGCTACCTGTTCATCGACGGCTGGCAGCGGCAGTTCTACACCCCGATCATCGTGGGCGTGGTGCTGGTCGTGCTGCTGGCCGCGATCGCCGACGCGCTGCTCGTGCTGGCCCAGCGGCTGCTCACCCCGTGGTCACGGGCGAGGGGGACGACATGAACTGGCTGGTCGACTTCTTCGGAGACCCGGCCAACTGGTCGGGCCCCGACGGCATCCCGGTACGGCTGGCCGAGCACCTGCAGTTCTCCGCGGTCGCGTTGCTGCTGGCCATGCTGGTGGCGCTGCCACTGGGGCTGTGGATCGGGCACACCGGCAGGGGGGCGCTGCTGGTCGTGCTGAGCGCCAACGCCGCCCGCGCCCTGCCCACGCTCGGCCTGCTGGTGCTGGTCGTGCTGCTGGCAGGCCTGGGCACCGACCTGCCGGTGCTGATCCCGCTGGTCGCGCTGGCCGTGCCGCCCATCCTCGTCAACACCTACGAGGGCGTCAGGGGTGTCGACCCCGACCTGAGGGACGCCGCGTACGGCATGGGCCTGCGCGGCGGCCAGGTCCTGGGGCGGGTGCTGGTGCCGGTCGCGCTGCCGCTGATCCTGCTGGGCCTGCGGCTCGCGGCGATCCAGGTGGTGGCGACCGCGACCGTGGCCGCCTTCGTCGGACTGGGAGGCCTGGGGCGCTACGTCGTCGACGGGTTCGCCACCAACGACTACCCCCGCACCCTCGCCGGGGCGGTGCTCGTCGCGCTGCTCGCCCTGCTCGTCCAACTCGTCTTCGTCCTGGTCCAGAGACTGGTGGTCTCACCGGGGGTGAGGCGGCGTAACGCCGTACGGTAATGTCACCTTTACCTCCCGCCTTAGAAGGGAAAAGCACGATGAAGCGCCTTTTCAGCACCGTGGTGGTCACCCTCGCCGCGGCGCTCACACTCAGCGCGTGCGGTGGCGGTGATCCGCTCACCAACACCTCCCCGACCCCGGCAGACTCCGGGGCCGCGCCGGCGACCGGGGGTGGCGGGGGCAAGGTCGTCGTCGGCTCGGCGAACTTCCCGGAGAACGTCCTGCTCGCCGAGATCTACTCCCAGGCCCTTGAGGCCAAGGGCGTCCAGGTCGAGAAGAAGCTCAACATCGGCAGCCGTGAGGTCCTCTACGGGCAGGTCAAGAGCGGTGGCCTGACCATCCTGCCGGAGTACGTCGGCTCGCTGCTCGCCTTCGTCGACAAGTCGGCGACCGCCAAGAGCAAGGAGGACATCCTCGCCGCGCTCAAGGAGAAGCTCCCCGCCGAGCTTGAGGTCCTCGAACCCGCCGCGGCCGAGGACAACAACTCGCTGACCGTGACCAGGGAGCTCTCCCAGAAGGTCGGCCTGGTCACGATCGAGGACCTGGCCAAGGTCGCCAAGAACTACACCGTCGGCGGCCCGCCGGAGTTCCAGGCCCGCCAGGAGAAGAACTTCAAGGACGTCTACGGCCTGGAGTTCAAGGAGTGGAAGAAGACCGGTGACGCGACCGCCGACGCCATCAAGGACGGCACCATCGAGGTCGGCAACGTCTTCACCACCGACCCCAAGGTGATCATCAACGGCCTGGTCTCGCTGCAGGACACCAAGCACGCCTTCGGCGCCGACAACGTCGCGCCCCTGGTCAACAAGGCCGGGGTGAACGAGACCGTCACCGGCACGCTGAACGCGGTCTCCGCCAAGCTCGACACCGCCGGGCTGCTCACGCTGATGAAGCGCGTCTCGATCGACAAGGCCGACGCCGCCACGGTGGCCAAGGACTGGCTGACCCAGAACGGTCTCGCCTGACCCCCGCCGGTCCTCCAGCACGGCCCGTGCCGCCCCGCGGCGCGGGCCGTGCGCCGTTTTCGCCATGATTGACCAATGAACGAGTTCGTCGAGGCCATGGGACAGGTGCCGACCGCCGTGACGGTCGTCACGGTGAAGGACGAGCGCGACGACGTGGGGGCGACCGTCGGCACCTTCACCTCGGTCTCGCTCGATCCGCAGCTGGTCATGGTGAGCATGGACAGCGGCGGCTACCTCAACGAACTGCTGCTGCGCCGCGACCGCTGGGCCGCCAGTGTGCTGTCCGGCGGGCAGAAGGCGATCGCCAGCCGGTTCGCCACCGCGGGCCGTCCCGGCGCCCGGCTCCTGCTGGCCGGAACGCCGCACCACCGGGGCGAGCTGAGTGAGGCACTCGTCGTGGACGGCGGCGTGACCGCCCTGGAGGCCGAGACGATCAAGGTCGTCCCCGCCGGGGACCACACGCTCTTCGTCGCCAGGGTGCTGGCCGTCGACTACGTCACCCCCGGCCTGACCCCTCTCGTACGGCTACGCGCCCGCTACCGCCCGGCCGGCGGCTGAGCCCGCCGTACCGGGGGCGCGTTCAGGGGGCCGTCATGTCGCGCAGGCCCGCCTCCATGACCTTGACCAGCTGGGTGAGCCCCTCGATGATCTGGGCTCGCTGCTGGGCGGTCATGCCGCTGAGGAGGCGCACCTCGACGGCGAGCTGCTGCGGGAACAGCGTGTTCACGACCTCGCTGCCCTCGTCGGTGAGGTGGACCAGGGCGGCCCTGCGGTCGGCGGGGTTGGCGGTGCGGCTGATGTAGCCACGCCGTTCCAGCTTGGCCAGGGTCTTGCTCAGCGCGGCGGGGGAGCGGCTCATCTGCCTGGCGAGCTGCCTGGCGATCGTCGGCTGTTCGGCGTACCGCAGCCGGAGCAGCACGTCCAGCTCGGGGGAGGTCACCGAGGCGCCGGCGAAGAGCGGCTCGATGGCCAGGTCGAGCAGCGCCTGAACCCGTTTCAGCGGGCCGACGACCTCCATCGAGGAGGTGTCGAGGCCTGGATACATCTGCCGCAACCGCTCGTACACCTGCTGGGCGGGGGCTTGCATGAGCCCTCCAATTCGTTAACCTATAAACTACTTATATCCGTTAACTAGTTAACTACCTGTTGCCGATGCCGCCCATCGTAGCGGCGTCACGTTCGCCCGGTGGCGAGAAAGCAGTTCGTGCCATGCCCAAGGACCCCCCTCTCGCCGCCCCCACAGTGACAGACACAGTGACAGACGCAGCGACCGGTGAACGGCCGCCGGAACACGTCGGACGGCTGCTTGTCGTGCTCGCCGCCCTCGGCGCCGTCGCCCCGCTGGCCACGGACATGTACGTCCCCGGCTTCCCCGGGCTGGTCCGGTCTCTCGGCACGACCGAGTCGTCGGTCCAGCTGTCCATGACGGCCTTCCTCATCGGCCTGGCCGTCGGGCAGATCCTGCTCGGCCCGGTCAGCGACGCCGTCGGCCGCCGTAAGGTCCTGCTCGGCGGTGCGACGCTGTTCACGGTGTTCTCGCTGGTCTGCGCGCTGGCCCCGAACGTCGACGTGCTCAACGTCGCCCGCCTGCTCGAAGGCGTCGCGGGGGCGGCGGGCATGGTCGTCGGCCGCGCCGTCCTCACCGACCGCTTCCACGGTACTCCCGAGGCCCCGCGTCACTTCGCGACCCTGTCGGTGATCGTGTCCTTCGCCCCGATCGCCGCCCCGGTGCTCGGCGGAGCCATCCTCGGCGTCGCCTCCTGGCGGGTCGTCTTCGCGGCGCTCGCGGGCTTCGGCGTCCTGCTGGTGCTGGGCGTCCTGGCCTGGGCGCCGGAGAGCCTGCCCGCCTCCCGCAGGCACTCGGGCGGGGTCGGCACCACCTTCAGGGCCATCGCCGGGCTGTTCGGCAGGCGCGCCCTCATGGGGTACGTCCTCACCTCCTCCTTCTGCGGCGCGGCCCTGTTCACCTACATCGCGGGCTCGGCGTTCGTGTTCCAGGACGTCTACGGCGTCTCACCCACCCAGTACAGCCTCATCTTCGCCGTCAACGCCCTCGGCATGCTGGTCGGCGGGATCGTCTTCGGGCGGGTCGCCTCCCGGGTCAGGATCAACGCCCTGCTGACCGTGGGCCTGGGCACCGCCCTGGCGGCGACGGCCGTACTGCTCGTGGTGCTCCTCACCACGGGCGGCGGGCTCGTCGTCACCTGGGTCTGCTTCTTCCTGGTCATCGTCGGCTTCGGCCTCGTCCTGCCCGCGAGCACGACCATCGTCCAGGCCCTCGGTCACGACGCCCCGGGAGCCACCTCCGGCCTCCTCGGCGGCACCCAGTTCGTGCTGGGCGCCGCCGCCTCCCCGCTGGCGGGCCTGTTCGGGACGGACAGCCCGACGCCGACGGCCGCGGTCATGCTGGTCGCCCTCGCGCTGGCCGCCCTGGCCCTGGCGTTCGCCCGTCCGTGGCAGGGCCACGGAGAGCCGGTACGGCTCAGCGGATCGTCCACGACCCGGGAAGCATGAGCGGCCCGTAGGACGGCAGGCCGAGCTCGGCGGCCAGGTGGGCCAGCGGCCCCCACGACTCAAGGCGCAGCCGCGTCATGGCGGCGGCCTTGTCCTCGCTGGAGTCCGCCGGGCGCAGGCGCTCGATCGGGTTGAGCCTGGGGTAGGCGCGCACCGGGGCGTCCTCGGCCAGACCGCCCTTGCGCCGGGCCAGGGCGAGGGCGTCCTCAAGGCCGCCGAGCACGTCGACGAGCCCGCCCTCGTGGGCGTCGGCGCCCGTCCAGACCCGGCCCCTGGCCAGCTCGTGGACGCGCTCCCGTGACAGGCCGCGCCCCTCGGCCACCTTGTTGACGAAGTCGTCGTAGACCCGGTCGAGCCAGACGTTGATCCGCTCCCACTGGGCCTCGGAGAAGGCGTGCGTCGAGGAGAACATCCCGGCGTTGGCGCCCTCCCCGACCGACTCGGTGGAGACGCCGATCTTGTCCAGCAGACCGCCGATGACGGCCTTGCCGCCGAACACGCCGATGGAGCCGGTGAGCGTGCCCGGCTGGGCCACGATCGCGTCGGCGGACATCGAGACCATGTAGCCGCCGGAGGCCGCGACGTCGCCCATCGAGACGACCACGGGTTTGCCCGCCCTGCGGGTGAGCACGACCTCACGCCAGATGGCGTCGGAGGCCACGTAGGACCCGCCGGGGCTGTCCACCCGGAAGACGACGGCCTTGACGTGCTCGTCGCGCCGGGCGGCGCGCAGCGCGGCGCAGACGGTGTCGGACCCCATCGCCTCGCCGCCGCCCAGGGGGCTGCGCCCGCTGCGGCCCAGCCGGATCGGGCCGCTGCCGTGCACCAGGGCGACCGTCTGGCCGCCCGGCTGCGGGAGCTTGCCCGCGATCGGCCCCTTGGCGTAACGGCCGACGTAGAGCAGCAGGGACTCCTCGCCCGCGGCCCTGCGCACCTCGTCGTAGACCTCGTCGCGGTAGGCGAGCCGGTCGACGAGCCCGGCCTCGACCGCCTCGGCGCCGATGAACGGCCCCCGGTCGATCAGCTCCCTGACCTTGGCGGGTTCGAGGCCGCGGCCCTCGGAGACACCCGCGACGACCTGCTCGACGACCGACTCGGTGATGCGGCCCAGCGACTCACGGTGGGCGTCGGTCATGTGGTCCTGGGTGAAGGTGTTGGCGGCCGTCTTGTACTCGTGCCGCTGGCCGATCTGGTACTCGACGCCGAGCTTGCCGAGCGCGCCCCGCAGGAAGCGCTGTTCGAGGGAGACGCCGGTCAGCCCGACGTCGCCGGAGGGCTGCAGGTAGACCTTCTCGAAGGCGGTGGCCAGGTAGTAGGGGACGGTGCCCGCGCCGAACTCCCCGAAGGTCTCGGAGAAGGCCACCGTCAGCTTGCCCGCCTCCCTGAGCCGGGTCACCGACCGACGTAGCTCCTGAACCGTCGCCAGGCCGAGGGGCCGGGTGCCGACCTTGACGATCAGCGCCCTGACCCTGGGGTCCTTCGCCGCGCGCCGCAGACCGGAGAGCACGTCGGCCAGCCGCGTCTTGCGCATGGACAGGATCGCGCCCAGAGGGTCGGCGGGAGGCCCCTCGAAGAGCCCCTCGGTGAGGTCGAGCTCAAGGACAAGCGGAGCGGTCCGCCGCTGCCTGAACCGGTCGACGGTGTCGATGATCACCTTGGTCGCATCCATGCTTGACACCCTAAGCGACGTCTCCGCGACAGGGTCCTGTGGCGGCGAACCTCTCCGAACCGGCGCCGGGGGCGTCAGGTACGGCGGGCGTTGACGTGCCTGCCCAGCAGTGAGGCCGACGCCGAGGGGAACGACCCCCGCAGCCGCCTGGCCTCCGCCGTGGTGAGGGCGTCCCCGACCGACGTGGTCTCGTTCACCCTGGCGGTGAGGTTGACGGAGCCGCTGGCCCAGTTCAGCCAGGCCGCCAGCAGTTCGCTCTCGAACACCGTCCGCTTCGTCCGCTTGGCGGGCTTGAGCACCCGGCGGGCGGCGGCCGGGGTCGAGGCCCCGCCCAACTCGGGGAAGACCCTGCTGGCCTTGCCCACCATGCCGAGATAGCACCGGAGCGTCGCGTCCGTCAGCGTGCCCTTGCCCGTGCCGAACTCGGCGGCCCACTTCGCCGCGCTCAGCGTCTTCTTCGATGTCCCGCGCACGCACATCGTGGGCCTGACAGGCGCCGCGACGGCGGGCGGATCGACCGGGTCGGCGGTCACGGTCACGGTGACGGTCACCGTCGGCAGTGGGATCGGGACGGGTGCCTGGGTCGGCCCGACGGGCGGGGTGCCGGGTTCGGGGCTCGGGTCGTCGCCGGGCTCCTCGGGAACGTCGGGGTCTCCCGGGTCTCCCGGGTCTCCGGGGCCGGGGTCACCCGGGTCGCCGGGGTTCTGGGTCACCCCGGGGGAGGGGGCGGCGCCGGTGAGCGCGCCGTACAGGTCGAGGCGGGGGACGGCGACCCCGTCGTAGACGATCGGGCGGCCCGCGGCGGTGAGCCTGCCGGTGAGCGCGCCCGCCGAGGCGTCCGCGCCCGTCTCCGCGGCCCGCTGCGCCAGTACGGCCAGCGCCCCGGTGACGTGCGGGGTGGACATCGAGGTCCCGCTGTAGATCTCGGTCCTGCCGCCGGGGACCGAGGAGTCGACGTCGACGCCGGGGGCGAACAGGTCGAGGACGGAGCCGTGGTTCGACCAGTCGGGGACGCGGTCGGCGTCGTCGGTGGCGCCCACGGTCACCGCGCCGGACAGGCAGCCGGGCACCCCGGCGCCGGGGGAGCCCTCGTTCCCGGCCGCGGCCACGGTCGCGACGCCCTTCGCGAGCAGCGCGCCGAGGCGTCCCCTCATCTCCTGGACCTCGGGCTCGCCGTCGCAGGAGGCGCCGTAGAGACCGCCGCCGAGGCTCATGTTGACCGCGACGAGGCCGGGGACGGTGTCCTTCAGCCGCGTGAGGTATTCGAGGGCGAGCAGGAGCGAGGACTCGTAGGCCGTGACGCAGGGCTCACCGGCCCCGCAGTCGTCGACACGGCTGAAGACCTGGAGCGCCACGATGTCCGCCCCCGGAGCGACGGCGTGGGCGATGCCCGCGACGTGGGTGCCGTGCTCGCACAGGTTGACCTGGCCGTCCAGGCAGGCGGGTGTGGCGGCGTCGGCGGCGCGCTCGGAGGTGTCGGACTCCTGCCCGTTCGGGCACAGGGAGCGCACGCCCTCGTCGACGACCGAGAAGCAGGCCTGCCGTACGACCTTGCTCCCCAGGGCGGGGTGGGCGGCGTCGATCCCGGTGTCGACGATCGCGATCGTCGTGCCGCGTCCGTCGGCTCCCTCAGCGTGGGCGCGGTCGGCCCCGACGAGCGTCAGGCCGGAGGCGAGCGAGCTGGGGGAGTAGGTGCGGTCCCTGCGGATGGAGACCACCCGGGGGTCCTTGGCCAGCTCGGCCAGCGACTCACCGGTGCCCTGCACGACGATGAAGGAGGTGTCCTGGGGCTGGAGCACGACGTCGGTCTCCGGCAGCAGCCGTGCCTCGCCCGCGACCTGTTCGGCCTGCGCGGGGACGGCGAGCTCGACGATGGCGCGGGCGCCGTCCTCGTCGGAGACGAGCCCGGCCTCAAGCTTCTCCGGCTCCGGTGTCGTCTGGACCGTTTCCGCCGGTGACTCCTCGGCGAGGGCCGGTACCGCGGGGGTCCCACAGAAAACGACGCAGAAAACGGCGCCGAGCACGATCACCTGGGCCACGAGGGCTCGAAGTCGCACACGTCCTCCGGGGGGTAAGGACAGCTCCGGCTGCTGATCATGCGATACGGAGTTTAAATACTGCTTTGTCGCCAGTGAATAGCACGTACCGGATTTGAAGGATCTTCTCAGCCCGAGTTCATCTCGGGGCCGGACATGGCTCGGCCCCCCGCGGCGTGTCGCGCACGGAGGGCCGAGTGTCCGAAATATTACTTGAGGCCGTTGGAGAGCGCGGTGATCAGCTCACCGTTGGGGGTGTCTCCGCTGGTCTCCCAGAAGAACGCGCCACCGAGGCCCTGGCTCTTGGCCCAGGCCATCTTGCTGGTGATGGTGGCGGGGGTGTCGTAGCTCCACCACTGGCCGTTGCAGAAGGCGTAGGCCGTACCGGCGATGGTGCCGTTGGAGGGGCACTTGGTCTTGATGACCTTGTAGTCCTCGATGCCGGCCTCGTAGGTGCCGGGAGCGGCACCGGTGGCGGTGCCACCCGGGGTCGACTGGGTCACGCCGGTCCAGCCACGGCCGTAGAAGCCGATGCCGATGAGCAGCTTGCTGGCGGGGATGCCCTTGCCCTTCAGCTTCTGGATGGCGGCGTCGGTGTTGAAGCCCTCCTTCGGAATGCCCTGGTAGGAGGTCAGGGGCGAGTGCGGAGCCGTCGGGCCCTTGGCGTCCCAGGCACCGAAGAAGTCGTAGGTCATCGGCATGAACCAGTCGAGGTACTGGGTCGCACCGGCGTAGTCGGCGAGGTCGATCTTGCCGCCGTCGGCGCCGTCAGCGGTGATCGCCGCGGTGACCAGGGCGCTGGAGCCGAACTTGGCGCGCAGCGCGGAGACGACCTTCTTGAAGGCGTCGGGGCCGCTGGTGTCGCAGGTCAGGCCACAGGCGTTCGGGTACTCCCAGTCGACGTCGATGCCGTCGAAGACGTCAGCCCAACGCGGGTCCTTGACGACGTTGTAGCAGGAGTCGGCGAAGGCCTGCGGGTTGGCGGCGGCCTGGGTGAAGCCACCGGACCAGGTCCAGCCACCGAAGGAGTAGATGATCTTGAGGTTCGGGTAAGCCTTCTTCAGCTTGCGGAGCTGGTTGAAGTTGCCGCGCAGCGGCTGGTCCCAGGTGTCCCCGACGCCGTCGACGCTCAGGTCGGCGCCGTAGGACTTGTCGTAGTCGGCGTAGGCGTCGCCGATCGCGCAGCGGCCACCGGCGGTGTTGCCGAAGGCGTAGAGCAGGTGGGTCAGCTTCGGCGCGGTGCCGCTGGTGACCAGGTTCTTGACGTGGTAGTTACGGCCGTAGACGCCCCACTCGGTGAAGTAGCCGACGACCTTCTTGTTCCCGGCGGGGCCGGTGGGCGTGATGGTCGGGGTCACGGTGGGGGTGACCGTGGGCGTCACGGTCGGGGTCACGGTCGGCGTGACCGTGGGCGTCACGGTCGGCGTCACGGTGGGGGTGACGGTCGGCGTCACCGTGGGCGTCGGGGTGGCGTCCCCGCCCTCACAAGGCGCACCGTTCAACTTACAGTTCGTCACACCGGAGACTCCGCCGGGGGATCCGGTGAAGCCGAAACTCACCGTGGCACCCGCGGCCAGCGCACCGTTCCACGACTTGTTCGCGAAGGTGTAGTGGCTGCCGCTCTTGGTCATGTCGGCGTCCCACGCGGACGCGATCGACTTGCCGGCGGGGAGGTCGAACTCGACCTTCCAGCTGGTCAGGGCGGTCGAGCCCGCCTTCACCGTCACGTTGCCCTGGAAGCCGGTGCCCCAGTCGGAGGTGGTGGTGTAGACGGCGGTGGCGGAGGTGGCGGCCGTGGCGCTGCCCATCCCGATCCCCACCGGGACTATCAGCGCTGTGGCTGCGATCAAGGAGCCGATGGTCATTCGTCGCAAGGGTCGCTCCAGGTCAAAGAGTTCCTAGCCCCCGAATTCATAGGAAAGTTTCCTATTAGTTTCCAGAGCGTAGGTTCTCCTTCGTGGGCGGTCAATGGCTCGCTGACCGATATAAGGCGGATTTAAGGTTCACAGAAGCCTTGGCGAACCCGGCCTGAACGGAAAAGGGCCGGTCACACGCTGCGTGACCGGCCAGGCCCGACCGAAAAAATCTTCCTGTGACGTTGACCCGGCGGTTGTCCCGTCGGTCAAGGAACCCTCAGCGGCGGGCGGTCCTCCCGGTGCCCTTCCTCCCGGAGGTCTTCTTCACGGCCTCCCCGGCCGCCTCCGCGACGGGGCTCTCCGCGGCGGGACTCTCCGACGGCGCGTCGTGCCGGAGCCAGACGGCGCCCAGCGGCGGCACGCGCAGCCGCGCCGAGTACGGCAGCCCGTGCCGCTCCTCCTCGACCGCCTCGACCGCGCCCATGTTGCCCACCCCGCTGCCCGCGTAGTCGTAGGCGTCGGTGTTGAGCGCCTCCTCCCAGGTGCCGGGAAGGGGCAACCCCAGCCGGTAGTCCTCGTGCGGCGCGCCGGAGAGGTTGACCACGCAGGCCAGCACCGAGCCGTCGGAGGCCAGACGCAGGAAGGAGAGAACGTTCCCCTGGGCGTCGTCGGCGTCGATCCAGCGGAAACCGTCCGGGGTGTCGTCCCGGGTCCACAGCGCGGGCGTCTCCCGGTAGATCCGGTTGAGGTCGCGCACCAGCCGCTGCACCCCCTTGTGGCCGTCGAAGTCGAGCACCCACCAGTCGAGACCTCGGACCTCCGACCATTCGGACCCCTGCCCGAACTCACCGCCCATGAACAGCAGCTGCTTTCCTGGATGGGCCCACATGAAGGCGAAGAGCGCGCGCAGGTTCGCGAACCGCTGCCACTCGTCGCCGGGCATCTTGCCGAGCAACGACCCCTTGCCGTGCACCACCTCGTCGTGCGACAGCGGCAGCACGAAGTTCTCCGAGAAGGCGTACATCAGGGAGAAGGTCATCTGGTGGTGGTGGTACTGCCGGAAGACCGGCTCGTGCGCCAGATAGGCCAGGGTGTCGTGCATCCAGCCCATGTTCCACTTGAACCCGAAGCCGAGACCGCCCAGGTGCACGGGCCGGGAGACCCCGGGCCACGCGGTCGACTCCTCGGCCACGGTGACGATGCCCGGCTGGTCCCGGTAGACCAGCGAGTTCATCTCCTGCAGGAAGGCCACCGCGTCGAGGTTCTCCCGCCCGCCGTACTCGTTGGGCCGCCACTCGCCCTCGCGCCGCGAGTAGTCCAGGTAGAGCATCGAGGCGACCGCGTCCACCCGCAGCCCGTCCACGTGGAACTCGCGCAGCCAGTACAGCGCGTTGGCGACCAGGAAGTTGCGCACCTCCCTGCGGCCGAAGTCGAAGACGTAGGTGCCCCAGTCGGGGTGCTCGCCCCTGGTCGGGTCGGCGTGCTCGTAGAGCGCGGTGCCGTCGAACCTGGCCAGCGCCCAGTCGTCCATCGGGAAGTGTGCGGGCACCCAGTCGACCAGCACCCCGACGCCCGCCGCGTGCAGGCTGTCCACCAGGTACCGGAAGTCGTCCGGGCCGCCGAAGCGGGACGTGGGCGCGTAGTAGGAGGTCACCTGGTAACCCCACGAGCCGCCGAACGGATGCTCGGCGACCGGCAGGAACTCCACGTGTGTGAACCCCATGTCCACCACGTACTCGACCAGTTCGACGGCCAGGTCCCGGTAGGACAGGCCAGGCCGCCACGAGCCGAGGTGCACCTCGTAGACGCTCATCGGCTCCTTCAGCGCGTCCGCCGCCGCGCGCCCGCGCAGCCACTCCTCGTCGTGCCACTCGTAGGAGGAGCGCTCGACGACCGAGGCCGTGGCGGGCGGGACCTCGGTGCGCCTGGCCATCGGGTCGGCCTTGGCCCGCCACACGCTGTCGGCGCCGAGCACGTTGAACTTGTAGCGCTCGCCCTCGCCGAGGCCGGGGACGAACACCTCCCAGACCCCGGACCTGCCCAGCGAGCGCATCGGGTGGGCGGTGCCGTCCCAGTGGTTGAAGTCGCCGATCACCTGGACGCCCCGCGCGTTCGGCGCCCAGACGGCGAAGGCCGTACCCTCGACGTCCTCGTGCCGCATGACCCGTGCGCCGAGCACCTCCCACAGCCGCTCGTGGCGCCCCTCGCCGATCAGGTGCAGGTCCACCTCGCCCAGCGTCGGCCAGTGCCGGTAGGGATCGGCCATCTCGTACGGCTCCGCGCCCGGATAGGTGACCAGGAACCGGTAGTCGGGGATCTTGTCAAGACCGGGAATCGTCACCGCGAAGACACCGTGGGCCAGGTGCTCCATGTCATGGGTGTGATCGTCCACGACGACCTGGACCTTCTCCGCCAGCGGCCGCAGCGTCCTGACGGTCACGCCACCGGCCCCCGGGTGCGCGCCGAGGATCGAGTGCGGATCGTGGTGCGCTCCGCCCGCGAGCCGCTCCAGGTCCAAGTCCGCGTTCATGGATCACTCCCGTAGATCGGTATCCCCTAACCCTGCCCTACTCGGGCGTTACGACCCATGCCCTTGTCCGCTATCACCATGCGTGTCGCGAAAATGTGCGGATATGCGATGAGGAAAATCCTGTATGTCGCCATCACGTGGTGCGGAATACTGGCCGTCGGTTCCGTTGATCACCTGGAGGGCGGCGATGCGCGGTGACACGGCCGGGGCACCCGTTCCCGCACGCCCTCATCACTGGCCGCTGCCCGCGGAGACGGCCTTCCCTCCGCCGCCCCGCCCGCTGCGGCCGGTCAGAGGGCTCGCGACGGCCGTACTGACCCTGCTCGGCCTCGACACCCTCGTGGGGGCCGCCTGGGCGGTGGCGGCCGACCCCCTGGCCACCGTCGTCGAGGTCGTGGGTGAGGGCGCCCTCCCGCTGCTGTCGAACTCCGCGTTCCTGGTCGCCCTGACGGCCTCCAGAGCCTTGGTCAGGGCAGGTCTGGTCGTCGTCTTCCTGGTCTGGCTGGTACGGGCGCGCCTGAACGCCGAGTCCCTCACCCGGGTCCCGCACCGCTGGTTCAAGATCTTCATCGTGCTCGGCTGGGCGCTGCCGGTCGTCGGGTGGTGGATCCCCAAACAGATCGTGGACGACGTCTGGGCCGCCTCCCGTCCCGGCGGCGTGCGGGGGGAGAGCATCGGCAGGCAGCCGCACTCCTGGCTGGTGTGGGCCTGGTGGATCGCGTGGCTGCTGGCCTTCTGGGTGGTCCCGCTGTCGTCCGTCGCGCTGCTGAGCCTCGCCGGGCGCCCGCCCGAGGAGGTGGGCGCGCTCGTCGGGTTCGGCCTCGACCCGTTCACCTGGATCCCCACACTGCTGGCCGCCGCCCTGCTGGCCATCGTCGTGGTACGGATCACCCGCTTCCAGGAGGCACGGGTCGCGGCCGGAGGCTGACGGGCTCAGTGACCGCCGGTCCCACGGGCCGGCGGGGCGGGGCTCTGACAGGACCCCCGGATGAAGGCCTCGCCGTCGGCGAACTCCGCCCCCGGCTCCGGGTTTCCTGGGCCCGTCGCGTACGGCCTCGCGGGTTCCCCCGAGGTCGCCAGGCGGCGGGTCAGCCACTGCGCGAACCGCCCGTGGGCGGTGACCACCGCCGCGAAGGCCACCGCCAGCGCCGCGAGCACCGGCAGTTGCTCCTCTTCGGCCAGCAGGATGGACTTGGCGTCGGCGAACCCGGTCCTGGCCGAGGTCCAGCCGGTGACCAGCACGGTCACCCACCTGCCGCCGCGCCTGATGCCCGGACGCGCGGTCGCGGTGATCGCGGCCGGTACGGCGAGCACGACGAAGACGACAGTGATCATCACCGTCGCCACCAGGGTGAAGGAGGTGTCCACGCCCACGGCGACCGCGACCCCGCGCATCAGCAGCCGGGCCGCGAGGCCCCCCAGAACTCCCGCGGCCAGCGCCCCCACCGCCGCCGCTAACACCACACGACCTCGAACTACATCCCCATATCGCATTTAAATGGATTTAGAGGGATTTTCCCGGCAGGGCAATCCCGAAAACGAATCCGGAACCTCCTTGTGACCCACCTGTTTGGAACGGTTCACAATCCCCGGCGCCGAAGACGTGTCAACCGCCCGGCGTGCCGATCGCAGCCGGTGGGCGGGCCGTCGAGGCGGCGAACATATGGCTGCGATCCATGAGAAATTGACACGATCGAGTAACCATGGACAATCAACACCGTTTTGCTCATCGGTAAAGATCAACTGTGGAAGCCGGGGAGAGAGATGGCGCGAAGGAAGACGCCCCTGGAAGGCGACGGGCCGACCATGCGTTTCGCCGTCAGGCTGAGGGAGGCCCGCGAGAGGTCGGGACTCACGCTGCGCCGGTTGGCGGAGATCTCGGGGTACTCGCACAGCACTCTGTCCATCGCGGAGAGCGGCAGACGGCTGCCGACATGGGAGGTGGCCGCCGCGTTCGTCCAGGCGTGCGGCTCCCAGGACCTCGAACGGTGGCGCGGCTGGTGGGACGCCGCCTTCGAACACGAGGCGGCCCAGCCGGCTCCCGTCCCGGACGCCACGGCGAGCGCCGGGCCGGAACCCGTCACCGGCTTTCCGCCGTCGCCCGCATCGGACCCGGCCGGGACGGACGACCCGCTCGGCCCCGCGTCGTCGGCTTCCGCCGTACCCGACGCCCCCGTGGCCCCGGCCTCCCAACGACCGGGCCGGGGCGGGCCGCGCTGGTGGCACCTGCTGGTGGCGAGCGTGGCCTCCTCACTTCTGACGGCCACGGGCTTCCTGCTCTTCCCGGTGCTCTTTCCCGGCCACTCCCCGGTACGCGGTCCGGCGACGGTCGTCCAGCCTCCGGCGAACCAGTCCGGGCCGACCTTCCCCCCGGGCCCCGACCCCACCCCGGTGGCGGCGTGCGGCGGTGCCACGCCGGGCTATGGGTGTCACAAGAAGGATCCCGACGCCTCGGGGTGCTGGAAGACCGCGCAACTGGCCGCGGCCTCCACCTTCTCCTACAAGGGCAAGGCGGTGGGCAAGTTGGAGAACTGGTACTCGGCGGAGTGCGGCACCAACTGGGCGGCACTGCGGATGCCCAAGGGTTGGCGGGGCCGGGTCGAGATCGTCACGAAGACGACGCGAGACTGCTACCCCCTGGACTGCGTGAGCTTCTACGACAAGACCCCGCCCCTCTGGTCGAACATGTTGTTCGGCATGAACCGGTCCACCACCGCCCTCGGCTACGTGCGGTTTCCAAACGGGGAGACGAAGGAGTTCGAGGCGGCCACCCCGGGACCCTGACCCGGAGGCGTCGGCCGTACGGCCCGCGCCTGTTCGGTGTGGTTCCCGGTGGAAGCCCGTGTTCTCCTCCGGCGTGTTTACACGCCGTTGAGCTGCGACGACACACCGGTTGTTCGTTGCTGTTCATGGATGTCCACCCCGCTGTCCGACCTCTTCCCGCGCCGTCGGCCCGGACGGTACGACAGGGCCAGGCCGGTGCGACCGACCTCCCGGCTTACCACTGCTCGCCTGCTCAGGCGGCACCGTGGCGGCACCGTGAGGCTGTTCCACAGCACCGGCGTCCCTGCAAAAGGATCCCGGTCAGCCGGTGAACGGAACCGGCGGCCGGATCAGGATCGGCATCGGAAGGACTTTCACATGCGTTTCCGACTACTGCGCGTCGCGGTGCCCACCGCCGTCGTGGCGCTCACCCTCGCCACCACCAGCGGGGTCGCCCACGCGGCGACGTCCCACCAGGTCGTCTACCACGCCGACGGCAACTGGGCGGGGGAGGTGTGGTTCAACGCCGGCACGCACAACATGGCCAAGGGCCGCAACTCCTTCACGGTGAAGGACACCTTCTGCGGCGACGGATGGAAAGTGGGAGTGCACTACGAGATCCCCGCGCTCAACATCTACCGCACGTTCATGCTCAACGGTGACTGCTCCGGGGAGAGCAGCTTCTCCGTCGTTTCCTACGACGTGGCGCCCTCCGCGATCCACTGGTGGGGCCTGAAGACGAGCACAACCGAGAACCTGACCACGTACGAGTCGCAGGTGAACGACTACGTCGACTGACGACCACGCCAGGGCCGTGACGGTGCGGGCGGCCGTCGCGGCCGGAGAAGGAGCGGGTGACCCCGGAGTGCCCGAGGTGGCCTGACCCAATCGGTGACGGGGGACACGGCCGTGGAGGGACCACCTCCACGGCCGTTCCGCTCATCCGGCCGGGGGCCGGGGACGGGCGGCCAGACGCCAGCGGGCTCAGCCGGTCTTGCCCGGAGGGTCGGGCAGGGGCGTGACGCCGGAGGCGTCGGTGAGGGCGTCCACGATGCTCAGCCCCCTGCCGTGTACGGCCTCGACCCCCAGGTCCAGGTGGCGGGGCCGGTCGGGGCCGTGACGTCCGGACCGGCCGAGACGGCTCCCGGGAGGCTTGCCGGGACGCCGGCGCGGTGCGGTGCGGTCTGTTCGGCGGCGCGCATCAGGCGGCACAGTTCGTCCGCCGAACCGGCGCACACGACCAGGAACTCCAGAGTCGGCCAGACGGCGGCGGCGTAGAAGCACCGGGTGGCCACGCCGTACCAGACGGCCCGGGCGGGCTCGATCTGGTCCGGCTGCTCGGCGCCGGCCCGGTTGGCGGGGTCCCACCTGCGGACCCGGGGCTGGGAGAAGGGCTCACCACGCCGGTGCCGCCCACCGAGCCGCACCCACGTCTCCCCCCAGATCACGCCCCCTCCCTCGGGCACGGCACGCTCGCGCGCCTCCGGGGAAGGCCGTCTCCCCGGGGGAGACGACTCCGGGAAGCGGAGCGTTTCCGAGGGCGACGGTCCTGGGAATCGGAGTGCTCGTGGGAGAGGCGGTCCTGGGGAACGGGGCGTTCTCGGGGGAGAGCGTGGTCGCGTCCTCGGAGAATGTCGAGGACCGGAAAGCCGTCTCCTCATTTCCCTTTACGCGGAAGTGACATCCCCCTGCCCGGCGAACACCCGTCCGCTCCGTCCCGGCAATGCGTTTTTCGACCTACGACGTGCATTTTTCACCCCTTTGATCCGGACATATCCCGAGGTTTCTATGGTGGTGGTGTGAGGGGGTGTACTACATGCATGACAAGGTCTCTCATAGGAGCTTCTTCGCGTCCCCGCCCGCTTCGCAGAGTGCCCCTGACCGGCTACGTTGAGCACGAAAAGCCCAACCACATCGTGGCCACAGTTTGTACTGCGCTGTGCTGAAACTGTGCTGGTGTGCTGACGCTGTAACAATCCCCCTGGCGGACGGAGGAGAAATGTCCGTGATATCCAAGGCCGATCCTTCGGCCAAGCCTCTGGTCATCCGGGGCGAGCCCGGCGTCACCGAGGAGCAGGTGGACAAGGCCGTCGCCGCCCGACTGCGGACCTGAGCGACGAGCTGAAGACCGCGGCTTGACGCAGGGCCACCAAGAGCGGCTCCGGCCAGGGGAACTGTCTTGAGGTGGCTCCGTTGTCGGGTGGCCGGGTGGGGATCCGTGACACCGAGGTGCCCGATCAGGCACCGTTCGTGGTGAGTGTGAGTGTGTGGGACGCCGTCGTCGACGGCGCCAAGAAGGGTGAGTTCGACTTCTGACGGTGAGCCTGAGTGAGGCCGCCACCATCCGTGTGACCTCTGAGAAGTCAGCCCGCGGGCAGCGCGGACCCGCTCCGGCCGATCATGTCGAGCAGGAGCTTCGCGGCCCGCTCCGCCCCGTCGGTACGGACCGTCCCGGCCACGGCGGCCACGCGGGCACCGGTCTGGGGGGCCAGGGCGATCCTGAGCGCGGCCGACAGCGAATCGGCGGTCGGCGTCGGACCGTCGTGTTCCGCGCCGATGCCCAGTTCGGTCACCCGGCTCGCCCAGTACGGCTGGTCCGCGACCTGGGGCACGATCACCTGCGGCGCTCCGGCACGGGCCGCCGTCGTCGTGGTGCCCGCGCCGCCGTGGTGCACGACGGCGGCCACCCGGCTGAACAGCGCCTGCTGGTTGACCTCGCCGACGACGAAGCAGTCGTCCCGGTCGTCGATCGCGGTCAGGTCGGCCCAGCCGCTCCCGAGCAGGACACGGCGACCCCGCGTCCGAACCGCCTCGATGACGGCCCGCGAGATCTCCTGGGCGCTCGCGCCCCGCATCGGCATACTGCCGAAGCCCACGTACACCGGCTTGTCCCCGGCGGCCAGGAACGCCTCCAGGCCGGCAGGAAGCGGGCGCTCGTCCGGCCTGATCCACGCGCCGGTCTGCGTCACGTCGAGCTCCGGCGTCTCCTGCCAGGGACCCAGGACCGGGTCGGTCGCCAGGAACGGGCGGCCGGTGAAGACATGGTCGCGGATGCCGTCCACCGGGGGCAGGCCGACCGACGCCCGATGGTTGTTGATCGTCTCGCCGAACAACGCGTCCTTGTGCTCGGCGTTGAGGGCCCACAGTTCCCGGTTGCCGGTCACCCCCTCGGGGACCACCTGGCCCGGCCAGGGACGAGGCGCGTGATGCGGCGACGGCAGGTAGGAGGGGGAGAGGGAGGCGAACACATAGGGCACGCCCAGCTTCTCGGCCGCCGCCCGCGCACCGGCCACGGCGGGGAAGGAACCGGTGGCAACCACCGCGGCGCGGTCGCCGGCCGCCTCGACGACCGTTTCGTAGGCCATGGCGGTCAGCTCGGCGGCGATACCGGACAGGCCCGCCTTCGCCTTGTCGGGGATCGCCCCCGTCGCCAGCGCGCGGATCGGCCAGCCGAGAGGACTCAGCGGCACGCCGACATCGTCCAGCAACTCCGCGAAGTCCGGCGGCGCGCACACCCGCACCTCGGCGCCGAGCGCCCGTAGCCGCACCGCCAGCCCCGTCATCGGCTCGACGTCCCCGCGCGACCCGTAGGTCACCAACACAACGCGCATTCCACGGCCCCCGATGTCCGTACGTTCCGGTGTCGAAGGAGGATTGTGCGGCACAACCGGGGCCTTGTGGCAAGTCCCCCCATGCGCTATAGCTTGGTAGTGGCAGGAGGTGTATATCCCTCTTGCCCTTTTAGTCGTTTCGCCGTCCGGCAGGTGACCTCCCCGCCTCGGGAGACGACTTCGACATCCGCGGCCCGGCAGCCCATGGACGACCTGGAACCGTCCACGTCAAGGCGGTGCTCGCACCGGAGGGGACATCGCGCCACCGGGAGACCAGCTCTCAACCACCGGTCCTTTCCGGCTTACCTGGTCTGTCCCCTGGACAAGGTCACTCGCCGACGGCGCCGTCGAGGCGTTCGCGGAGCAGGTCGGCGTGGCCGTTGTGGCGGGCGTACTCCTCGATCATGTGGACGAGGATCCAGCGGTGCGAGACGTCCTGGCCGTGACGCTGCTGCCTGCCGACGGCGTCGAGCGGCACCCGGGCCGAGATCTCGCGCGCCACCTCGATCTCGGCCCGCCAGATGGCGAAGGCCTCCTCCACGGAGGCGGTGTCCACGTCGTTGAAGTCGGAGTCGGGGTCCTCAGCCTTGCTGTAGAGAAGCGGGACGTCCTCGCCGTCCAGCACCCGGCGGAACCAGACGCGTTCCACATGGGCCATGTGACGAACCAGGCCGAGCAACGACAGGGACGACGGCGGCACGGAACGCTCACGGAGTCGCTCCTCGGGCAGACCGGCGCACTTGACGGCCAGAGTCTCGCGGTGCCAGTCGAGCCAGCTGTCCAGCATGGCGCGTTCGTCGGCGATGAAAGCGGGGGAAACGCGGTCGTCGGTCATGACTCGTGGTCCTCTTTATCTTGATCGGCCCTGATCACCGTCGCCCAGCCTCTCACGGAGGTCCGACAACCTCTCAACACCTTTTCGTACGGCGGGGCCCGCCGTACGAAAAGGGCCCCGCCGTACGGCAGGGTCAGCGGAGGCGGGTGACCGGCAGGGGAGGGATGGCCTTCAGACAGGAGCGGTCACCGGTCGAGCCGGTGCGGATGAAGGCCGTCGCCAGTCTGGCCGCGCAACCGGTCTCCTCCCAGGTCGGGACATGTCCCGAGGAGGGAACCTCCACGAAGGTGCTCACCGGGAACTGCTCCGCGGCCAGGCGCCCCTGGGAGACGGGGGTGTTGGTGTCGAGTTCACCGGAGAGCACGAGCACCGGGACGCGGGGCGCGGTGCCGTGGCCCGCGGGCCGGTCGGTACGGGGCCATTTGAGGCACAGGTCGGCGCCGTCCATCACGGCCTCGGTCCAGCCACGCGCGCTGAACGGCCCGAACCGTCCCTCGGCCCGTCGCAGCGCCCCGGCGAAGACGGCGGTACGGTCCGCGACGGTGGCCCGCCGGTCCCACACGGTCGGATAGTCGTTGCAGACGATCGACAGGGCCTGGGCCCTGGTGGCCCGCTTCTCCGGCGGCTGGGAGGCGAGTCCCTCGGCGAGCTGCCCGGCCAGGGCGACGAGCGGGGCCGTGTCACCGGAGACCGCCCGCGAGACCATGGCCGGCAGCTCGGACCAGACTCGCGGGGTGCCGTTGCTGCTCGCCACGTAGAAGTGGATCAGGGCGAGCATGTGCTCGTCGAGCAGCAGGGTACGGCGACGCCCTGAGACCTCGATCTCGAAGGGAACGGGGCGTTCCCGCAGGCGGGCGGCCAGCCGTTCGAGGTTGGCGACCGCCTTCTCACCCTGGCAGGCGCCGTCGCTGCGCGCGCACAGCCGCAGCAGGGCCCGTTCGACCGCCCGCGCGTTCGGACGGCCCAGCGGGTCGAAGCGCAGGGGATAGGCCCCGGACAGGACGACGCTGCGGGTGTGCTCCGGGTGCCGGAAGGCGTAGACGGTGCTCAGATAGGTGCCGTAGGACACGCCGTACAGATCGACCCTGTCGACGCCGAGGTGTGAGCGGACGGCGTCCAGGTCGTCGGCCAGTTCCGCCGAGGTGTAGGCCCGTGCCCGCTCTCCGAGCCGTCGTCCGCACGCCTCGACCTCGTCGATCTGCCGCTCTCGGGGGAGCAGGTCGTAGTCCGCGGGGACACCGCAGTCGACCGGCTCCGATCCGCCGGTGCCGCGCGGGTCGACCAGGAGCAGGTCGTGGTCGTCGCGCAGGGCGGTCATGTCCTCGGCGAAGCGTTCCGCGTAGGCGATCGCCGGTTCGCCGGGACCGCCGCTGACCACCATGACCGTTCCCGCCGGGGGACGGCCGACGTCGGTGCGCGGCAGCAGCGCGTAGGCGATCCGGTTCGTGCCCGCTGAGGGGTCGGCGCGGACCAGCGGCACCGTGATCTCTCCGCAGCGGGCCGCCGTTCCCTTCACGACCGGGCAGGGGACGTCGGAGACCGCCACGGCCGTGGGGCGTGATCCGCCCGCCAGGGCCGGCAGCACGGGTGTCACGGCGGCCAGGGCGGCGCCGATCATGAGGGCGATGGGGATATGTCGTTTCGCCACGGGCCTCTCCTGTTTCTGGACGGTGGAAGAGCCCGTCGATCCTCACGGCGACGCCGTACCCGGCGACATCCCACCAGCGCCTCTCTTCTCGTGGTGCTGGCTGTACTCGGGATGACGGCGCCCGCGAGTGCCGGAAGCGGCTTTTCGGAGGCCGATATCTCGGGCGTGCCGTTCTTGGTGTCTTCGGCGTCCGGTGTCTGCCGGAAACGGCGCCCAAAGGGGGTGACGTCGGAATACGAGGCCATGATCGTTTGTGGGAAAAAGGCTTTCTGCGGAGACAATCCCCAGGTCAGGGGTGTCCATGGCCTCTCGGCTGGGTTGGGTGATTGCCGGTTATTGGTCTGCTTTCATCCTGTTTAGGGCTAGCCGTTTGTTTTTTGGGTGATGTTCGGCGGCGAAGGCGAACTTTCCATTGTTCCGGGAGGCCGTCTCGCATATGCTCCGTGCAAGTCACACGTACGGCCAAGCCGACTGGGAGGCAGGCATGGCTCGTTCCTGGGAGGCTGACCCGTCCGCGTTGTTCCAACGGCGCCTGGGGAAGTCGGCCAAGGAGCTTGACCGTTCCGACGGTCGAGACGAGTGCCCCGACATCTGGCAGCTGGACAACGGTGACATCGCGGTGATCGGCAGAGATCTCACCGCCGTCTACGAGCCGCGTCTGCCGGAAGGCGTCTCCCTCGCTCCGGACGAGCGACTGGTCGTCATCCCCGGCATCATGCTCAGCGTCGCGAAACCGGACATCGCCGATGTCTGACCTCCGCGCTCCCCATCTCATCCCCGCCCAGGGCGAAAGGCTCGTCAGAGAGGCCTACCGGCGCGACTTCCGGCAGCGGGAGGCGGTCCTCCGCAACCGTGACTCCTGGAAGCTCGAACGGCGCCAGCACTTCGAGGAGCAGGCCGTTCCCAGCTACGACGCCTTCCGCCGGGGTGACTGGGACGAGTCGATGCGGCTGCTCGAAGAGCGCACGGACAGCCTGCTCGCCATGACGCGTGAGGACGAGCTCCGCAACTCCTTCTTCCACCGGGTGCGGGTCGTCGAGGCGCCGCTCACGCCGTACATGCGTTGGGAGCTGCGCTCGCTGCGGATGCGCGCGGAGTGCGGCGAGCGGATCCGGGTGGTCGGCGCCGAGGCGGTCGCGGCCTTCGAACGCGGCGGCCCGCTTCCTGAGGTGGTCGTCCTCGGCGGCCGAACTCTCTACCGTGTCCTCTACACCGAGGGCGGTGTCCCCGACGGTGCGTTCCGCTACACCACTCCCCACCTCGTCAGGGGTTGGGAGGACTACATCAGAGGCCTCTACGAGACGGGCGAGGACGTCAGGTCCTATGTCGACCGGGAGCTCACCTCCCTCTCCTCGTCCACGGTCGGGTCGAAAACGGAGTAGCCGTCAAAAAGCACAGAGAAGATGAAGAACACCCCGGCGGTTCGTACTCCGAACTGTCGGGGTCCTCACGTGACGTCGTGCAGGCCAGGAACGTCAGCGGGGGAGTGCACTTCCACGACCACGGCGGCAGGAACAGGGGCGCCTCCCCGGCTCCGGTGCCGCGCCAGCTTCCCGCGGATGTGCGAGGGTTCGTCAACCGCGTCGAGGAGTTCGAACGGCTGAACGCGGTCCTGACCGGTGAGGACGGCGACCCCAGGGTCATCTCGGTGTGCGTGATCGCCGGGACGGCCGGTGTCGGCAAGACCTCGCTCGCGTTGCGCTGGGCCCACCAGATCCAGGAGCGCTTCCCCGACGGGCAGCTCTACGTCAACCTGCGCGGCTACGACCCCGGAGAGCCGGTAACCGCCTACGACGCGCTGCACCGGTTCCTGGTCGCCCTCGGCGTCCGCGCCCACTCGGTGCCGCAGGACCTCGACGCCGCCGCCGCGCTCTACCGCTCACTGCTGGCCGGCCGCAGGATGCTGATCGTCCTCGACAACGCGGCCATGGTGAGCCAGGTCCGCCCCCTGCTGCCCGGCAGCGCGGGCTGCCTGGTCGTCGTCACCAGCCGCAGCCGTCTGTCGATCCTCGCCGTACGCGACGGGGCGCACCGCCTGACGCTGGGCACGCTCCCCGAGCCGGAGGCGGTCGCCCTGCTGCGGGCCGTCACCGCCGGATACCGTCCTGAGGACGACGAGAGCAAGCTCACCGAGCTGGCCAGACTGTGCGCCCGGCTGCCGCTGGCCCTGCGGATCGCCGCGGAACGAGCCGTCAGCTACCCCCACATGCGGCTGGACGACCTGATCGCCGACCTGCGTGACGAGTCCGCCCTGTGGGACGCGCTGAGCACCGGGGACGACGAGGAGGCCGGGGCCGTACGGACGGTGTTCGCGTGGTCCTACCGCGCGCTGCCCGACCAGGTCGCCCGGCTCTTCCGGTTGCTCGGTCTGCACCCGGGCCCCGAGTTCGGGCTGCACGCCGCCGCCGCGCTCGGCGGGCTGACCCCGAGCAGGACACGGCAGCTGCTGGACTCCCTGGTCGGCGCCCACCTGCTCGAACAGACGACGCCGGGCCGCTACCAGTTCCACGACCTGCTGCGCGCCTACGCCGCCGACCAGGCGCAGCGGGACGGCTCCTACGACGACCGGCAGGCCGCGCTCCGCCGCGTCCTGGAGTGGTACCTGCACACCGCCGACGCCGCCCAGAACTGGATCGGCCCCGCCGAGAACCGGATACGGCTCACACCTCCCATGGAGGGTGTGCGACCGCTGACCTTCGCCGACTACGACACGGCCGTCGACTGGTCGGAACGCGAGCACGCCAACCTCCTGCAGGTCGCCAGGACCGCTATCTCCGCCGGATACGACGAGCTGACCTGGCAGCTGGCGGTCGTGCTGGCCAACAGCCAGCCGCCCTCGGCGCCGGTCGCCGACTGGCTGGAGGTCGGCAGGCTCGGCCTGGCCGCGACGGAACGGCTCGGTGACCTGCCCGCCCGGGCACGGCTGCTCACCGAGTTCGGCATCGGCTACGTCCGGATCAACCGCCTGGACGACAGCCTGGAGAGCCACCGCCAGGCGCTGGCGATCTGGACCGAGGTGGACGACCGGCTCGGCCAGGCCCACTCGCTCAACCTCATCGGGCTGGTCAACCTCCGCAGGAGGCGGTTGGACGAGGCGGCGCAGCACTTCGAGCGGGCCGTCGCCGCCTTCAGGGAGCAGGGTTCGGCGCACTGGGAGGCCACCACCCTGGCCAACCTCGCCAGCACCCACTACCACGCCGGACGGCTCGCCGAGGCGGAGCAGGCCGTACGGCGCGCACTGGAGATGCACCGCTTCCTTGAGAGCAAACGCGGCGAGGGCAACGCGCTGCGCCTGTTCAGTGACGTCCTGCGTGAACGGGGCGAGGTCGAACAGGCGCTGGCCACGGCGAACGAGGCGGTCGAGATCGCCCTCGTGCTCAGGAACAACCGGCTTGAGGGCTTCTGGCTCATCGCCCTGGGCAACGCCCAGCGGGCGGCCGGGCAGTTCGTCGACGCGCTGGCCTCCTTCCAGCGCTCGGCCACGCTCCACCGGCGCCTCGGAGACCGCAGCCGGGAGGCACTGGCCTGGTACGGCACCGGCGAGACCTTCTACGCGCTCGACCGGCACGGGGAGGCGGCCGACTTCCACCGTCAGGCCGCCTCGATCCACCACATGCTCGGCGACACCTGGCACGAGGCCCTGGACCTCGACGCCCTCGGCGCGTCCCTGGTGGAGGAGGACCCCGAGGCGGCCAGACGGCACTGGACGAAGGCGCTCGGCCTGCTCGCCGACTACGACGACCCCCGCGCGGCCGGGATCCGTCACCGGATCGAGCGACGGATCACCTCGGACGACTGAACGGCTCCCGCCGTGTCCCGGCGGGAGCCGCCTCAAGCGTCAAGGTCGAAGGCCGGGGTCAGGCGCAGGTGAGGCCGGACTTGGGCTTGGGGCCGCACGGACCCCGGTTGCCGCCGCCGTCCGTCACCGAGCCGGGCCTGGCCCAGATGAGGAAGCCGCCGTTGGCCAGGCCGCCGTTGCGCGCCACGGTGAGGGCGGCCTGCGTGACGGTGCCGGTGAACAGGTGCAGGCCACCGCGGACGGTGTTGCCGCCCAGGTCGGTGAGCTTGCGGGGGGTCATGCCGTTGGCGAAGAAGATGTTGTCGGCCACCGGGTCGGGGTTGACCCCGGCGAGGTTCTGGTTGACCAGCAGGCCGACCGTCTTGTTGCTGTGGAAGACGTTGTTCTTCACGGTCGTGAGGGCGAAGCCGCCGGTGCTCAGCAGTCCGACGGAGTTGTTCATGAAGACGTTGCCGTCGAAGGTGGTCCGCTGCCCGCCCTTGACCTCAAGGGCGGTGTCGGCGTTCCTGAAGAGGTTGTCCTGGAAGACGTCCTCACCCGCGTCGGCGGCGACGGTCACCGGGAAGTTGTCGAAGACCGTCCCGTTGTAGACGCCGCCGGACCTGGCGGTCGTCAGCCTCCCCTCGCTCAGCGTGCTCGACGCCACCGTGACCTCGGGGGAGTCCTGGACGCTGACCTCCCCGTGCACGACGCACTGCTCGACCGTCGCCGTGGACTTCAGCACCGTCAGGCCCGTCAGGAGGCACAGGGCCGGGTTGCTGCCCGCCACGGTCAGGGTCGCGTCCTGCACCCGGGTCGCCCCCGCGGTGACCTGCACGTCGGAGAGCGTCGCCTCCACGGTGCCGCCGGTGGTGCCCGGCTGCACGGTCACCGCCTCCCCGCCCGTTCCCACGATCTTGCCGTTCTTCACGGTCACGCCCGAGGCCCGCAGGGTGAGGCCGGTCGCGGTGAGGACGTGCCCGCCCAGGTCGAGGGTCACGCCGTCGGTCGCGATGGTCAGCCCGCCGCCGGCGCACACCAGGTCGGCGGTCAGGGCGGCGTCCGCGGTCAGTGTGTCGCCGCAGTTCACCGCGGCCGCGCTCGCCTGCGCCGGTACGGCCCCGACTCCGGCGACCAGCAGGGCGCACGCCAGCAGCGTCCCCGATCCGGATAAGATTCCCTTTGTTTTCCTTCCGTGATCCATGTTCGATTCTCCAGACTCCCGATGAGTTTTCCCGTGTTTTTCCCGAGCCGATGAGAAGGTTTTTTCGGCCGGAAGGATCACCGACAAGATTGCCCCTCCCGCGGCGATCACGGAAGTCAGTGAATTGGTCCGTCAGGGTTTGTGGATTCAATCCGTTCCGGGAGTGGCGCGCGTGGCGTGTGTTATGTCACGAGGACTATGGGGCAGCCGAAACACCTGGTGCGTCGCGGGGCCGTACGGGTGGTGAGGGTGTGACCGGATTCATGCCCTGAGGTGGGCGGTGTATGCCCGTCCACTGGTTCGCGACGGCGACAAGGGCCTGTCCTGGTAATTTCCGCGAACCCGTCAGGCGATTGTGAAAAGCTATGGGAAAGCCTTATGTCCGCTCTTTCCTAAGCTCTTTCCGGCTTACGGCACCCTTTTCCTCGCCTCCTTCCGGAGGCGGAAGCGGTCGTACGGCACCGCCGTACCCCGAAGGCGCGTGGGAAATGTCGGTCGGGGATGGCAGGGTTGGGGTGACGCCATACCGGTGGGTGGGAGCCCTGAGCGTGGAGGCACGACGATGACAACCTCTCCGTTGCGAGCCGGGTTCGACCGGGTGCGCCAGGCGATGGCCGCGCGTGTCGAGAAAGGCGAGTTGCCCGGCATGGTGCTTCTCGTCGCCCAGGGGGACGAGACGCTCGTCGAGCCGATCGGGGCGACGGCCCTGGGCGGTGACGAGCCGATGCGGCGCGACACGATCTTCCGCGTCGGGTCGATGACGAAGGCGGTCCTGGCCGCGGCGACCATGACCCTGGTCGAGGACGGCACGCTGAGACTGGAGGAACCGGTCGACCGGCTGCTTCCCGAGCTGGCCGGGCGCAGGGTGCTCAGGCGCCTCGACGGCCCGCTCGACGACACCGTCCCCGCCGGACGCCCGATCACGGTGGAGGACCTGCTGACCTTCCGGATGGGATACGGCCTGGTCTTCGGGGTCACGCCGGACTCGCCGTACCCCACGATCGACCTGCCCTATCCCGTCATCGAGGCGGCCCGGGAGCTCGAACTCGTCACCGGCCCGCCCGACCCCCGCACGCCGCACGATCCCGACGAGTGGATGCGCCGCTTCGGCACGCTGCCGCTGATGTGCCAGCCGGGGGAGCGCTGGCAGTACAACACCGCCTCCCTCGTGCTGGGTGTGCTGGTCGCCCGCGCCACGGGCATGTCGCTCGACGACCTGTTCAGGACGCGTCTGTTCGAGCCGCTGGACATGGCCGAGACCGGCTTCCACCTGCCCGCCGAACACCTCGGCAGGCTGCCGGTCCACTACATGACCGGCCCGACCGGCGAGCTGACGCCGCAGACGCACACCGCCGACGAAGCCTGGACCAGGCCGCCCGCCTTCCCCTCGGGAGCGGCCGGTCTGGTCTCCACCGTGGACGACTACCTGGCCTTCGCCCGCATGCTGCTGGCCGGGGGCGTCCACCGGGGGCGCCGGGTGCTGTCCGAGCGGTCCGTCGGGCTGATCACGACCGACCACCTGACGGCCGGGCAGCGGGCGGCGGGCGACATCGTGCTCGCCGGTCACGGCTGGGGGTACGGCGTGGCCGTCGTCACCGAGCCGGACGAGATCTCCTTGGTCCCCGGCCGTTACGGCTGGGATGGCGGTTACGGCACCTCGTGGTTCAACCACCCCGCCCGCGACCTCGTGGTCATGGCCATGACCCAGACCTCCGACTTCCTGTTCAACGGCTCCCTGGCCGACCTGGGCCGGCTGGAGTGAGAAACCCTCAGCGGTCCGTTTCGAAGGCGGCCATGGGGATGGGCAGCCAGGTGGGGCGGTTACGGGCCTCGTAGACGACCTCGTAGACGGCCTTGCTCAGTTCGAGGGCGCGCAGCAGGACGGTGTCCTGGGGGTGCAGCCTGCCGCCGCCCGCCGCGTAGCCGTCGAGGAAGGACGCGCGGTTCAGCGCGGCCCACTCGGCCGCCCTGGGGCGCAGTGCCTCGGCGTCCGGATTGTCGGCGAGCAGGTGGCGGGCCGCGTACTCGAAGGAGCGCAGCATCCCGGCCACGTCGCGCAGCGGGGATGACAGCGCGCGGCGTTCGGCCAGCGGCTGACCGGGCTCGCCCTCGAAGTCGAGGACGACCCAGTCGGTCGTCGTGCGCATCACCTGGCCGAGGTGGTAGTCGCCGTGGACGCGCTGGACGGGCATCTCGGAGACCACGTCGGCCATCCGCTGGTAGGCGTCCTCGACCACCCGCGCGTGCGCGGCCAGCGCGGGCACCTCGGTGATCGCCTGGGCCAGGCGGCGGCGCTGGTCCTCGACCAGTTGCTTGACGTCCTGGGACTCCAGCACTCCGGTGGGGAAGGCGACGGCCAGCTCACGGTGGACCTCGGCGGTCGCCACGCCCAGCCGGTAGGCCTCGGAGCTGAAGTCGCCCCCCGCGTCCTCCGCCGAGGGGTCGAGTGAGGCGTACAGGTCACGGACACTGGCCAGGGCCAGCGACCAGCCGTCGTTCGCGGTCGCGAGGAACTCCTGGGTCATCGCCAGCGTGGTCGTCTCCCCGTCGAGGTCGGTCTCGATCCACCCGTACGGCCGTGCGATGTGCCCGGCGCCGTGGCGGGCCAGGGCGGTGACGATCTCAAGCTCGGGGTTGACCCCGGGGATGAGGCGGCGGAACAGCTTGCAGATGTAGGTCTCGCCGTACACCAGGGAGGTGTTGGACTGCTCGGCGCTCAGCACCAGACTGCGCAGGGAGGTGTCGATCGAGGCGCCCTCCAGATGGCGGAAGCGCAGGGGGCCCAGGTCGCGGCCCTCGGCCATCCCGGTGAGCAGGGGCCCGGTGAGGTCGGGGTTGTAGACGGCGTCGTAGTAGTCGCCGCCGATCCTGGCGTGGCTGTAGCGGCCTGAGGCGTCGCCGTCCGTGCCGAGCAGGAGCTGGTAGCGGTCGTGGTCCCCGGCCTGGCGCACCGAGATGATCAGATGGCGCAGACCGGGGCTCAGCTCGACGTCGGAGTCGACGCCGAGTTCGTCGATCGGGCGCCCCTTACCGGCGAACCATCGCTGATGGGTGATCCAGCCGGAAAGGAGCTCCGTCAACACGGTCTCACGCCTCCTGGGATGTGGGCGGCAGGGTGAACCAGTAGAACCCATGCCCAGGAAGCGTCAAAAGATACGGAAGTTCGCCAATCGGTGGGAACGGAACTCCACCCATCGTCTCCACCGGCACCGATCCCTCGAAACGGCGCAGGTCGAGCTCGACCGGCTGCGGGAACCGCGACAGGTTGTTCACACACAGGATCCGGTCGTCGCCCAGCTCACGCACGTAGGCCAGGACGCTCGGGTTGGAGGAGTTCAGCTCGGTGTAGGCGCCCAGGCCGAAGACCGGGTGGCGCTTGCGGATGTCGATCATGCGCTTGGTCCAGTGCAGGAGGGAGCCGGAGCTCTTCTGCTGGGCCTCGACGTTGATCGCCTGGTAGCCGTAGATGGGGTCCATGATGATCGGCAGGTACAGCCTGCCGGGGTCGCAGCTGGAGAAGCCGGCGTTGCGGTCGGGACTCCACTGCATCGGGGTGCGCACCCCGTCGCGGTCGCCGAGCCAGATGTTGTCGCCCATGCCGATCTCGTCGCCGTAGTAGAGCACCGGCGAGCCGGGCAGCGACAGCAGCAACGCGGTGAACAGCTCGATCTGGTTGCGGTCGTTGTCCAGCAGCGGCGCCAGGCGGCGCCGGATGCCGACGTTGGCCCGCATCCGGGGGTCCTTGGCGTACTCGGCGTACATGTAGTCACGCTCGTCGTCGGTGACCATCTCCAGCGTCAGCTCGTCGTGGTTGCGCAGGAAGATGCCCCACTGGCAGTTCTCCGGGATCTTCGGCGTCTGGGCCAGGATCTCCGAGATGGGGTAGCGCGACTCGCGCCGCACGGCCATGAAGATGCGCGGCATGAGCGGGAAGTGGAAGGCCATGTGGCACTCGTCGCCACCGGTCGCGGGGTCGCCGAAGTACTCGACCACGTCCGCGGGCCACTGGTTGGCCTCGGCCAGCAGCACCCGGTCCGGGTAGAGCCGGTCGACCTCGGCCCTGATCCGCTTGAGGTAGGAGTGGGTCCTGGGCAGGTTCTCGCAGTTGGTGCCGTCCTGCTCGAACAGGTACGGCACCGCGTCGAGCCGGAAGCCGTCGATACCGAGGTCGAGCCAGAACCGCAGCACTTCGAGCATCGCGTCCTGCACGTCCGGGTTCTCGTAGTTGAGGTCCGGCTGGTGGGAGAAGAAGCGGTGCCAGTAGTACTGCTGCCGGACCGGGTCGTAGGTCCAGTTCGAGGTCTCGGTGTCGACGAAGATGATCCGGGCGTCCTTGTAGAGTTCGTCGTCGTCGTTCCAGACGTAGAAGTCGCCGAAGGGGCCCTGCGGGTCGTGCCGGGACGCCTGGAACCAGGGGTGGGCGTCACTGGTGTGGTTCATCACCAGGTCGGCGACGACCCGCATGCCGCGCTTGTGGGCCTCGTCCACGAGCTTCACGAAGTCTCCCAGGTCCCCGAACTCGGGCAGGATCTTCATGAAGTCCGCGATGTCGTAGCCGCCGTCGCGCAGCGGGGACTCGTACAGGGGCAGCAGCCACAGGCAGTCGACGCCGAGCCACTGGAGATAGTCCAGCCGTTCGATCAGCCCTCGGATGTCTCCGGTGCCGTCTCCGTTGGAGTCGGCGAATCCCCGGATGAGCACCTCGTAGAAGACGGCGCGCTTGAACCAGTACGGGTCACGCGGCTTCTCCTCGTCGAAGGTGTTCGGAATTGGCTCAGGTACCTGACTCACCAGTGGACTCCCCGCTGTTTGCCGGTATGCGTACCCGGCCGGCTCACCGCTGGTTCGCCGTGGCACGCAGAGTGAAGATGTGTGCTGAGTGGATATAAGGGTCGAGGCGCACGTAGTTGGACTGCCGCCAGTTGTACGACTCGCCGGAGAGTTCGTCGTCGACGACGAACTCGGCGTTCCAGCCGAGACCCAGGGCGGGCATGTCCAGCGAAACCGTCGCCTCGTGGGTGCGGTGCGGATCGAGGTTGACGACAGTCAGGACCACGTCGCCCATGCCGTGCCGTCGTGTGGCCGTATCGTGGGCGCCGGGCAGCCGCTTGGAGAAGCAGACCACGTCCGGATTGTCGACGCTATGGAACCGTAGGTTACGCAATTCCTGGAGCGCCGGGTGTGCTCTGCGCACCAGATTAAGTTGCGTGATCAGTGGAGCCAGGCTACGGCCCTCTCGCTCGGCACTGGCCCAATCGCGAGGTCTGTACTGATATTTCTCACTATCTAGGTATTCTTCACTACCAGGGCGAACCGGGACATTTTCCGCAAGTTCATAACCCGAGTACACGCCCCACGTTGGCATGGCCATCGCAGCGATGATGGCTCTAATGCGGAATGCCGCGACTCCCCCGTGTTGCAGGTATTCATGGAGAATGTCCGGAGTATTGACGAACAGGTTGGGCCGCATGAAGCTCGACGACCCGTGCGAGAGTTCGGTGAGATACTCCTCAAGCTCCTGCCGGGAGTTGCGCCAGGTGAAGTACGTGTAGGACTGGTGGAAGCCCACCTTGCCCAGGGCGTGCATCATCGGCGGCCTGGTGAAGGCCTCGGCGAGGAACAGCACGTCCGGGTCGGTCGAGCCGATGTCGGCGATCAGCCGCTCCCAGAACGCGACCGGCTTGGTGTGCGGGTTGTCCACCCGGAAGATCCGTACGCCGTGGTCCATCCACAGCCGGACCACCCGCTTGACCTCGGCGTAGAGGCCCTCGGGGTCCTTGTCGAAGTTCAGCGGATAGATGTCCTGGTACTTCTTCGGCGGGTTCTCCGCGTACGCGATCGAGCCGTCGGCGCGGACGTTGAACCACTCCGGGTGCTCCCTGACCCACGGATGGTCGGGGGCGCACTGCAGGGCCAGGTCGAGCGCGATCTCCATGCCCAGCTCACGGGCCTTGGCCACGAAGGCGTCGAAGTCCTCGAAGGTGCCCAGGTCGGGATGGATGGCGTCGTGGCCGCCCTCCTCGGAGCCGATCGCCCACGGCGAGCCCGGGTCGTACGGCTCCGGCGTCAGGGTGTTGTTGCGGCCCTTGCGGAAGCTGTGCCCGATGGGGTGGATCGGGGGCAGGTAGACGACGTCGAAGCCCATCTTCGCGACGGCGGGCAGCCGGTTCGCAGCGGTCTTGAAATTTCCGGACTTAGGGGCTGCGTCCGGTTCGACGATCGCCCCTTCCGAACGCGGGAAGAACTCATACCACGAGCCGTAGAGCGCCCTGCGGCGATCGACCCTGACGAGCCGCCGCTGGGAGCGGGTCACCAGCTCACGCAGCGGATGCGCCCGCAGCAGCTCCGCCGTCTCCGGCAACTGGGCGACCGCGAAACGGGCCCTGGGGTCGAGCGCCGTGTCACGCAGCTTGGCCGCGACCGCCTGCAACGCGGCCCGGTGCCCGCACACGTGGGCCGACGCGGTCTTCTTCCCGGTCTTGCCCGACTTCTTCTTCGGCTCCTGGCCCGCCGGCGCGCAGTCCGCGGGCCGTACGGCCTTGGCGGCGCGGTCGAAGAGCCGGGCGCCCTCCTCGCACATCAGCTCGGCGTCCAGGTCACGGGGGATCTTGATGCCCGCGTCGTGCAGCCAGGTCGCCATCGGGTCGCCCCACGCCTCGACGCGGAAACTCCACTCACCCTCCGCGGGCAGCGTCACCTCGACGCCCCAGCGGTCGGTGCCCGGCGCGAGCTCGCGCATCGGCAGCAACGGTCCACGCGCGCCGTCGGGGCTCGTCAGCACGACGCCCGCGGCGACCGCGTCGTGGCCCTCACGGAACACGACGGCGGTGATCTCGAAGGTCTCACCCGCGGCCGCCTTGGCGGGGTAGTTCCCGCACTCGACCGTGGGCTGGATGTCCTGGATGGGAATTCGTCCGATCATCGCGTCTCAAGGTAGCGACGGCACACCCGGTGCCGCCGAAAAAGTCGGCAAGAATAGATCTTCGATTCTCTAAAAGCCCCTGGTCACCGGCTTTGATGCAGGACAATACCCTGCCGTTGCATCGACGGTCGGCCCCCCGGGGGTGGGGCGTCGCGACCCACAGATGCGTGCCCCAATAGTCCATCTTCATGCGCCTAGGTGGAAGAGTGCGGGACCTCTTACTGTTCGGCGAGTTGTTCCCAGGGTGTGGTCTCCCGGTCGATCGACTGCCCTTGGATGTGTTTGGAGCGGATTGATAGTGGTGAGGGGGAGACGCGTGAGTGTCCGGGTCGCCGTCATGGCGCTGAGTAACTAGGGTCTGGCAGCGTGAGAGCAATCCGTAGGTTCACTGTCCGCACCGTCCTTCCCCCGGAGCTGGCCCCCCTCGGCGAGCTTGTCCACAATCTGCGCTGGTCGTGGCACCCCGAAACACTCGATCTGTTCGCCGAGGTCGATCCGGCGACCTGGGAACGCGTCGGTCACGACCCGGTCGCGCTGCTCGGCGCCGTCGAGGCGAGCCGCCTGCGTGAGCTGGCCGCCGACCGCCGCTTCCTCCGGCGGGTCGCCGACGCCGCCGACGACCTCCACGAGTACATGACCGCGCCCCGGTGGTACCAGACCCTCGCCGAGGCACCGCGGGCCATCGCCTACTTCTCCCCCGAGTACGGCATCGCCGCCGCGCTGCCGCAGTACTCGGGCGGTCTGGGCATCCTCGCGGGCGACCACCTCAAGGCGGCCAGCGACCTCGGGGTGCCGATCCTGGCCGTCGGCCTGCTGTACCGCCACGGCTACTTCACCCAGTCGCTCTCCCCCGAGGGGTGGCAGCTGGAGCACTACCCCTCGCTCGACCCGGGCGGCCTGCCGCTGACCCTGCTCAAGGAGCGGGACGGCACCCCGGTCCGGATCACGGTCAGCCTGCCGGAACAGCGTCCTCTGCACGCCCAGGTGTGGGTGGCCCAGGTCGGCCGGGTCCCGCTGCTGCTGCTCGACTCCGACGTCGCGGAGAACGACAACGCCGCCCGCGACGTCACCGACCGCCTGTACGGCGGCGGCACCGACCACCGCCTGCTCCAGGAACTGCTGCTGGGCATCGGCGGCGTGCGCGCGATCCGGGCCTACTGCCGGGTCGGCGACCACCCCGAGCCCGAGGTCTTCCACACCAACGAGGGGCACGCGGGCTTCCTCGGCCTTGAGCGCATCCGCGAGCTGACCGAGGCCAGGCTCTCCTTCGACGAGGCCCTGGAGGCCGTCAGGGCGGGCACGGTCTTCACCACCCACACCCCGGTCCCCGCCGGGATCGACCGCTTCCCGGCCGAGATGATCGCCCGCCAGTTCGGCGGCGACAACGCCTGGCCAACGGTCCCCGTCGAGCGCATCCTCGAACTCGGTGCCGAGGACGAACCGGGCAAGTTCAACATGGCCGCGATGGGCATGCGCCTGGCCCAGCGGGTCAACGGCGTGTCCGAGCTGCACGGCGAGGTCAGCCGGGAGATGTTCCGCGGCCTGTGGCCCGGCTTCGACGCCGACGACATCCCGATCGGGTCCATCACCAACGGTGTGCACGCGCCCACCTGGGTCGGCCGCGAGATCATGGAACTCGCGGGCAGGGAACTGCCCACCCTGGTCGAGCGCGCCCAGGGCTGGGAGGGTGTCAACAAGATCTCCGACGTGGACGTCTGGGGGATCAGGAACAGGCTCAGGGCCCGCCTGGTCAACGCGGCCAGGGAACGGCTGCGCAGGTCCTGGCTGGCCAGGGGCGCCTCCCGGGCCGAACTCGGCTGGATCGAGGACGCCCTCGACCCCAACGTGCTGACCATCGGCTTCGCGCGCAGGGTGCCCTCGTACAAGCGGCTCACCCTGATGCTGAACGACCAGGAACGCCTGCGCGAACTGCTGCTCAACCCGGAGAAGCCGGTCCAGATCGTGATCGCGGGCAAGGCCCATCCGGCGGACGAGGGCGGCAAGAAACTCATCCAGCAGATCGTGCGCTTCGCCGACAGCGAGGACGTACGGCACCGCATCGTCTTCCTGCCCGACTACGACATGGCCCTGGGCCAGCTCCTCGTGCAGGGCTGTGACGTGTGGATGAACAACCCGCTGCGTCCTCTTGAGGCCTGCGGGACCTCCGGGATGAAGGCCGCGCTGAACGGCGGGCTCAACCTGTCCATCCGCGACGGCTGGTGGGACGAGTGGTTCGACGGCACGAACGGCTGGGCCGTGCCCACCGCGGACGGGGTCGCCGACCCCGACCGCCGCGACGAGCTTGAGGCGCACGCGCTCTACGACCTGATCGACCACGAGGTGGCCGACCGGTTCTACGACAGGGCCTCCGACGGCCTGCCGCTGCGCTGGCTGGAGATGGTCAGGCACACCCTGACCTCGCTCGGGCCCAAGGTCCTGGCGGGCCGGATGCTCCGCGACTACGTGATCGGCCTGTACGCCCCGGCGGCCGGGTCGGCCCGCGCCCTGTCCGCGGACGGCTACGAGCCCGCCAGGCACTTCGCCGCCTGGAAGCTCCGGGTCCACCAGGCCTGGCCGGGGGTCCGGGTCGAGCACGTCGAGGCGACCAACCTGGGGGACACCCCCGAGGTAGGCGCCTCCCTGGAACTGCGGGCGGCCATCGCCCTCGGTGAGCTGCAGCCGTCCGACATCCGGGTCCAGGCCGCCTACGGGCTGGTCGGCCAGCACGACGAGATGGTCGGCCCGTCCTACGCCGACCTGACCCTGGAGACGGAGGCCGACGACGGCAAGGCCGTCTACAGCGGCACGATCCCGCTCGACCGCACCGGCTCCTTCGGATACACCGTCCGGGTCGTGCCGGACCACCCGCTGGTGGCCACGCCCGCCGAACTCGGCCTGATCGCCGTCCCCGAGGAACCGGTCGGCATGACCAACGGCACCCTGCGCTGACCCCGGCGTAACGCCGTCCCCGGCTGTCCCCGACCGGCCTCGTCCGGCCGGGGATCGCCGAAGTCCGGAAATCCGTCTTTCCCTCCGCAACGCCGCAGCCTGCTGCTTTACTGGCATTACCGGTGTTCGTGGCCCACCGGGCCGCCGCCCGCTCCGGCGGGCGCGGCCGGGCGGGCCCGCGCACCGCTGTGGTTCAGGTCGACTCCGGCCAAGATCTCTCACTGTCGAGACCCTCTCGGAGCACGGGGCCTGCGCAGGGCGCGCCGGCCGTCGGAACACCTCGGCGATGAGCGATCGGTCGTCCCCGCCTTGCTCGCGGGCTCGGTCAGGCCGGTGTTCTCGGTGGTTCTGTACCGCATGCGTTCGACCGGCGGGAGTCAGGCGCGCGGCCAGGTCACGGTGGTACGGGCACGGGCCGGTGAGGAGCCCGTGCCCATCGGCCACAGGGCGGGCGAGGGGACGCTCATCAGGTGTCTCCATGGTGTCTCCGCGTCCGGCCTCCGGCGGAGGGGCGAACGATGACGGAACGGGACGTCGCACGACAGGAAGACACACGGGCACCTGACAGGGCGGACGGGTTCGGGGGGTTCCACCGCCTGACGTTCGCGGGTGTGCCCACCGGAGGCCTCCTCCCGCGCGGGGCGTGGGAGCGGCTGAGGAAGAAGGGGACCTGCCTCGACCGGGTCCGCCATGCCATCGGGACGGCGGCCGACCGGGGAAGGGGGCTGCCGTGATCGCGGTGCGCGCGTTGCTGGCGCTCGGACTGCTCGCGGGCCCCTGCCTGCTGGGCCTGGTCCTCGTCCTGCTCGACGCGGGCGTCCTCGTCCTGTTCGTGTGGGACGCGCCCGCGCTGGGCAGGCCGTCGCGGGCGGGGACGGTGACGGCGGCGCTCACCGCGATCCCGGCGCTGTGGATCCTGCGCCGCCTGTTCGTCACCGGGGCCGGGGTGCGGCCCGCCCCCGATGGCGTCCCGGTCACCCCCGGCCAGGCGCCCGAGCTGTGGGCCGTGGTCACGGAACTGGCCGGGCGGCTCGGCACCCGCCCGCCCGCGACCCTGCGGCTGACCGCGGAGGTGGACGCCGAGCTGACGGAGGAGACGAGGCTGCTCGGCCTCGTCGGGGGCAGACGGCACCTGCGCCTCGGACTGCCGCTGCTGGCCGGGCTGACGGCCGACGAACTGCGCGCGGCGCTCTGCCACGAACTGGGTCACCACGCCCCCACCGGGCTCGGCGCGGTCGTCTACCGAGGGCACCTGGCGCTGCGTGCCGTCCTCGACCGGCTCGAACGCCCCCGCACCCCGGACCCCGCCGCGCGCGGCGTCCCGGTCTCCTGGATCCGGTGGCCGCTTTCCGGCTACGCGAGGCTGTACCTCTGGGTCTCCTCCGCCGTCAACCGGCGGCAGGAACTCCAGGCGGACGCGGCCGCGGCGAGGGCCGTCGAGGCCACGGGAGCCGCAGGAGGCACGGGAGCCACAGGAGGCACAGGGGGCACGGTCGCGGCGGAGGCGCTGTGGCGGACCCTGGTGGTGTTGCCGGTGGCGTGGGGCGAGTTCCGTGACCGGTATCTCGACCCCATGTACGTCAGGGGCTACCTGCCCGACGACCCGCCGGCGGTGTTCGCCGCCATGCTCGCCTCGTCCGGCTACCGGGCCGCGATCGAGGGGATGGAACACGCGACGCCGTCCCGGCGGACCTCGCGTCACGACCCCCATCCCAGCGTGGAACGGCGCATGCGGGCCCTGGGCGGGCGCCGGGAACCCGCGGGCCGGGGCCGTACAACCGCCCTGGAGGCCGGGTTCGAGGTGAGGCCGGGGGCCGTACGGCACTGCCTGTTCCCCGGGGAGCGGGAGAGGCGGGCCGTACTGCCCTGGCAGGAGTGGGTCGGGCTGACCATGGAGACCCTGGCGACGGAGCCGGTGCGGGGCCTGGTCCGGGCCGCCCGCAGGGTCGGCGGCACCGCGCGGCCCGCGCTGGAGACCGTCCTCGACCTGCTGGCCGACGGCCGGGCGGGACGGCTGGCCGCCTGCCTCGGCCCTCAGGAGGAGCGGAGCGGGAAGGAGACGGCCGGGAGCCTGGCCCGGCTGGAGACCGCGCTGTTCGCGCTGGTCGGCCAGGCCCTGGTGGTGCGGGGGCGGGCCAACTGGGAGACGACATGGACCGGGCCGAGCCGCCTGGCCTGGAGCGAACGGGGCCGGGCGGTCGCGGCGGGCGTCACCGTCGGGGAGATCCACTCCCTGGTGGCGGCGGCCGTCCTCGGCGGCGCCCCCGAGGTGAGGCGGCTGCGGCTGCGGCTTGCCGCGCTCGGGGTCGACCCCGGGACCTGGCTCGGCCACGACGCCGAGGGGACACCCCAGGCGGAGGAGCCCGTCGCGACGGCGGGCGCCCCGGTGGCCGTGGGCGTGGAGAGGGCGCGCAGGAGCCGCAGGAGGTTCACGCTCCGTCTGGCGGGCGCCGCGCTGATCGGCATCCTGTTCCTGGTGACCGCCGTGTCGTCGGTTTCGGACACCCCGGAGGAGCCGGAGGACTCCGAACCCGCGGGGGTGTTCGTCACGCCGTGGCGGGAGATCACCCCCGCTCAGCCGTCGCTGTCCCCCCACGTCCCGCCGGAGACGCCGCGCCCGAGCCCCGGCCCCGGCATGGTCCGGCGCCTGCACGAACTCCTGGAGCAGGAGTTCGCCAGGCGTCACGAAGACGGCACCAAACGGTAGTCCATCTCCCGGCGACACGCCTGTGAACAGGCAAGACACGCCATGGAAGCGTTCTTTCCCCCGGGGAGGAGGGAATGGGGCAGGAAACGAGGACGTGGACCCCGGAGAGTGCATTGAACGCCTGGACGTTCGAAGGACAGCCCGGAGCACTGGGCGACACCACGGTGACCCTTGTCGAGGGGGGCTCCTTCTGCGTGTGCTCGCGGAGCGGGGACATCATCCAGGGAGGGCCGCAGGGGGTCTACCACGCCGACACCCGGCTGCTGTCCCGCTGGGAGCTGCGGGTGGACGAGTCGCCCGTCGAGCCGCTCAGGGTGCTGGCGGGCGAGCCGTACCACGCGACGTTCGTGGGCAGGGCGGCGCCGCGTCCCGGACGGGTCGAGAGCAGTCTGCTGGTGATCAGGGACCGCTACGTCGGCGGCGGCCTGCGGGAGGACCTGATCCTGCGCAACCTGTCCGACGAACCCGCCGGGTGCGTGCTCGACGTGCACGTCTCCTCCGACGTGGCCGACCTGTTCGAGGTGAAGGCGGGCCGGATCAGGCACGTGACGGACGTGGAGATGACGGCGGACAGGTCGGGGCTGCTGATCTTCTCGGCCACCAGGTCGCGCGGGACGCGGGTGGTCACCGACCCTCCGCCGTTCGCCGTGCCCGGCGTGCTCATCTTCAGGGTCGTCGTGCCCGCGCGCGGCGAGTGGAAGGCGACGTTCCAGGTCAACCCGATCCTGGAGGGGGAGGAGTCACCGGCCTGGTTCTCCACCCACCACCCGCTCGAACACGCCGAGCCCGCCAGGCGCCGCGCCGACTGGGAGCGGCTCAGCCCCTCCTTCACCACGAGCAACCGCGCCCTGGCCCACGTGATCCACCGTTCGCGGGAGGACCTGGGGGCGCTGCGGCTCTTCGAACCGGACCGGCCGGAGGAGCCGCCGACGATCGCGGCGGGCGCGCCCTGGTTCATGACGCTGTTCGGCCGCGACTCGCTGCTGACCTCGTGGATGGCGTTGCCGCTCGACCAGTCGCTCGCGCTGGGCACCCTGCGCCGCCTGGCCAGGCTCCAGGGCAAGGTGGACGACCCGCTCACCGAGGAGGAACCGGGCAAGATCCTGCACGAGCTGCGGTTCGGCGTGCAGACCGGCGCCTCGCCGCACGGCGGTCACGCCTACTACGGCTCGGTCGACTCCACCCCGCTCTTCGTGATGCTCCTGGGCGAACTGCGCAGGTGGGGGGTGCACCAGCAGGCCGTCGAGGAGCTCATGCCGTACGCGGACGACGCCCTCGACTGGATCGTCAGGTGCGCCGACCCGTTCCTCTCCTACCAGCGCAAGACCGACCACGGCCTGGTCAACCAGGGCTGGAAGGACTCCTTCGACGGCGTCAACTTCGCCGACGGCACCCTGGCCCGCGCCCCCATCGCCCTGGCCGAGGTGCAGGGCTACGTCTACGCCGCCTACATCGCCCGCGCCCACTTCGCCCACGAGGTGGGTGACATCGAGCTGGAGAAGGAGTGGAACGCCCGCGCGACCCGGATCAGGGACGCCTTCAACGAGCGTTTCTGGCTGGCCGACCGGGGCTACTACGCCATCGGGCTCGACCACGCGGGACGGCCCATCGACAGCCTCGCCTCCAACATGGGGCACTGCCTGTGGACGGGCATCATCGACGAGGACCGGGCCGCCTCTGTGGCCGAGCACCTGCTCTCCCCGGAGATGTTCACCGGGTACGGCGTGCGCACCCTGGCCTCCAACATGGGCGCCTACAACCCGATGAGCTACCACAACGGCTCCGTGTGGCCGCACGACAACGCCCTGATCGCGGCCGGTCTGATGCGCTACGGCTTCGCCGAGGAGGCCAAGCGGATCACCTTCGGCCTTCTCGACGCGGCCGAGGTCTTCGGCTGGCGGCTGCCCGAGCTGTTCTGCGGCTTCGGCCGCTCCGAATTCTCCTGGCCGGTGCCGTACCCCACCTCCTGCTCGCCGCAGGCGTGGGCGGCGGCGGCCCCCATCCACCTGGTGCGCACCCTGATGCGCCTGGACCCGTGGATCCCCCGGGGCCGGGTGTGGGTCGACCCGGTCGGGCTGGGCAAGCTGCGGATCACCGGGCTCCCCCTGGACGACTCCCGTGTCACCGTCGACGTCGACGGCTCGGAGGTGTCCGTCACCGGCCTCTCCGAAGGCGTCACCCTGATCAACGAGCCGCGCCGCCCGACGGCGGCCGCCCTGCGCTACGCCCCCTGAGGTTCCACTCAAGTCGGATTCCGGCGGGCCGGACGGCCGTAGGTGAGGTTGAGAATGATCGCCACAACCGCTGTTTCCCGACGACGCGACGCGATGCGCGTCGTCATGGTCGCGCCCCCCTGGTACGACGTCCCGCCCCTGGGCTACGGGGGCATCGAGGCGATGCTCGCCGAGCTGGTCTCCGGGCTGTCCCGCAGGGGGCACGACGTCACCCTGATCGGGGCGGGCAGGGCGCGGACGGGGGCCAGGTTCCTGCCCACCTACGACCCGGCGCCCTCGGAGCGGATCGGCGAGCCGATGCCCGAGGTGCTGCACGCGGCCAAGGCGTACGCGCTGGCCCTGGACATCGACGCCGACATCGTCCACGACCACTCGCTGGCCGGGCCGCTGAGCGCGGCGGCCAGGGCGGTGCCGACGCTGGTCACCTGCCACGGGGAGATCGAGGGCGAGCTGGGCGAGTACTACCGGGTGCTCGGCCCGGCCGTGTCGATGGTCGCGATCTCCGAGGCGCAACGGCGGCTGGCCCCCGACCTCAACTGGGCCGGGGTGGTCCACAACGCCGTCGAGACGGCCTCCTTCCCCTTCCGGGAGCGCAAGGAGGACTGGGTGCTGTGGCTGGGCAGGCTCAACGCGGACAAGGGGGCGCACATCGCCATCGACGTGGCCAGGGAGGCGGGCCGCAGGATCGTGCTGGCGGGCAAGCTCACCGAGCCCGCGGAACACGACTACTTCGAGCGGGAGATCAAGCCGAGACTCGGCCCCGACGCCGAGTACGTCGGGCAGGCCGACGCCGCCCGCAAGCGGGAACTGCTGGCCGCGGCCCGCTGCCTGCTCTTCCCCATCCTGTGGGAGGAGCCGTTCGGCATGGTCATGATCGAGTCCATGGCCTGCGGCACCCCCGTCGTCGCCCTGAAACGGGGGGCGGTTCCCGAGGTGGTCGCCGACGGCGTCACCGGATTCGTCAGGGAGGAGGCCGAGGAACTCGCCGAGGCCGTCGAGGCGGCCGGCGGGCTGGACCCGCACGCCTGCCGGGCCCACGTCGCGGGCAACTTCGACGTCGAGGTCATGACCGCCGGGTACGAGCGGATCTACCGGCAGGTCATCGCCGCCCCGGGGGAACCCGCCGGAGGAACCAGGGATCTGGCGCTGCCCGTCACCTGAAGCGTCGAAGAGCGTCCTGGTAGATCGTGTTTTGCCGGTATCGTGCCGGGTTATGGTGCGCTTAAGGAAGCGCGCGCTGCTGCCCGCATGGCTGCGGCGCGCGGTGCTCGGCTGGTTCGACGCGCGGTACATCTCCAGGGCCGACCACCGGCAGGACATCAAGGACGCGCTCTGGGAGGTCCAGACGCTGGGCCGGGAGGTCACCGCGCTGCGGGCCGAGGTCGACAGGCTCAGGGCACAGGTGGCCAAGGCCACCCCGGAACAGGCGCAGGTGCGGCGCTGGGACGACGCGCACCGGCTGGCGCAGGAGACCGCGGCCGCCATGGAGCACGTCCTGCAGAACGAGGTCCTGCTCTGGCAGGCCGCCGACCAGGCGCTGGGCCGCCGTGGGGCGGGTGCTCCATGAGGGTGACCTGGACCACCGAGGGCGACGTCATGCGCCTGGCCTTCCGGCTGGACGCCGAGGACGAGATCACGGGCCTCTGCGCCGACGGCCAGCCGTTGAGGATGGCCACGAACTCCTGCCGGGTCGAGCTGCCGCGCACTCCCGGCGAGGTCCATCCCGACCTGCGGGCGCTGGCGGCCTGGACGATCGTCGCGCCGTGGACGCGCCGTACGGTCACCTTCGACGAGCCGATCTCACCGGTTCTGGCCGAGGCCCTCGCCGACGGCTGGGGGGTCGAGGCGGGGCCGGTCGGCGGGACGCCGCGCTCGGGGAGCAGGCTCGCGGTCTCCTACAGCGGAGGCGCGGACTCGGTCGCCGTGGCCGCGATGCTGCCCGAGGCGCCGTTCGTGCACTTCCAGCGGGTCTCCCACCCGCGCGTGCCCAACCGCTGGACCCACTACCGCTCCGACGTCCTGGCCCGCCTCGCCGAGAAGACGGGCAGGGAGCTGACCGTGGTCCGCTCCGACCTGGAGTTCACCCTCGCCGAGCCCCGCCCCGGTTATCCCGAGCACCACGCGGTGGCCGCCGGGGCGCTGCTGCTGGCCGACGAACTCGACCTGGGCGGTCTCGCCTTCGGTTACGAGCTGGGGTCGCGCTGGCTCGGGGGGGACCGCTACCTGCTCAGATACACCCCCGACAACCCGATGTGGGCGCCGCACGGCGCCTGGGGCAGGGCGTTCGCCGCCGCCGGGGTGCACATTGTGCTCCCGGTCGGCGGGGTGAGCGAGGCGGTCACCATGCGCCTGGCCCTGAACTCCTCCCTGCGCGAGCAGGTCCGCTGGTGCCTTCGGGGCGTCGAGGGACCCTGCGGGACCTGCGGGAAGTGCCTCTACAAGGAGCTCATCCAGGCCGCCGTGGAACGCCGCCCGCTGCGCACCGCGGTCGGCCCCAAGCGCCCCGTCGCCCGCAAGTGGCAGGAGCCCCCGCCGTACGGCGGGCAGGAGATGATCGAGTACGGCTGCGCCAGGGTCCCCGGCGTCGAGGGCACCGTCTTCGGCAGGGCCGCCGGGTTCCTCGGCGCGACCGAGGCCTCGACCGCCTGGCTCGACCGCTGCTACCCCCCGGCCGTCGAGGAGATCCCCGAGCCGTGGCGCAAACAGGTCCACGACTTCATGGCGGCCGAGGTGGGCTTCATGAGTGAGGACGAGGCACGCCGCGTCGAGAGCTGGGGGACGACCCGGGGGACGGCTCAGGGAACACGATGAGCGATCGGGAGGCCCAGGGGCCCCGGGGGACGCTGACCCGCAGGGCGCTGCTGGTCGGCGTCGGGGCCGCGGGCGGGGCGGGCGCCATGTTCGCGGCCATGGGCGCGCTGGGCCTGGCCCCCGGCTCCCACGAGACCCGGCCCGAGGACTACGTCCCGCCCCGGGCCTCCGACTTCTCCCTCAGCGGCAGGGGCGCGGCGAAGGTGGTCGTCCTCGGTGCCGGGGTCGCCGGGCTGACCTGCGCCTACGAGCTGGGCAAGGCGGGCTACGACTGCACCCTCCTCGACGCCGCGGACCGGGTCGGCGGGCGGAACCTCACGTTGCGCCGGGGCGACCGGCTGACCGAGAACGGCGGGCAGGCCCAGACGGCGGACTTCCAGGAGGGGACCTACTTCAACGCCGGGCCGGGCCGTATCGCGCCGTGGATGGTCACCATGGACTACTGCCGCGAGCTGGGCGTGCCCATCGAGACGTTCGTCAACAACAACGCCTCCGCCTACGTCTACACCCACGGCATGAAGGCCCCCGTCAGGGCCAGGACCGCCCGCGCCGACATGTACGGCTACGTCGCCGAACTGCTGGCGAAGGCGAGCCACGCGGGCGCGCTCAACCGCAGGCTGACCAGGGACGACAGGGAACGGCTCGGCGAGTTCCTGCGCCGCTTCGGCGACCTGGGCCCCGACCTGTCCTACCGGGGCTCGACCCGCAGGGGCTTCACCGTCTACCCCGGGGTCGACGACGGGGTCCCGCTCGGCGCCCCGGGCTCACTGGCCGAGGTCTTCGCCGCGGGCATGGGCAGGGCGATCACCATGGACTTCGGCTACGACCAGGCCGTGCCCATGTTCCAGCCGGTCGGCGGTATGGACGCGATCGTGACCGCGCTCACCCGCGCGGTCGGCCGGGACCGGATCATGACGGGCGCCCGTGTCACCGGCCTGAAGGACCTGCCCGACGGCGTCGAGGTGACCCACACCGGAGGCGTGATCCGTGCCGACTACTGCGTCGCGACGCTGCCGCCGCACCTGATGGCCCGCCTCCCGCACAATCTGGGCGCCCAGGTCACCGCCGCGCTGCGCACCCCGGTCCCGGTCGCCGCCGGGAAGATCGGCCTTGAGTACGGCAGGCGCTGGTGGGAGATCGACGAACGCATCTACGGCGGCGTCACCGAGACGGACCTGGACATCACTCACATCTGGTACCCCTCGCACGGTTACCACTCCACGTCCGGTCTGATCGTCGGCTACTACAACACCGAGGAGAACGCCGAGCTGTACGGCAGGCTCCCCCACGCCGGGCGCCGGGCCCGCGCGCTCACCCAGGGCAAGAAGATCCACGGCGAGAGGTACCGCGCGGACCTGCGCTCCAGCGTCTCCATCGCCTGGCACAGGCAACCGCACATCGAGGGCGGCTGGGTTCGCTGGCCCTCCTACGAGGGGGCCTTCGCCCTGCTACGGCGCCCCGCCGGGCGGGTCTACTTCGCCGGAGACTGGCTCACCCACCTGGTGGCCTGGCAGGCGGGGGCGATGGAGTCGGCCAGGCGTGCGGTGACCGAACTGCACACCCGGGTCGTACGGGCCCCGGCCTGATTCGCCGTACAGTCTCAGGAACGACGCGGTGAGCGGTTGGGAGAAGGCTGTGAGGATCGGAACACTTGACTGGGTGCCCGCCGGGGAGCGGCCCGACCTGCTCGCCGAGCCGGTCGCGCGGGCCGTGACCGGGCAGGACGTCGAGGTCGCGGAGATCGACCCGGACCTCGCCGACACGGCGGCCTTCTGCGAGCGTTACGGCGTCGGCATGGGTGAGTCGGCCAACTGCGTGATCGTGGCCGCCAAGCGCGCGGGCGAGGTCCGCTACGCCGCGTGCATGGTGCTCGCCACCACCAGGGCCGACGTCAACGGCGTGGTCAGGCGGCACCTGGACGCCAGGAAGATCTCCTTCGCCCCGCAGGACGACGCCGTCGGCCTGACCGGAATGGAGTACGGCGGCATCACCCCGCTCGGCCTGCCCGAGGACTGGCCGGTGCTGGTGGACGAGGCGGTCGCGGCCCATCCGGGGGTGGTGATCGGCAGCGGTGTGCGCAGGTCGAAGCTGGCGGTCTCCGGCGCCCTGCTGGCCGGTCTGAAGACCGCCCAGGTGATCGGCCTGGCGAACTGACGCCGAAAAGAGATTGAGTGTTACCCCGGTTTGGGAAACCGTGGAGATCTGGCACACGTTATCCCATCAGAGAATATGGCCTGATGGTTCATCTCATGGGCGGGGTTTAAGCCGGTATGGTTTTTCATGCCATGAATCAGGACGACCGACTGGGCCCGTACCGACTGCTCCGGCGGCTCGGTGAAGGCGGCATGGGCGTTGTCCACCTCGCGGCCGACCCCCACGGGCGGCAGGTCGCGGTGAAGGTCCTGCGCTCGGAGGTCGCGGGCGACGACGTGGCCCGCCGCAGGCTCTCCCGCGAGGTCGAGACCATGCGGCGGGTGCGCAGCGAGCACATCGCCGAGGTCCTCGACGCCGACGTGACAGGACACCGCCCCTACATCGTGACCCGCTACGTGCCGGGTCAGCCGTTGGACGACCACGTCAAGCAGGAAGGTCCGATGGACCTGCCCGCGCTGCTCAAGGTCGCCTACGGGGTGGCCTCCGCGCTGGCGTCCGTGCACTCCGTCGGGGTGATCCACCGCGACCTCAAGCCCGGCAACGTGCTCATCCTGAACGGCAGGCCGGTCCTCATCGACTTCGGCATCGCGCAGGCCGTGGACGCGACCCGGCTGACCCAGACCGGCATGTTCATCGGCACGCCCGGCTACCTCGCGCCCGAGATCATCGAGGGGCACGAGGCGGGACCCGAGGTGGACGTGCACGCCTGGGCGGGCACGATGGTCTTCGCGGCCACCGGCCAGCCGCCCTTCGGCAAGGGCACGCTGGAGATGATCTTCTACAACATCACCGCGGGCCGGGCGAACGTGGACGCGGTCCCCGAGGCGCTGCGGCCCGTGCTGCGCGCCGCCCTCCAGCGCGACCCCGCCAGGCGTCCCAGGGCGGCGGAGCTCGCCGCCCAGATCGAACGGCTGATGTCGGCCTCCGGACGTCCCAGTCCGCCGGACGAGGTGCCCACGGTCACCGGCTTCGAGGGCCGCACGACGGACCTCGGGCAGCCGACCGGGCCGTACGTGCCGACGGGACTCGGCGCCACTCCCGGCGCTCCGGGCGTGGCCCCCGGCCAGGCGACGGGTCAGGCGACGGGGCCCTACGTGCCCACCGGCCCGGGTTTCCGGTCCGGTCCCGTCGCGGACCCCGGGCAGCCGACCGGCCCCTACGTGCCCACGGGCCTGGGTTCCCGCCCCGGTGACGTCGCGGCGCCCGGCCGTACGGGGGAGCGAACCGACCCCGGTGACGTGCCGACCCCGGTCGCCTCGCGTCCCGGCACGTCCATGCCGTGGCCGCCCACCCCGGTCTCGACGCCGCCCGACTACGTCTCGCTGCTCGGCGAGCAGCAGCAGGGGCCCGACCCGTGGCCGACCCGCAGGGTGACGCCGGAGGAGTTGCGTCAGGCGGCCGCCCAGCCGGTCTCGCAGCCGATGCCACAGCAGGCCTTCCAGGAGCAGCCGGGGACGAGGGGCCTGCCGGCGAGGCCCGGTGGCGACGGCGACATCCCGACCCAGCGGGTCCGGCCCCACGAGCTCGAACAACTGCGCAACCAGGCGCAGCGGCAGTACCCCCAGGGGCAGGCGGCCTTCGAGCGGGCTCCCCAGCAGGGCGGGCACCCCGCGCATCCGGGCGCCGCGGGCCCGCAGCCCTACCAGGCGACACGGGTGCAGTCCTACCCGCCCGCCGAGGAACGCCAGGAGTGGCGTCCCACCGCCTCCTCCGCTCCGCGGGGCTCCGCGGTTTACGGCGTCGCGAGCGCGCTGCTGATGGTCGCCGTGACGGCCGTCGCCGTCCTGGCGCCCGTCCTGACCGCCATCGTCGCCATCCCGCTGGTGATCCTGCTGCGCGCCGCCGACATCGCCCAGCCCGAGTTCAACGGCCGCAGGCAGGCTTCCGAGGGGGCCGCCGACGTCCTGCGGGTGCTCGGCAGGCCCGCCGCCCTGGCGAAGTCCGCGGGCATCACCCTCGCGCTCGTGCCGTACGGCCTCATCCTCGGCCTGCCGGTGACGTTGCTGCTGTCGGTGCTGGTCAGGAGCCTGCCGCAGACCGCCGCGCTCAGCTGGGGTGCGGCTGTGGCGCTGTGGACGATCTGCGCAGGTCCTGGAGTCGAGGGCCCCAGGAGGCAGATGCGACGTACGCTGGCATCACTGCTGCCTTCGCGCGGCGCGGCCACGGCCGTGGCCGCGGTGCTGGGAGCGGTCGCCGCACTGGCGCTCCTGTTCGCGATCGGCACCTTCAGGGGAGGGACGTCGCGGGTGCAATGGGCGCCGGTCGACGTCGGAACGGTGGTGGGGGAACTGCGCAATCTACGGGACAGGGCGACACGATGACGACGGGAGAGACGCAGGCACCGGAGCGGCTCGGGCCGTACCGGCTGCTCAGGCAGATCGGCGAGGGCGGCATGGGGGTCGTCCACCTGGGGCTCGACGAGGACGGCCGCGAGGTGGCGGTCAAGGTCCTGCACCCGCACGTCGCGGCCGACCTCAAGGCCCGCGACCGGCTCACCCGCGAGGTCGAGACCATGCGGCGGGTGCGCAGCGCGCAGGTGGCCGAGGTGCTCGACGCCGAGCTGACCGGCGCGCAGCCGTACATCGTGACCCGCTTCGCGCCGGGCCGCACGCTTGAGGAGATCGTCCTCGCGGAGGGGCCGCTGGCCCCGCACGAGGTCATCAAGCTCGCCCGCGGCCTGTGCGCGGCGCTGGTGGCGATCCACGCGGCCGACGTCGTGCACCGTGACCTCAAGCCGTCGAACGTGATGATGGTCGACGGAGAGCCGCTGGTCATCGACTTCGGCATCGCGCACCTGGTCAACGCGACCCGGCTGACCCAGACCGGCATGTTCGTCGGCACGCCCGGCTATCTCGCCCCGGAGATCATCAGGGACTCCGAGATCACCCAGGCCGCCGACGTGCACGCGCTGGCCTCGACGGTCTTCTTCGGCGCGACCGGCAAGCCGCCGTTCGGCACCGGGAGCTTCGAGGTCGTCTGCTTCAACATCATGGAGGGCCGGGCCAACGTCGACCAGGCCCCGGTCTGGCTGCGCGGCTGGCTCAGGCAGGCCCTGGCGGTCGACCCCAAGGCCAGGCCGAGCGCGCACGCGCTGCTGCGGATGGCACGCGACCTCGACCCGACGGTCACCGCCTTCCACGAGGCCGCGCCGCCGCAGGCCAACGACGGCGGCACCAGGGTGTTCAGCGCGGACGGCACCCGGGTGCTGGACGGTCAGCCACCGGTCGTGCCGTCCCCCACCGCGCCGTCTTCCACGTCTTCCGCTTCGTCTTCCACGTCGCCTTCCGCGTCGCGGCCTCCGGTCCCGCCTCCGGCGAACGGCACCAGGGCGCTGCCGCAGGACGGGACCTACTCCGACCTGCTGCCCCCGGTCGAGTACGCCAAGCCGGAGCGGCGCGAGCGCAGGCCGCGTGAGGAGCCGCCCGAGCACCAGGCCGGGCGTTCCACGGCCGGGTCGCCGCCGCCGTACGTCCCGGCCACACCGCCGCCGCCCTACGTGCCGGCTCCGCTCTCCGTGCAGCGCAGGGTCGCGCCGCCGCCCCCCTACCCCGACCAGCGGGTCGCCGGATACCCGGCGCCGCAGCCGGTGGGGCAGGGCGCGCCGTTCGCCCCGCCCCAGCACGAGCCCAGGCCGTACGTCCCGCCGCCCGCGCCGCAGCCCCTGCCCGGGGAGCAGCGTCCCCGCTACCGCACCGGGCATCCGCTGGCCGCGGCGCTGCTGCTGGCGATCCTGGTCGGCCTGGCCTGCGTGCTGCCCGTGGTGGTGAGCGCCTTCGCGCTGGTCGCCGTGCTCTGCCTGCGGGTCGGGGAGTACCTCTTCGGAGACCTGGCCCAGCGTCGCTCCGTGCGCGGCAACAGCGCCGCCGACCCGCTGCTCGCGCTGGTCGGCACCCCGTGGGCGTTGATCAAGGCGTTCCTCGCGACGCTGGTCACGGCTCCGCTGGCCGCGATGTTCGGCATGTGCGTCTGGGGCGCGCTGACGTTCATCGGGCACATGAAGACCGACCCGGCGGCGGCCTACGCGGCCGGGGCGTTCGTGGCGGGGCTGTTCGTGCTGCCCGGCGGGGGCAAGCCGCGCAGAGCGGTCTCCCGCGCGCTGACCGGGGTGATCCGCAGCCCGGGGGCGGCGATGGTGACCACGATCATCCTGGGCACGCTCGCGTTCTTCGTGGTGATGGGCGCGCTGACGCTGATCCCGTCCTTCGTCCCGTGGGACCAGCCGTCGAGCGTCGTCAAGCAGGTGACGCGGGCCTGGCAGGTCAAGGTGGAGAACGGGCAGATGGGAGCGATCGACCTCGTCCGAGGCCTGTTCAACGACCTGATGGACAGCCTCGGCCTCGGGTTCGTCTCCTTCTAGACGGAGGGTCCAAGCCGCCGGGATCCTGAACGACAAGGGCGTGGGTGTCCTCCGGACCCCACGCCCTTCGGCTTTGCCCCGGTCGTTGCCAGGGCACCGTTTCACCCTCCTGCCCGGCGCCGGTCCGTCAGGTTTCTGCGGCGTGTGCGATTTCACAGCCGGAAGAAGAACAAAAGGCGGGCCGATAATCGTCGGCGGTGTAACCATGACGGCGGCGGGGGAGATGAGATAGAAGGACTGGGAGGGCGCGTGAACGTTGCCGATCTGGCAAATCAGGTGACACCTTATGTGGTGGCGGCGATAGGCGCCTACGGAGGCGCGGTGCTGGCCAAGACGCAGGATCTGGCCGCTGACGAGTCGGTGAATCTCGGGCGCAGGCTGCTGCGGCGTTTCGTCAAGCGTGAGGAAAGCCGCGATCGCATCGAGTCCGCCGTTCAGGATCTCGCGGACGAGCCGGAGGACGAGGACGCCCTGGCCGCACTCCGTGGTCAGTTGAAGAGGGCTCTCGCCGCCGATCCCGAACTGGCCGGGGATGTGGCGAGATTGCTGCGGGCCGCCTCCGCCTCCGCTCCGGTGGTGAACAGCGGTGGCCAGGTCGTCGCTGGAAGCTCGATCTCCGGGGACAACGTTCAGATCGGATCGGCACGGGACGTCAACCTCCATCGACGCTGATTCGCCGGGGGGTCAAGTGGACATGGCTTCCTGAAGATGTACTTCGTAATCGGGAAGTGGCGCGTTCGTGAATCATGGGTGTGGCTTGCCCTGCTGTTCCTGCCCTACCTGGTGATTCCTTCTTCGCTTCCTCCGGTGCCTTTCCGCGTTCCCGTGGAAAATGGAGGCGCGGCCGTTCCCGGCGGTATTCGCTCGCTGCTGTGGAAGGTGAAGATCCCGGAGGACCTGTCCAACACCGTCTTCGTCGGTGACGTGCTGGTCGTGACACACGGAGATCAGATCGAGGGCAGAGAAACCGACACAGGGCGTCTCCTGTGGTCCTTCGGCGTGTCGGACTCCAACGGCTACAGCCCGCCGGAGGAGCGCATCGGGGTGACCGGTGACTACGTCGTCGCGGCGATTCCGCGCGACGGGAAGGACAAGACGGACGAAGAGGCCCCCAGGGGCGACGGCCTTCTGACGTTCAACGGACGCACTGGAGCGCTCCTCTGGACGCTCGGGTCCGGATTCCACGGCTCCGACACGCCCATGCCCCCTCTGGTGACCTATCTCGGTGTCGGTGAGGGGAACGTACTGATCCACCTCCCCGCCATCGGTGTGGTGAGAGCCCTCGACGTGGCGGACGGGCGCCGCAGATGGGACTCCCCCCTCCCCTCCGGGTGCCTCGGGCAGACAGGCGGGGCGGACCGGTGGGTCGTCGCGATGCTGATCTCCTGCGGGCGGGAGACCCGTCTGCGTGTGCTGAGCGCCTCCACCGGCAGGTGGCTCTGGGAGCAGGAGGTCTTTCCCCTGGGCAATCCCCTGGTCGTGGTCGCCGACGGGGTGGTGGGCCTGGAGAGCGACAACGCGTTGAACGTCTACGACGCCGACGGCCGGCAACTCTACGAGCACGTCGCCGAACACGCCTGCCCGTGCTCTCTCGTCGCCACGGCCACCGGTGTGCTGGTCGTGGGGCAGGACGACTACAGAAACTCCTTGTTGACGGCGATCGTGGACCGGCGATCCGGCCGCGTCATCGAGAGCGAGGACGAGAGCGTCTCCTTCATGGCGGTTCAGGCGCTCGACGGGCGGATCTACGCGACGAGGCGGCTCGGTGAGCTTCAGAGCTCCATCGTCGTGACGGTGGATCCGGTGACGGGAGAGCAGACGCCCGTCGTCGCCTTTCCCGCTCCCGTCAGCCTGCTTGGCATGAGCCGGTACACGTTGCTGTTCGCCTCCGTGTCCACCTCGTCGCTGGCCGCTTACACGACGGTTCCGCCGTCGGCAGACCCCGGCGCCACGGCGCGCGGAGGCGTCGGTCGTGAGAGGTGGCGTGACGCGTGTGCCCTGATCCCGGCCTCCACGCTGAGGGCCGAGTTCCCGGAGGCTCACTACACTCCTGTCGCCCGGCCGGGGCCGCCGGAACTCGCCCTGGACACGCCCGTCGGCTGCGACCTGGTTCCCGGCGACGCGAGGCATCCCGTCATCACGATCGACATCAGATGGGCGGGAACGGACAAGGACGAGACAGAGGACGTTCTTCAGGATCTGATGGCGAGGTTCGACGAGAAAAAACCCATCCCTCTCGGGCATGGCGCGCAGATGTACACCAACAGTGCGGTGCGCGATGTCGCAATCCTACGGGCGGGTGACACGGTGGTCCGCATGGACGGCGCGGGCGGCCACGAGGTCACCGTGAGACTCGCCCGCCAGGTGGTTCGTGGCCTTCGGGCGACGAGATGACCCGTCATCCGCCTGAGACCGAGCCGGTCGAGCAGCCCGCCGCCGCCCCGAGCCTGCACCATGCGACGGTTGGCGGGAACAACGTCCAGATCACGTCCGCCAGGGACGTGACGGTTGTCTCCGAGTCTGCGGGAAGACCCGTCCGGCGGCGTTCACCGGTGTGGCTGTTCGTCGTAGGCGTCGTCCTGGCGGTCGGCGCGGTAGCGTTCGGCGAACGCTCCACTCTGGCCGACGTGGCTCAGGACGCTCTCGGCGCGCCGGTCCTGACCGCCGTCACCACATCGATAGTCAACGTCGGAGACTCCTTCGCGATGCCGGACGAGTTCTCGACCGCCGAGCACGCCCTTCTGCTGCGCGCTCCGAGTTACCGGCAGCTGACGGAGACGCTGTTCCGTCACCATGCGGCTCGGCTGGGGACGATGAACGTGGTCACCGTTCTCCGGGGCCGGCGCCACGGCGCCGTCAGGATCATCGACGTCCGGCCGTACATCGTCAGGTCCGGGCCCCCTCCCACGGGCACCTGTCTCACCATCCCCGCCCAGGGAGGTGGTGAGGAGTACAAGGTCAAGGCGGACCTCGACCACCTGAACCCCAGAGGCGGTCAGTCGAGGTTCCTGCCCAAGAGCATCGATCTGGCATATGGGGAGCGTGTGACGGTCGAGTTCACGGTGCATGCCAAGAACCGCTGGTACGAATGGGGTATCGAGGTGGTTTACGCCTACAAGGACAGTGGAGAAACCGAGAGCGCGTTCTTCCAACAGGCCAACGGACAGCCGTTCAGAGTCACAGGAGAGGCACCGAGATACTCGGTCGTCTACAACGACCCCAGCAGTTTCGGTGTGGGTTACCGGATCACCGGTAGGAATCAGCCGTGCGGAAGGCGATGAGAACACGGCTGCTGGCGGTCCTTCTGGTGCTGGTCCTGCCCTTGCCCCTGGCGGACGCACCGGCGGCCGCCCAGCCACGAGCGCGTCTCGTCCCTCTCTGGCACAGGGACGTCTCGATCCCCCAGGGGGAGTACGGGTACGCCCTCACGTCACGTGACTTTCTCGTGTACACCGCACGCGGTGTGCTCGCACTCGGCCTGGACGACGGACGGCCAAGGTGGAGACACCACCTCTCCACGGCGACGGCCGTGGGCTGGAGCATCGCCTCCGGCGTTTTCGTCGTCGACTACTACCAGCCGTTCGCCCAGGTGAACAGGCGGCACCAGCTGATCGCGGTGTCGAGCGTCACCGGAAAGGAACTGTGGCGCAGACGGGGGCTGTCCCTCCCGCCCCGGGGACGGAGGTCGGCGGCCCTGCAGGACCGCTCGCCGGTCTTCCTCACCAGGAAGTCGGAGAAAGGAGGGCTGATCGCCGTTTCGCCGGGCACGGCGCGTGATCTGTGGAGTTTCCGCCCTCCCGCCGGGTGCGACGTCTCCCAATCGGCGGTTCGTGCCGCCGACGTGGTGCTCCTCCTCACCTGTGGCCGGTCGCCGCGCATGCTTCTCCTGGACGTGGCCACCGGTGCGACGCGCCGGTCGGTCCGGCTTCCCACGGGGGCGGTCTCGGACTTCCAGGTCGCCGATCACGTGATCGCGCTCTTCGGTGACGGTGCGATGACCTTGTACGACGACGAGGGGCGGGCGGTGCTCCGGCGCGGGGAGTGCTGGCCGCGATGCGCGATGACGTACGAACAGGGCCTCGTGCTGACGACCTACCACAGTGGTGAGGAGGATGTCATGGAGGCGGCCTCCTGGCCCGGAGGCGCCCCTGTGTGGCAGGTGAGACCGGCGCCGGCGTACACCGGCCTGGTCGAGGGAGGCGTCGGAATCCGGGCGACGGAGGAGGAAGGCCTTCCGGTCGTCGACCTGGTCGAGCCCGGGACCGGCGAGGTGACCTCCTACGGCCTTCCGACGCCCGGCAGGCCGCTGGCGTCGGCCGGTGAGCGTCTCTACGCAGGAAGCGTCATGAGCGCGGTGGGGCAGACGCCGAGCGTACGCATCGCGGCCCTGCGACGTGGCCAGGGCGGAGGGACGCCGCTGCTCGCGGGTGTGGACCCGGGCCGCTGGCCGGACGCCTGCGCGCTTTCCCCGGGGAGGACGTTCTCCGCCGGGACGCCCCGGACCACCCTGTCCGGTTACACCATGCCCAGCCCTGTCGCCTGCCGCTACACCGATCGGAACGGCGGCCACCTCGTCGTACGTGTCCTGTGGGTCGCCGACGATCCGGGCGAGGCCGTCGGCACGATCGAGACGCTGCGGGACGTCTACGCGTACAGACCGGTCACCGGCATCGGAGACCAGGCCGTCGCGGACGCGACCCTGCCGAGCACCGTTGTCCTCAGGGCCGGTTCGGTGGTGGTCTCCGTCGTGTCGGGTGACATCTCCGTGCGGCGCCGGCTGACGGAACTCTCCGGATCCGTCGCCGACCGGCTGCGCGAAACCGATGTCGTCAGCGAGGCGCGGGCCGTCCCCGCTCCCGCGCCACCACGGCGGTTCAGGCTGCTCCGCCTGCCGGGAACGCGAACGGTGGTGGCCGAGGATGCCACGACCTCCCCCTGGCTGGGCGCCTATCTGTCCGGTGAAGACCTCTACGTCCGGGTGAAGGGAGTCTTCGCCCGGTTTGACGGGACGGTGAGGGCCCTTTCGCCGACCGGTGCCTGGGGGGCCGGGACCACGGAGAGCTACCCGGCGCAGGGCCGGGACCCTGTGACGATCGTGGACACCGCGACGGGGAAGGTCCGCGAGGTGCCGACGGTCAAGGCGCCCATGGGTGTGGTCCGCCCCGTCTGGTCGCCGGACGGACGTCTGCTGTTGACCGCCCGCACCCAGGAGGAGATCACCGGTTTTGTGATCGTCGACGTGGCCACGATGAGTTCCCGGTTCGTCCGCGTCGCCCATGGCGGCCGTTACTCAGGAGGATTCCGCTGGGGGGCGGACTTCAAGACGGTGGCCGTTCAGACCGGGCTCGAACGCGACGAGGAGGACGCCCACCGTGACGTCACGTTCTTCGACCTCCACGGTGCGGTGCGACACCGCTTCAAGAAGGTCGGGAAACTGATGGGAGAGCAGAACTGGATGTCCCCCTCCGGGAGGGTCTTCGCCACCCGTTGCGCCGGGCAGGCCGGTCAGCTCTGCCTCTGGCGAACGGCGGACGGCGCGCAGGCGGCCCGGGTTCCGGTGGATTCAGGCCGTTTCATCGCCTGGTACGGCGAGGACCGCTTCCTCGGCCGGCACACCCTGTCCTCGGGGGAACGGGTGGTCGGGATCACCGACCTTCTCGGCCGGTTGCGCGCTCAGCTCGCCACGACCCCCAAGGGTGAGGAACTGGAACCGGTCGTCGTTTCCCAGGCCGGAGCCTGATCTCCGGACGGTCTCCGTCCGGAAGATGTGAGTTCCGGTAACCGTGATGGAGAAGCCGGGTGTAGGCCCGTGTCCTTTATGGAGGGTTTCTCGGAACCTCTTCGTGCGGGAGCGGCCCGGCTGAGGCACGATGAGGGGACAGGCCGGAAGGAGCCGCATGGGAGCGACCGAGGGTGACCGCCTTGGCCCGTACCACCTGCTGTCCACGCTCGGCGCCGGAGGTTTCGGCGAGGTCCACCTGGCGCTCGACCCCGACGGGCGGACGGTCGCGGTAAAGATCCTGCATCCGCACGTCGCGGCCGACGCCACGGCCCTGGCCCGCCTCTCCCGCGAGGTCGAGACCATGCGGCGGGTCCAGGGGCCGCACGTCGCCGAGGTCCTGGACGCCTCCATGGAGGGCGCCCGCCCCTACCTGGTCACCCGCTACGTGCAGGGCCGCCCGCTCAGCGCGCTGATCTCCGCCGAGGGCGCGGTCCCCGGCGACGATCTCGTACGGCTGGCGCACGGCCTGGCGCGGGCGCTGGCGGCCGTACACGCCGCGGGGGTCGTCCACCGCGACCTCAAGCCGGCCAACGTCATCATGGCCGACGGAGAGCCGGTCGTGATCGACTTCGGTATCGCCTCGGCCCTCGACGCCGCCTCCGTCACGGCGTCGGGGACGGTCATCGGCACTCCCGGATACCTGGCGCCCGAGGTCATCGAGGGCGCGGCGGCGGGCCCGGCGGCCGACCTGTTCTCCTTCGGCGCCACACTCGCCCACGCCGCGACGGGACGGCACCCGTACGGCACCGGCCCGGCCTCGGCGGTCGGCTACCGCGTCGTCCACCACGATCCCGACCTTGAGGGGGTTCCCGGCTGGCTTGAGCCGGTGCTGCGCGAGTGCATGCGGCGTGACCCGGCCGCCAGGCCCACGGCGGCGGAGGTGCTCGGACGCCTCGGGGCCGAGGCCCCGGAGGTCGGCGAGCCGCTCGCACGGCCCCGGCGGGCCTTCGCGGTGCCGGGAGTCTCCACAGGTTCCACGGACTCCTCAGGCGGCGGGGCGGTGGAGACCGGGGTGCACGCGCTGACCACCCGGCAGTGGCGTCCGGGGCGGCGCCCGCCGCAGGGCAGGCTCTCGGCTGAGGAGGCCCTGCGGCGCCGCAGGGTCGTGGTGCACCGTCGCTGGGTCGTCGGCACGGGGCTGCTGACCGCGCTGGCGGCGGCGACGGCGCGCGGCCCGCTGCCGGAGCTGTCGCTGCTGTTGCTGACGGCCTACGGCCTGACGGTGCTCGTGGACGGGGGAGTCGCCCTCCTCGCCCGTAAGGACCGGGGCCGGGCGATCGTCGATCTGGCGGGTGGCGCGGGAGCCGTCATACTCTGGGCCGTTCTGGGCACCTTCTTCAGCACCCTTTCACTCGCGCTCGCGTTGGGTACGGTCCTGTTCGTTCTGGTGGCCATCCTCGTGTCGAGCTGAGCTATGGGACCCGGCCACGATTTCCGGAACATAGTTCGGTATGGTGGGGGTGTGTGACTGGTCGGCCAGCCCTGGCCGTCGGCGTCAGCCGTACGACCCGGGTAGGCTACCGATCGGTAACATGGTGCCGGAGGGCAGGGACGGGACATCCCGGCCGTGCCGTCCGCTGCCGTTCCGCCCACGGGGACCCGGCAGTCTTGGCATCGCGTGCACGTACCCCGCGTGCGCGTAGGGAGCATTCGGCGCTAACCGCAGCGACGCGGTGGCGCACGCGAACACGGGAGGTCGGCCACCGGCCATGAACATCGTCGTCTGCGTGAAGCAAGTCCCCGACACGGCGACCGAGCGCAAGCTGCGGTCCGATGACAAGACGATCGACCGCGACGCCGCCGACGGCGTCATCAACGAGCTGTGCGAGTACGCGGTCGAGGAGGCGCTGCGCCTGAAGGAGGCGCACGGGGGTGAGGTGACCGTCCTCACCATGGGCCCCGACAAGGCGAGCGACACCATCCGCAAGGCCCTGGCCATGGGCGCGGACAAGGCGGTCCACCTGGTCGACGACGCGCTGCACGGCTCCGACGCGCTGGGCACCTCCTACGCCCTGGCGCAGACGCTCAGGAAGATCGGGTTCGACCTGGTCGTGCTCGGCTCCGAGTCGACCGACGCCCGTACCGGAGTGCTCGCCGCCATGCTGGCCGAGCGTCTCGGCGTCCCGCAGCTCACCTTCGCCAACAAGGTCGAGGTGGGCAAGGGCACGATCACCGTCCAGCGCGTCACCGACTACGGCTACGACAGGGTCGAGGCCTCGCTGCCCGCCGTCGTCTCCGTCGTCGAGAAGATCAACGAGCCGCGTTACCCCTCTTTCAAGGGCATCATGGCCGCCAAGAAGAAGCCGGTGGAGAAGCTCGGAGTCGCCGACGCCGAGATCGACGCCGCCCAGGTCGGCCTGGCGGGCTCCTGGAGCGAGGTGACCGACTTCGCCGCGGCTCCGCCGCGCGCGGCGGGCACGATCGTCAAGGACGAGGGCGACGGCGGTGTGAAGGCCGCCGACTTCCTCGCGTCGAAGAAGTTCGTCTGAGAACGGGGGTTGCCTGATATGTCTGAGATTCTCGTTCTGGTCGAGCACGTCGAAGGTCAGGTCAAGAAGGTCACGCTGGAGCTGCTGACGCTCGCCCGAGGGCTGGGCTCGCCGTCGGCGGTCTGGGCCGGGCCCGGATACTCCGCGGAGGCCCAGGCGAAGCTGGCCGAGCACGGCGCCGAGAAGATCTACGTCGCCGACTCCGCCGAGGTCGCTGACTACGTCGTGGCCCCCAAGGCCGAGCTGCTCGCCCAGCTCGTCTCGGAGAAGGCTCCGGCCGCGGTGCTCGTCGCCGCGACGGCCGAGGCCAAGGAGATCGCGGGCAGGCTGGCCATCAAGATCGACTCCGGTGTGCTGACCGACGCGGTCGGTGTGGGGGACGGCCTCGTGGCCGACCAGTCGATCTTCGGTGGCGGGGTCAACGTCCACTCGCGCGTCACGAAGGGCACCCCGATCATCGCGGTCCGCCCCAACGCCACCCCGGTCGAGGCCGCGGCGGGCGCGGGCGCCGAGGAGCGCGTCTCCGTCACGATCTCCGAGGCCGCCAAGGCCGCCAGGATCGTGGAGCGGGTCAAGGAGGAGAAGGGGGCCCGTCCCGAGCTGACCGAGGCCGCGATCGTGGTCTCCGGTGGCCGTGGCGTGGGCTCGGCGGAGAACTTCTCGGTCATCGAGGGGCTCGCCGACTCCCTCGGCGCCGCCGTCGGCGCCTCCCGCGCCGCGACCGACGCGGGCTGGTACCCGCACCAGTTCCAGGTGGGTCAGACCGGCAAGACCGTCTCCCCGCAGCTCTACATCGCCGCGGGCATCTCCGGCGCCATCCAGCACCGGGCCGGGATGCAGACGGCCAAGACGATCGTCGCCATCAACAAGGACCCCGAGGCGCCGATCTTCGAGCTCGCGGACTACGGCGTCGTGGGTGACCTGCACCAGGTCGTCCCGCAGCTGACCGACGAGATCACCAAGCGCAAGTAGTTCACAGGACCACGGAAAACGGCGTCGCGCCCGGGTGCGGCGCCGTTTCCCGTGTGACCGTCCGGCGGCGGGCCCGCCGCCGGACGGCGCTGTCCTCACTCAGGGAGTCCCCAGGCGTCCCCCGACGGTCTGGACCTCCCGTTCACCACGGGTCGTGTGCCCTACGGCACGGTCACCTCACGCACCAGGTGCGAGCTCCACGGGCACCAGGTGTTGCCGGGAAGGAACGCGCCGCCCACCTCGGACAGGTGCTCCTCGACGTAGCCGATCGAGGCGTCGCACACCTCGGTCGCGACGTCGAAGAAGTCGACCGTGGCGGGGTCGTAGTGGTAGCTCCAGGACGGGTTGTAGCTTTCGGTGCCGGTGACGATCTTGCCGATGACGCTGCGCCTGTCGGTGGACAGGCCGCTCAGCAGATCCCTGGCGTGCCGGATCTTGGAGGTGTCGGTGAGCTTGAAGACGAACGTGTCGCTGCCGGCGTCGGCGAACTCGAAGTAGGCCACGGGTCCCAGGGAGGCCTTGGAGGCCGGGCCGGTCTGCTGCGCCTGGGCGGTACCGGCCAGGGCGAGCGTCGAGGCCAAGGCGAGTGCGGTGACCACCGGAAGGACGGGTCGCATGAGCATCTCCTGTTCTGACGGATCGTGAATACGACGTACTTGACAGGCAGTGCACTACCAGTCAGAACTGTAGATCAACGATCAACGACACGTACAGAGGGTTTTCTGCCTTGGTCTCTTATTTGGATGTTGTTCGCATTTAAGACATATATGTCCGGCCTTCCGCGGAATGCGGAAGGCCGGAAAGACGACCTGGTCAGGCGGCCATGGACAGCTCCCGCTCCCGCGTCTCCTCCACGGCGGCCGGTACGGCGGGGCGGGGCAGGAACCGGGCGGCCAGCGCGATCAGCAGCCCCAGGACGACGGCCAGGAAGAGCGCGGTCCTGAGGGTGGTCACATGCGAGACGAACCCGATGATCACCGGGCCGAGCAGCAGTCCCGCGTAGCCCATCGCACCGGTCTGGGCGATGGCCGGACCGGGGTTGGCCGTCGCGCCGCCCGCCAGGGACAGGGCCATCGGGGAGACCGTGGCGACCGCGACGCCGACCAGGAGCATGGCGCCCACGGCGACCGGGGCGGTCGGCGCGCTCAGCACCGCGCCGAAGGTGGCCGCGGTCGCGAGACCCGCGGTGACGATCATGCCTCGGGCGCCGAAGCGGGCCCTGACCCGGTCGCCGGTGAGCCTGCCGAGCAACATGCCCGCCTCGAAGACCGGGTAGCCCAGCGCGGCCACGGCCTCGGCCGCGCCCAGGGTGTCGCGCAGGTACAGGCCGTTCCAGTCGGCGATCGTGCCCTCGACCATGAACGCGCAGAAGGCGATCACACCGAGCAGGTAGACCACCGGAGGCATCCGGCGGCGGCCGGCCGCGGCGGCCTTCTCCGACAGGACGGGGTCGGGCAGGTAGGAACGGCTGATGACGACCAGTACGGGAAGGGAGACGAGCGCCACCAGGATCAGGTGGGCGGTGAACGACAGGCCCGCCGCGATGGCCGCCGTGCCGAGGAGACCCGCGGAGATCGCGCCCACGCACCAGCCCGCGTGCATGCCGTTCATCAGCGGCCTGCCGTAGGCGCGCTCGACCGTCGAGCCCTGCGCGTTCATGGCGACGTCGACCGCGCCGAACGCCATGCCGAACAGCGCCGCGGCGACGAGCAGCAGGGGATAGGTCGGCGCCAGGGCCAGCAGGGCCAGGGTGACCGCGCACAGGGGAGCGCCGACCCGCAGGACGCTCCGGCTGCCAAGCCGTGCCATCACCCCGCGCATCGACTGCATGGTGACCAGCGCGCCCAGCCCCCACACGAGGAGCGTGACGCCGATCGACGCCTCGGAGAGGCCGAGTTTGTCGGACAGCGCCGGGATACGCACGGTCATCGACCCACAGAGCAGGCCGGCCAGCACGAATGTGAGAACTGCCCCGGTTCGGGCTGTCCTCAGGTCGCGGGTCATCACTAAATCCCTTCACAAAAGGTTGTTTCAACGGTGAACGAACGGGGACACACGAGTCGGTCGCTTCCGCACGCGGAAGCGACCGCCAGTGTTCTTGGGGGAGCGCGAGCGCCGTGGGCGGCGCGGGAGGCCCGGCCGTCAGGCGGGCAGCAAGGCCAGCAGACGCCGCTTCAGCTCGGCGTGGCGCTCGTCGTCGTAGAGGGCGGGGTCGTGGGTGGCCACGTCCCACAGCCCCTCACAGGCGAGCCGCACGATCTGGGCGGTCGTGGGGTCGGGCTCGGTGTCGAGCCCCTCACGGTGCCAGCGGGCCATCGCCTCACGCAGGGGGGCGAGCAGATAGGGGTTGCCCGAGGCGCCGGTGACCACGGCCCAGCGTCGCAGCCTGCCACTGCGCACGGCGGCGAAGGTGGCGTGCAGATAGTTCTTTGTGTAGGTGTCGTGGCCCTGGGTGGCGACGAGCTGGTCGAAGTCTTCGATCAGCCGCTCGACCATGCCTTTGATCAGGGCTTCCTTGGTGGCGAAGTGGTAGAGCAGCCCGCCCTTGCTGCAGCCCGCGCGCTCGGCGACGGCCGCCAGGGTGAGCGCCTGGGAGCCCTGGTCGCACAGCAGACTCTCCGCCGCGTCCAGCAACTCCTCCCGCCTCATGCAGAGGACTGTACCGTCCGGACGGTACAGTGGTCAAACCGAGGATGGGCTTCCCGCCGGGCACGGATACCCTTGGAAGGGACAAACGATCTGGGGAAGGGAAGTGCGGCAGTGGAGTCCGCCTATCTCGATCACGCGGCGACCACGCCGATGCTTCCCGAAGCGGTAGAGGCGATGACGGCTCAGCTGGGGCGGGTCGGCAACGCGTCGTCACTGCACACCGCGGGCCGCCGTACGCGCCAGGTCGTCGAGGAGGCCCGCGAGAGCATCGCCGAGGCGCTCGGCGCCCGGCCCAGCGAGGTCGTGTTCACCTCGGGCGGTACCGAGGCCGACAACCTCGCCATCAAGGGCCTCTACTGGTCGCGCAGGGCCAAGGGCGCCAACCGCATCCTGATCAGCGCCGTCGAGCACCACGCCGCGCTCGACCCGGCCCACTGGCTTGGCGACCACCAGGGCGCCGTCGTGGAGTCCCTTGAGGTGGACGAGTACGGCAGGGTGCACCCGCACACCCTGCGCGCCGCCATCGAGCGCGACCCCGGCAGCGTCGCCCTGGTCAGCGTCATGTGGGCCAACAACGAGGTCGGCACCATACAGCCCGTCAGGGTGCTCGCCGCGATCGCCCGCGACCACGGCATCCCCTTCCACACCGACGCCGTCCAGGCCATCGGGCAGCTTCCCGTCGTCTTCGCCGACTCGGGGGTCGACGCCCTCACGCTCTCCGGGCACAAGGTCGGCGGCCCGATGGGCACCGGCGCGCTGCTGCTGGCCAGGGGGATCGACCCGGTCCCCGTGCTGCACGGCGGCGGGCAGGAGCGCGACGTGCGCTCCGGTACCCTCGACGCCCCCTCGGTCGCGGGCATGGCCGCCGCGGTACGGCTCGCGGTCGCCCGGCAGGCCGAGACCGCCGCCCGGCTGACCGCGCTCCGCGACGACCTGGTCGCCAGGATCCGCCAGGCCGTACCCGATGTGATCCTCAACGGAGATCCGGCCAACCGGCTCCCCGGCAACGCGCACTTCTCCTTCCCCGGCTGCGAGGGCGACGCGCTGCTCATGCTCCTGGACGCCAAGGGGGTCGAGTGCTCGACGGGCTCGGCGTGCTCGGCGGGCGTCGCCCAGCCCTCCCACGTCCTGCTCGCCATGGGCGCCGACGCGGTCAGGGCACGTGGTTCGCTGCGTTTCACCCTCGGGCACACCTCGACGCCGTCCGATGTGGACAGGGTCACCGGCGTCATCGCGGGCGTCGTCGAGCGCGCCCGCCGGGCGGGCCTGATCTGACGGCGCCGCCCGGCCCGGCGGAGAGGGCTCCCACGCGGGTACGCTCAAGGGTGTTATGAGACTTCGCGTGCTTGCCGCCATGTCCGGCGGCGTCGACTCAGCGGTGGCGGCGGCCCGCGCCGCCGAGGCCGGTCACGATGTCACCGGCGTCCACCTCGCCCTGTCCGCGAACCCGCAGTCGCATCGCACCGGCGCCAGAGGGTGCTGCACGATCGAGGACTCCCGGGACGCCCGCAGGGCCGCCGACGTGATCGGCATCCCCTTCTACATCTGGGACATGGCCGAACGGTTCCAACGCGACGTGGTCGAGGACTTCGTCAGCGAGTACGCCGCGGGCCGTACGCCCAACCCGTGCCTGCGCTGCAACGAGAAGATCAAGTTCGAGGCGGTCCTCGACCGGGCCCTCGCGCTCGGCTTCGACGCCGTGGCCACCGGCCACCACGCCCGGCTCGTGGACGGCGTGCTCAGCCGCAGCCCCGACGAGGGCAAGGACCAGTCCTACGTGCTCGGCGTGCTCACCAGGGAACAACTCGGCCACGCGATGTTCCCGCTGGGCGACTCGACGAAGGCCCAGGTGCGCGAGGAGGCCGCCAGGCGCGGGCTCATGGTGGCCGACAAGCCCGACAGCCACGACATCTGCTTCATCGCCGACGGCGACACCCGGGGCTTCCTCGAAAGGCGTCTCGGCACGGCCCCCGGGCCGATCGTGGACGCCTCGGGCGAGGTGGTCGGCAGCCACGAGGGTGCCTACGGCTTCACGGTCGGCCAGCGCAAGGGCCTGCACATCGACCGGCCCGCCCCCGACGGGCGTCCGCGCTACGTGCTGTCCATCGAGCCGGTCTCCAACACGGTCACCGTCGGGCCGCGCTCGGCCCTTGAGGTCACCTCCGTCGAGACCGTGCGCCCGGTGTGGAACGGGCCCGTCGCCGAGCCGTACGAGCCGCTGGCCTGCACGGTCCAGCTCCGGGCCCACGGTGAGGTGTACGGCTGCCGCATCCAGGTGTCCGGCGAGGAGGTCCACGTCGCCCTGGACACCCCCGCGACCGGGGTCGCGGCGGGCCAGGCCGCCGTGTTCTACCTGGAGGACACCGTGATCGGATCCGCCACGATCGCCAGGGCCGTGTGACCTTCGCGGGAGGCGAAGGTCACTCCTCGATGGCTCCGCCGACCGCGCGCAGATGGGCGCGGAAGGTCAGGGAGGGGTCTTCGGCGTGTCCTGCCAGGTAGGCGCCGAAGGCCACCTGCTCGCGCAGTGAGGTGCCCGCGTGGATGTGGTCGGCCTGACGCCGTTCGACGTCGCGGATCGCCTCTGCGCGGGTGAACACCTCCTCGGCGCGTCCGGCCGGGATGAAGATCACGCCGTCGTCGTCGCCGAGGACCAGGTCGTCGCGGCCGACCGTCCACTCCCCGACGGCGGCGAACTCCAGCGCGCCCTCAGGACGCTCGTCCAGGCTCAGGGGGCCGGTCGGGATCGAACCCAGGCTGAAGACCGGCAGCCCGATCGCCCGGATGTCGGCCGTGTCGCGGTGCAGCCCCCAGATCACGACCCCCGCGAGCCCGGCGGCCCGGGCCTCAAGGACCACGAGGTCACCGATGCAGCTCTCGTCGAGCCGTCCCCCGTTGTCGGCGACGAGCACGTCACCGGGCGCGGACAGCTCGCACGCCTCAAGGAAGACGTCGACGCTGCCCGCGTGCCTGGCCGGGCACACCCGTCCGGCCAGACGGCCACCGGGCACCGCGGAGCGGGTGCCCGCCGGGGCGCAGCGCACCGCAACCCCGGCGCGCAGGCAGCCGTCCGTCAGATGCGCGGTGGTCAGAGTCTCGAACCGCCGCCGGAGCTCCTTGGGGTCCATGCCGCCCTTCCTCTCGCCGGGGAGATCACGTCGCCTCCCACGGTAGGGCCGGGCCCCCGGCTAGGACAGGGTGACGGACTCACCCGGCGCGAGGCGGCGGATCTCCGCCCCCTGCTTGTCGGCCTCCATCGCCAGCCACCTGTCGACGAGGCCGAGGCCGACGTCGTTGAGCAGGCCGTCATGGGTGGAGAAGGCCCTGGCCGGTCGGACCTGGCGGAGGTAGTCCACCGTCTCGGAGAGCTTCAGCCATGGCGCGTTGGTCGGCACGAGCAGGGTGGGGACCTCGGTCTCCGGCGGGGTGAACGCGTCGCCGGGGTAGAAGACCTCCTCGTCCACCAGGAAACCGACGTTGCTCACGATCGGCGCGTCCGGGTGGTTGGGGGCGTGCCACTCTCCGACGACCCGTACGGCGAAGCCCGCCGTGTCGAAGGTGTCGCCGTGCCGTACGACGTGGATCTTGGCCGGGACGTCGGTCAGGTCGGCCGCCACGGCCTCGTTGGTCCAGATCTCCAGTGACGGCTCGGCCTCGGCCGCCCCGCGCAGCCGTTCCACCTCCACGTGGTCGAAGTGCTCGTGGGTGATGAGCACGGACCGCGCCCCCTGGAGGGCTGACTCCTCGCTGAAGGCCCCGGGGTCGATCACCAGGGCCGAGCCGTTCTTCTCAAGGCGGACACACGCGTGCGTGAACTTCGTCAGCTTCATCGTCCCAGCCTAGGCAGGCCGCTCAGTAGCCGACGTAGCCGGTGCCGGTCTTGGCGCCGACGACGCCGGGCACGTTCGAGACCGAGCCGTAACGGCTGATCGCGTAGCGGACCCCGGCGATGATGTTGTCGACCGGGTTGTAGATGTCGTCGTACCCGCTCAGCTTGTAGCTGCCGAAGGTCGGGTCGATGGTCTGCATCAGCCCCTTGGACGGGGTGCCCGCGGCGGCGTTGGAGTCCCAGAGGTTGATCGCGTGCGGGTTGCCGCCCGACTCGTGCTGGATGATCATGGCGATGTCGGCGGGGTTCATCTTCTCCGGCGGGTAGCCGTGGGACCTGAGGATCTCCAGCGCCTGGTCGATCCACTCCTTGAGCTTCCCGGTCGGTGCGGGGCCGCCACCGGGCGGGGGCGCGCCGCTCGGCCCGTAACCTCCTGAGGTGACCGGGTTCGGTGTCCCGGTGTCGCCGTGCGGCGCGAGGTGCGGCCGGTAGCCGACCGTCCTCTCCCACACGACCGTACGGCCGGCGCCCGGTACGAACGTCTGGTCGAGGGGGGCCGGGATGTCGGCGAAGGAGATCTTCCTTTCGGCCATGTGCTTCTTGACGGCGGCCAGCGCCTGGGTGACGGCCTTGTCGGCGGCCTCCATGTGGGGGCGCGCTCCGGTGACGGCGCCGTTCACCAGCGAGGTGATGTGCGGCTGCAGGTCCTTCTCCTCGGCCTTCGGGTTGGCCGTGCGGTAGGCGGACACGTCGTCGAGGAGGGTCGAGCAGATGGAGCGGACCTTCGCCTCCGCGCCACGCAGCACCCCGGCCGCCGTGTCGAGGGTGTTGGCGCAGCCCGCCAGCGCGTCGTGCAGGGCCTCCGCGGCGCGGCCGTACTTGCGCATGTAGGTGTCGAAGGCGTCCGCGGACTCGCCCTGCCAGGCGTCGTTGACCGTGTTGACGACGGTGCCGAGCCGCCCGGCGTGCTCGTTGAGTTTGCCCGCCGTACCACGCCAGCGGGTCGCGACGGCGCTGACGGCGTCGGCGTCGGCGTTCACCTTGTTCAGGAGGTCGGAGAGCGTACCGCCGCCGGGGAGACCGGAGATCGCCTCGGTCGTGTCCGCGGTCACCGCTCCCCGCCCGCGCGGTTGGCCGTACGGACGTTGTCCTCGATGTCGTTCAGGGCGCGCTCGACGTCCTTGAGCTTGCCGGTGACGTTCGTCAGCTCCCCGTCGACCGTCTTCTCGATCCCGTCGAGGAACTCGGCCAGGGCGGATGAGTCGGTCAGCCTGCCGAAGATGGTGGAGTCGGTCGTCTTGGCCGGATACGGACCACCCAGTTCGCCGAAGTTCTTCATCAGTTCGTGCACGGTCGTACGGCACTGCTCAAGCGCGTCGTAGCTGTAGTCGATCCCCGCCACTTCTACCCCCTATGCGAGACCGGCTAATCGATCATAAGGGGCAGATCGCTCAATGTGTCGGGGCGGCCCTCCCGGCACCGGGTGAGGGCCGCCCCGAGGTGGGCTACTTGGCCGGAGTGATCGCGACCGTGGTGGTGTAGGTCCGGTACGGCGTCACCAGCTCGGTGGCCTCGATCTGGTAGCGGCCGGGGACGCACCCCCTGCCCAGCACGGGCAGCGCGAAGCGGCCGTTGTTGTCCGCCCTGAGCCGGGTGCCGTCCCTGAGACTGGTGGCGATGCAGGCCTCGTTCAGGCCGTTGCTGGTGAACCGGACGTAGCCTTTCTCGGCGAAGCCGTAGCCGTTGACGACGAAGGCGATGTCGCCGTCGGCGTCGGCGGTCGCCGGGGTGGTCCTGAGCGCGGGGACACCGGTGCCGGGCAGCGGATGGCCGATGGTCACTCTGGCGAAGTAGGTGCGGTAGGGCGACTCAAGCTCGGTGGCCTCGACCCGGTAGACGCCGCTGACGCACCCACGGGCCGCCCCGACGAGGTTGAAGTAGCCGTTGCGGTCGGCCCGCAGGACGACCCGCCTGAGGTTGGTGTCCTCACACGAGGAGTTCAGCGACGTGCTGTTGACGGCGACCTTGATCAGGGAGGGGAAGGACCGGCCCTCGACGGCGAAGGCGACGTCGCCACCGGCGGTGGGGGAGACGGTCGACGGGGTCGTCGTCAGCAGGGCGTCGTCCGCCTGCGCGCCCGAGGCCGGTAGACCGCCCAGCAGTGAGGCGGCGGCGACGGCGGCGGTGAACATGAGGCGTTTGACATTCATGGATCAGGTTTCCTCGCGTTGTCCTCGGTGGTTCCCCTGTGCCCTTTGAGGCGCACAATTTGATCTTCTTGGTGGCCACCGGTTCAGGCCTTCGTTCGGCGGCAACGAGAACGGAAAGAACCGTAAATCAATCGCCTGTTCCCTGGTCTTTCTGACAAAGCCCGTCAATTTCATGGGGGAGGTGGGCCCGCCTCGCCGAATCTGTCCGTCGCCGCGCATGTCGATCGGCCACTCACGCGGGGCCGTTCTCGTCGCGCCGGGGCGGCCGCCGGTGCCGCGGCCTGGGGGTCTGGCAGATCCGGCCCCTGTTGCGGCCCGCCATGACCTCGGCCACCGGCACCCCGGGCGGCGGTGAGCCGTCCTCGCCCGGGCGCTCGGCCACCCCTTCCGGTACCGGTTCCCGCGCGAGGCCGGACGCCTCGCGCGGGTCGGCGTTCTAACAGCTGCTGGAGGACGCGGCGTAGTAGATGGACCTTCCCTCAGGAGCGACGATGGGAGCGTAGAGCAGCGTGACGGTGGTCCGGCCAGGTATGTACTTGGGGCCGTAGTCCGCCCAATAGGGGATCTCGACGCACACGTACTTTCCGGTGCTGCACTCGTTGTAGACGTCCACCTTGTGGGTGGTGCCCGAGGAGTACCACTCCCCGTGCTGGACGCCACAGGCCGCCGCGCCGGTTGAGGAGGCAGAGGCCGCGCCGGCCGTCATTCCGGTGCCGGTGAACGCGAGCGCCGCGATCGCGGCCGCGGCGACGATCCTGCTTCTTACCGTCATGTTTTCCCCTGTTCTGAGATGTGTGCTGGTGAGGAGCGGTGAAACGGACTAGCAGTAATAGACGCTGTTTCCCTGGTTGATCGAGGTGGGGGCGTAGGCGACGTCACGCCACTCATAGGCGTTGAGGGTGTAGCGGGGGATGGGGAACCAGGCGGGCCGGTAGGGAATGGCGATGCACACCGTCCTCTTCGAGTTGCACTCGTTCTGGAGGCGGACGTGACGGTATCCGCCGATGGTGTACCACGGCTCGTGCTGGACGTTGCAGGCCGCCGCGCTGCCGGCCGTGCCGCTCGCCGTCGTGGCCGCGCCGGCGGCGGGCCCCGCGATCAGCGCGGTGGCGCCGGCGAGCACCACCAGACCGACCGTGATCTTCTTTTTCATGCGTGCTTCTTTCGTCGCATTGCCTCTGCGGCGCGGATGTGTTCGAAAACGAATGGCGCGCCGGCTGAAACGCATCGGATATCCCCGGCCGTGGTGTTTTCGCAGGCCGGGGGCTTACGGCTTCGAGTCTCGGCGGCCCGGGAATTGTCCGGAACCCTCGTTCGTCACTGCAGACAAACTTGATTGACCCGATGTGGCTGTGTATTTTGTGCTGGTTTGCCGTTTCTGATGGGAATTAGTCACATTCGGGGAGAGTAAGTTGGGGGAACGCGCAGGGCGCCGGGAACGGCCGGTCGATCCCACCGATGGTCCGGTGGCCGCATTCGCCGTGGAGTTACGCAAATTACGTGAGGAGGCGGGTGGCCCGACCTACCGCGCCATGGCGGCGCGCGCGCATTTCTCAGCCGCCACGCTGGCCCAGGCGGCGGCCGGGGACAGACTGCCGACCCTGCCGGTCACGCTGGCCTACGTCGAGGCGTGCGGCGGGGACACCCAGGAGTGGCGGGCCAGGTGGGAGGAGGCCCGCGCCGCCCAGCGGGAACACGCGGCCAGGAACGGCGAGACCGCGCGGGCGCCGTACCGGGGGCTGGCGAGGTTCGAGACCGAGGACCAGGCCTACTTCTTCGGCCGGTCGGCGCTGGTGGAGCGGCTGGTGACGCTGCTGGAGGCGCACCGGTTCGTACTGGTCGTCGGTCCGTCGGGAAGCGGCAAGTCCTCTCTCCTGCGCGCGGGACTGGTGCCGGCCCTGCGCGGGCGCGCCGTACGGGTCCTGACACCGGGCGCGCACCCGCGACTGCCCGGCGACGCCGCCGACGTGCTCGTGATCGACCAGTTCGAGGAGGCCTTCACCCTGTGCGAGGACCCGGCCGAGCGCCGGAGGTTCGTCGACGCGCTGATGGCCGCCGGACGCGACGACCGGCGCACCCGGGTGGTGCTGGCCGTACGTGCCGACTTCTTCGGCCAGTTCACCCACCATTCGGACCTGGTCGAGGCCGTCAGGGACGCCACCGTCCCGGTCGGCCCGATGAGCCCGGCCGAACTGCGTGAGGCGATCGTCAAACCCGCCACGGCGGCGGGACTGATCGTGCAACGCGAACTGACCACCCGGATCCTCGACGAGGTCGCCGGGCAGCCGGGCGGGTTGCCGCTGATGTCGCACGCCCTGCTGGAGACCTGGCGGCGCCACCACGGCAAGGCCCTGACCGTCGAGGCGTACGAGGCGGCGGGAGGCATCGACGGCGCCGTCGCCCGCACCTCGGAGGAACTCTACGAGGAACTCACCCCCGAGCAGCGGGAACGGCTGCGCCACCTGCTGCTGCGCCTGGTCACCCCGGGAGAGGCGGGCGCGCAGGACACCCGGCGCCCGGCCGGGCGCGCCGAACTGGTCACCGGAGGCCCGGACGACCCCGGCCCCCTGCTGCTGGAACGGCTGGCGTGCGCCCGTCTGATCACTATCGACGACGAAACGGCCGATCTGGCGCACGAGGCGTTGCTGACCGCCTGGCCCCGGCTGCGCTCCTGGGTCGAGGAGGACCGTGAACGCCTGCGCGTGCACCGCCGCCTCACCGAGGCGGCCGACGCCTGGCAGGCGCACGCCCGCGACCCCGGAGGCCTCTACCGGGGGCTGCGCCTGTCGCTGGCGCGCACGCACCTCGCCGAACGGGCCGGCGAGCTCACCCCGCTGGAGCGGGACTTCCTCACCGCCAGTACGGAGGGGCGTCATGGCGAACGCCGCAGGAGCAGGCTGCGCGCCTTCCTCATCGGTGTGCTGGCGACCGCCATGGTGATCACGGGTTCGCTGGTCTGGCAGCAGAATCTCGTACGTGACCGGCAGGAACGCGAGGAGCAGGCCCGCCGCGCCGCCGGCTATGCCGCGAGCCTGCGCCAGACCGACCCGCAGCTGTCCATGCGGCTCAGCCTGGCCGCCTGGCGCCTGGCCGACCTTCCCGAGACGCGGGCGAACCTCCGTACGGCGAGCCTCCAGGCCCAGCAGGAGGTCTTCACCGATCCGGACACCGGGTCCGACACCGTGCGCTGGCTCAGCTCCGACGGCCGCTTCCTGTACAGCATGGGCGCGGACAAGGTCGTCCGCTGGGACGTGGAGACCCACCGGGTCGTCACGACCACGCCGGGGCCGGCCCGCTGGCTGGGCAACGTGGGAAAGGGCCAGGGAGATCCACTCTGGCTGCCCGTGCACTACCCCACGGCCTCCGAGACGGTCGAGGTGACGCTGCGGGACATGACGACCGGTCAACGCGACCCGCGGCCTCTCGACGACGCCAACCGGGGAGTGGAGGTCGCCCCGAGTGGACGGCGCGTCGTCACCTACCAGGCGAACGGCTCCCACCATCGCGTCCGTGTCTGGGACGCTTCCGCCAGACGGTTGATCGTGCAGGTGAACGTTCGCAGAAAGGGAGGTCCCGTCCGGCGAACAGGCGATTGGTCGTCCACCCTGGCGATGTCGCGCGCGTTGCAGAACGGGCGCTACCTGACCGAATCGAATGTCCCGGACGCGACGCTCAGCGCCGATGACACGACAATGGCCCTCTGCGTGCCCGGCACGCCGGTGCGGGTGTGGGACCTCAGGACCGGCCGAGAGCCGGACGTCCCCAACATGCCCACGCCCTCCGTCGATCAGTGCCGTGAGGAGAGCCTGCGTCTGTCCCCGGACGGGCGGCGGCTGTTGATGACGACCGGCACGAAGATCCGGCTCTGGGATCTGCCGTCGGGCAGAGAACTCCCCGCCATCAAGGAAGCAGGCGTGGACGAGATCGGTTTCAGCGCGGACGGCGCTTTCCTCGCGACGGCCAACTCCGACGAACTCCTCGTGTGGCGGATCGGCGTTTCGGACGCTCCGCTGTTCCGCCATCCGTTGGCCGGTGAACGCGCCTTCGACATCAGAGTCGATCCGGCCGCGGGCCAGGCGCGCTATCTCGCCGGGGCATCCAACGCCTTTTCGTGGCCCGCGACCGTCAGGACACTGAAGCTGAACCCCGTCGTCAACGCCGACTGGCGGGACGAGAGCGCTACCTCCGCCTTTTTCAGCTCTAACGAGAACACACTCGTCACCGTCTACCCGAATCGGGTCGAACTCCGGGACACCAGGACCGGACGACGGCTTCCCGGGCCTCCTCCGGTCCCCTGCCGAGAGATGGGCACCATGATGCCGGAATGCCACGTGACCGCGGCGTTCCGTCCCGACGGAGCGGTCCTGGCCTACGGCGACACCCGCCTCGAACCTTTCGACGCCCGGATGTGGGACCTCGCCGGTCGGCGCGTCGCCGGCAGCGCCGGCCCCTTCGACAGCGCCACGTCTGTCGCCTACACCCGGGACGCGGGCACTCTGCTGGTCAGCGGGCCGCCCACGAATGGTTCGCTCGTCCTGTGGGACCTGAACCGGGGCGTCACCACCACGACGGTCCCCGGTGTCAACGGCAAGATCGTCCTGGCTCCGTCCGGGCGGTTACTGATCACTACCGGGGGGCAGGTCGTCGACCTCGTCTCCGGCCGCGCCGTCGTGCGCGAGAGCGGCCTTCACTCGGCGAGCGCGCTGTCCTTCAGCGCCGACGGCAGATTCCTGGCCGTCGGCGACGAGACGGGACGGACCGCCCTGTGGGACGGCACCGCACGACGTCAGTTGGGCGCGTTGATCTCCGCCTCGCCGTATACGTCGAGCTGGGTCAGCAGCCTGGCCTTCTCCGCCGACGGGAGCGTCCTCGCCGTGGGCACGGTCAACGGCACGGTGCAGCTGTGGGACACCGCCACCCGGCAGCCGATCGGCGCGCCCATCTCCACCCCGAGCGGATTCGTCACCGCGATGACGTTCGACGGTGACACCCTGTACGTGGCGGGCGAGCACATCCCCCTGCGGCGTTACGACCTCACCCCGGAGGCCGCCGCGCGGACCGTCTGCCAGAGGGCGGGCCACGGTCTCGGCCCGGCCGAATGGGCGACCCACTTCCCCGGCTACCCCTACCAGGCCACCTGTGCCTAGGGTCGCCGACGGTGGAGGACGACCTCCGGGTAGCGGTTCGACGGCCCATCGAGGAGGGGTTCCCGCGAACCGCGCAGATGCCTGTCGAAGAACGCCGTCGAGTAGGCGTTCACGATCTCGTGCACCCGCCCGGGGTCGGCGGGGCCGGTGACCCCCAGGTACGGGAACAGCGGTGACCAGGAGGGGACGTCCGTCAGGTTCACATGGAACATGTCCGGCACCTGGACGAAGTAGCCGTCGCCCTTCAGGTTGCCGAACGCGGTCCGCATGGAGGTCTGGTGCTGGGCGATGTCCACCTTGTTCCACTTCTCCTGCCGCATCGTCCGCGCGTCCCGCGTGATCCACAGCACCGGTCGCCCGAGCCCGGGGGACACGACGTCGTCGGGCATCGGGGCGTCCATGACGAGGCAGGCGCCGAGCCGTGTCTCGGTACGGCACGCCTCACCGGCCACGATGCCGCCGAGGGACACGCCGAACGCGCCCACCCGCCGCATGTCCAGTTTCCCGGTCAGCAGGCGCTCGGGGTCGGAGGCGTTCAACGCCGTCAGCCGGTCGAGGACGAAGGAGACGTCCCGCACGAGATAGGGAACGATGCCCTCCGGATAGGACCTGCCCTGGAACGTCGGGGCGGTCCTCGCCGGGCTGACGCTCTGCTGTACCAGGGCGTTCAGTTCGTTCTTCCGGAAACCGGTGACATGCCGGCCGTCGGGGAAGGTCACCGAGGCCGCGATGTAGGGGTGGTCCACGGCGACCACGACGTATCCGTGGGAGACGAGCTCCTCCACCTGGAAGGTGTTCATCTGGCGGAAGCCGTTGAAGCCCTCAAGGAACACGAGGACCGGATGGACGCCGGCGGACACCGGCACCGACTCCCTCGCGTTCGTCGTCACGTACCGCAGGTGGTCGAACGTGAACGACGGCAGGTCGATCATCCTGGCCAGCGCCGGAGCGAGCGCCTCGACGCCCTCGGCGTAGGCCGCGCGCTCCCCGCCGGAGGAGCGCGCGGCCGGGTACCAGACCTGGGTCATGAGCTCACGGCGGGCGGCGGGGTCGGCGCTGAAGGTCTCCTGGCGGGAGGCGTCCGTCCAGTGGTACGTCACGGTGCCGACGCCGTACGGGCCCGTGGGCTCGGGGAAGGTGAAGACCGGCAGGACGACGGGTGGCGGGAGGACGACGAGGAGTCCCAGAACACCGAGACTCACACCGAGGAGGCCCCTGAGCCGCCGTCCCCACAACCACACCAGGAAGAACGAGAGGGCCAGCGCGTACGCGGGGAACAGCTGCCAGCGCGCGCCCTCGACGACGACCTGCGCCACGGCGGCCAGGAGCGCGACGGGCGGCACGTGGTTCACCGGCCTCATCCCGCGCAGCCGTGGCAGCGCCAGGGTGAGGAACGACAATGTCGTGGTCGCGAGCGCGACGAACTCAAGCGGCCGCACGGCCTGGCCTCCCGTCCGTTCCAGGTGAACCCCGCTCAGCCGGCCCCGATCACCGCCGGTGCGGGCTCCTCCGACCGCCGGGAGAGGCTCTCGCCCTCGATGTCGAGGTTGGGCAGCACGCGGGACAGGGGGCGGGGCAGCCACCAGGCGGCGCGGCCGAGCAGGGACATCACGGCGGGCACCAGCGTCATGCGGACGACGAAGGCGTCGATGAGCACGCCGACGGCCAGGGCGAAGCCCATGGACTTGATGATCGGGTCGTGCATGAAGACGAAGCCGCCGAAGACGGAGGTCATGATGAGCGCGGCGGCGGTGACGACGCGGGCGTTGTGGCCCAGGCCGTTCACGGTCGCCCGCTGGGCGGTGTCACCGTGGACGAAGTCCTCCCGCATGCGCGAGACCAGGAAGACCTCGTAGTCCATGGCCAGGCCGAACAGGATGCCGATGAGCAGGATCGGCAGGAAGCTGACCAGCGGCCCCGGCCTGCCGACGCCGAGCAGGTCCGCCAGGTGCCCCTGCTGGAAGATGGCCACGGTGATGCCGAACGTGGCGCCGATCGTGAGCAGGAAGCCGAGCGCGGCCTTCAGCGGGACCAGGATCGACCGGAAGACCAGCAGGAGCAGCAGGATGGACAGCCCGACCACGAGCAGCAGGTAGACGGGCATCGCGTCGGCGAGCTTGGCCGAGATGTCGATGCCGATCGCGGTCACGCCGGAGAGCGCGACGCGGGCGCCCTGGATGTCGTCCATCCGTTCGCGGATGGCGTGCACGGTCTGCTCGGTCACGGCGTCGGCGGGACCCGTCTTGGGGATGACGGTCAGCAGCGCGGTCGTGCCCTGGGCGTTGGCCTGCGGCGGGGTGACGGCGAGCACTCCCGGGGTGGTCTGGATGGCGCCCGCGGCCTGCTTGGCGGCGTTCGCGGTCGCCTGGGCGTCGTCACCGGTGACGACGGCGATCAGACGGCCGTTGAAGCCGGGGCCGAACCCCTCACTGATCAGGTCGTACGCCTTGCGGGCCGTCGAGCCCTCGGCGGCGGTGCCCGCGTCGGGCAGCGCCAGGCGCATGTCCCTGGCGGGCAGGGCCAGCGCGCCGAGCACGACGACGGCGACGACCAGCACCGGGACGCGCAGACGGGTGACGAGCCGTCCCCAGCGGAAACCCATGGCCTCGCGGTCGTCGCCGGTGCCCGTGTCCGCACCCGCGCGCTGCCTGCGGGGCAGCACCCGCGCGCCGGCGAAGCCGAGGATGGCGGGCAGCAGGGTCAGCGCGACGAGTACGGCCAGCGCCACCGTCGCCGCCGCGGCCAGACCCATGACGCTCAGGAACGGGATGCCGACCACGGCCAGGCCCGCCAGGGCGATGATGACCGTGGCCCCGGCGAAGACGACGGCCGATCCGGCGGTGCCGGTCGCCCGTCCGGCGGCCTCCTCGGCCTCCATGCCCTCGGCCAGGTACTGGCGGTAGCGGGAGGTGATGAACAGCGAGTAGTCGATCCCGACGGCCAGGCCGAGCATCAGCGCCAGGACGGGGGCGACGTTGCTCAGCTCGACCACGCCGGACAGGGAGAACAGGCCCGCCATCCCGGCGCCGACGCCGATCAGGGCGTTGAGCAGCGTCATGCCCGCCGCGACCAGGGAGCCGAAGGTGACGACGAGGACGACGGCGGCGATCAGGACGCCGAACGCCTCGGTCGAGCCGATCTCGACCTCGGCCTTCATGATCTCGCCGCCGTGCTCGACCCGCAGGCCGGGGGTGGTGGCCCCGGCCCGTTCGTAGGCCGCGCGCTGGGCGTCGGTGATCTTGTCGAGAGGGCTGTCGAACTGGACCTGGACCAGCGCGTGGCGGCCGTCGGGGGAGACGGCGCCGACCTGGAAGGGGTCCATCGCGGCCAGCACCCCGGGTACGGCCGCCGCCTCACGCACGATCGGCGCGAGGGCGGCCGGGTCCAGTTTGCCGCCCTCGGGCGCGGCGACGACGATGGTGCCGGTCGTGCCGCCGGCCTGGGGGAACTGTCGCCGCAGGGAGTCCAGCGCACGCTGGGACTCGGTGCCGGGCATGGTGAAGTTGTCGGTCGTCGGCCCGGAGAACGCGGCGGCGGCCCCGCCGAGCAGGGCGAGCAGGATGAGCCAGGCGGCGAGCACGCGCCCGCGCCTGCGGAAGGAGAACCGGCCGAGCCGGTACAGCACAGCAGCCATGGAGAGGGAGGGGTCCGTTCAGGCGAGGTCCGGCGTCCGGCGGAGGCCGGGCCGGTCCGGGGTGGTTCAGGGGTGGTCGGGCTCGCGGCCCAGGGTGCGCAGCGCGCCGCGGATCATCTCGGCGCGCAGGACCTCCTCGGGCACGCCGAGATCGTCGGCGGCGGTGACGGAGACGGCGCCCAGGACCATGTAGGCGGCGATCGTGTCCGAGGGCGCGGTCGAGCCCCCGGCCAGTGCCGTGAGTAACCGCCTGATGGCGGCGGGGACGGCGCCGAGCGCCGGGTGGACGGTCATCGTGGGGATGTCCTGGAACAGGATCCGGACTTCCAGCCGGAACCGCAGGGCCAGGTCGACGAAGCCGGTGACGGCCGCCCGTGCGGCCTGCTCACCGTCCAGTCCGACGAGCCGGGTCCGCAGCGCGGCCAGGCCCTCGCCCGCCGGGGTCAGCAGTTCGGTGAGGATCGCGTCCTTGCTCGCGAAGTGGTAGAGCAACGCCGCCTTCGAACAGCCCGCGACCTGGGCGATGTCGTGCAGTGAGGTGCCCTTGTAACCGCTGTCGGAGAACAACCGCAGCGCCGAGCGCAGGATGTGCTCACGCAGAGCGGAAGGGGGACGTGCCATGCCCCAATGATAACTGTCCGATCGGTCAGATCTGACCGATCGGACAGGAATGGAGACGTTCGGGCCCTCGGTGTGGTCACGAGGAGGCCGGGAGGTCTCCAGAACGCCGATGGAAGTACGGCGTGCCGGGGGTGGAGATCGACCCGCGCGGGATCAGGGGGCCGGAGAGGGGGCCGGGGTCCCGGGAGGCGTGGTGGGGAACGGCGGGAAGGGTCCGCCGGGCCAGTCCTGACCGTCGTGGACGGCGTCGGGGTCGACACCGAGGGTGATCGAGGCGCTGATGCCCCTGGCCACGTGCCTGGGGTCGTAGCGCACGTCGAGCATGCCGTCGGCGGTGGTGTCGCCGGTGTAGAGCATGTCCTGCTCGTTGGTGGTGCGGGTCTTGGTGTTGGTCGAGTACGGCCTCAGCACGGAGACGGCCTCGATCAGCTTCTCGGGGAAGTAGAGCTGACCGGTGTGGCAGTCGTTGCCGCCCAGGTAGGCGCCGTGCCGGAAGACACCGTTGACGTGGACCTTGACGTGGATGTGGATCGCGCGGCCGATGTACCAGCCGGGGAAGGCGCTCCTGAAGGTGACCCAGCCGTTCCTGTCGGTCATCTGGAAGCCGCGGAAGTAGGTGGTGTCGCTGTCGGGCTCGGCGTGCATGCCGCCGCCGGGGGCGCCGGTGGGCATGTCCGTCGGGAAGGCGGTGGGGAACGCGGTCGGGAAGCCGGGGCCGTCACCCGAGGAGGCCTTCTCGTAGCTGGAGTAGATGCCCAGCGCGTCACAGTGCCAGATGTCGACGGCCTTGTTGCGCAGCGGCCTGCAGTTCTCCGAGTCGACGATCCGGATGCGCAGCAGCAGCGGGACGCCGGGCTTGTGCTCGGTGATGTTCGAACGGTACTTGTCGTAGTCCAGGTAGTAGGGCCCCTCGATGGTCTCCTTGGAGAGCGGCAGGCAGAGCTTGCTCGTGGGAGTGGGGACGGTGGGGGTGGGGGTGTGCGCGGCACCGGCCGTCGTGCTCGCGGACGCGGTCGAGGCCAGGTAGCCGGTGCCCAGGCCGGCGGCGGCGATGCTGACCCCGCCCGCGATGAGGAGCTGTCGGCGGTTCGGTTTCGGTGCGCTGGTTTCTTCCATGCGCACGAACATTAGGGGCGCCGTGTGAAAAAAGTCTAAGAAAATGGGCTGGATTCTGATGTTACGTAACGGAAATGTGATCCACGGGGGAGCGGTTGCGTCACGGGTATTAACCAAATCTTATATGCGAAAGATATGGTTCGGACGCCGGTGGTTACTCTCTGTAAATAAATCGGTTTCCCGTTGACGGTGTGACGGGCGCCCCGCCGGTGGGGCGGGGCGCCGTGCCTCGGTCAGGCGCGCTTCCAGCGCCACCGCCCGTTGGGGTAGCGCGTGCACGTGTACTTACGGCCGGTGGCCTTGGCGTAGCCGTACCTGCCGTGGGCGGCGGCGGGGCAGTAGGCGCCGGGGGTGACGCAGTTCCAGTGGTTGCCCGAGCGCTGGTAGGTGCACGAGACCGTCGCGCCCGCGGGCACGGCGGCGGCCACCAGGGCCGAGGCGGTGGTGGGTACGAGCACGGAGGCGGTCAGGGCCGCGGAGACCACGAGACGTCTGAGCAAGGAGCGCTCCCAGCGTGTGGGGATGAACGGTGAACACCGAGGAGACGCGCCTCATATATCCGCAGGTTGACCTATAAGTGTGTCCTTATTAGGACAATTACCGGGGTTCGATCAGGTCTCCTCGGAAGGCGGGAAGAAGGCCGTCTGGGTCAGGCGGGAGCCGTACCGGCGGTCGACGTAGTAACCCCGTCCCGGCGGCAGCGGATGGGCGCGGACATTGCCGAACAGGAAGCCCTCGTCCTTGTTGCCGGACAGGATCACCGCGGGGCTGGCCATGTCCTTGACCCGCTGGATGATCGGGTCGAACATCGCCCTGCCCACACCGCCCATCGCGCGGGACATCACCAGGTGCAGACCGATGTCACGGGCCTGCGGCAGCAGGTCGGCCAGCGGCAGCAGCGGGTTGGAGGAGGTCGCGACCAGGTCGTAGTCGTCCACCACGATGTACAGGTCGCAGCCCTGCCACCAGCTCCTGTCCCGCAGCTGTTCCGGGGTGAGGTCGGCCGGGGGCAGCCGCTTGAGCAGCGCGCCGCGGACGTCGTTGATCAGGTCGGTCGCGGCGGCGCTCGACGCGGCGTAGCCGATGCGGTGCTCGGTCGCCGCCGAGTCCAGCAGCGACCGCCGGTAGTCGATCACGATCATCATGGCCTCCTGCGGCGTCTGCCTGGCGACCAGTCCCTCGGTGATGACCCGCAGCAGGTTCGACTTGCCGCTCTCGGTGTCGCCGACCACGATGAAGTGCGGGTCGGCCTCGAAGTCGAGCAACACCGGCGACAGGGCCGCCTCGTCGATGCCGAGCGGGATGCGGGCGCGCCCGGTCTGCTCGACGCCGGGCAGCGTCCCGACGGGCAGTACGGCGGGCAGCAGCCGGACCGGCGGGGCGGGCGGCCCCTGCCAGGCGTCCCTGATCGCGTGGACCAGCGCGCGCACCCCCGTCGACAGGTCGTCGGCCTTGCGCACACCGTCGATCCTCGGCAGCGCCGACAGGAAGTGCAGGCCCTCCTTGGTGAGTCCCCGCCCGGGAACCCCCTCGGGCACGGCCAGCGCCGACTTGCGGTTGATCTCCGACTCGTAGGCGTCGCCGAGCTTCAGCTCGACCCGGGTGCCGAACAGGTCGCGGATGCCCGGCCGGAACTCCGACCACTTGTTGGTCGCGGCCACCACGTGGATGCCGTACCCGAGACCGCGGGCGGCGAGGTCGGTGATGACCGGTTCGAGCGACTCGAAGTCCTGCCGGACCGTGAGCCAGCCGTCGACGACGAGGAACACGTCGCCGTAGCCGTCGCCCTCCGCCCCCTCCGCGAGCCGCTGCCGGTAGGCGGTGATCGAGTCGATGCCCTGCTCGGCGAAGTCACGTTCCCGCCGCTGGAGCAGCGCGGAGATCTCGGCGACCGTACGGCGCACCCGGTCACCGTCCAGGCGGCTGGCCACCCCGCCCACGTGCGGCAGCGCCTCAAGCGCGGCCAGCGAGCCACCGCCGAAGTCCAGGCAGTAGAACTGCGCCTCACGTGGGGTGTGGGTGAGCGCCATGCCGGTGATCAGGGTGCGCAGGACCGTGCTCTTGCCGCTCTGCGTGCCGCCGACGACGCCGACATGACCCGCGGCTCCCGACAGGTCCAGCCAGAACGGGTCGCTGCGCTGCTCGAAGGGCTTGTCGATGACGCCGATGACGGCGTGCAGCCTGCCCCGGCCCGCCCAGCTCGGCGTGCTCAGCCCGAGCTGCGGGGTGACCGAGATCTGCGGAAGCAGGTGGGCCAGGGTCGGCGGGTCGCCGAGCGGCGGCAGCCAGATCGGGTGCGCGGGGGGTCCCTGCCCGGCCAGCCTGCCGACCACCAGGTCGAGCAGGCTGGCGGCGGCGCGCTCGACGGGGATCTCCCCCGTCGTCAGCTCCTTGGGCGGCTCCTCGATGACGGGGACCGGGGCGAAGCCGGGACCGTACTCGACGACCTGGTGCAGGCCCGCCGCCCCGCCCCGCGCCACGGAGGACAGCGGGTCGGGCTGGTAGGAACCGGAGACATAGGCGGCCTTGAACCGGGTCATCCCGGTCGTCTCGAACTTCAGGTAGCCGTTGCCCGGCGCCGACGGCAGCTCGTAGGCGTCGGCGACACCGAGCACGACCCGGCTCTCCATGGCCGAGAAGGTCCGCAGGCCGATCCGGTAGGACAGGTGGGTGTCCAGGCCGCGCAGCCGTCCCTCCTCAAGGCGCTGGGAGGCCAGCATCAGGTGCACGCCGAGCGAACGGCCGAGCCGTCCGATCATCACGAACAGCTCGATGAACTCGGGTTTGGCGGTCAGCAGCTCGCTGAACTCGTCGATGACGACGAACAACGTCGGCATCGGCGCCAGGTCGGCGCCCTGCTCGCGGGCCCGCTCGTAGTCGCGCAGGGAGGCGTAGTTGCCCGCGGCGCGCAGCAGCTCCTGGCGGCGGACCATCTCGCCGTGCAACGCGTCGTACATGCGGTCGACCAGGGGAAGCTCGTCCTCAAGGTTGGTGATGACCGCCGAGACGTGGGAGAGGGTGTCCAGGCCGAGGAAGGTCGCGCCACCCTTGAAGTCGACGAGGACGAAGTTCAGGATCTCCGACGAGTGGGTGATGGCCAGGCCGAGCACGAGCGTGCGCAGCAGCTCGCTCTTGCCGGAACCGGTCGCGCCGATGACCAGGCCGTGCGGTCCCATGCCGCCCTGGGCGGACTCCTTGATGTCCAGCTCGACCAGGCGCCCGTCGACCCCCAGGCCGATCGGCACCCGCAGCCGGTTGCGTCCCGCCCTCGGCCGCCAGGTCACCGCCGGGTCCAGCAGGGTCGGCTCACCGACGCCGAGCAGGTCGGTCAGCGAGGTGTTCACCGACAGCGCGTCCTGGGTCTCCCCGCCCTTGACGGTCGAGGCGCGCAACGGGGCGAGCTGCCTGGCCAGGCCCTCCACGCGCAGGAAGTCCAGCCGGTCCGGGTCGCCCAGACGGGTCGAGCTGCGCTTGCCCGCGTGGTCGATCTTGACCATGAAGAAGCCCTCCGGCCGCACGTCGATGCGCAGCGTGTTCTTCTCCTCGATCGGCCCCGCGGAGCCGGACAGGTCGATCACGGTGACGCCCTGGATGGCGTCCGTGCCGAGCTGCGAGTCGTGCGGCACGTGCCCGCCGTCGAGGATCAGCACGTGGTACGGCAGCGCGTCCGGCGAGGCGCCTGGCCTGAACCGCGCCCGCTCCTTCAACGCCCCGCCGAGCAGCCGGTCCAGTTCGGCCAGGTTGTCGGTCATCAGCCGCACCTGGCCCGCCGCGTCGGTCTCCTCGGGGTGCAGCGCGTGGGGCAGCCACTTGATCCACTCCCACTGGGCCATCCACTCCTCGCCCGCGCACACCATGATCCGCATGTCGTCGGGGGAGTGGAAGACGGCCGTCTGGGCGACCATCGCGCGGACCAGTTCGCGCACGGCCACCGGGTCGCCGGTCAGGTTGATCCGCGCGAAGGAGTGCAGGGCGACGGCGACCGGCAGTTCGGAGACCGTCGAGTGGGCCCTGACGAACCTGCGCAGCGCGCCCGCCGACAGGGCGTCCAGGTCCTCGACCGGTTTGGAGTCCGGCGGGATGAGCTGGATGGCGAGCTTCTGCACCCCGGTGCCGAGCCGTACGGTGCCGAAGTCGTCGTCGCGGGGGCGCCGTTCCCACAGCCGGGGACCCAGGGCCACCCACCACAGGGAGTCGGGGGAGGGGCTGCTCCATTCGAGGGCCTCGCGCTGCTGCTTGGCGGCGCGCCGTACCTTCTTGCGGACCTGGGCGAGGTAGCGGAAGTAGTCCCTGCGCAGGCCGTTCAGCCGGTTCTTGCGCTCGCCCGACTGGCGGCCGAGCTGACCGGCGGTCATGCCCATCATGGAGACGGCGAACAGGCCGCTGGCCACGTACATGATCGGGCTTCCGGTGCCGCCCGCGGTGAACATCAGGCCCATTCCGGCGGCGCCCGCGGCCATCGGCAGGTAGGTGAGCAGACCGGTCAGTCCCTGCGGCTGCACCTCGGGGATCTCCGGGGGAGACTCCAGGAGGATCTCACCTCGCGGGGGCTTGGGCGGGGGACGGCGCTCTGGGCGCCGTACGACGACGATGCTCACCCTGGAGGTGCCTTCCTGGTCGGTTTGTGCACATCTGTGGCGAAAGCGATTGCCGACGGATGTCGCGCGTGATCCCTACTCTCCCCGCTACCGTATCCGGCATATCGGTGGTTTCCGTGATGCTCCACGATGCTTGCAACCAAGAGGGAGGACGACCGTGAGGTCGCTGGCTCAGGCCCCCCAGGGGGCCGTCACACCGGGTCTCCCAGTTCAGAGCGCCGCTCCGTTGCCTCCCATGTGCCACATCACGATCGTCGCCCCCCGCAGGAAGGCCGATCTGGCGCTGCCCGCGGACATCCCGCTCCCGCACGTCCTGCCGGGCCTGTTACGCGCGATGGGCGAGGTCGGGGGTGAATCCGCGGCCGCCCCCGGATGGGTGCTGCAACGGCCGGGCGGCTCCCCCCTCGACATCGGCCAGAGCCTGGGCGCCCTCGGGGTGCTCGACGGGGAGGTGCTCTACCTGCGGCCCCGCGAGGCCGTGCTGCCGCCCGCGATGTTCGACGATGTGGCCGACGTCGTCGCCACCGGCTTCAGGGAGGCGCCGGGAGGCTGGGGCGTCAGGCACACCCGCTTCGTCGGGGTCGGCGCCGCGACCGCCCTCCTGGTGGTCGGGGCCCTCGTCCTGCTGTTCTCCGGACCACCCTGGCGGGTCTCGGCGGTCTTCGCCGGAGCCTTCGCGCTGTTGCTGACCGTCGCGGGCGGCCTGCTGTCCAGGGCGGTCGGCGACGCGCCGGCGGGTGCGATGATCGGCTGCGCGGCGCTGCCGTACGCCTTCCTCGCCGGACTGCTGGCGCCCGCCGGGGACACGGGGCTGGCCGGGCTCGGCTCGGCGCACATGCTGGCCGCGTTCGCGACGACGGGCCTGGTCGCGACCATCGGCACACTGGCCGTCGCGGACGGCGTGCAGGCCTTCCTCGGTGTGTCCATCGCCTCGGCGACGGGGGCCGTCTGCGCGGCCGTGGTGATGTTCGCCCAGGCACCCCCGGCAGGGGTGGGTGCGATCGCCGCCTCGGTCCTGCTGGCGTGCGGCCCGCTGTTCCCGATGCTGTCCTTCAGGTTCGCCGGTCTGCCGATGCCCTCGATGCCGACCAACGCCGAGGAACTGCGCCTGGACAACCAGCGGATCGACGGCCCGGCCATCATGGAGCGCACCGCCCAGGCACAGCGCTACGCCACCGGCTTCGTCGCCGGAATCGGCCTGACCTCGGTGGTGGCGCAGGTCTACCTGGCCTTCGACCCCGGCTGGGTCGCCCTGGCCACCTCGGCCACGCTGTCACTGACGCTCCTCATGCGGGCCCGTGTCTTCCAGGGAACCGGGCAGCGACTGTGGCTGCTGCTTTCCGGCGTCTTCGGGCTGGCCGTACTGGCGTTCTCCAGGGCCCTGGCCGGCGGCGGCGTCGCCCTGGCCGTGGCGATGGGCCTGCTGTGCGTCGCGCTCGTACCCGCGGGCATGGGCCTGTGGCTGCAGTCGGGCAAACCCTCCCCCTTCTGGGGCAGGGCGGCCGACATCCTGGAGATCGTCCTCATAGTCGCCCTCTTCCCCCTGGCCCTTGGTGTCCTGGACCTCTACACCTGGATCCGAGGCCTGGCCGGCTGACCTGCGATTCTCCCCGGCGCCAGGTGTGAGGGGTTTGGCTTTTTATGCCTTACCGGTGCCGTGCGTGAGGGGTTTCGGTTCGGGCGCGCCGGCGCTTGGACTGAGGAGCGAAGGAGCGAAGCGGATGAGCGACGAGGGAAAGCGTCGGCTCGGAGCGCCCGAACCCGCGGCGCCGAAGGCGCCGCAAAGAGACAGGGGATGAGATGGAATTCGGTGAGTTCGCCAACATAGATGTGGAAAAGCTGCTCTCTGGAAACAGTTCGCAATTCGCGAAAATGGAGGAGCTGCAGAGGACGATCACCACGCTCGTCGGTCGTGCCCAGGACGAGGACGGCCTGGTCGCGGTCGAGTACGCCGCGGAGGGGCTGCGGGGGCTCGAACTGCACCCCAAGGCCATGCGGCTCAGTTCGGGCGAACTGGCTGAGCGGATCAAGGAGGTCTTCGCCGAGGCGTCCAGGGACCTGCAGAGACAGCTCGCCGAGGCCGCGGATCAGGCGTTCGGCGAGGGGGACAATCCGCTGAGGACGTTCGGCGGTCCGGACGGGCCGCTGGAGCAGGTCCAGGAGGCGGGGGTCGCCTACGACCGTGCCTTCCAGGACGTGATGGGGGAACTCGACCGCATCCGGCGCCGTCTCGAACTGTGAGTTCACGTAGACGGCTTTCCAGATCACGGAACGTCGCCGTTTTTTCGCCGACTTCTTTCCGTGATGGAGGAGTCACGCACTCGTCTGGCCTGCCCGTTTATAGATAAGACGCTAAATGTTTACTTTTCCGTAATATGAATGCATGTTAGCTATGTGATCCCTGATGGCTAGCATGCCGTCTGATGATGTTCGTCGGGGTAGTCCTTTCTGTCCGCTCGTGTGGCTTCTCTGGCCATCCGGGTGGCATCGCGTGGGCCGTACGGTCCGCACGGGGGCGTGACACCACCACGGACAAGCAGGCCTTATGTCACGGAGGTGTGACCGGTGGCGGAGTTTTTCGGTGCGAGCCCCGCACAGATCAAGAAGGCGTCCGAGCTCGTCGTGGACACCGCGCAGTACGTCGAGGGCCTGCGCAAGGGCGTCGAGACGACCACGCAGGAGCTGACGGCCTCGGGCTGGCTGGGCACTGCTTCGGCCAAGTTCCTGGGCGCCATGCGCGAGTGGGACCGGCAGATGACGATCGTACGGAGTGACCTGGAGAAGATCGCCCAGAACCTGGGCGACAGCTCCGTCACCTACGACGCGGCCGACCAGGACGTGCAGTCCGGTATGAACCGGGTTGACGCGCTCATCAACACCGGCGCCAGGTAGTACGGCCCCATCCCGCAGTCGAGGACGGAGAACAGAGTGTCCGACTATACGAAGGTCAACTTCGTGGAGATGGAGAAGGCCGAGCTGGGCCTCCTCCAGGTCGTCACCGCCATGGACAAGGCGACCGACGACCTCATCACCAAGCTCCAGCAGGTGCTCGGGGAGCACTGGGCCGGTGACGCGGCCAACTTCTTCGAGGAGCACAGGAAGGTCTGGGACGCCGCGGAGCAGGAGATGGGGCGTCAGCTCAACGAGGCCGCCAAGGCCCTGGGCATCGCCAGCGAGAACTACAAGGCCGCCGAGGCGCGGAACAAGGCCATCTGGAGCAACCACTGACACGGTCGCCGTGTGAGCGGGTGCTCTCCGGCCGCCGCCGTACGCGGCGGCCGGGGTGGCGCCGGGCGCGCCGAGGAGAGGCATGAGCGCATCGGAGTGGCCGAGTCTGGACGACGTGGCGAACATCACCGAGTTCGACACCTTCCAGATGAGAAAGGTCGCGCAGGAGCTTGAGGAGTACGCCGCGGGGTTCGCGGGCCCCGCGTTCTTCGAGGGCTACACGACGGGTTCCGCGGCCAGCGTCGAGACCAGCGGAAACCTGAGCGGCCAGGAGGTCGGCGAGTGGCCCGCCGCCCGGACGTTCGGGCAGACGGTCGCCGGGGGAGCCTCCACGGACGGCAGGATCGCGGTCCTCGCCCAGGTCTACGCGGAGTTCGTCGCGCAGTACGCCCAGGTCATCAAGACGATCAGGGACAGCGCGAAAGAGTACGACGGCGCCAACACCGCCAACGGCGCCGGGAACGGGTGACAGGGGGAGCAGTGGACACCCAGAAACGGACCGTGCGGGTCCGTTCGGCCGCCGCACCGGTCCAGGGGGAGGTCGGCGACTCCTTCACGGCGATCGACGACTGGCTCAAGGGCACCTCGCCGGCCGAGATCGAGAACGCCGGCTTCGGGTTCACCAACGGGGCCGCCGTCATCGAACTCGTCACCGGTGCCCTGGAGGGCAACGCGGCCAGGCTGGCCCAGGTCTGGGGCGGCCCGGCCGCCGTCGAGACGCACAAGGCCATACGCATGCTGCACACGACGGGCACCGAGCTGGCCGCGGTGATGAAGGAGGTCGGCACCGTCCTGCGGACGTACGGGGGCGTTAACCTGCCCGCGGCGCGCCAGGAGATGGAAGGCCTGCGCACGAAGCGGGCGAAGGCGCTTCAGGTGGGCCCGCAGCCCCCCGAGGCGGACGGGACGGTCGACGCCCGCAACCTCCTGAAGAAGCTCAACGGGCAGATCGTCGAGCTCTACGCGAAGATCCCCGAGGAGTTCACCTACACGCTTCCGGCCGCCGCGGAACCCGCGGGGACCGGCGGTTACACGACCACGGACTACTCCTCGGTGGGACGGCCGACCGGTTCGCGGGGCAACGGGAGCACCTCGCGGACGGACACCGGCCCCTGGCGGGGAAGCGGCTCACCGGCCGACGGTCCGTACGGCACCGGCGGCACGAACGGCGGACACAGCGGCACGGGCGGCCCGGACGGCCCGGACGACGGCTCCCAGGGCGCCGGCACCCCGGGTCACCCCGGCGGCACCGGCGGCACCGACGGTTCGGGCACGACCGGCCCCGGTTCGGGCACCGGCGGCCAGGGCTCCCCGGGAGGGCCGGGACCGACCGGCCCCGGCGGACAGACGGCAGGCCCGGGTTCGGGCGGGGACGGCACGGCCCCGGCCGTGATCGGCGGGCACGAGACCACGTCCGACGGCACCGGCGCCACCCACGGCTCGGGAAGGACCGAGGTCGCGAGCTTCGCCCCGACCAACCTGGTCGCGCCGCCCACGATCCAGCAGCACACGGTCCTGCCCGTGTCCCCGGTCACGACGTCCGGCCCGCCCCTCGCCCCCACGGTGATCGGCGGCCCCGGATTCGGCGGTCCCGGCCTCGGGACAGGCGGGGCGGGAGCCGTACCCGGGGCGTCGTCCCCGGCGAGCAGGGGCGGCTCCCCGATGATGCCGTTCATGTCGCCGGGCGGAGGCGCGGGCGGCGGGGCCGAGGAGCAAGGCCAGGAGCGCACGACCTGGCTGTCCGAGGATCAGGACGTCTGGAACTCCCGTGGAGACGTGATCCCCCCGGTCATCACCTGACTTTTCCGAACTTTCCGAAAGGTGCGGCATGGCGATCGAGCTCGATCCTGACTGGCCCGGTCTGACCGTCAAGAGCGACAGCAGCGGCAAGGGCGGTCCGGACCTGAACCGCGCCACGATCAAGGAGATCGCCGGGCTGCTGGAGAAGGCGCTGCAGAAGCTGACGACCCCCACGCCGCCCCCCGCGACCGCGGTGGCGACGGCCAGGGGAGAACGCGCCGAACTGCCGGGGCCTCCCCCGGGGGGCGGGTCGCTTCCCGACCTGCAACTGCAGTGCGCGCTCAGCGACGAGCACCTCGGCAAGTGGCTGACCGCCCAGCAGTTCACCATGGCGATCAACACGTCCTACTCGGTCCTCGTCGGAGAGCGGGGCCAGAAGGGCGGCGGCCTGTACTCCTCGACGATCGAGCAGTACAAGGCCGTCATCGACACGCTCTACGAGATCGCCAAGGCCTACGACGGCGCTGAGGTGGCGAACGAGGGCACGGCTCCCAAGACGGGCGCCTGATAGGGAGGCCATCATGGCGGAAACAGGCTCCAACCGGCTCAAGTACGGCATCGAGCCGCAGGAGACGCACCTGTCGGTCACGCTCTTCGACAGCATCAAGGACCAGGTCAGGGAGTGGGTGGACGCCACCCAGCCGAACTCGGTGAAGCGCGCGGGTGACTACTACGTCGCCGCGCACGACCTGCTCCAGGAGGCCGCGGCCACCCTCAAGCAGCGGGCGACCGATCTGGCCGGGACCTACAAGGGAGCCGAGAGCGTCGAGGCCCAGAAGGAGCTCCAGCGACTGCACGGGAGCATCCGCGAGCTGGCGGGCAAGATGCGGCAGGTCGGCACCACGCTGCGCGGCTACTCCGAGACGCTCAACTGGGCCCAGCGCAACATCGTCACCAAGCGGGGCGAGGACTCGCGCTCCGACCACGACACCGACTGGGCGGACCAGATCCCGTTCTACGGCGCGTACCGCGCCGAGGACAGGGCGAGGGACCGGTTCAACGAGATCAACGAGAAGATCATCCAGCACTACAGGGAACTGCCCGAGGACGTGCAGCACTCGCTGCCGACCCCGATGCAGCTCCCCATGCCCGACTACGGCGGCGTCAACCTGCCCACGGGCCCCGGGGGAAGGGTCACGGGGCCGGGCGGGGGCGACTACAACGGCACGCCCACCCGGCTGTCCGTCGACGACCCCACCAACCGCCTGGGCCTGAACGGCTCGGACCCCTACGGCCAGGGTGACCTGGGCGGCCTGGACGGTTCAGGACAGGGCGGCAAGGACCTCCCCGGGCAGGGGCCCGGATCGGTGGACGGCTTCCCGCCCGGTTCGGGGACGGGCGGCCCGGGCTCCGGCGTCGACGGCTCCGACCCGAACCTCACGAACCCGGGAACCGTGAACGGCTCCCTCCCCGGCACCGATCCGAACGACCGGTTCGGTACCGGCTCGACCTCCCTCGCCGGCCTGAACCCCAACGACCTGGGCAACGGCACGCTCGGTCTGCCCAACGGCCAGGGAGCGGGCACCTTCGGCAACGCCAACGGCCTGATCGGCACCGGTACGAACGCCGGCACGGGAACGGGAACCGGCGTCGGGGTGGGGGTCGGCCTGCCGGGCGGCACCGGGGGCCTCGGCGGCACCGGGGGCCTCGGCGGCGCCGGAGGCCTCGGCGCGGGGGCCGGGGGGCTTCGGGGCGCGGGAACCCCGGGGATGCCGATGATGCCGATGGCTCCCGGTGGCGGCGCGGGTTCGGAGGAGAACCAGGACCGGGAGAGCAGCACCTGGCTCCTGGAGGACGACGAGGTCTGGGGCAACGGTGGCGACACCACTCCCCCCGTGATCGTCTGATGTGATGGTCTGTCGTGAGGATGTCGTGAGGAGAGGAAATGGGCGATTCGCCACTGGACGGGATCTCGCTCGGGGTTGGTGGTCCCGCCAAGGTCGTCTCGTTCACCGATGACCAGCTGAAGAACCTCGGCACCGAGTTCGGCAGCCGGGCCAAGGACGTCGACGGTCTCATCCACGGCACCGGTTCGATCGGCATCGCCCCGCCCGCCTTCGGCGTGCTCGGGATAGGGCTGAACACCGCCCACGACACCGCCCGCGACGGCGCCGTCAACGCCCTCAAGGCGGGCAAGGCGGCGATCGACTCGTGGAACGCGGCTCTCAAGGCCGCGTCCGAGAACTACGCGGCCGCGGAGAAGGCGAGCACGACCGAGGAGAAGCCGGGCCCCGGCAATCTGGGGGGTCCCGGCAAGCTGGGAGGCCCCGGCAAGCTGGGAGGAGCCGGTCTCCCCAAGATGGGCGGTGACCTCGACGGTGGGGCCGGTGACGACATGAAGTTCCCCGGGTCGGGGACGGATCCGTTGGACAAGGACCTGCTGGACCGCAAGTTCCCCGACGACACCAGATCCCTCGAAGGCACCAAGCCTGACGACGTCAAGTTCCCTGACAACACCAATTTCCCCGGCCAGAACGGGACGAACCAGAACCTGCCGGACTCCAATCTGCCCGGGGCCAAGCTCCCCGACCCGAACGGCATCGGGGGTGACCTCAACAAGCCCGGCCTCGGGCTGGACGACCCCACGAAGACCGCCCTGTCGTCCTACAACCCTCCCAACGTGGGCAACCTGGGCAATCTGGGTAACGTGCCGGCCGGGAATTCGGGACTGCCGGGCGGTACCACCTGGACGGGAGACACGCTGGGGCCGGGCTCGTCCGGCCGGGGCGGCGGGTTCTCCGGGGTCGGCGGCAACGGGTCCCTCCCGGGCGGCCTGTCCGGCACGGGCACGGGCGGCGCGGGTGGCATGGGCGGCATGCCGATGATGCCGATGGCACCCGGTGGCGCGGGCGGCGAGCAGGGCAAGGAACGCGAGAAGACCACCTGGACCTCGGAGGACGAGAGCGTCTGGGGCGGCGACGAGGACATCGCCCCACCGGTGATCGGCCAGGAATGACTGACCCCCTCGGGCCGCGGCCCGAGGGAGACGGAACGCTGAGGCGTATGAGCGGGAACCGGATGCCGGAGAAGGAGACGAGCCGTGGCCTACGAGAGTGATCGATGGGGATACATGTCGTTGATCCCGACGGGGCTCGCCGCCGCGGCCGTCCTCATGCATCCGGGGGCCTACCTCATCGTCGCGGCCATCGGGACGATGGTCTCCAACCCCGGCGACATGGCGAAGGCGGCCGGTGAGTGGCGTGACCCGAAGGGGGCGGGCGGGGTCGACATCGACACGCTCAAACAACAACTGATCGACCTGAAGGGGAGGGCCGAGAAGGAGGGCAAGTGGGAGGGGGACGCGCAGAAGCTCTTCGCCGCCACCATCGACGAATTCGTCACCCAGCTGGACGGCGTCAAGAGTTTCCGCGCGGGAACGGCCGACACCCTCGACCAGACCGCGTCCCTGTACCACAGGACCTTCCAGTTCGCCACGCTCGTGATCGGCGCCATGACCGTCGCGGCGGCCGCCTCCCTCGCCCTGTGGGCCTTCCCACCGCTGCGGGCGGGTCTCATGCTGCAGATCAACACTTTTCTCAAGGGACTCGACGCCGTCGTCAGAGCCGTGCTCAAGAAGAAGCTGCTGGCGATCGGGGCGGTCTCGGTGATCCTGATGATCGTCAACGACATGGCGAAGGAGCACGGGCGGCTGTTCTACGGCATGCAGTCGATGCCGGAGCTGGAGACGGACTTCACCCAGGTCAACCTGCAGTACGAGAAGAGCACCGGGCTCACCGTGAAGCCGGACACCTCCGCGCTGAAGCCTCCCAAGCCGAAGGGCGGAATCATTCCCGGCGTCTTCTGACCGGTCACTGTCGCTGCTGCGGCCCGGTGGTCCGGGGCCGGTCGGCCTGCACCGGTTTCCTGGCCGCCGGGATGTCGAGCGCCGGTCCCTCGGGGATCAGGTGCACCAGGTGCGCGGGCAGCGGGGCGATGTCCTGCGTCGTGTAGCCGAGGGCGGTCAGCGCCTGCGGTGAGGTGACGGCGTGCCGCCGTCCCTGGTCGTCGACCAGGTAGAGCGACTGGATCGCGTCCAGCCTGCCGTCCCCGGGCAGCAGCCCGGCCAGGGCGCCTCCGCCGTACGGCAGGACCACCTGGTCGACCACGTCCTGGTTGAACCAGCCCTTCGGCGGCGTGGGGACTGCGACCGTGCTGCCGACCGTCAGCAGCGCCTTGGCCGAACCGCGCTCGGTGTCGGCGTAGACGGCGCAGACCGGGCTGGTCGACGGCGGGGTGATGACCGCGGGCATGGTCCGCGGGAGGTCGCCGCCGCCCATCGAGGTCGCCGAACGCCTGGCGCCGGTCGCGGTCGCCGGGTCAAGCTCGATCGCCTTGACCGGGGCCCGGCCGTACGCCTTCTTGCTGCCGGGGTCCTGCAGCAGCAGGGCGGCCTGGGCCGGCGTGAGGGGCGCCAGGCCGTCGGCCAGCTGGACGTACCACTTGGCGCCTCCGCCGGCGACCGGCGCAACGGTGAACACCCTGCCGACGATCGACGCGCCGCCGTCGGGGCCACGCGTCTGGCGGCCGAGGCCGGGGACGGAGGGAGAGCGGAAGTCGGGCCCGGCGGGCAACGCGTTGAGCCAGGCCAGCGGGACCTGTCGGGGCCGCTCCTCGGTCAGCGCCCGTGCCCCCTCGGTGGAGACGCGCATCCGCTGGTTCGACCAGAGCAGCCAGGCCTGCCCGTCCTGTTCGACGAGCATGGCCTTGTCCTGCCCGATCGGTTCGCCGCCGACGGCGAACCCCCCGACCAGGGTGGTGTACGGCCTGCGCTCGCCGTTGGCGTCCGCCCCCTCGACCACGCAGGCCGACCAGGGGGAGCGGACCAGGCGGTCGCGGGCGGGCAGCGACTCCGGGGCGCCGGGGATGCCGACCAGCGTGCCGCGGGGGTAGCCGGACAGCGAGGCGGAACTGACCACACGCACCTTCACGTTCTCCTGGCCGACCAGCAGCCGCGCGGAGGCCATGTTGACGACCGGGATCATCGTGCCCTGGGGGGCGCTGTAGACGAACGTGGCGCCCGTCTCCTCCTCGACGATCACGGTTCCCGGGTCGGTGAGCGCGGTCGCGTTGCCCGGCCGCAGCAGGCCGATCACGCCGAAGACGGCCGCGACCAGTACGGCGACCAGTACGCCGCCGAACATCGCCACGTTGTGTCTGCGCATGGGCGACTCGGGCAGGTCTGGTTCGCCCTGGAGCAGGGCGGTGCCCAGGCGCTGCGTCATCAGCCTGTACGCCTGGTAGAGGTCACGCCGGGTCTGCATCCCAACCCCCGTATCGCTGGATGCGTTACCGCAAGCATAGAAGGACGATCTTGAAAATGGTCCTTTTTGTGGTGGATGTAAACGGTTGCCGTCCAGAGCGTTTCCGATCATCGAAAGCCCGCTGAACAAGGTCCGGGAAAGCCGGGACGGCGGGCCGGGCGGTGATAGGAGATACAGGAACGACCGTTGATCAAGGAGGGGCACATGGCGCTGGACATTCACGTCACGTCCGACGCGATTCGAGCACTCCACGCCGAGGTGACGGACACCACCATCCCCAAGGTCAGGGAACTGCGGGACATGGTGGCGAGCACCCACGTGTCCTTTCCCGGCTGGGGGGCGGCCGGTGAGGTGGCGATCGGGATCAGGTACCGCCAGATCCAGCGCCAGATGGAGGAGAGGTTCACCGAGGCCCTCGACGTCCTGGCCTCCTGGCAGGAGGGGCTGCTGACGGCCGAGGGCAACTGGAAGACCGCGGAAGCGGCCAGCGGCGTCGTCGTCCGCCGATGACCGCCTCGAACAGGCCCCAGTGGAGGACCGCGACACGCAGCGCCAAGGGCGTCGTCGCCAACTCCTCGAAGATCATCAGCAGCCTGGAGAAGGGCGCGCGGCTCGCGCCGACCCTGTGGGCGGGCGTGGCGATCGCGGGGACGGCGGTCGCCAACGTGCCGGGGATGGCCGACGCCTACAACAACTGGGAGTCGATCCACTCGCGCCTGGACACCCTCAACAAGAGCTTCCTGGCCTCCCTGCGGGACAAGGAGAAGGACGGGTGGATCGCCAAGGACCGTGAGGCGTTCAACCACGCGGTCCAGCAGTACCAGGAGGCGGTGGAGAGCCTGCGCGCCTACGTCAAGGCCGTCGCGGGGATCGTGGACGAACTGGGCGACGCCTACCGCGCCTACTGGGCCGCGCTCGCCGCGCTGGCCGCCCGGCTGATCTCCCTGCTGCTGATCGCCGCGGCCATGCTGACGACGCCGTTCGCCGGGTCGGCCATGCTCAACCTGAGAATGCTCGGCACCCTGGCCAGCAGCATCATCGGCGCCTCGACCGCCGCGCTGGTGAAGATCATCGCCGCGGGGGCGAGCAGCGTCTCGCTGTTCTTCTCGGGCAAGGCGTTCTGGCAGATGTTCAACCTCTCGCCGACCGGCGCCGCGAAGATCGACTTCACCCAGGCGATGATCGTGACGGGGAACCTGCCCTCCTTCCAGAAACCGCCCCCCTCGCAACCCGGGCAGCCGACCCGGCTCCCGCCCTCGGCGGGTTTCCAGTGGCTGGCCCCCAAGAGAGAGCTTCCGGCGCCATGACACAGATGAACCGCGACTTCGACGACCTGCGCCTGGACACCCCGGAAGGTCTCGACGAGTTCGTACGGCGCAGCGACGAGATGCTGAACAGGCTCGGCGGCGTCCAGTACGAGCTCGGCGCGATCACGGGAGAGGGCGAGGCGGCCGACGGCATGGCGCGGGCCGTGGTCGACTCGACGGGACGCCTGGAGCGCGTCACCCTCGACCCCAGGATCGCGCGCCTGGACACCGCCACGATCGCCGAGGCGGTCACCGAGGCGGTCCGCGCGGCGCAGGACGACGCGCGGCGCCGTAGCGAGGAACTGATCAGCGAGGCGACGGGCGGCGAGCCGATCACGCTGGACATGGCCGCGGCCCGCCGCCAGCTTGAGGAGATCGGCGAGGACCTGGCCCGCACCCTGCGGGACCTGTCCTCGGGTTTCTGACCCGGCGCTACCTGCCGTTGATCTTGTCGAGTGTCGCGTCGACCTTGGGGTCGGGCTTGTTCGAGGCGGGCTCCCCCACCTCACGCTTGGGGGCGACCCAGGCCGAGGGCGGCTCCGTGGAGATGACGGCCTTCTTGAAGTCGATCTTCATGGCGCCGGTCGGCATGATGTTGTTCAGGTCGAGCATCCGCTGCGTGAGGGGAAGCAGGGTGGTGCCTATCAGGGCGAGGTAGCCGCCCAGAAGCGCGGTCATCTTGGCCGCGAGGCTGTTGACGATGGGGCCGATTCGCTGGAGCGCCACCTGCGCGGCGGCGGCCGTGGCCGGATTTCCCCTGCTCGCGAGCCGGATGGCCGTTATGTAGAGGGCCACCGCGGAGGAAAGGACGAGGATTCCCTTCCAGTAGTCGTAGTACGCCTGGTGGACCGCGTCCACCTTGCCCTCCAGGGTGTAGCAGACGCCGCTGAGCTTCTGCAGCTCGCCACTGAACAGGGCGGTCGCGTTCAGGAACTCCTCGCGGTCGTCGGCCTGCCAGTCGGCACGGGACAGGAAGACCGCGTTGCCGATGAGAGAGGGGTAGGCGACCTCAAGGGCCTTGGCCAGGGCGTTCCAGTTGGCCTTGGCGTCGTTCATCCCCGGGGTGTTCGCCACGGCCGTGCTCACGATGGCCACCGCGGTGGCCAGGGCCGGAACCGGCCTGGCGTTCGCCCTGAGCGCCTTGAGGGCCTCGTCCGCGAAAGCCGTGAGCTCCCTGCGCGCCGCCGTCGCCGCCCGACCATGGTGGGTGAGGTCGACCTTCGGTCCCGTCACCTTCTCCGCCGCCTTTGCTGTCGCTGCCGTCGTTCTTCTCGGATTTCCCGGACTTCCCGGATTTCCCGGATGGAGGAGCCGGCGCCTTCCGGCGGAGCCGTCATGAGTAGGTGACCTTGCTCGCGTCCTCGGCGTCCCTCCAGTTCTGCTTGATGGTCTCCAGGGCGCCGACCCAGGCGTTGATCGCGGCGGTGGCGTCCTCGACGGACTTCTTGACGTCGCGCTGCGTGCTCTCGTACGCGCCGCCGAAGGCGAGACCGAGCAGGCCGAACCCGGGGCTGTCGACGTTGGTCTCGTCGATCTTCGTCTTGAGGTCCTCGAACGCCGGTACCACCCGTTCGTTGAGGTTGCGCTGGATGTTCGCGATGCAGGTCGAGGTGACGTGAATGTTCTGACTCATCCGCCGACGTACCCCCGTGTAGTTCAGCTTTTGGACATCTGGTGGTTTCGCGTGTGAACAGCGGTGTTTAAGTGATCTTTACGGTACCGTGTGGCTTTTCTGGTGTCAGGAGTGATTTCGGTTATCTGTTGTCACTCATCGTCAGGAGGAGGCGCGTGGTGTTCGATCCCACCAACTTCGGGCTGGAAGACCTGGAACGCATCAGTAGAGACGCCGAACGTCAGACGGCGCGCCTGGCCGAGATCGAAGGCGAACTGGACGAGGTACGCGGCACGGGAACCGGGGCGGACGGGCTGATCGGCGTGACCGTCGACCCCTCGGGCAGGGTCGAGAGGATCGACCTCAACCCTCGCGTCATGCGCCTGGACAGCCACGTCCTGGCGGAGGAGCTCATGCGGGCCATCGGGGTCGCGCAGGACGACAGGGAGCGCAGGACGAAGGAGATCCTCGAAGACGCGGGGCTCCCGGCCACCCCCCTGGGCCTCGACGACGCGCGTGAGCGGATGGAGGCCGCCTACGAGTTCTTCGCCCACTCCGTCGGCGCCGAGGACGGGCGTTTCGAACGGCGCTGAGGAAGCCTGGAAGGCGTCGGCCCCCGCCGGGGTGAACCCGGCGGGGGCCGACGTCGTCGTTGCGAGGCACTCAGAGGCGCGTCATCCGCAGTTGGCCGGCGGGGCGCTGGCGCTGTCCGCCGAGTTGCCACCGCTGATGCTCACGCACTTGCCCTTCGCGGGCAGGATCACCGGGCCCGCGTAGTACTTGAACTCCCCGCGCTCGGTCTTGCTCCCGCCGTCCTTCACCTGAAGGGTGGCCCAGACGGAGGTCGCCTTCCCGATGTCGGTGGTCTTCATGGTGACCACGCAGTTCGAGCCGGTCGAGGAGTTGTAGAGCTGGTAGACGGCTCCGCCGGTGAAGGGCACGGACCGCTGCACGTAGTAGCCCGCCCCGCAGGCCTGCTGCGGCGTGTAGGGGTTGGTCTGCGGCCGGGACTCCTCGGCCGGGGGCTTGGCCGTCGAGGGCTCGGCGGTCGGCTGGAGCGGCGGCCTGACGTTGCCGGGCTCGATGGGCTTCTCCGAAGGACGCTCCGTCTCGGGCTTCGTCTCGGGCTTCGCGGTCCTGGTCGGAGTCGACCGTACGGTCTTGGTCTCCTCGGGGGTGCGCGCCGTCCGGGTCGGAGTCGGCGACGGCGTCGGCCTCGCGGCGTGGGTCGGCTGTGCGCTCGCGCTCGCCGCGGGCGTCGGGGTGGCCGTCGGCGCCGGTGAGGGGGAGGCCGTCTGGCTCGGCTCGGGGCTGCCGTTCGGCGACGGGGACGCCGTGGAGGTCCCGCTGGGAGAGGCCGTGGGAGATCCGCTGGGGGACGCGGTCGCGGGCCCGCTGGGCGGGACGGTGGGAGTCACGGTCACGGTGACGGTCGGCGTCGGCGTGTGGGCCTGCGTCGGCTCGGCCGTCTGGCTCGGCTTGCCCGTCGGCTTCCCGGTCGGCTTCGCCGAGGTTTCCGCGGTCGGCGCCGTGCTCGGGGGCGCGGGGACGTTGGTCGGCGGAATCGGGGGCGTGGTCGGTACGGCGGGCGGCGGGGTGGTGAACGAGGTCAGCGTCGGCACCGGGGGCTCACCCGTCGGCGCCTCCGTGGTCAGCTGGAGCGGGGCGACGTCCGGGACGTTCGGGTCGGGCGTCGTGCCCCACGGCACGGTCACCCGGTCCGAGGGGTCGTCGGTGCCCTGCTGTCCCTGACCCCCCGTGCCGTTCGTCGGGTACGGCTGCCGCCCCTTGCCCTGGTCGACCAGTTCGAGGGGGTTCGCGACCTTCCCGTCGGCGGAGGCGCGCTCGACGTTGTTGAGCGAGGTGTAGTTCCCCGCGGCCCAGATGCCCGCTCCGGCCAGCACGGCGACCGTGCCGACGCAGGCGGCCAGCAGAAGCCCGCCGGGCTTCTTGCTCCCCGTGGTCGTGGCCGCGACCTGCAGCACGATGGGCGGCTGCGTCGAGGCCGAGGTGTCCTTGGGCAGCGGCGGCGCGCTCCATCCCGCGGACGCCGCAGGCTGCGAGGCGGCGGCGTCCTGCTGCTGGGGCACGGCCGGTGCGACGGCGTCCCCGGTGACGGCGCCCCCCGTGACGGCCGTGCCGGTGAGGGCGGGCCGGTCGCCGAGCAGTTGCAGCATGGCGGCCTTGGTGTCGGGACGCTGCTGCGGCTGCTTGTCGAGGCAGGAGACCAGGAGGGCGGTCAGCGCGGGCGCGAGCCCGGTGAGGTCGGGGGAGCCGTTGAGCACGGCCTGCGGGTCCCCGCCGAAGGGGGCGCGGCCGGTCGCGGCGTAGGCGATGGTCGCGGCCCAGGCGAACAGGTCCGCGGGCCTGCCGGGCGCCGGTGCCGGACCGCCGGTGAGGTTGGCGTGGACCAGCTCGGGGGCGTGGTAGTCGGGCTCGGGTCCGGTGACGCCGAGGGCGGTGTCGCGCACCCGCGGACCCTCCGCGCTCAGCACCACGGTGTCGGGGTTCAGCCCGCCGTGGGCGAGGCCCGCCAGGTGGATGGCGGTCAGGGCGGCGAGGGTGCCGGAGGCCAGCCGCTCCAGGGCGTCGGGGTCGAGCGGTCCGTCCGCGGTGACCGTCTCGCGCAGGGAGCGGCCCTCGACGTGCTCGTGGACGACGTAGGGGGAGTCGTCGAACCAGCCGACCTCGACAAGCTTGGCGGTGTGCGCGCCGGAGATCCGCTTGGCGGCGTGCAGCCGGTTGGTGATCCGCTCCCGCGTCTGGGGGTCGGCACCGGGAAGCGCGGGCAGCAGGCGGATGACCCGGGTGGTCTCCTGATCGGGAAGACGCCCCAGGTAGACGGTCTGACCGGAGGCGTCGCCGAGACGTCCGGTGAGGAGGTAGACACCAATCCGTTCCGGATCTTCAGGTGTCAATGGGTTGAAATCCCCCATCGGCCATCCTTCCAACTCAACTATCGATAAAGACTGCTATAGGTATATCTAGGGCTATCAAAGCAAATCTGATCAGTGAAGTTCACATGTTTCACAGCTCTTTCATGTCTGTTCTCCCGGATGCCCTGGCTGCCATCCCCGACGCCGGCCTCGCGGCACGGCGAATCTGAACACCACGGCCAGCAGGACTCCGGCGAGACAGAGCAGGGCGACCCACAGCGTGATCGAGACGCTCAGGGCGTCCTCGGGAGGCGTGCGCCGGATCGCGTCGGCGGGCAGCGGGGCGGGCTCCTGCGGCGCCAAGGCCACCTCGTCCGAGGCCATGATCGTCGAGACGGCCAGCAGCGGGTTGACCATCCCGGCGCCGCTGCCCGTCCCCGAGGCGCCGTCGGCGGTCCGCGCGATGCGCCAGCGCACCTGGTCCTTGTTCAGCTCCGGGTAGCGGGAGCGCACCAGAGCCGCGACACCCGACACATAGGCCGCCGCGAAACTGGTGCCGTTCTCCTTCTCGACGTAGGACCGCCCCGGCCAGGTGCTGGTGATGTCACTGCCGGGCGCCAGCACGGTGACGGGGGTCATGGAGTTCGAGTAGTCGGCGACGCTCCCGTCGGAGTTGGCCGCGCCGACCGAGATGACCCCGGGATAGGCGGCCGGATAGGCGGGGGCCGGAGTGCCGTCCTCCTTGTTCACGTTGCCCGCCGCGGCGACCACGACCGCGTCCTTGGCCAGCGCGTACGCGACCGCGTTGCGCAGGTCGGGCTGGTCGCTCGCCTGGATGGAGACGTTGATCACGTCGGCGCCGAGCTGGGCCGCCTTGACGATGCCCAGGGCCAGCCTGCCCAGGTCGCCCTCGTCGCCCAGGGGCTGCTTGATGGAGATCAGCCTGGCCTCGGGCGCGACCCCCGCGAAGGGCACCCCCTTGAGCCTGGCCCCGCCGATGATGCCCGCGACCGCGGTGCCGTGACCGACGCAGTCGGCCTTGCCGGTTTCTGTGAGGTCGAACGCGGTCACCCGGGTCAGCTGGGGATGCGTGACGTCCACGCCGCTGTCGACGATCGCCACGGTCACCTTGGCGCCCCTGGACAGCCGCCACGCCTGCGGCAGGTTGAGCCGCCGCTGCCCCCACGGCTCCGCGATGCTCGTCGTGCCGCGCTTCGGCGCGCACCTGGTGGGCGCGGCCACGGCGGGAGCGGCGGTTACGGCCCCCGCGGTCACGATCGCGATGGCCGCGGCCGTCAGCCTTCGCGTGAATCCGTTCACCTTCTGTCCCCCAAGACCGGTGATACCGGGCAGAACCCTACTGAACCCGATCAAGCGCCGTCACGGTGTCCGGCGGTCCTAAGCTGACTGCCGTGACCGGGCGAGGCGGGCGGGTGCCCGGGGTTCGGTGAGAGGGCGGGGAGCGGACATGGGAGAACACACGGCTGGGACCGCGGCCGGATACGCGTGGGGCGAGGCGACGGCGACGGGCGTCGGGTCGCACCCGGGGCAGGACCACGAGGAGGCGATCAGGGTCGTCTTCGGGGAGCTTTCCGCTCTGCCGTACCTCCCCGAGCTGCCCGGACGAGGCGTCGGCGCCGACATGATCGGGCGGTCCGCCTCGCTGCTGGTCGAGCTGGCCGTCGAGGTCCAGCCCTCGGGATGGCGCTTCGCCGACCGGCCGGGACGCGACGCCAGGCGGGCCCGTGACCACCTGCTGCGCGACCTCGACGCCCTTGAGGAGGCGGCCCAGGGGTACCGGGGGCCGTTCAAGATCCAGGTGGCCGGGCCGTGGACGCTGGCGGCGACCGTCGAGCTGCGCCACGGCGACAGGACGCTCGCCGACCCGGGGGCGGTGCGCGACCTGGCCGCCTCCTTCGCCGAGGGGCTCGCCGCGCACGTCGCCGACGTGCGCAAGAGGGTGCCGGGCGCCACGGAGATCGTGCTGCAGCTCGACGAGCCCGGCCTGCCCGGGGTGCTGGCGGGTACGGTCCCGACCGCGTCCGGCTTCGGGCGGCTGCCCGCCGTCGAGGCCCACGACGCCACCGAGCTGCTCGGCTCCGTGCTGCCCGGGGGAGTCTTCCCGATCGCCCACTGCTGCGCGCCCAGGGTGCCCTTCGGCGTCCTGCGCGAGGCGGGCCTTCGCGGCCTCTCGCTGGACGCCTCCCTGCTCAGGCGACGCGACGAGGACGCGATCGGCGAGACGGTCGAGGCGGGGATCGCGCTCTTCCTCGGCGTCGTGCCCGGCACGGACGCGTCGTTGCCCGACATCGGGGTGATCGCCAGGCCCGCCGCGGAGCTGTGGAGCAGGCTCGGCTTCCCCGCCTCGACGCTGGCCTCGCAGGTCGTGCTCACCCCCGCGTGCGGGCTGGCCGGGGCCTCACCCGCCTACGCCAGGACCGCCCTGGCCACCTGCGCGCGGGCGGCCCGCGTGCTGCGGGAGGACCCGGGCGAGTGACCTCCCCGGCGGCGGGGCCGTACGGCGGTCGCGTGACCAGGGCGGGCTCGTCCGCGGAGCTTGGCCATGGGCGGGTAACGGCGCCGCGCACTGTCGGTGGTCGGCGATAGCGTTCTCCTCGTTTCCGGTTGACGAGGGGAGAGCCTGCGATGGGCGCTGAGGTCGAGGGTGTGCCGGTTGCGGCGCTTGAACGGCACGCGGAGCTGGCCGAGCTGGCCGACGAGGCCAACTGGCGTTACTACGTGCTCGACTCACCGACCGCGAGCGACGCCCAGTACGACGCGTGGATGCGCGAGCTGCGCGCCCTTGAGGAGGAGCATCCGGCCCTGCGCACGCCGGACTCCCCGACGCAGAAGGTCGGCGCGCCGATCTCCAGCGACTTCACGGCGGTCGCCCACCTGCAGCGGATGGAGAGCCTGGACAACGCCTTCAACGCCGACGACCTGCTCTCCTGGCAGGTCAGGGCGGAACGGCTCGCCGAGCGCGAGACCGCGCCCTACCTGTGCGAGCTGAAGATCGACGGCCTGGCCATCGCGCTGGTCTACGAGAAGGGCCGCCTGGTGCGGGCCGCGACCAGGGGCGACGGCCGCGTCGGCGACGACGTCACGGCGAACGTGCGCACGATCGCCGACGTCCCCCAGCGGCTCACCGGCCCGGACGTGCCCGACCTCGTCGAGGTCAGGGGCGAGGTCTACATGCCCGTCGAGGGCTTCAGGAAGCTCAACGAGCAGCTGGTCGAGGCGGGCAAGCCCCCCTTCGCCAACCCCCGCAACTCCGCGGCGGGCTCGCTGCGGCAGAAGGACCCCAGGATTACCGCGCAGCGACCACTGCACATGATCGTCCACGGTGTCGGCAAATGGGAGGGCGAGCCCCTGCCCCCGACCCAGTCGGCGGTCTACGAGCGGCTCAGGGCGCTGGGCCTGCCGGTCAGCGACCTCTACAAGGTCGTGGACGACCTCGACGGCATCAACGCCTTCATCGAGTTCTACCGCGAGCACCGCCACGACCCGGTCTACGAGATCGACGGCGTCGTGGTGAAGATCGACCGCATCGAGATCCAGCGCAACCTGGGCTCGACCAGCAGGGCGCCCCGCTGGGCCATCGCCTACAAATACCCCCCGGAGGAGGTCAACACCAAGCTCCTGGACATCCAGGTCGGGGTCGGCCGCACGGGCCGGGTCACGCCGTACGGCGTCATGGAGCCGATCGTGGTCGCGGGCTCGACGGTCGAGCGGGCGACCCTGCACAACGGCTCCGAGGTCGCGCGCAAGGGCGTGCGCATCGGCGACACCGTGGTGCTGCGCAAGGCGGGCGACGTCATCCCGGAGATCGTCGGCCCCGTCGCCGACCTGCGCGACGGCACCGAACGCGAGTTCACGATGCCGACGCACTGCCCGGAGTGCGGCACGGAGCTGGCCTACGAGAAGGAGGGCGACGCCGACCTGCGCTGCCCCAACACCAGGGCGTGCCCGGCCCAGCTGCGTGAGCGCATCTTCTTCGCCGCCGGGCGCAGGGCCTTCGACATCGAGGGGCTCGGCTACGTCGCGGCGACCGCGCTCACCCAGCCGCTGCCGCCCCAGGAGCCGCCGGTGCGCACCGAGGCCGACCTGTTCGACCTGACCGTCGAGCGGCTGCTGCCGATCAGGTCCGTCGTCCGCGATCCCGACACCGGCCTTCCCAAGACCGACCCGGAGACCGGTGAGCCCAGGGTCGTCACCTTCTTCGCCAACCAGAGCGGCGAGCCGAGCAAGAACGCCGAGAAGATGCTGGAGGAACTGGAGCGGGCGAAGGACCAGCCCGTCTGGCGGGTGCTGGTCGCGCTCTCGATCCGGCACGTCGGCCCGCCCACCGCGCAGGCCGTCGCCGCCGAGTTCCGTTCGATCGACGCGATCGAACGGGCGACCGAGGAGGAGCTGGCCGCCGTCGAGGGGGTCGGCCCCCGGGTGGCGGCGGCGATCCACGACTGGTTCCAGGTCGACTGGCACAAGGAGATCGTGACCCGCTGGAGGCAGGCCGGGGTCCGCATGGAGGACGAGCCTCCCGCCGACCTGCTTCCGCGGACGCTCGAAGGCCTGACGTTCGTGGTGACCGGGACGCTGGCGGCCTTCACCCGTGACGAGGCGGGCGCGGCCCTTTCAGCCAGGGGCGGAAAGGTGTCCGGTTCGGTGTCTAAAAAGACCTCTTTCGTGGTCGTTGGGGAGAACGCGGGCTCCAAATATGACAAGGCCGTCAAGCTCAAAGTGCCGATTCTCGACGAGGATGGCTTGCGGGTCCTGCTGGAGGAGGGGCCGGAGGCGGCTGCCGCGGTGGCGGTGACGCCGGAGGAGTGACCACGGGGGCGAGAGGCCGACCAGGGGAAACGACGAGCGGGGGGCCGTTCCGTGACGGGTGCTTCGAATGGCCGGTGACGGAACGTGCGCAATTGGTTCCGCGAAGTGGCCCAGAGGCCGTACTCTCCCATAGTGAACTAATGGGGGTTTTGTTACTCATGGCCGACCCAAATGACACACGCGACACAGGTCCGCGTGCGGGCTCACCGCTGTGGGCCTATCTCACCACCGTCATCACGCTCGGGTTCACGGCTCTCCTGCTGGCCCAGTGGCTGACCGGCCCCGCGCAACTGGCGGGGCTCGCGCGCAGCCCGATGTTCTGGATGCTGGCCGTCCTGGTCGTCCTGGGCGAGCTGCGGCCGGTGATGCTGTCGTCGTCGATGACGGTCGGGGGCACCTACCCGTCGACGATGTTCACCTTCGCGGCCCTGCTCCACTACGGGCTGCCGGTGGCGGTGCTGACGCAGGCGGTCGCCATCGTCGTCAACAGCGCCGTCACCCGTAAGGCGTGGCACCGGGTCATGTTCAACATCGCCCAGACGACACTGGCCCTCACGGCCGCGGGGGCCGTGCTCGCCGTGCTCTGCCGCCACTCGGCCCCGGCGATCTCCTGGGTGCCCGACGGGCGTGACCTGCTCGCGCTCGCCCTGGCCGGGCTCGCCTACTTCTCGGTCAGGGCGCTGCTGGTCTCCGGCGCGGTCGCGCTGCACGAACGGCGCTCCCTGCACCGGGTGATCAAGACAACGATCGGCCACCAGAGCCTGGTCTACGCGGGACTGCTCGGCCTGTCCCCGCTGGTCGTGGTCGTGATGAACGACTCCCCGGCGCTGGTGCCGCTCTTCCTCGCGCCGATGGCCGCCGTCTACTTCACCGCGACCCTTTCCGTACGGCGCGACCACCAGGCCACCCACGACGGGCTGACCGGCCTGCCCAACCGCAAGATGCTCGTCGGCCGCAGCGAGGAGGCCATCGCCGAGGCGAGGGCCGGGGAGAAGGTCGGGCTCTTCCTGCTGGACCTCGACCGGTTCAAGGAGGTCAACGACACCCTCGGCCACCCGGTCGGCGACCGGCTGCTGCAGATCGTGGCGCACCGGCTCACCCACAGCGTACGGCCGGGCGACGTGGTGACCAGGCTCGGCGGCGACGAGTTCGCGGTGCTGCTGCCCTCGATCAGGGACGCGGCGGCGGCCAGGGAGGTGGCCGCGCGGCTGCGGGTCGCCCTCACCGAACCGGTCAGGCTGGAGGGCATGACCTTCGACCTGGACGCCTCGGTCGGCATCGCCCTCTACCCCGACCACGCCCCCGACTTCGAGATGCTGATGCAGCGTTCCGACGTGGCGATGTACCTCGCGAAGGAGGCGCGCACCGGCGTCGAGGTCTACGTCGCGGAGAAGGACCGCAACAGCCCCGAGCGGCTCAACCTCATGGGCGACCTGCGCAGGGCCATCGACCGCCGTGAGCTGCGTCTTCACTACCAGCCCAAGCTGGAGCTGGCCAGCGGCCAGGTGCGCGGGGTCGAGGCGCTGCTGCGGTGGCGCCACCCCGAGCGCGGGATGATCTCGCCGGGGGAGTTCGTGCCGATGGCGGAGCAGTCCTACCTCATCCGGCACCTCACCCAGTACGTCATCGACGAGGCGCTCGAACAGGCCGCGCACTGGTGGCGGATCGGGCTCAACGAGCAGATCTCCGTCAACGTCTCCGCCCGTGACCTGCTCGACTCGACCCTTCCCGACCTGCTGGGGGCCGGGCTCGCGCAGTACCACCTGCCGCCGGAGGCGATCCAGCTGGAGGTGACCGAGCGCGTCCTGATGACCGACCAGGCCTACACAGCCGACGCCGTCCGCGCCCTGAACGCGCTCGGGGTGCAGCTCGCGCTGGACGACTTCGGCACCGGCTACTCCTCACTGGTGCGCCTGCAGCGCCTGCCGGTCTCCGAGGTCAAGATCGACGCCTCGTTCGTCAGGAGGCTCGGCGAGTCCGTGGACGACGAGCGGATCGTCCGCTCCATCATCGACCTGGTCCGCTCGCTGGGGCTGCGCTCGGTCGCCGAGGGCGTCGAGTCGGACGAGGTGGCCGCCCGCCTGGCCGAAATGGGCTGCGAACTGGCCCAGGGACGGCTCTTCACCGAGCCCATGTCCGCCGCCGACGCGACCGTCTGGCTGAGCGAGCACCGGGACAGGGCCGTGCCCGACCTCGGATTCCTGCGCGGAAGCGAGGTTCTCGACCCCCAGACGGCCTGATCCCCGGCGAAGGCCGGCACGCGCGCTCCCGGGCGGTTCGGTGACGGCCGCCCGGTGACGCGGGGGTCCGTGAAGACGCCGGAAAGGAGGGCGCGGGTTATTGGGTCAGGTACGTCAGGTCACGAGCCCTAGGATGACAGTGTCCAATTGCCATTCACGAAACGGGTTCAACGACTCATGTCCGCCATAACCCGCGACGAGGTCGCTCACCTCGCCAGGCTGTCCCGGCTGGCGCTGGCCGACGAGGAACTCGACCACTTCGCCGCGCAGCTCGATGTGATCATCGGTGCGGTCGCCCGCGTCGCCGAGGTGGCGGCCGACGACATCCCGCCGTCCTCGCACGCGCTTCCGCTCACCAACGTCTACCGCCCAGACGAGGTACGGCCCGGCCTGACGCCGCAGGAGGCGCTGGCCGCCGCCCCGGCCGTCGAGGACGACCGCTTCCGTGTTCCGCGCATCCTCGGGGAGGAAGCATGAGCCTCGTCCACACCTCAGCCGCCGAACTCGGCGCGCTGGTCGCCGGCGGCGAGGTCTCGGCCGTCGAGGTCGCCCAGGCCCACCTCGACCGGATCGCCGAGGTGGAGCCGAAGGTCAACGCCTTCCTGCACGTCGACGCGGAGACGACGCTCGCGCAGGCCCGCGCCGTCGACGCCCGCCGGGCCGCCGGGGAGCGGCTCGGCCCGCTCGCGGGTGTGCCGATCGCGCACAAGGACGTCTTCACGACCACGGACATGCCGACGACGGCCGGTTCCAAGATCCTTGAGGGGTACCGCCCGCCGTACGACGCGACCGTGACCAGGCGGCTGCGTGAGGCGGGCCTGGTGATCCTCGGCAAGACCAACCTCGACGAGTTCGCGATGGGCTCCTCCACGGAGAACTCGGCCTACGGGCCGACCCGTAACCCGTGGGACCTGTCGCGCATCCCGGGTGGTTCCTCGGGTGGTTCCTCGGCCGCGGTCGCCGCCTACGAGGCCCCGCTGTCCACCGGCACCGACACCGGTGGCTCGATCCGCCAGCCCGCGGCCGTCACCGGCATCGTCGGCATGAAGCCGACCTACGGTGGCTCGTCCCGTTACGGGCTGATCGCCTTCGCCAGCTCCCTGGACACTCCCGGCCCCTTCGCCCGTAACGTGCTGGACGCCGCGCTGCTGCACGAGGCCTTCTCCGGGCACGACCCGATGGACTCCACCTCCGTGGACGCTCCGGTGCCCTCCGTCGTCGAGGCGGCGCGCAACGGCGACGTCGCGGGGCTGCGCATCGGCGTGGTCAGGGAGTTCGGCGGCGACGGCTACCAGCCCGGGGTGCTCGCCCGCTTCCACGAGAGCGTCGAGCTGCTCGAATCACTCGGCGCCAAGGTCGTCGAGGTCTCCTGCCCGTCGTTCACCACGGCGCTGCCGGCCTACTACCTGATCGCGCCGTCCGAGGCCTCCTCCAACCTGGCCCGCTTCGACGCCATGCGGTACGGCCTGCGCGTCGGTGACGACGGCACGCGCAGCGCCGAGGAGGTCATGGCGCTGACCAGGGCCGCCGGGTTCGGTCCCGAGGTCAAGCGGCGCATCATCCTGGGCACCTACGCCCTGTCCAGCGGCTACTACGACGCCTACTACGGCCAGGCGCAGAAGGTCCGCACGCTGATCGCCCGCGACTTCGAGGCGGCCTTCAACCAGGTGGACGTGCTGGTCTCGCCGACCACGCCGACCACGGCGTTCCCGATCGGCGAGCGCGCGGACGACCCCATGGCGATGTACCTCGCCGACCTGTGCACCATCCCGACCAACCTGGCGGGCAACGCGGCCATCTCGGTGCCGTGCGGCCTGGCGGACGAGGACGGGCTGCCCGTCGGCCTGCAGATCATGGCCCCGGTGCTCGGCGACGACCGCTGCTACCGGGTCGGCGCCGCGGTGGAGAGGGCGCTGGAGGGCCGTTGGGGCGGCAGCCTGCTGTCCAAGGCCCCGGTGCTCTAGGGCACGGGTAAGGCGAGAAAGGAAAACAGGGGGAAAGGCGGCATGATCACTCGGATCGAGATAGACGGGTTCAAGTCATTCTTGAACTTCGTCCTCGACGTGCCGCCCTTCCTGGTGCTGGTCGGCCCGAACTCCAGTGGCAAGTCGAACCTGTTCGACGCCCTGGACTTCGTGGCCGCCGAGGTCACCGGCCAGGGCGGTCTGCTGGGCGCCTCCAGGGGCCTGCCCGCCGAGCAGTTCCACCGGGTCGCGCGGGGGACGCCCGTGCCGGGGTTCGTCGTCTCCGTCGAGACCCTGGTCACCCCCGAGCCAGGAGCCCTGCTGCCGGTCAGGTTCGACGCGGGCGCGGAGATGGTCCTGAAGATCCCGAGGTCGAGCGGGGTCGTCGTCAGCCACGTGGCCAGCGACCTGCCGGAGGAACTCCTGGAGCTCATGGTCGAGGACCCCGAGCCCGAGGAGACGCCCCGCCGTACGGTCACCACGTGGCGGCGCTACGTGCCGGAACCGCGGGTCATGCGCGGGCGCTGGACCGCCGAGGACCGCGGGCCGCTGGCCGCGGACGGCCGCAACCTCGCGGCGGTGCTCGGGCGGATGGCCGGTACGGCGGCGCTCGCCGACCTGACGGCCGACCTCGCGGGAATCGTGCCCGACGTGGTCGCGCTGGTGCCCAGGACCGAACGGGAGGAGTGCTCCTTCGAACTGGTCGTCGACGGCCAGGGAAGCGTCCCGACGCCCCTGCTGTCCGACGGGACCCTGCGCGTCCTGGGTCTGCTGGCCGCCCTGCACGACCCCGACCACCCGGGCACCCTGCTGGTCGAGGAGATCGAGAACGGCGTGCACCCGACGCGGCTCGGCGAGCTGCTGCGGCGGGTCAGGCAGCGGATCACCCGGCCGGGGGGCGTGGAGCCGCACCGGCAGGTGATCCTCACCACCCAATCGCCGGTGGTGGTCGCCGAGACCTACCGGGCCGACCCGGACGCGCTGACCTTCCTGGACACCGCGGTCCGCGTCGATCCCGACAGGGACCGGGTCTCCCGGGTGACCGTGGCCAAGTCCGTCCAGCCGGACGGCGAGCCGGGCACGTTCGTCTCGCCACGGCAGGTCGGCAAATACCTCGGGACGGCGGCATGAGCCGTCCGCTGGTACCCGGCCTGATCGCCAGGGGAGAGGTCGAGGAGGGCTTCCTCGGCATCGTGATCTCCCGCCAGCTGCGCGAGCTGACCTGGATGTCCCCGCACACGGTGGACGTCGGGGCCACGGAGGTCGTCTCCTCCGGCAGGGAGGGCGTGGTCACGGCGCTTGAGGAGCTCGCCGCCGACTGCCACCTGCTGTTCACCCACGAGAGTGAGCGTGAGCGCGGCAAGGGCGACGGCGTCCGCTACCACTCGCACTACCTGGTGCCCGTCATCGGCCTGGGGGAGACGGAGCGGTGGCTGCTGGCCGACCGGGCGATGTGGGCCCGGCTTGAGGGCAGCGACCTCGGCCTGCTCCCCGCCCGTCCCCGTGACGCGGACAGGATCACCGACCCGGAGGCCGTGCTGGCCGCGACCGTTCCTCAGCGGGGCAAGCCGATCGGCGACTACCTCCAGTACGCGGGGCGCAACATGGACCTCGCCGTGCTGGCCCAGGTCCCCGGATACGCCGACTGGGTCGCCGAGACGAGGAACGCACTGAAAGGACTTGGTTACCTGTGAGCGGGAGGAGTCCCGGCACAGCGGGCGGAGCGGCGCGCAGGACGCGGGCGCTCCGCGGAGTGAACGAGGAGGGTGATCGACCGATGAGCGCGCGAGAGCCCGACGCAGCGGGCGGAGCGGCGCGTGAGGTGCGAGTCTCCCGCCCAGTCAACGAGGATTGGTGAACAATCGATGAGCACGGAAACGCTGATGCCGTACGACGAGGCGCTTGAGCGCTTCGAACCGGTGCTGGGCCTGGAGACGCACGTCGAGCTGGGCACGGCCTCGAAGATGTTCTGCGGTTGCCCGACCACGTTCGGCGCCCCGCCCAACACCCAGGTGTGCCCGGTCTGCCTGGCGCTGCCCGGGGCGCTGCCGACGGCCAACGCCGCCGCGATCGAGTCGACGATCCGCATCGGCCTTGCGCTCAACTGCTCCATCGCCGAGTGGTGCCGCTTCGCCCGGAAGAACTACTTCTATCCGGACATGCCGAAGAACTACCAGATCAGCCAGTACGACGAGCCGCTCTGCTTCGACGGCTACCTCGACGTCGAGGTGGACGGCAAGACCGTGCGGATCGAGATCGAGCGGGTCCACCTGGAGGAGGACACCGGCAAGTCCACCCACGTGGGCGGCGCCACCGGGCGCATCCACGGCGCCGACTACTCGATCGTCGACTACAACCGCGCGGGCATCCCGCTGGTCGAGATCGTCACCAAGCCGATCCCGGGCACCGACCGGCTCGCCCCCGAGGTCGCCCGCGCCTACGCCACCGAACTGCGTGAGGTCATGCGCGCGCTCGGCGTCTCCGACGTGCGCATGGAGGAGGGCTCCATGCGGTGCGACGTGAACGTCTCCCTCATGCCGCGTGGCGCGACCGAGTGGGGCACCCGTACCGAGACCAAGAACGTCAACTCGCTGCGCAGCGTCGAGCGTTCGGTCCGCGGTGAGATCTCCCGTCAGGCCGCGATCCTGGCCGACGGCGGCGTGATCATCCAGGAGACCCGGCACTTCCACGAGGACACCGGCACCACCACCTCGGGGCGTTCGAAGGAGGAGGCGCAGGACTACCGCTACTTCCCCGAGCCCGACCTGGTGCCGATCGCGCCGGACCCCGCGTGGGTCGCCGAGCTGAAGGCCGCGCTGCCCGAGCTGCCGCGCGTACGGCGCCTGCGGCTCCAGCGGGAGTGGGGCGTGTCCGACCTGGACATGGAGTCCATGCACAACATCGACGCCATCGACCTGGTCGAGGCGACCGTCGCCGCCGGGGCCCCGCCCGCCGACGCCCGCAAGTGGTGGATGGGCGAGCTGGCCCGCAGGGCCAACGAGGCGGGCGTCCCGCTCGGTGAGCTGGCGATCACCCCCGACCAGATCGCCAGGGTGTGCGCGATGGTCGCCGGGGGAGCGCTGAACGACAAGCTGGCCCGCCAGGTGCTCGAAGGCGTGCTGAACGGCGAGGGTTCCCCCGACGAGGTGGTCGCCGCGCGCGGCCTGCAGATCGTCAACGACGAGGGTGAGCTTTCGGCGATCATCGACCAGGTGCTGGCGGACAACGCCGCCGCTGCGGAGAAGGTCCGCTCCGGCAAGATCGCCGCGGTCGGCGCCCTGGTCGGCGGCGTCATGAAGGCCAGCAGGGGCAAGGCGGACGCGGCCCGCGCCCGTGAACTCCTGCTGGAGAAGCTCGGCGTCTCCGAGTAGTCCCTGCCGGAGGCAGTCAGGTTTCGGCCGGCTTCGGCCGACGAAAGGCCCCACCGATTTGGTGGGGCCTTTTTGTTATCTGGAAATCACTTTCTCCCACTAAATGTGCATTGACTGGGGTTGTTAACTTCTTGCACAGTAATCACATTAATCTCCCCCTTCTCTCTGGTGCCGCACAGCCCGAGATCGGAGAATTCCATGAAGAGACAACTGGCGCTCCTCGCCGTGCTCTCGGCCGCCGTCTGCGGGACGTCGGCCGTCGTCACCCCGGCGCAGGCCGCCGTTTCCGCCGTCACGAGCGCCCGGGCGATCGACGCCATGGTGATCGCCAACGGCGTCCGGCTGAGATCGACCCCCGGCGGAAGCTGGGTGGTCGGCTACCTCTACTACGGGGATTACGGACAGATCCTCAGCGTCAGTTCGGGCACCTGGTGCCAGTTCAGACTCGGCGGAAGGTCGGCCTCGGGACTACCCGCGGGAACCGTCGGATGGGCCTCCTGCTCATACTTCGCCACCGAGGACGGAGTGCGTTTCTCGCAGACGGCCGTCGACGCGCTCGGCGCCTGACAGGGGCCGAGCCCGCCGTACGGACTCATCTCCAGGCCCCGTACGGCGGGCCCGGCTCGGGGTGCGGAAAACCACTCCGACGGTGCCGGAAAAGGCGGGAAAGGGCCCTTGCGAAGCACGAACCATGCCGCAAACCCGCCATGCCGAGGTGATTTGTTACCGCTCACCAAGGGTGCCCGCGGACGGTTGTGGTTTAGGGTTGCCGGAAGCAGAGGTCACGAAGCAGGAGGAGCCTGAGGAAGTGCGGAACGGAGCGTCGACAGATCCGCCGACCGACCCGTTCGCGGCGGTGCCCCTGCCCTCGCATCCCGTTCCCCCGGGCGCCCGTGACCCCGCCCAGCCGCCGGGAAACAGGCCCAAGGGGCGTTCGAAGCTGCCCCCCGGCGTCTCCCCCGACATCTTCGGCCCCACCGGTTCGCCCGGCCTGCTCGGTCCCGCCGGTTCTCCCGGCCCGCGCGGCGCCGGCGGACAGCAGGGCCCCATGAACCCCGGCGCACCGGGATCCCCCGGTTCGCCCGGCCTGCCGCCGCCCGCCCCCAAACCGGAGCCCTGGCGGATGGCGGCCCCCCAGGACAAGGCCGCCCCGTCGCGTCAGGAGCCCGTACCCGGTGACGCGGGACCTCCCCGGGGAGGGTCACCCCGCACCGAGGGGACACCCGCACGCCGTGGCGGACGCGGGCTGCTGCTGACCCTGCTGCTCCTGCTGGTGCTCGGCTGCCTCGCCTACGGCATCCCCGCGATCGTCATGGCGGGCAAGATGCTGCCCGGCACCAACGTCAGGGGCGTCGACATCGGCGGGCTGACCGCCACCGAGGCCGCCGAACGGCTCAGGGACAAACTCGCCGCCCCCGCCACCAGCGCGATGACCCTGCGAGCCGCGGGCAAGGAGTACACCCTCGACCCCGAGGAGGCCGGGCTGGAGTTCGACGTCGTCGCGACGATCGACCAGGCGCCGAGTGACTTCCCCTCGCCGGGAGAGGTCTGGCGGGCCCTCACCGGGACCAATGACCTGAACCCCAAGATCTCCGTCGACCCCGAACTCATGAAGAACGCCGTCAAGGGACTGGCGAGAAGGATCGACCTCAAGGTCAGGGACGGCGAGGTCACCTTCAAGGGCACCCGGCCTGTGGCCGTGGCCCCCAGGGACGGCCGCAAGCTGGAACAGGAGGCGGCGGCGGACGCCATCGCGAAGGCCTTCCTCGGCTCGCCCGGAGCCGTCGACCTGCCCGTCTCGGTGATCAAGCCGAAGGCCACCCCCGAGGCGGTCGAACAGGCCAAGACCGCGGCGGCCAAGGCGCTCTCCGGCCCGGTGACCCTGGTCCGCGGGGACAAACAGGTGCGAATGACGGTCGAGACCCTCGCCGCCCACCTGTCCTACGAGCCCGGGCCGGAAGGTGAGATGCGTCCCGTCTTCGACGCCAAGGGCGCCGTCGCCGACCTGGAGAACGGTCTCGTCGACCCCGGCCTGGCCCCCAGGGAGCCCACCTTCGAGATCGTCGGCGACAAGCCGAAGCTGGTCCCCGGGCACAAGGGGCAGGGTGTCGACACCGGAAAGCTCGCCGACGACATGGCCGCCATGCTCGCCAAGGGCGGCGAACGGAGCGTCCAGGTCACGCTCACGACCGTCGAACCGAGACTCTCCGAGGCGCAGGCGCGTGCCCTCGGCATCAAGGAGAAGATCAGCGAGTTCACCACCCCGTACGTCTGCTGCCCGCCCAGGGTGACCAACATCAGGACCCTGGCCAAGATCATGGACGGCTACATCGTCAAACCCGGCGAGACCTTCTCCCTCAACGGCGTCATCGGCGAACGCGACACGGCCCGGGGGTTCGTCCCGGCGCCGATGATCCAGGGAGGCAGGCTGATCGACTCGGTCGGCGGGGGCATCTCCCAGTTCGTCACGACCATGTACAACGCGGTGTTCTTCGGCGGCCTCGAAGACGTCCAGCACGTGCCACACGAGTTCTACATCTCGCGCTACCCGGCGGGCCGTGAGTCCACGGTCTCCTGGCCGGAGCCCGACTTCCGCTGGCGGAACGACTCCAAGTACGGCGTGCTGGTGAAGACCTCCTACACCGCGAGCGGTGTCACGGTCGCCTTCTGGAGCACCAAGCGCTACGACATCGAGTCGATCTCCTCGGAACGTTACAATCTCACGCCGTTCAAGAGCGTGACCGAGAGCGGCCCGGGCTGCATCCCCATGGAAGGCCAGCAGGGCTTCACGATCGACGTCTGGCGGATCTTCAAACAAGACGGCGAAGAGATCAAACGCGTCAAGCAGACCACCGTCTACCGCCCCGAACTAAACCTGAAGTGCGTGGCGGGCGGAACACCCCAGACGGAGTGATTTGCGGCGCCGAAGGCGCCGCAAAGAGGCACAGCGCAATAATCGGGGCCATGAGAATCTGGGTCCCCTCGCAGGCCGCGGCTGATGTTCTTCGTGATCTCCCCGATGTGGAGTGCGTCGTCTACGACGGGACCGGGCCGACGCCCGAGGGGATCGGGGAGGTGGAGGTCTGGGTTCCGCCGTTGATCCCGCCCTCGCTGGTTCCCGAACTGCTCGGTCGGATGCACGGGCTGCGGTTGCTGCAGACGGTCACCGCCGGGGTCGACGCCTACCGGCCCCACCTGCCCGAGGGCGTGGTGCTGTGCAACGCGCGGGGTGTGCACGACGCGGGTACCGCGGAGTGGGTGGTCGGGGCCATGATCGCGGTGCTGCGGGAGTTCCCGGGGTTCGCCGCGGCCCAGGGGCGGGGGGAGTGGACCTACCACCACACCGGGGTGCTGGCCGACTCGACCGTGCTGGTCGTCGGGTACGGCTCGATCGGCCAGGCGCTCGAACGGCGGCTCGAAGGCTTCGAGGTGGACGTCGTACGGGTCGCGCGGACGGCGCGGGAGGGCGTTCACGGGCAGGACGAGCTGCCCGAGCTGCTGCCGAAGGCGGATGTGGTCGTGCTGCTGGTGCCCGCGACCCCCGCGACCACGGGACTGGTCGACGCGGCCTTCCTGGCGTCGATGCGGGACGGCGCCCTGCTGGTGAACGCGGCCAGGGGCGGGGTCGTCGACACCGACGCGCTCGTGGCCGAGCTCGAACGGGGCAGACTGGTCGCCGCACTCGACGTGACCGACCCGGAGCCGCTTCCCGCCGGTCACCCGCTGTGGTCGGCACCCGGGGTCTTCATCACCCCGCACGTCGCGGGAAGCACCCCCGCCTCGGGGCGGCGCCTGCTGAGGTTGCTGCGCTCGCAGCTGCTGAGACACCTCGCCGGAGAGCAGCTTAAAAACGTGATCACCGGTTCGTACTGACCGGGAAAGGATTCCCGACCGTGGCTGCCTCGTGACCTGGGGTGCGTACGGTGAATTACTGCGAGTCCGATCGCTCGCGCGGTTATCGGATCGGTGACGACTCCGGCGTTGTCACCATCCGCGTCAGCCGGAGAGCACACACTGATCGTGTGCCGTCGTGGGACGCGGAGGACGAAGGACGACGCGTTCTCGACGGCAACGCGGGCACGGCAAACGGAGACCGCCGCGCACGCGAGACGAACCGAAACCGATGGGCAGACGACATTGATCCGCTGGCGTGACCCCCGGGTAGCGCTGACCGCCGCGGCCTTGACCGGCGTGGCGGGGCTGGTTGCCGCCTTTCTCAGTGGTGCTGCCGTTGTGATCGTCGGCGCGGTCGCGGGCGTTACGGCCGCGGCGTTCGCCGCGTTCTCGCTGTTCGCCGCCGCGCGCCGTCCGTCCGACCGGGCCAGCGCGCTGGCCTGGCGCTGGCTCGCCGCGGGCAGCGCCACCTGGCTGGTCGGCATCGCCGTACGGCCGCTGGCCGACGGGACGCCCTTCGTGGTGACGTTCGCCGATCTGGTCCTGCTCGCGGGCACCGCGATGCTCGCCGTCGGCACCGGTCTGTGCGCGGTCAGACAGGCGCGTGGTCAGGCGCTGTTACGGGACCTGGCCGACGCCTATGTCTGCGCGGCCTCGCTCTTCGTCATCGGCTGGGTGTCGTTGTTCGGCCCCGCCTACCGCGACGCGGGTGACGCGGGGACTTTCGCGGTCACCCTCGCCTCACCGTTGCTCTGCCTGGTCCTGGCCTGCGCGGTCGGCCCGGCCGTCGTGCCCGCCAGGCGTTCGGCCTGGCCGGTCGGGCTCGCGGCGCTGGCCGTACTCGCGGCGGTCACCGCCTCGGAGACCGTCACCGCGCTGGCCAGACTGACCGGTGACGAGCCGCCGCTGGGCCAGGTGTGGCTGGCGCCCGCGGCCTTCCTGCTGCTCGCCGCGGTCGCGTGGAGTGACCGTACGACCCGCCCTGACATCTCCGGCGAGGACCGGGACGGGGCGGCGGGCGACGCCATGGCGGAGGCCGTGGCGGAGCCGGGGGAGCAGCAGGAGGCCGAGTCCTCTGCGGCGGAGGGCGAGACGGAGGAACTGGTCGGGCAGACGGCCTCCTCGCTGCTGTCCGCCGCGCCGCTGGTCCTGGTCGTGGTCGCCGCCGTGGTCGTGCTCCTGCGGGTGCTCGGCGGTGGCGTCCAGGGGCCGGTGCCGGTCCTGGCGCTGGTCTCGGTCTCGGTCGTCGTCGTCCTGGTGCTGCGGCTGTTCGTCGTGCTGATGGAGACCGGCCGGATGCGGCGCCTGGTCGATCTCGGGGAACGGCAGCTGCACGACTTGGCGGAGAGCACCGGGGACGTGGTCCTGGTGTGCGACTACGAAGGCGTGGTGCGTGAGATCGGCGAGGGCGTCGAGACCACGTACGGCTACCGCCCCGAGGACATCGTGGGCAGGAGGATCTTCGACTACATCCACCCGGAGGACGTGCCCGCCATCCAGGTGGCGATGCGCGCGATGAGCCTGGACGAGGAGCCCGCCGAGAACGCGGGGACCTGCATGGTCGCCTGCCGGGTCAGGGCGTCGGACGGCACCTGGCGGCCGACGGAGTCGGTCGCGACCCGCCGGGTCCGCGGCGAGGAACTGCTGCTGGTGACCACCAGGGACGTCAGCGACCAGGAGGCCCTGCGCAACCAGGTCGCCCATCTGACCTTCCACGACGGTGTCACCGGGCTGCCGAACCGGGCCTACTTCGAGGAGCGAACCCGGGAGGTGCTGGCCCGTCCCGGCGCGGGCGCCGCGGCCGTGGTCTTCCTCGATCTGGACGGTTTCACCGCGGTCAACGACTCGGTCGGCCACGCCAGCGGCGACTACCTGCTCGGCCAGGCGGCCCGCAGGCTGCGCGCGGCCGTACGGGCCGACGACACGCTGGCGCGGTGGGGCGGGGACGAGTTCGCGGTGCTGCTCGAAGGGGCGACGGACGCCCAGACGGCGGTCGACCTGGCCGAGCGCCTGGTCCGCACGGTCTCCTCGGAGCCGTTCCGGGTGGCGGACCGCGACGTCGCGCTGACCGCGAGCGTGGGGGTCGCCTTCGCCGACGAGGACGTCTCCTCGGCCGATCTGATCCGTAACGCGGACGTGGCGATGGCCCGCGCGAAGGAGCTGGGCGGGCGCCGGGTCGAGGTGTTCGCCGCGCACATGCACACCGATGTGGTCAGGCGCCTCGAACTGGCCGCCGACCTGCAGCGGGCGCTGCTGGAGAACCAGTTCGCCATCGAGTACCAGCCGGTCGTCGACCTGGCCACCTCACGGGTCACCGCGGTCGAGGCTCTGGTGCGCTGGTGGCGGGGGAGCGCCTTCGTGCCGCCCGAGCTCTTCCTCGGCCCGGCGGAGGACACCGGCCTGATCGTGCCGTTGAGTGAGTGGATCCTGCGTGAGGCCTGCCGGGAGGTCGCCTCCTGGCACGCCTCCTCGTGGAAGATCGGCCTGTCGCTGAACCTGTCGGCCCGCCAGATCATGGCGCCGCGCTTCGTGGAGAGCGTCGAGTCGGCCCTGTCGGAGAGCGGCCTGCCGCCCAGCGCGCTGACCCTGGAGGTCATCGAGGAGATGCTGGTCGAGGACGCCGAGGAGACCGTCAACCGGCTCTCCGAGCTGCGTGAGCTGGGTGTACGGCTGGCCATCGACGACTTCGGCACCGGTTACGCCTCGCTCGCCCTGCTGCGGCAGCTCCCGGTCGACATGATCAAGATTGACCCGTCGTTCGTCTCGGGTCTCGGACGCGACGAGACGCTGACCCTGCTGACCCGCACGATCGTACGGCTCGGCCACGATCTCGGCCTGATCGTGGTCGCCGAGGGCATCGAGCGTCAGGAACAGCTCGAACTGCTGCGCGAGATGGGGTGCACCAGGGGGCAGGGCTTCCTGGTCGCGCGGCCGATGGCGGCGCGCGGGGTCGACTCGCTCATGCACACGGACATGCCGAGCATGCCGAGTGGCGTCTGACGGACCGGCCAGCTTTGAAGGCCGTTTTACCTGGTCAGCGACCGGGGGTGGGAAAGGCGCCGTCCAGGTTCCCGTATTTTTCCGTCTCGTATCGTGAGATCGCCGTCCCATGAATTTGACGTGGGCCCGGTACGTCGGCCATGGTGGACCCATGCATCACCGTGGGATTCTCGTAGTACTTCGCCGGCGCGCGGGCCGATAGCGAAGCACCTCGTCCTGCGCGCCGCCCCAGATCCGCCATCCCCGGCGGGATGGGGCATTTTTTATGCCGTTGTAGAGATCGACCCCATCAAACATGCTCAGCCACACAAGGAACGAGCCGATGACCGAACAGATGACAGGAGCCCAGGCCCTCGTGAGGGCACTGGAGAACGTCGGAGTCGACACTGTGTTCGGGATTCCGGGCGGCGCGATTCTTCCCGCCTACGATCCCCTATACGACTCTGTCAAGGTCCGGCACGTGCTCGTACGGCACGAGCAGGGCGCCGGACACGCCGCCCAGGGCTACGCCCAGGCCACGGGCAAGGTCGGGGTCTGCATGGCGACCAGCGGCCCGGGAGCGACCAACCTGGTCACGCCGATCGCCGACGCCTACATGGACTCGGTCCCGATCGTCGCCATCACCGGCCAGGTGACCAGCGCGGCCATCGGCACCGACGCCTTCCAGGAAGCCGACATCTCCGGCATCACCATGCCGATCACCAAGCACAACTTCCTGGTGACCGACCCGGCCGACATCGCCAGGACGATCGTCGAGGCCTTCCACATCGCGGGGACGGGCCGTCCCGGGCCGGTGCTCGTGGACATCTCCAAGGACGCGCTGACCAACAAGACCGTCTTCCAGTGGCCCCCGGTGATGCAGCTCCCCGGCTACCGCCCGGTGACCAGGCCGCACTCCAAGCAGATCCGCGAGGCGGCCAAGCTGATCGCCGAGTCCAAGCGTCCTGTCCTGTACGTGGGCGGCGGCGTGCACAAGGCAGGGGCGGCCGGGGAACTGCTGGAGTTCGCGGAGCTGACCGGCATCCCCGTGGTCACCACGCTGATGGCGCGCGGCACCTTCCCCGACAGCCACCGCCAGCACCTGGGCATGCCCGGCATGCACGGCTCGGTGCCCGCCGTCGGCGCGCTGCAGCGGGCCGACCTGCTCATCGGACTCGGTGTCCGTTTCGACGACCGCGTCACCGGCAACCTGGACAGCTTCGCGCCGTACGCCAAGATCGTCCACGCCGACATCGACCCGGCGGAGATCTCCAAGAACCGGCACGCCGACGTCCCGATCGTCGGCGACTGCAAGGAGGTCATCACCGAGCTGATCAACGCGGTGCGCAACGAGAGCCGCAAGGGCGACTACAGCGAGTGGTGGAGCCAGCTCGACGCCTACCGGGAGACCTACCCGCTGGGCTACACCGAGTTCGAGGACGGCTCCATCGCCCCGCAGTACGTCATGCAGCGGCTGAGCGCGGTCGTCGGCCCCGACGCGATCTACACCGCGGGCGTCGGCCAGCACCAGATGTGGGCCTCCCAGTTCATCGGCTACGAGAACCCCGGCTCCTTCATCAACTCCGGCGGCGCGGGCACGATGGGCTTCGCGGTCCCCGCCGCGATGGGGGCGAAGATGGGCAGGCCGGACACCACGGTGTGGGCCATCGACGGCGACGGCTGCTTCCAGATGACCAACCAGGAACTGGCCACCTGCGCCATCGAGGGCGTGCCGATCAAGGTCGCGATCATCAACAACGGCAACCTCGGCATGGTCAGGCAGTGGCAGACGCTCTTCTACAACCAGCGCTACTCCAACACCAACCTGCAGACGGTCCGCCGCATCCCCGACTTCGTGAAGCTCGCCGAGGCCTACGGCTGCGTCGGCCTGCGCTGTGAGCGCCCGGAGGACGTGGACGAGGTCATCAAGAAGGCCATGGAGATCAACGACGTGCCCGTCGTGATCGACTTCGTCGTCCACGAGGACGCCATGGTCTGGCCGATGGTCGCGGCCGGGACCAGCAACGACGACATCAAGTTCGCCCGTGACATGGCGCCCGTCTGGGACAGCGAGGACTAGCGGTGGGCGAGCGGACCGACAGGCACAGCGGTGTTCCGGCGGACGGCCGGGCGAAGGGAATGGCATGAGCAGGCACACGCTCTCCGTGCTGGTCGAGAACAAGCCGGGCGTGCTCGCGCGCGTCGCGGCGTTGTTCAGCCGTCGCGGTTTCAACATAGACTCGCTGGCGGTCGGGCCGACCGAGCACGAGGACATCTCCCGGATGACCATCGTGGTCAACGTCGAAGACCTCCCGCTTGAGCAGGTCACCAAGCAGCTCAACAAGCTGATCAACGTGCTCAAGATCGTGGAGCTCGACCCGGCTCAGGCCGTGCACCGTGAACTCACCCTGATCAAGGTGCGGGCCGACGCCGAGAACCGTTCGAGCGTGCTTGAGTTGGTCAACCTCTTCCGGGCGCGCTGCGTGGACGTGGCTCCGGACGCCGTGACGATCGAGGTCACCGGCACTCCGGACAAGCTGCAGGCCTTCATCAAGCTGCTGGAGCCGTACGGCATCAAGGAGCTTGTCCAGTCGGGCATGGTGGCCATCGGCCGCGGTGCCCGTTCCATCACCGACCGTTCTCTCCGGGCCCTGGACCGGAGCGCGTAGACCGTACGAGCCGTACGGGAAAACCCGAAAGGTTAAGAGAGTGACTGAGATCTTCTACGACGACCAGGCCGACCTGTCGATCATCCAGGGCCGGCACGTGGCCGTCCTGGGCTACGGCAGCCAGGGCCACGCCCACGCGCTCTCCCTGCGCGACTCCGGCGTGGACGTCCGGGTCGGCCTGCCCGAGGGCTCCAAGAGCCGCGAGAAGGCCGAGGCCGACGGCCTGCGCGTCGTGTCGCCCTCGGAGGCCGTCGAAGAGGCCGACCTGACCATGATCCTCGCGCCGGACCACATCCAGCGCCACCTCTACGCCGAGCACGTGGCCCCGAACCTCGTCGAGGGCGACGCGCTGTTCTTCGGCCACGGCCTGAACATCCGCTACGGCCTCATCGAGGCGCCGGAGGGCGTCGACGTGGCCATGGTCGCCCCCAAGGGCCCGGGTCACCTCGTCCGCCGCCAGTACACCGCCGGGCGCGGTGTGCCCTGCCTCGTCGCCGTCGAGAAGGACGCCAGCGGCAACGCCTGGGACCTGGCCCTGTCCTACGCCAAGGGCATCGGCGGCACCCGCGCGGGCGCGCTGAAGACGACCTTCACCGAGGAGACCGAGACCGACCTGTTCGGTGAGCAGGCCGTCCTGTGCGGTGGCGTCTCCGAGCTGATCAAGGCCGGGTTCGAGACCCTGATCGAGGCCGGCTACCAGCCCGAGGTCGCCTACTTCGAGTGCCTGCACGAGATGAAGCTGATCGTCGACCTCATGTACGAGGGCGGCATCCACAAGATGTACTGGTCGGTCTCCGACACCGCCGAGTACGGCGGCTACTCCCGTGGCCCGCGCGTGGTCACCAAGGAGACCAAGGAGGAGATGCGCCGCATCCTCGCCGAGATCCAGTCGGGCGAGTTCGCCAAGGAGCTCGTCGAGGAGTTCGACAGCGGCCAGAAGAAGTTCACCGCCTACCGCGAGGAGCTGGCCGAGCACCCGATCGAGAAGACCGGCGCCAAGCTGCGTCCGATGATGAGCTGGCTCAAGTAGCGGGGCCCGTCAGAGCGGTCGCCGTACGGCCCGCGTCCCCGCGACGGTTCACGTCACGGGGGCGCGGGCCGTACGCGTCTCCCGCCGGGGTCAGTGCCTGGCGAAGTCCTGTGTCCAGTAGACACGGCCGCGCGGGCTGGTGGCCATGCCGATCCCGATGTGGGTGTAGGAGCAGGTCATGATGTTGCGCCGGTGACCCGGGCTGTTCATCCAGGCCTTGACCACCTCGGCCGGGGTCCGCTGGCCCCAGGCCATGTTCTCCGCCCACGCCGACAGCGGGCTGAACCCGGACGCCTTGATCCGGTCGGTCATGGTCCTGCCGTCCTTGGACGTGTGGTTGAAGTAGTTGTTGGCCGCCATGTCGGCGGAATGCCCCTGGGCGGCCGAACGCAGCCGGGAGTCGTCCCTGAGGGCCGGGCAGCCTCCGGCCCGTCGTTCGGCGTTGGTCAGCCGGAGCACCTCCTGGACGGCCTTGGGGACACCGCACGACAGGGCGGCGTTCTTCGAACGGCCGGTGTTGCCCTGGTCGTCGGTGACGACGGCGTAGTAGACACCGGAGACGCACGGCGCCGTCACGGTGACCCGTCCGTTGACGCCCCGCAGGGAGGCGCTCCTGACGGTGGGGTCGGTGCCGGTCCTCTCCTGCATGATCCGGATGCGGACCAGGGCGCTGCCGATGCAGCCGACCCGGATGGCGGAGGCCTGGATCTTCCCTGCGGAGGACACGGCCGGGGCGGCGGCGTAGACACGGCACTCGGCCTGCCGTACCTGCGGCGCCGTCACGGCCTCGGCACTCTGGGCGGTGGCGCTCGGCGCGCCGAGCGCCACCAGGCCCCCGGCACAGGCGAGTATCCCCAGAGGTCTGCGCATGGTGGTTCCTCCAGATCGTTGGGCGCTGGATGGGTTCCGCATTCTGCCGGGGGCGTGCCGTCCGTGTCACCACGTCGCGGCCGACGATCACGGTCTCCGGCCCGCGCGACGATCCGGAAACGTTTCCGCCCTCCGGGAGCGTCACCCGGGAGACCGTGCGCTTGAATGTGGCCATGGTCACGCCGGCACCCGTCCCCGCACCCCTGATCGTTCCCCGTGCGGTGCGCGTCGGCTACGGTGTCGGCTCGGTCTGCACTGGAACGTTCTCCACGGTCCCCGGTCTGCTGCTGCTGTTCTACATGACCAACGTGCTGGCGGTTCCCGCGTGGGCCGCCGGGCTCGTGGTCTTCCTGCCCAAGCTGTGGGACATGGTCCTCGACCCCTGGGTGGGGCGCCGCTCCGACCACACGGTCTCCAGGTTCGGCGCGCGCCGTCCCTGGATGCTGCTGGGCGCGCTCACCCTTCCGGTGACGTTCGCGCTGATGTTCGCCGGGCCGCCGCTCACCGGTCTGCCCGCCGCGCTGTACGTCGCGGTCTGCTATCTGGCCACCGCGACCGCCTACGCCTTCTACGAGGTGCCCTACAAGGCGATGGCCGCGGAGATGACCGACGACTACCACGAGCGTTCCGCGCTGCTGCAGTGGAAGATGGTCTTCGTCGGGGGAGCGATCCTGCTGTCGGGCTCCGTCGCTCCGGCGGTCGCGGGCGACGAGGTCTCCGGCTACCGGCTGATGGGCCTGCTCGTCGCGGCCGTGTTGCTGGCCTCCATGCTCGCCTCCTTCTTCGGTACGGCCCGCGTTCCCGCCCCCGAGGCCCCCAGGGCTCCCAGGATCCCCGGGGCGCGCGGAGCGGGACCGTCGATCAGGGCCCAGTTCGCCGAGGCCAGGTCGAGCGGGGCGTTCATGCCGCTGCTCGCGCTGGGCTGCGCGCAGATGTTCGCCGCGGGGGTGCTGCTCGCGGGCGCGCCGTACTTCGCCACCTACATCCTGGGAGATCCGGGGGCCGTCACCACGCTCTTCATGTGCGTCGTCGGGCCGTTGCTGGTCACGATGCCGCTGTGGGTGCGGCTGTCCCGGCGCTACGACAAACGGGGTGCGATGGCCCTGGGGTCGGCGCTGTTCGCGGCGGGCGCGGCGGGAACGGCCCTCTCGGGAAGCTTGGGGCCCGTCTACGCACATCTGTGCCTGCTCGTCGTCGGTGTCGGCTACGCCGGGCTGCAGCTGCTGCAGGTCTCGATGCTGGCCGACGTCGTGGCCCACGACACGATGGTGACCGGCGGGCGCCGCGCCGGGTCGTTCACCGGGCTCTGGGCGGCGTGCGAGACCGTGGTCTTCGCGCTGGGCGCGCTCGTGCTCGGCTGGCTGCTCGGCGCGGCGGGCTTCGTCGAGTCGGGCCCGACGAACCCGGTCGCGCAGCCGGAGGCCGCGGTCGCGGTCACCCTGTACGGCGGGACCCTGCTGCCCGCCCTCTTCGCCGGGATCAGCCTGCTGCTGGCCAGGCGCTACCCCCTGACCGCGCGGACGCTCGCGGCAGGAGGGGTCACCCCAGCTGGGGAGTGATCACCAGGAAGACGCAGTCGCCGAAGGACACGACGTCTCCGGGACGGACCTTCGCCGGGCCGACCAGCCGCCAGTCGTTGAGCCGGGTGCCGTTGAGCGAGCCGAGGTCGACGACGATCCAGCCCTCCCCGTCGCGGCGCAGTTCGGCGTGGATCCGGGAGACGGTCAGGTCGGCCAGGACCAGGTCGCAGGCGGAACCCCGGCCGACCACGTAGCGGGTGCGGTTGTCCCCGGGCAGCGCGAGCCTGGGCAGCCTCGGGCGCCGCCAGGCGGACTCCACCCGTTTGGTGAAGTCGGAGGCCGAGGCGACGATCTCGGTGACCATCCGGCGGAAGCGGCCGCGTTGCGGTAGATCGGCGACCAGGTTCTCCAGCTCGCCCTGACTCTGGGCGCGCAGGGCCATGTCCACCCGGCCGAGGAACGTGTCGTGCGAGAGGTGACCCTCGACGGCGCGGTCACGAAGCTCGTTGATCGCACGATCGCGGTCCCCGTCGGAGGCGCGGGCCGGGGGATGCGTCGAGCTCATCCCCCGAGTATCCGCCCCAACGGTGGAACCTGTCCAGAATATGCGGATCTCTTGCGACAACCATACTCGGTATGCATACTCGGTATTCATGGCGATCAAGCAAGGACTCCTCGCTCTGCTGAGCCGGGGACCCCGCTACGGCTATCAGTTGCGGGCCGAGTTCGAGGCGTCGACGGGGGCGACCTGGCCGCTCAACATCGGCCAGGTCTACACGACGCTCTCCCGCCTGGAGCGTGACGGCCTGGTGACACCCGGCGAGCAGGACGAGCAGGGCCGGGTCGTCTACACGATCACCGAGGCCGGTCTGACCGAGATGGCGCGATGGTTCAGCACCCCCGTCGCCCAGTCGGACCGGCCTCGGGACGAACTCGTCATCAAGCTCGCCATGGCGGTCGCCGCCGGCGCCGACGTACGGCCTGTCATCCAGGCCCAGCGCGTGGCGACCATGCGCACGCTGCAGGAGCTGACCCGGGCGAAACGGGCGAACGCGGAGAGTCCGGCGCAACGGCTGGTCATCGACTCGATGATCTTCCAGGCGGAGGCCGAACAGCGCTGGCTCGACCACTGCGAGGCCGTGCTCACGGCCTCCATCCAGACGCAGGAGAGACATCGATGAGCACAGAACCGGTCCTACGGCTCGCGGACGTGACCCGCGTCCACGGCGAGGGGCCGCAGGCCGTACGGGCGTTACGGGAGGTGAGCCTGGACGTGGCGGCGGGGGAGCTGATCGCGGTGATGGGGCCCTCCGGCTCCGGCAAGTCCACACTGCTCAACCTCGCGGGCGGCCTCGACACCCCGACCTCGGGCGAGGTGGCCGTCGAGGGCACGTCGCTGACGGGCATGCGCGCCGCGGATCTCGCCGGGCTCCGCCGCCGCCACGTCGGCTACGTCTTCCAGGACCTGAACCTGATCCCCTCGCTGACCGCCGTGGAGAACGTCATGCTCCCGCGTGAGCTGGACGGCGTCAGGGCGGCCCAGGCCCGGCGGGAGGCGAGGGAGGTACTGGCCGAGGTCGGCCTCGCCGACGTCGCCGACCGCTTCCCCGACGAGATCTCCGGCGGCCAGCGCCAGCGGGTCGCCATCGCCCGCGCGCTGGCCGGCCAACGGAGGCTGATCCTGGCCGACGAGCCGACCGGCGCCCTCGACACCCCGACCGGCGACGAGGTCCTCCAGCTCCTGCGCACCCGCTGCGACGCGGGAGCGGCGGTCCTCCTCGTCACCCACGAGCCCCGCTACGCGGCCTGGGCCGACCGGGTGGTCTTCCTGCGCGACGGGGAGATCGCCGACATGACCTCCGCCCCCATGGAGAGCGCCCGATGAGCGCCCTGTTCGCCGCGCTGCGGATCTCCCGCAGGGACATCTGGCGCGCCAAGGCGCGCAGCGCGCTCATCGTGGTCATGATCGGCCTCCCGGTCCTGGCCGTCACCGCGGCCCTCACCCTCTTCGCCACCCGTGAGCTCACGCCCGAGGAGCAGGTCCCCATGCTCCTCGGCGCGGCCGACGCCCGGCTGGTCGACACGGGGGAGAGCCGGCCGATCCGGCAGGATGTGCTCGGCGAAAGCTGGGAACCGTACGGCGAGCGGCGGGCGGAGCCGAGATCCCAGGAGCGGATCCAGGCCCTGCTCGGCCAGGGGGCGCGAGTCATCCCGGTACGTTCGGCCGACGAGGAGTACTCGACGGGTGGCAGGTACACCCCCATCGGCGTCGTCGAGCTGGACCTGCGGGACCCGATGACGAAGGGCATGTTCCCCCTGATCCAGGGACGCTACCCGCGGAGCGCCGACGAGGTCGTGGTCACCGCCTCCAGGAATGTCCCCGTCGGGGCGACGATCCGCTACACCCGCCGCGGCGTGACGAAACACGTGGTGGGCAGGGTGGTCGAACAGCGGACCGAGTACGGCGGCTCGCTCATCGGACTCCCCGGCTCGCTGTTGCCGGCCTCGTCCGGCGGGTCCGGCACGGACGACGCCTGGCTGGCCGACCTGCCCGCCCCGCTCACCTGGGCGGGGACGCTCCGCCTCAACCAGGCCGGGATCGCCGCGATGTCGTCGGCGGTGCTCGCCGACCCGCCCTCGGTGGGGAAGGGCCCGGGACAGGCCCTCGCCTTCCATTGGGGAGGAACGGCATGGACCACCTCGGGGATGGTCTCGGCCGTCTCGGGGATCGTGCTGGCCGTGATCGAGGTCGTGCTGCTCGCGGGCCCCGCCTTCGCGGTGGGCATCCGCCGTCGCCGCAGGGAACTCGCGCTCCTGTCCGCCCAGGGCGCCTCGGCCCGGCACCTCAAACTGGTCGTGCTGGCCGACGGGCTGACCCTGGGACTGGTCGCCGCCGTGCTCGGCCCGGTCCTCGGCGTCGGCGCCGCCAGGGTGATCGCGGCCGTCATGGGGATCTGGCCCGCCGGTGAGCTGGGGCCGTTCGAGGTGCCCGTCGGGCAGATCGTGCCGGTCGCCGTGCTCGGCCTGGTCAGCGGGGTCGCGGCGGCCGTGGTGCCCGCGGTGCAGGCGGCCGGGACGGACGCGGTCACGGTGCTCGCGGGCAGGCGTCCCACGGCGCGTGACCGGGCGGGCCGTCCACTGGCCGGCCTGGTCCTGCTCACGGCGGGGACCGCGGCGATGCTCTACGGGACGGTGAGCATCGAGGCGTGGATCTATCTCGGTGGGGCGCTGGGCCTGCTCGGCCTGGTCATGGTGACGCCCTGGCTGGTCAGGTGGATCGGCGGGCTGGCCGGAGGGCTCCCGCTTCCCCTTCGGCTGGCCGTCAGGGACGCCTCCCGCAACCGGGGCCGTACGGCTCCCGCCGTGGTGGCGGTGCTGGCCGCCGCCGCGGCGTTCAGCACGGTCGCCGTCGGCGCCACCAGCAGCGTCGCGACGGGGGAACGGCACTACCGGACCGGCTACCCCCAGGGCACGACCGTGATCTACGGGGACGACGTCCCCAAGGAGACCTGGGAGCGGATCAGGCCGCTCGTCGCCGAGGTGTTCCCGAGGACGACGCCGCTCGCGACGTACCAGGCACTCGACGGGGAGGGCGGGGCGCTGGACTTCGCGCTGGAGCGCCGTTCCTGTCGGAAATGCTTCACCTTGTGGGGGCCGCTGGGCACTCTGCCAGTGGGCGGCCCAGACCTGCTGCGCCTCCTGCTGGGCCGTACCGACCGGGCGGCGGAGGTCGCGCTGGCCGAGGGCAAGGTGGTGATCTTCGATCCGGCCGTGGTCAGGAACGGGGAGGTCCGGTTGGCCGTCCGGAGGCTCCCGGTGGGGGGCGAGAAGCCCGCGGTCACCATGCCTGCGGTCGGCGCCACCGTCCAGGGGCCCGCGCTGGTGCTCGGGGTGGCGCCGGAGGCGGCGGTGACCAGGGCGGGCTACGTCCCCGGCCTCATCGGGTTCATCGTTCGCCCGGAGGACGGCCGTCCCGACCCGGAGCGGGAGCGGCGGCTCAGCGAGGCGATACGCGTGATCACCCCCGACGTCACGGTCACGACGGCGGGGAGCGTGGACTCCGGCAGGATCGATCCCACCCTGTGGGTCATGGGGGCGCTGGCCTCGCTCGTGGTGCTCGGCGGTACGCTCGCCGCCTCGGGCCTCGCCGCCGCCGACGCCCGGCCCGACCTGGACACGCTCTCGGCGGTCGGGGCCAGACCTCGCACCCGCAGGGCGGTCGCGGCGGGGCAGGCGGTGTTCGTCGCGGGCCTCGGGGTGCCCCTCGGCCTGCTGGTCGGCCTGCTGCCCGGGTTCGCCATGGCGAGCCAGTCGGTCGTGCAGCGCAACGACTACCGGGAGGTCGGGTTCAACGGGGTCGCCTACCCCAAGCTTGAGATGGTCCTCAGCGTCCCGTGGCCTCCCCTCGTCGCCGTCGGGGTCGGGCTGCCGCTGCTGGCGGGACTGATCGCCCTGGCCTTCGCCAGGACCGGGGTCACGCTGACCCGGCGGCTGGGTTAGTCAGGCGGACAGGTGGCGGCCCGTTCAGGGGCGGGCCGCCACCTGTCCGGTTCAGTCGGTGGTGCCCGCGCAGACCACGTGGGCGCCGATCTCGATCATCCGCTGCTCGCTGCGGGCGTCGGCGACCCTGGCCATCAGGATCGGCGCCTCGCTGGCGGCCAGCTGCGGCAGCCGGGCGCGCACCCCGCGGTGGATGTCCCTGACCACGTCCTCGGCCGCCGACATGTGCACCTTGACGTGCAGCATGATCCCGGGGGCCCCCGAGGAGGTCTTGGCCTCGGAGATCCACACGTGGTGCACGAGCGGGTAGTCGGCGAGCACGTAGGAGATCGCGAAGCGCAGCGCGGGCAGGATCGGGTGTGTGCAGCGCCCGTAACCGGGATCGACCATCTGCATCGGCCCCGACAGGTGGGGACGCGGCGCGGGGATCCACGGTTGGGCGGCGGGCGCGGGCGGCACGGGGGCCGGGCCGGTGCGCCGGCCCGCCGCGGGGGTCGCCATGGGAGTCACCGAGGGGGTCACTGTGGGAGCCACCGGGGTAGCCGGAGCCACGGGGACGACCGGAGGCACGGAGGCACGCGGGACCGTGGCCATCGCTCCGGTTGCGTAGGCCGTCGGGGCCGCGCTCGACAGCGCGGGCGTCGGGCCGGTGCGGGTGGAGAGCAGGTGGCGCTGGAGATCCTCGATCGGTACGGCCGCCGCCGCCGGACCGGCGGCGTCGATCACGATCTCGCGCACGCCGGTGGCACGCTGGATGTCGAGGATGGTGTCGGCGTCGCACGCCGACAGGGCGTGGTTGCCGCGGTGGCGCGCGTAGGTGCTCTGCGAGGTGTAGCCGAGCAGGACCCGTTCGCCGGTCTGGGTCGTGCCGAGCACGACGGAGCGATCAGGGCGCACGGCCACGAGGAGCCCGTATTCGGCCAGCGCCGTCAGCAGCCGGTGCGGGCTGCCGTGTTGCGAGAGTACGTCGCCGAGAGCGGGGTTCCCGATGCTCATACACGGAACCTTAGGTAGAGAACCACGGCTTATCAGGGTAATCGCGAAGTTTTATCTAGATCAAGACCAAGATGAATTTTGTAGGCATAGAAGGTGTACGAAGTGGGTAACCGTCTCGGATCGCGGGACACTCGTGAACGCGTTCACAAGCCTCGATAGACTACGTGAGGTCCGTCCGCAGCCTCCACGTCTCCAAAGGATCCAGCCCGTGAACAAGCCCGTCGTACTGGTCGCAGAGGAACTCTCCGAGGCAGGTCTCGCCGTCCTGGGAGCCGACTTCGAGGTCCGCCACACCGACGGCGCCGACCGCGCCAAGTTCCTGCCCGCCCTCGCCGACGTGGACGCGCTCATCGTGCGCAGCGCCACCCAGGTGGACGCGGAGGCGATCGCCGCCGCGCCCAAGCTCCGTGTCGTCGCCCGCGCGGGCGTCGGACTCGACAACGTCGACGTTGAGGCCGCGACCAAGGCAGGCGTCATGGTCGTCAACGCCCCCACCTCCAACATCACCAGCGCCGCCGAGCACACCGTCGCGCTGATCCTCGCCTCGGCCCGCAACGTCGCCCAGGCCCACGCCGCGCTCAAGGGCGGCGAGTGGAAGCGTTCGAAGTACACCGGCGTCGAGCTGGACGAGAAGGTCGTCGGCATCCTCGGTCTCGGCAAGATCGGCCAGCTGGTCGCCCAGCGCCTGCAGCCGTTCGGCGTCGAGCTGATCGCCTACGACCCCTACCTGCAGCCCGCCCGCGCCGCGCAGATGGGCGTCAGGCTGGCCTCCCTCGAAGAGGTCCTGCGCGAGTCCGACTTCATCACCGTGCACCTGCCCAAGTCCAAGGAGACCGTCGGGCTCATCGGTGACCGCGAGCTGCACCAGGTCAAGCCGTCGGTTCGCCTGATCAACGTCGCGCGCGGCGGCATCATCGACGAGGGCGCCCTCTACTCCGCGATCAAGGAAGGCCGCGTCGCGGGCGCGGGCATCGACGTGTTCCCCAAGGAGCCCGTCACCGACAGCCCGCTGTTCGAGCTGGACCAGGTCGTCGTCACCCCGCACCTGGGCGCCTCGACCCACGAGGCCCAGGAGAAGGCCGGCACCCAGGTCGCGCGCAGCGTGAAGCTGGCCCTGGCCGGCGAGTTCGTGCCGGACGCCGTCAACGTCCAGGGCGGCGCCGTCGCCGAGGACGTCAAGCCGGGTCTGCCCCTGGCGGAGAAGCTCGGCCGCGTCTTCACCGCCCTCGCCGGTGAGGTCGCCACCAGGCTCGACGTCGAGGTGCGCGGTGAGATCGCCTCCCAGGACGTCCGCGTGCTGGAACTGGCCGCCCTCAAGGGCGTCTTCACCGACGTGATCGAGGACTCCGTCACCTACGTCAACGCCCCGCTCCTGGCCAAGGACCGCGGCGTCACCGTCGAGCTGGTGACCAGCGCGGAGAGCCCCGACTGGCGCAACGTGGTGACCGTCCGCGGTGTCCTGGCCGACGGCCGCGCCGTCTCGGTCTCCGGCACGCTCTCCGGCCCGCGGCAGGTCACGAAGATCGTCGAGGTCAACGGCTACCAGATGGAGATCGAGCCGACCGACCACCTGTCGTTCTTCACCTACGACGACCGCCCCGGCGTCGTCGGCGTCGTCGGCCGCATCCTCGGCGACCACGGCATCAACATCGCCTCCATGCAGGTCGCCAGGGACGCCAAGGGCGGCAAGGCCCTCATCGCGCTGACCGTCGACTCCGCCATCCCGGCCGAGGTGATCGACCAGATCGGCGGCGAGATCGGCGCCGACAGCGGCCGCTCGGTCGACCTGGCCGACTGATCCCGGAGCACGGTTCCCACGGCCGCCGTCCCCGTTCGCGGGGCGGCGGCCGTCTGCTTTTCCGGCCGAGCCTCGTCTCAATATGTGAGAAGCCTGCACGAGGGGTGAGACAGATTGCGGAGGGCCGGTTATTATGGCTGGTAATGCGCCAGGTTCTCGTACTTATTACCTGCCGCGGCGAGGCCTGACACAGGGGCGGGCCGGCAACTCGCCGCGGTGTGATGGCGTTCGTCGGCCCCGGTTTCCCGTCGATCCGTGATCCGGATCCGCGATCCGATGAGGACCCGTGACCAGGGTCCAGGCTCCCCTTCCTCCTTCAGCCAGCTCCGTGCGAACGAGACGAGAAGCGTCATGTACGACATGTATCCCTGGAACCGTCCCGAGGACAACGAGAACGAGGCCGCCCAGGCCCTGCAGACCGCGCTGGACCGCCGCGACAACGGCGGAGTGCCCCCGCACTCCTCCTGAGCCGGGTCCCTCCGAGGCCACGGGCGGTGCGGCGCCCGGGACCGGGAGAGGCGTGGGTCAGCGGGCGAGGGCCGTACCGGCCTGGGTCGACTGCCTGATCGCCGTGTCCAGCTCGGCCCGCTCGTCGGCGAGTTCGACCCCCTTGGGGTCCGGCCGTACGGCTCCCGCGAAGCTGGCGCGGCGCCAGGCCTGCAGCTTCTCCACCTTGACCACGTCGCCGCTGCGCGGGGCGTGGACCATGTAACCGGGCTTGGTGATCATGCCGACGTGACCGAGGTTGTGGAAGAAGACCAGGTCACCGGGTTTGAGGTTCTTCCAGGAGATCTTCCTGGCGAACGCGGAGTACTGCTGGGTCGTCGTGCGGGGCAGCCGGATGCCCGCGGCGCCGTACGCGCGGAGCATCAGGCCCGAGCAGTCGAAGCCGCCCCTGCCCGTGCCGCCCCAGACGTACGGTGTGCCGCGCTTGGACATCGCCCAGTTCAGCGCCTTCTTCCAGGCCGGGACCTTCCGCGCGGTCCCGGAGAAGCCGGCCGGGGCGGGTTCGACGGCGGGAGTGGTGAGCGGGGTCCGGGAGCTCTCCGCGGTGGGGGCCGGGTGCGCGAGGGCGAATCCGGCGGCGGCGAGCGCGAGGAGAGGAGTGGGGGAGGAGGTGGTGAGGGAGGAGTCCGCCAGTGCGACGGCGGGCGTCGCGAGGATGGTCGAGCCGGTGACGATCAGGGTCAGGACACGGGGGTAGGTCTTGCCGTTCAGGACCGTTCCTTCCATAGGGCCGGCCGGGTGAGCTGTCGGGCTCGGGCGTGGAGGTCGCCCTACGGCGCGTGGTGGCGCCGACTCGCCCCGAGGGGCCTCGTGGAAAACGCCGGAAACGTGCTCCGCCAGACGGAGTGCGGCTCGGACGCCCCGTGGACCCCGGAAGTGGTTCCCCGGCTCCGCGCGGACCGAAAGAGGGGGATGGCCTGCGCGAATTAGGCGACGATACGAATGGCCAGGACCTTAACGAAACGGTCAAAAGATCGCAAATAGGACAAACTTTTCAGGGCCTTCCGGGGCGGGAAGTGTCCGAGGGGTGAGATCGGTGGTTCGATTGTCGAGACAGAGCAGATAGGGTGCCCGTTATGGATTCGCGCAATGTTCGTCTGGCCGTCATCCCTGGAGACGGGATCGGGACCGAGGTCGTCACCGAGGGCCTGAAGGTCCTCGAAGCCGTCGGAACGAAGGTGGAGACCACCACCTACGACCTGGGTGCCGGCCGGTACCACAGAACCGGTGAGGTCCTTCCCGAGGCGGTCCTCGACGAACTGCGCGGCTACGACGCGATCCTGCTCGGCGCGGTCGGCGACCCCAGTGTGCCGCCGGGCATCCTGGAGCGCGAGTTGCTGCTCAAGCTCCGCTTCGAGCTCGACCACTACGTCAACCTGCGTCCGGTCAAGCTCTTCCCCGGCGTCGCGACCCCGCTGGGCGGCTCCCGCCCCGAGGACATCGACATGGTCGTCATCCGTGAGGGCACCGAGGGCCTCTACGCGGGCGCCGGTGGTGTGCTGCGCCGCGGCACGCCGTACGAGATCGCCACGCAGGAGTCGCTGAACACCGCCTACGGTGTCGAGCGCGTCGTCCGCTACGCCTTCGAGAAGGCGCTCAGCAGGCCGCGCAAGAAGCTGTCGCTGATCCACAAGACCAACGTCCTCACCTTCGCCGGTGACCTGTGGTCCCGTACCGTCGACCGGGTCAGCCTTGAGTACCCCGACGTCGCCACCGACTACTACCACGTCGACGCGGCCTCGATGTTCTTCGTCACCCAGCCGGAGCGGTTCGACGTGATCGTCACCGACAACCTCTTCGGCGACATCATCACCGACCTCGGCGCCGCCGTCGCCGGTGGCATCGGCCTCGCGGCCAGCGGGAACGTCAACCCCGACCGCACCGCGCCCAGCATGTTCGAGCCGGTCCACGGCAGCGCCCCGGACATCGCGGGCCAGGGCAAGGCCGACCCGACCGCCACGATCCTGTCGGTCGCCATGCTCCTGGACCACCTCGGCCTGACCGAGGAGGCGGCCAAGGTCGAGCAGGCCGTGGCCGAGGACCTGGTCGAGCGCCAGACCGGGTGGGCGAGCCGTACCACCCACGAGATCGGCGACGACATCACCGCCCGAGTAGCCGGCTGACAAGCCGCCCGCACGACCCCAGACGCGCCCGGTGGCTCAGCAGAGCCGCCGGGCGCGTCTTTTTTGTTCGTCTCACCGAGCAGGCTGCCGGATTTTGGCATATATGCAGTAGTTTTCCGGTGCCTGCTCCGTCCCAGAATGGACCGTAGGTGCACTCCGCCACGAAGAGAAGGACCGCCGCCATGACCACCGCTCAGAAGCTGACCTTCGACGTGCAGCTCTCCGACCACGCTCGCTCCACGGCCGAGCGCGAGCAGGTACTGGCGAATCCCGGATTCGGTCAGACCTTCACCGACCACATGATCTCCATCGACTACACCGAGGGGGAGGGCTGGCACGACGCGCGGCTCACGCCGTACGGCCCGCTCAGCCTCGACCCGGCGACGTCGGTCTTCCACTACGCCCAGGAACTCTTCGAGGGGCTGAAGGCCTACCGGCAGGAGAACGGCTCGATCGCCTGCTTCAGGCCGTACGCCAACGCCGCCCGCTTCAACCAGTCGGCGCTGCGCATGGCCATGCCCGAACTGCCGCAGGAGGCCTTCGTCGAGTCGATCGAACTGCTCGTGCAGACCGACCGCGAATGGGTGCCGACCACCCAGGGCCACAGCCTCTACCTGCGCCCCTTCATGATCGCCACCCAGCCCGCGCTCGGCGTCAACTACCCCTCTCGGACCTACCGCTACATGGTGATCGCCTCTCCCGCGGCGGCCTACTTCGGCGCGGCCAAGGCCGTCTCGGTCTGGCTGTCCACCGAGTACACCCGCGCGGCCCCCGGCGGCACCGGCTTCGCCAAGTGCGGCGGCAACTACGCCGCGGCCTTCGTCGCGCAGCGCCAGGCCGTCGAGCAGGGCTGTGACCAGGTCGTCTGGCTCGACGCCAACGAGCACCGCTACGTCGAGGAGATGGGCGGGATGAACCTGTTCTTCGTCTACGGCGACCGGCTGCTCACCCCCGCCCTGACCGGCACCCTCCTGCCCGGCATCACCCGTGACTCGATCCTCTCCCTGGCCGCCGAACTCGGCCTGACCGCCGAGGAGGGCCGCCTGTCGATCGAGGAGTGGCAGGCGGGCTGCGAGTCCGGCGACCTCACCGAGGTCTTCGCCTGCGGCACCGCCGCCGTGGTGAGCCCGGTCGGCTCGGTCAAGGGCGCCGACCGCGCCTGGACCGTCGGCGACGGCACCCAGGGCCCGGTCACCGCCAAGGTCCGCGAAGCCCTGGTCGGCATCCAGTACGGCTCCCGCCCCGACACCCACGGCTGGGTGCACAAGATCTGCTGACCTCACGGACCCGAGGCCGCCGGCGACCGGGAGCGTCAGCGACGCCACCCGGCCGCCGGCGGCCTGAACCCATGAGCTCCCCCGGCCGCACCCGCGGGCGCGCCGTCGGGTCATGTGGCGTGCGCGCGTGGGCGCCGTCCCACGGCCGGATCCGGGAAAGTCGCCTTCGGGTGGCCGTTCCCGCTGGTCAGAGCTGTCTCCGTGAACGGTTTCCGGGCGCGTCGGCGGGACGGGCGTTCCAGATCCTGAGATCAATGTGTCAAGTGGTGGTTGGGTGTGGCAGACTCCAAGACACCATGTTCTACGGTCTGCTCATTATCGGCAGGCGCGCTGGCTGAAAAAGGACACCGCCAGCGCGCAGACCTCTCACGTCCGTGAGGGGTTTTTTTGTTTCTCAGAGCCGAGAGAGCGCGCGGCGAATCACATCGAAACCCCGCGAAGGAGACTGATATGGCCGACGACCGCTTCCACGTGTACGACACGACACTCCGTGACGGTGCCCAGCAGGAGGGCCTCAACCTCACGGTCGTGGACAAGCTGGCCATCGCCCGCCACCTGGACAGCCTGGGCGTCGGCTTCATCGAAGGCGGTTGGCCGGGAGCCAACCCCAAGGACACAGAGTTCTTCAGACGGGCTCGAACAGAGCTCGATCTGAAGCACGCGCAGCTAGCCGCGTTCGGCGCGACCCGCCGAGCAGGTGTCAAGGCCGCCGACGACCCGTTGGTCGCCGCGCTGCGCGAATCCGGCGCGCCGGTCGTGACCCTTGTCGCCAAGAGTCACGACCGGCACGTGGAGCTGGCCCTTCGCACGACTCTCCAGGAGAACCTCGCGATGATCCGCGACACGGTCTCTCACCTTCGTGCGGAGGGCCAGCGAGTCTTCCTCGACGCCGAGCACTTCTTCGACGGCTACAAGTCCAACCCAGCCTACGCGCTCGAAGTCCTGCGCACCGCCGCCGAGGCGGGGGCCTCGGTCATCGCCCTGTGCGACACCAACGGCGGCATGCTCCCCGACGAACTCGCCGAGGTCGTCGCCGCCGCCGTCGCGACCACGGCCAGGATCGGCATCCACTGCCACGACGACACCGGCTGCGCGGTGGCCAACACCCTGGCCGCGGTGAAGGCGGGCGCCACCCACGTACAGGGCTGCGCCAACGGCTACGGTGAGCGCTCGGGCAACGCCAACCTGTTCACCGTGGTCGCCAACCTCCAGCTCAAGCGGGGCTTCGACCTCGTCCCGAAGGAGGCGCTGGCCGACATGACCCGCGTCGCGCACGCCATCACCGAGGTCACCAACGTCATCCCGAACTCCCACGCCCCCTACGTGGGTGTCTCCGCCTTCGCTCACAAGGCCGGGCTGCACGCCAGCGCCATCAAGGTCGACCCCAACCTCTACCAGCACATCGACCCCTCCCTGGTCGGCAACGACATGCGCATGCTCGTCTCCGACATGGCGGGCCGCGCCTCCGTCGAGCTCAAGGGGCGCGAACTCGGCTACGACCTGTCGCCGGACACCTCGCGCGTCCTCGTCGAACGGGTCAAGGAGCTTGAGTCGAAGGGCTACACCTTCGAGGCGGCCGACGCCTCCTTCGAGCTGCTGCTGCGCGACACCGTCGCCGGTGACCGCAAGCGGCGCCACTTCGAGGTCGAGTCGTGGCGGGTGATCGTCGAGCGGACCCGCGACGGCGAACTGGTCAGCGAGGCCACGGTCAAGCTGCACGCCAAGGGCGAGCGGATCGTCTCGACCGGTGAGGGCAACGGCCCGGTCAACGCCCTGGACAAGGCCGTACGGCTCGGCCTGGAGAAGCTCTACCCCGAGCTCGCGGCCGTCGAGCTGATCGACTTCAAGGTGCGCATCCTTGAGGGCACCCACGGCACGGACGCCGTGACCAGGGTCCTCATCACGTCGAGCGACGAGACCGGTGAGTGGGCGACCGTCGGCGTCGACGAGAACATCATCGAGGCCTCCTGGCAGGCCCTTGAGCAGGCGGTCACCTACGGCCTGCTCAGGGCGGGCCACATCGCCGACTGACCTCACAACCGAGGGGTACGGCCTGGGCCGTACCCCTCGCCGGACGGGCGGAGAGCGAGGTCAGGACAGGGTGGCGCCCGAGACCTTGAAGCTGACCTGGCCCTCGGAGGTCTGCAGCCGCACCCTGCCGCCCGAGCAGGAGACCTCGGGGGAGGCGGTTCCCGGCACCACGACGGTGAGCAGCGCGCCCTCCGTGGCGGGGGACAGGACCGCGGGAGCGGCCTGCTTGTTCAGATAGGTGGGAGAGACCCAGCCCTGGAAGGGGTTCTGCTGGCCGGAGACCACCCGCTGCCCGCCGACCGGCTTGCAGGAGGGCATGGACAGCTGGACCAGCGTCGCCTTCCAGCCGGACTTGTCCTTGACCACGACCCGGCCGCCGCCGTTGGAGACCAGGGACATTTCACGGGCGAAGTGCCAGACGTTGCTCACCTTGGAGCCCCGGGGCACGGTGTCCAGCACCGCCATCACGTCATCGCCGTGGTTGACCAGCACCGACCGGGTCCTCGGCACGCCGTAGGCCCTGTCGGTCAGCCGGTAACTCTGCCTGTCCTGCCCGACCGAGGACTTGCTCAGGGCACTGGCCGTCTTGGGACGGAACCGGGCACCGACCACGGCGGGGGTGTTGTGCGCCTCCGGCGACATCGTCCAGCGCCGGTAGGGGGTCTTCTCGTAGGAGTCGAAGCCCACGTCGACCAGGACGTCACGGCCCTGCGCGTAGTAGGTCACACCCAGGTGGTCCTCATGGCCGTGGAACCTCAGGGCCGGGCCGAACCGGATCGAGTAGAACGCCGACTCCGGCTTGCCCCAGGCGGTGCGCCCGTAGACATAGCCGTTGCCGAAGACCCGGACCGTCTTCTTGGGGTGGTCGTAACCCGAGGGCTGTACGTCTGCGCCACCGTCGCCGATCGGGACCATGAACCCGTTCGGCTGCGTCGAGTGGGCGATGAAGTCCTCAAGAGACTCCCACCGGGAGCGGATCTCGCCGGGAACCTTCCTGCCGCACTCCTCGATGCGCTCCATCGCGAGCTTGAGCCGGTCGTAGACGTAGATCGCGTACCGGGGGGCCTGCTCACGCAGCACCCCCTGGGAGTCGATGTCGAGCTTGACGGTCGTGGTCAGCCGCCTGAGCGCCAGGTTCGACCACGTCGTGTTCTTGAAGCGGCAGCCGATGCCGAACAGCGCGATGTCCTGGTCCATCCCATGGTTGTGCCCCTTCTCGTACAGGGCCGGGTTGGAGAGCATCTTGGCGTGCTCGGCCAGGCTCTTCGACAGCCAGGACTCGTTGACGTGCCTGCTCAGGCACGTCAGGGCCGGGGCGCGCAGGGCGATCGGGTGTTCCTGCCAGGCGTACGGACTGGCCTTCGGCCCCCCGCCCCTGGGGTTGTCCGCCACCCAGTCCTTGGCGATCTCGGTGGCCCGGGCCAGATAGGCCTTCTCCCCGGTCGTCTCGTAGTCGGCGACCAGGCGGCCCATCCAGCGCAGCGAGTGGAAGACCATGCTCCAGGACCGGTTGCGGTACGGGTCGGTACGCCAGTTGACGTCCTTGCCCACCTTCACCGGCGGCAGCCCGACGAACTCGACCTTGCCCGCCATGATGTCCGCCGAGGTCGGCGTCGCCGGCAGCCAGTCTCCCTGGCACTCGGCCGTCCGCTTGACCGTTTCGGCGGCCTGCGCCGTACCGTTCGTCACGCCGCAGGCCAGGGCCAGGACGAACGAGACGGCCAGCGCTGTGCTTCTTTGCGCCGTCCGGCGGCGCCGCGAGGGTCGGGAGCCTTCGAGCCGGAGCTTTTCCTCATCTCTCCGTCGTCGTGCTCCCGCGTTCCTCAGTCCAAGCACCGACGGCGCCCAAACCAAAACCCTCACCCCTAACCGACGGCGCTCGAACCAGAACTCTCGACCCCGGCGATGAGGGGGCCAAGGTCGGCTCCTCACTCCAAGCACGGACGGCGCCAGGCCACGCCGTTCACCAGAGAAGGGGGGCGCTGGACGGCTCTGTCCGCGGGGGTGTCCAGGTCGGGTCAGTTTAGCGGTGAGTCATCGGGGAAAAGCGGGCCCTCTGGTTTCTTTGTGGCTTCTGTGACCTTTTGGGGGTGAGGGGCGCCTGAGGCGCCCCCGGCGGAGCCGTTCTCGTGCCGGTCAGGGGGTGGCGCGGGCGATCTCGGTGCTCACCCAGATGTTCGAGTGGGGGAGGGGCTCACCGGCCCTGACCGCGTCGATCCACTCCGCGGTGGTCGCCACGGCGGCGAAGTTGGAGGCCATCACCACCAGCACGTGGTTGTGCAGCTCCTCGGCCGTCGCGGTGCCCGCGTTGTTGGACAGCGGGAGGGCGCCGGTCGCGTCGGACAGGAACTCCACCTTCAGGCCCAGGTGGGCGGCGTCCCGGGCGGTCGACTCGTCGCAGTTCTGGGTCATGTAGCCGGTGATGGTCACCGTGTCGATCTCCTGAGCGGCCAGCCACTCGGCCAGATCCGTCCCGGCGAAGGACGACGCCAGCGTCTTGTCCACCAGGTGGTCGTACGGCCTGCTCCCGACCTCCTCGCGCAGCTCCCAGGAGGGGCTGCCCTTCGCGAACAGCGGGGACTCGGCCGGAGCGGTGTGCCTGACGATCACCACGGGAACACCGTGCTCGCGCGCCACGTCCATGGTGGCCACGATGTTGGCGAGACTCTCCTGCCGAGGGGGGAAGGCGATCGGTAGATTGCCGGTGAAGTACTCGTTCTGGACGTCGATGACGACTAGTGCTCGCTTCATGACTCCAGCTTGACGGGGCGGACGGTGGCCGCGTGATAGTTCTCTCAGCCATCGACCACAAAAATCCGGCCCTGCCTATTCGCGGCGCCTGCGGCGCCGCGGGCTTGGGCGCTTCGAGCCAACGCTTTCCCTCGTCGCTCATCCGCTTCGCTCCTTCGCTCCTCAGTCCAAGCGTCGGCGCGCCCAAGCCGGGTCTCTTTGCTCCGCCTGGCGGCGCCGCGGGTAGTGCCTTTTTGCTCCGCCTGGCGGCGGCGCGGGGCTTGGGCGCCTCCGAGTCGGTGCTTTCCCTCGTCGTTCGTCCGCTTCGCTCCTTCGCTCCTCAGTCCAAGCACCGACGCGCCCAAGCCGGACACTCTTCATGCACGGCACCGGTAGGGCACAAAAGCCATACCCCTCATGGATGGCACCGGTAAGGCCCAAGCCAGGGGCCTCAAGGGGGAGTCCTTGGGTCAGGCTGGGGGGCCGAAGGCTTGGCGGTAGGTGGTGGGGGAGACGCCTACCTGGCGGCGGAAGTGGGGACGGAGGGCCACCGCGGAGGCGAAGCCGGATCTGCGGGCCACCCGTTCGACCGGTTCGCCGGTGGTTTCGAGCAGGCGTTGCGCGTGCAGGACCCGCTGGTGGAGCAGCCACTGGGTGGGGGTGGTTCCGGTGGCCTGGCGGAAGCGCCGGTCGAAGGTGCGGCGGCTCATCATGGCCCGGGAGGACAGGGAGTCCACGGTCAGCTCCTGGTCGAGGTTGCGCAGAGCCCACTCCAGGGTCTCGCCCAGCGGGTCGCCGGTCTCGGGAACCGGAACGGGATGGTCGATGTACTGGGCCTGCCCACCGGCCCTGTGCGGCGGCATCACCATGGACCTGGCGATGTCGTTGGCCACCTGGTGGCCGTAGGCCCTGCGGACGAGATGGAGACACAGGTCGATGCCGCCCGCGCTTCCCGCCGAGGTCAGCAGGTCACCCTCGTCCACGTACAGCACGTCGGGCTTGACCTCGATGCTCGGATACCTGGAGGCGAGCAGCGGGGCGTAACGCCAGTGGGTCGCGGCGGGCCGTCCGTCCAGCAGGCCGGCCGCGGCCAGCACGAATGTGCCCAGGCACAGTCCGACGACGGTCGCGCCCCTGCGGTGGGCCGTACGCAGCGCCTCAAGGGCCTCGGCGGCGGGCGGCCGGTCGAGCGGGTGCCGCCAGGTCGGCACGATCACCAGGTCGGCCTCGTCCACGGCGTCCAAGCCGTACGGCGCCGACAACGCGATGCCCGCGTCCGTCCGCACCGGGCCGCCCTCGGCGGAGACCGCCCGCACGTCGAACTCCGGCGAGCCGGTACGTCGTTCGCCGAAGACCGCGATGGGCACGGAGGCCTCGAAGAGCGGGATCTCGTCGAACATCACCACGGCGATCGTCCTGAACCCCATGGCGGAATCCTATCGATGGTTGTCTCTCCGGCCACTCGCAGGTCATCGGCGGTCACGGCAGGCTGAATCGCATGAAATACGCCGAAATCGTGGTCCCCGAGACCCCGGCCACCCGCGCGGCCATCGAGGTGGCGACCGCCTACTGTTCGCCCGCGCTGCTGAACCACTCCGTGCGGGCCTACCTGTGGGCCGCGGCGTACGCCGCGATGAACGACATCGCCTTCGACGCCGAACTGCTCTACGTCTCCTCGATGCTCCACGACATCGGGCTGGTCAGGGAGTTCGACAGCCACACGGTGCCGTTCGAGGAGGCGGGGGGCCACCTCGCGTGGGTCTTCTGCGCGGCGGCCGGATGGCCGGTGGAACGGCGGGTGCGCGCCTGCGAGGTGATCGTGCGCCACATGTGGGCCGAGGTGGACGTCGAGAAGGACCCGGAGGGCCACCTGCTCGAACTGTCCACCGGCCTGGACATCTCGGGAAGACGGTCGGAGGCCTTCCCCGAGGAGCTGAGGGCCGAGATCCTCGAACGTCACCCCCGCCTCGGGATCGCCGGGGAGTTCGCCGCGTGCTTCGAGGACCAGGCGAAGCGCAAACCCACCAGCCTGGCCGGCCACTTCGTCCGCAACGGCTTCGCCGCCCGGGTCGCGTCGAACGTCCTGGACCGCTGACGCGCGGCGGCGCCCACGGTGCCCGCGAAGGGCCGTGCTCCGCCGCGCTCACGAGGCGGTGGTCAGGAACCGTTCCTGGGGCCGGTGCTCTGGACGACCTCGAAGGACCACAGGGTGGAACCGGTCGCGGCGGGCCCGCCGTGGCCCTGGCCGTGTCCCTGGCCGTGTCCCTGATGGGGGGCCGCCGCATGGCCGTGACCCTGCTGACCCTGTGCCGCGGCCTCGGTCGAGGCCTGGGCGTGGCCTCGCTGGAAGGCCTGGCTCTGCGTCCAGCGTTCGAAGTCCTCCTCGGACCTCCAGCGGGTGTAGACGAGGTACTGGTCGGTGCCCTCCAGCGGGCGGAGCAGCTCGAACCACTCGAAGCCGTCGGAGGACTCGACCATCCCGGCCCGTCCGGAGAAACGCTGTTCCAGCTCCTCGCGCCGCTCGGCGGGAACGGTCAGCACATTGATCTTCACAACGCTCATGAACCCATCCTGCCCCACGAGGTCAACGCCGGTTCGTGCGACTAGCGCCTCTCCAGGTTCACCCTGGTGACGGCCGGTACGTGCGCCAGTTCCAGGGCTTGGCGCATGTGGGGGATGGCGCGGCGGCCGAGCTGCTCGCGCAGCGCGCTCATCGGCGCGTCCTCGTCGGCGACGACGCGCAGCCGTACGGCGGGATGGGCCTTCGTGCCGACCATCGCGGCGCTGGCGCTCAGGACCGCCGGGTGGGCGCCGACCTCGCCGGCGACCGCGTCGGCGACGGTCGAGCCGCGCACGTCGGTGGTCCCGCCGGAACCGCTCTGCAGGCGGAAGTCGCCCAGCCGGTCACGCCGTCCCTGCACGAGGAGCCAGCGCAGCCCGAGCAGGGCCAGCACGACCGCCGCCAGGGCGATCACCCACCACAGCCACGGTGAGTGCGTGGCGAAGGTGGCTCGTACCGGGTCGTTGACCAGCGGTTCGTCCCCGGGCGCCACCGCCCTGGGCAGGGTGTGCGCGCCCCGGGCCAGCGTGTAGCCACCGAGAAGCAACAGCAGCACCCCCATGATCAACAGGCCGACCCTGTTGCCCCGCCCGGTCTTCCTGTTCACGACGCTCACTCTCCTCGTAGCCGTACACGCACCGGGTAGTCCTTCAGCGGGCCGAGGGCGGCGATCCGTGTGGTCACGGCCCGCTGTACGGCCTCGGCGAGCCCGGCAGGCTCGCGCAGCGGGCTGTGGGCCGTCACCTCGGCGGTCCTGCCCCGCAGCCTGACGCGGGCACGGTCGATCCCGGGCACCTGTTCCGCGGCGTGGGTCAGCGCGCGGGTGAAACCCCTTGGCTGCATGCCGATGATCAGTTCGGGGTCTCCCGTCCTGACCGGGATGAGCCTGGGCCGTCCCGGTATGAGGGCCAGCAGCACCAGCAGCAGGCCGAGCAGGGCGACCACCCCGGCGCCGAACAGCACCCTGGAGTCGTCCCACCTGGTCGTGGACGCCCAGGAGAGCATCCGGTCGTACGGTGTCCAGCGCAGCGGGCGGCCGAGCAACGCGGAGATCACCTCCGCGGCCACGACGACGCCCAGCGCCGTCATCAGCACGGCGGTGATGACGGCGGGGACCACCCGGCGCGGACGGAAGGCCCTGACGGCCGCCCTGTCCGCGGCGTGGTTCCTCGGAACCCGCGCGGGCGGAGCGGTCTCCTCCGTGACCTCCGCGCCGGGTGCGGTGGATGCCCCGGGGGCGGGACCCGTCCCGGGGACAGGAACCGGGACGGGCCTTTCCCCCGAGGTGGGGACCTGTGACCCGGGAATGGGGACGGTGTCGTCCTCCGCCTCCCGGGAGGGACTCCAGGAGGAGCCCGACGAAGGGTCCGAGGGAGGGACGGTCATCCTTCCTCCTCCCACACGGTCTGCCGGGGCGGGCCCTGCTCCTCGGGAGAGGGGACCACCCCGGTCACGTCGAGGTCGATCTGTCCGACGGACAGCCCGGTCAGCGTGTGGACGCGTTCGCCGACGTGCCGCCGGATCTCCTCGGCCGTCTCCAGCAGCGGGGCCGGATAGTCGACGGAGACCTCAAGCTCCAGCAGGGCGAGCCCTCCGTCGACGGTGGAGTGGGTGTGTCTCCCGAAGGTCAGCGGCCCCCGCTCGCGAACCTCCCGCACCCGTTCCACCTCCTTGGCCGCGCAGACCGCGATGCGGGTGACGACCCGCTCCGGGATCTCCGTCCTGCCGCGCAGCTCCGCCGGTACGGCGGGCCGTGCGGCGGGCTGTGCGGCGGCCGGAGCGGTCATCGCCGTCTCGCCGACAGCCGGGACACGTCGATCTCGCCGCCCTCGACGATGCGGCCGATGAGGAATCCGACGGCGCCGAGCACGAGCACGAGCAGGAAGGCGCCGAGGCCGCCGAACGCCGCCGCGAAGCCCAGGGCGATGCCGGTGGTCAGCCCGGCCACCGACCAGATTGGGAACTGGTTCATTGAACACCTCCGATATGCACGTTCACGGCGCGGTCGCCGACCAGGGGCGCGAGCGCGAGCCGTACCTCGTCGGCGATCTCCGGCAGCGGCCGTGTCGTCCGGGCGACTATGGAGACCTCGACCTCGTCCTCACGAAGGGCGACGCCGGAGACGCGCTCCCCCGGCAGGTAGGTCGCCACGGTCCCGAAGGGGCCGCCGGACAGGTCCGCCACGTCGGGGCAGTGCCGTACGGCGTCGGCTATCTCACGCGCGAGTTCGGTCACTGGACGCGGGGTTCCTGATCGGGCTGGTCGGCCTTCTCCCCGTCCTTGTCGCCGGGCAGGTGGACGTCGTCGACCTTGATGTTGACCTCGGTCACCTCAAGTCCGGTCATGCGTTCGACGCCGGTGATCACGTTGCGGCGCACGGAGGCCGCCAGGTCGGGGATGGCCACGCCGTACTCGACGACCAGGTCGAGATCGACCGCCGCCTGCCGTTCGCCCACCTCGACGGACACACCCTGGGTGGCGGTGCTCTTGTCACCGCCGACGATGCCGCGTACGGCGCCCAGCGCCCGTGCCGTTCCGGCGCCCATGTTGTAGACGCCGTTCACCTCTCTGGCCGACAGGCCCGCGATCTTCGCGACGACCCCGCTGTCGATGCTGGTGGTCCCCTTGGGGGTCACCAGGCCTCCCTGGCTCGCGGCGACGTCGGTCCGAGCCTGCGGCGCGGGGTTGCCCTCGCCCCTCGGCCTGTTCACCGTGTTGGCTTCGGTCACGTCGATTCCCTCCCCCGAGGGGAAGACGCTCGGCTTCCCCGGAAGTTACCTATGCCTCTCATACCCCCCACATGGGCACTAACCAGCACATACTTCTTCTTAGAAAAATCCTTTATGTGAGCATTTAGGGTTTTTGTTGATCTTTTTGGAATCGAGTGCTTTATGCGTGCTTTGGGGGAGTGATGGGGGTGAAGAGAGGTACGGACGGTCCGGCGGGACGCGGGGTCCGACTAGCCTTGTCGTGTGCGTATAGCGAGGTTCTCCACAGGTGAGGGTGTCGGGTTCGGCGTGGTCGAGGGCGGGCCAGGCGAGGAGTTCATCTCCGCGATCTCCGGGCACCCGTTCGGCCCGATCCAGTTCACCGGTGAGCGTCACTCGCTCTCGCGGGTCAGGCTGGTCGCGCCGATGCTGCCCAGCAAGGTCGTCGCGATCGGCAAGAACTACGCCGACCACGCCAAGGAGATGGGTGGCGAGGTCCCCGACGAGCCGCTGGTCTTCCTCAAGCCCTCGACCTCGGTGATCGGGCCGGGAGAGTCCATCTCCTACCCGACCGGGCTGAGCAGCAGGGTCGACTACGAGGGCGAGCTCGCGGTGGTCATCGGCAGGCTCTGCCGTGAGGTCCCCGCGGAGCGCGCCCATGAGGTGATCTTCGGCTACACGTGCGCCAACGACGTCACCGCCCGTGACCTGCAGAAGAAGGACGTGCAGTTCACCCGGGCCAAGGGGTTCGACACCTTCTGCCCGCTCGGCCCGTGGATCCAGACCGAACTCGACGTGACCGACGTCGGCATCACGACGACGGTGAACGGCCAGGTCAGGCAGAGCTCTCGCACCTCCAAGCTCATCTATGACATCCCCACGCTGATCGCCCACGTCAGCGCGGTCATGACCCTCATCCCCGGCGACGTGATCCTGACCGGGACACCGGAAGGGGTCGGCCCGCTCGACGTCGGCGACGAGGTCAGCGTCGCCATCGAAGGAATCGGCACTCTCACCAACCGGGTGGTCTCCCGTGATTAGGGTTCGTTTCGCCCCGTCCCCCACCGGCATGTTCCACGTCGGTGGCGCGCGTTCCGCGCTGTTCAACTGGGCGCTGGCCGAGCAGTCGGGCGGCAGGTTCGTGCTGCGCATCGAGGACACCGACGCGGCCCGCAACCGCCCTGAGTGGACCGAGGGCATCATCTCCGCGCTGGCCTGGATCGGCATCAACGAGGAGAGCCCCCTCTTCGAGGGGCCCTACTTCCAGTCGTCCTACGCCGAGCAGCACAAGGAGGCCGTGGCCAAGCTGGCCGCCGACGGCCGCGCCTACTACTGCACCTGCACCCGCGAGGACGTCAAGGCCCGCACCGGCTCCGAGCACCAGGGCTACGACGGCTTCTGCCGCGACCGCGGCCTGACCGAGGGCGCCGTACGGTTCCGCACCCCCGACGAGGGCGTCACCGTGGTCGAGGACCTCGTCCGCGGCACGGTCGAGTTCCCCAACAACGCGATGGAGGACTTCGTCATCGCGCGCGGTGACGGCTCTCCGCTGTTCGTCCTGGCCAACGTGGTCGACGACGTCGAGATGCGCATCAGCCATGTGGTCCGCGCCGAGGAGCACCTGTCCAACACCCCCAAGCAGCAGCTGCTCTGGCAGGCGCTCGGCCTCACCCCGCCCGTATGGGCGCACGTGCCGGTCATCGTCAACGAGAAGCGCCAGAAGCTGTCCAAGCGCCGCGACAAGGTGGCCCTGGAGTCCTACCGCGACGAGGGCTACCTGCCGGAGGCGATGGTCAACTACCTGATGCTGCTCGGCTGGGGGACCGGCGAGGACCGGGAGATCATGCCCTGGTCGGAGATGGTGCCGAGGTTCAGGCTGGAGGACGTCAACCCGTCCTCGGCCTTCTTCGACGAGAAGAAGCTGCGGGCCTTCAACGGCGAGTACATCAGGGCGCTGTCCCCTGAGGAGTTCGTCGCCCGCTGCGAGCCGTGGCTCGAACCCGGCTGGGACCGCGAGACCTTCGCCAAGATCGCCGAACTGGCCCAGACCCGCATCTCGGTCCTGTCGGAGATCAGGGACAACGTCGACTTCCTCTTCCTGGACGAGCCCGTCTTCGACCAGGCCTCGTGGGACAAGGCCATGAAGACCTCCGCCAAGGAGATCCTCACCGGCTACCTCGCCCGCCTGGAGACGGTCGCGATGGACCCCGACTCGCTCAAGGCCGCGCTTGAGGAGGTCGGCGCGGAGCACGGCCTCAAGCTGGGCAAGGCCCAGGCCCCGGTCCGGGTGGCGATCACCGGCAGGACCGTCGGACTGCCGTTGTTCGAGTCGATCGAGGCCCTCGGCCGGGAGCGGTCCGCGGCCCGGATCCGCGCCGCGCTCGCCAGGCTCGAAGCCTGAGGCTCGAAGAGGAGACCGGGACGAGGACGAGCGTGAGGGCGATGGCGGCACCCGCCGCCATCGCCAGCCAGACCCCGGTCACCCCCAGCAGGGGCCCCAGGAAGTAGGCGCAGGAGAGCTGGACCGCGAAACCCGTGAGGGTCGCGGCCAGCAGCCTGCCGCCTCGCCCGCTCGCCTGGAACGCCCCGCCGACGGCGATCAGGCCGCCGAACGGGACGAGATACAGCGGCATCCAGCGCAGGAAGCCGACGGCCGCGTCGGTAACGTCGGGATCATCGGTGAACAGACCGGTCACACCCCGCGCGGAGAGGGCCAGCACGACGCCGACGACCAGACCCGTCAGCAGTCCGTACGGCAGGGCGGGGCCCGCCTCGCCCGAGCGGGCCGTCTGGATGGTGCTCGCCTGGCGGAGCGCGTAGAACGCCATCACCCCGGCCAACATGATCTTCAGGCCGATGCCGTAGCCCGCCAGATCGGCCACCCCGAAGCCGCCGACCACCCCGACCATGACCATGCCGACGAGCGCCCTGGCCAGGAAGTCCCCCGACAGGGGAAGCCCGGCCCGGAGGATCTCGGCGGCGTCGCGGCGGTTCGGGCCCTGCCGCGCGTCGCGGGGCGTGCGTCGTAGGAGGAGGGTCAGGGAGAGCGCGAGCGTCACCGCGCGGGCCAGCACCGTCGCCCAGGCGGCCCCCTGGACACCCAGGCCGAACGAATAGATGAACAGCGGGTCGAGGGCGATCACCAGAACGTTGCACAGCAACGCGACACGCATGGGGGTGGTCGTGTCGCCCCGCCCCTTGAAGATTCCGTCTGTGAGCGACTGGGCGTAGAAGACGGGAATCCCGGCCAGCGAGACCAGGAGGAATTCGGCGGTCAGCGCGGCCGTCGCCGGATCGTCGGTGAAGAGCGCCGCCAGCGGCTCCCGCGCCAGGACCCCGGGCACCGTGACCGCCAGGCTGACGACCGCCCACAGCAGCCACGCCGTACGGACCACGGGCGTGAGCGGTCCGGACCCGTCGCGCCTGCCGACCACGATGGTCGTCCCGGTCCCGACCGCCAGGACGACGCCCAGGGCGAGGTGTTCCACGGTGGTCGCGATCGTCACCGCGGCCACGGCCGGGCCGCCGAGGCCCGAGACCCAGAACAGGTCGATCAGGCCGACCGCGACCACGGCGGTCAGCAACTCCACGTAGACGGGCAGGGCCAGGCGGATCAATGACATCACTGTACCTCTTTTCGAGCTATATCGTTTAGAGGTATAGCGATACGATGCACCCATGGCAAACGGTGATCTGTCCCTGTCGATCCTCGGCCTCCTGGGGGAGGGGCCGATGCACGGCTACGAGCTCAAGGGCCGCATCCTGGAGATGAGCGGTCACCTACGGCCCGTCAGCGACGGAGCCCTCTATCCGGCGATCGCCCGCCTGGAGAGGGCCGGGCTCGTGGCACGACACGAGGAGGAGGGGACGGCGGCCGCCCGCAGGCAGGTCCTCACCCTGACCGAGGAGGGCCGGGCGGAGCTGTGGCGCAGGCTTTCCGAGCCCGCCGATCTCGACATCAGCGACCAGACCCGCTTCTTCGGGCTGCTGGCCTTCCTGGCCCAGCTCCCCGACCCCGCAGCCCAGGCGAGGGTGTTGCGCCGCCGTCTTGACTTCCTGGAGACCCCGGCCGGGTTCTTCTACCGGGACGGCAGGCCCCTACGCGCCGAGGAGGTCGCCGACCCCTTCAGGCGGGGCATGCTGCTGGTCGCCAGGGCCACCTCCGCCGCCGAACGACAGTGGCTGAGAGAGGCCCTGGCGACCCTGGAACGGCCCTGACGTCCGGTCGGTCAGTGGGGCGTGCGGTCCGGAACGGTGATGGGGAAGAAGGGGCTGACCCCGTACTCCCGAAGCCACAACGCGGCAGAGGCGCCCGTCCGAGCCGGATCGAGAGACCCGGCCCAGACTCGATCCAACCCCCCACGTCGCATGTGAGGGGTTCGTCTCATGCTTCCCCGGTGCCGCGTGTGAGGGGTGTCGGCTTGGGCGTGTCGGTGTCTGGACCGAGGAGCGAAGGAGCGAAGCGGGTGAGCGACGAGGGAAGACACCGACCCGAGGCGCCCAAGCCCGCGCCGCCGCAGGCGGAGCAAAGAGACATGGCTTGGGCGTGTCGGTGCTTGGACTGAGGAGCGAAGGAGCGAAGCGGGTGAGCGACGAGGGAAAGCACCGACACGAAAGCGCCCAAGCCCCGCGACGCCGAAGGCGGCGCAAAGGGACACAACCCGCGCCGCCGCAGGCGGAGCAAAGGTTAACGCAGTCCGCGACGCTCCAGCAGCGGCTCGATCCGTGGGTCGTGTCCCCGGAAGGCCCGGAAGGCGTCCATGACGTCCATGGAGCCGCCGACGGACAGCAGGGCCGACCTGAAGTGGTCGCCGTTCTCGCGCCTGAGGCCGTCGTTCTCCTTGAACCACTCGACGCTCTCGGCGTCCAGCACCTCGCTCCAGATGTAGGAGTAGTAGCCGGCGCTGTAGCCGCCCACACCGCTGGAGAAGATGTGCGCGAAGTAGTTGGTCCGGTAGCGGGGGCGGACGAGCTCGAAGGCGATTCCAGCGCTTTGCAGGGCATGCGCCTCGAAGGCCTCGGGGTCCTCGACGGTCTGGCCGGGCGCCAGCTTGTGCCAGGCCCAGTCGAGCAGCGCGGCGGCGAGATACTCCACGGTCGCGAAGCCCTGGTTGAACTTCTCCGCGGCCTTCATCTTCTCCAGCAGTTCGGCGGGCACCGGTTCGCCGGTCTCGTGGTGCCTGGCGAAGTTGGCGAGGACGGAGGGCCAGGTCGCCCACATCTCGTTGACCTGGGAGGGGTACTCGACGAAGTCCCTGGGCACCTCGGTGCCGGAGACCCGGGGGAAGCGGACGTCGGAGAACAGTCCGTGCAGGGCGTGGCCGAACTCGTGGAAGGCGGTGGTGACCTCGTCGAAGGTCAGCAGCGTCGGGCCCTGCGTCGGCTTGGTGATGTTGAGGTTGTTCATCACCACCGGCAGGTGGCCGAACAGGTGCGACTGGTCGACGAGGTTGTTCATCCACGCGCCGCCCCGCTTGGTCGGCCGCGCGTACGGGTCGAAGAGGAACAGGCCGAGCTGTGAGCCGTCGGTGTCGAACACCTCGAAGGTCCGCACGTCCGGGTGGTACCCGGCGAGGTCGTCCCGCTCGGTGAAGGTGATCCCGTACAGCTCGCCGGCGGCGTGGAAGACGCCGTCGCGAAGCACCCGGTCCAGTTCGAAGTAGGGGCGCAGTTCGGCGCCGTCGAAGTCGTAGCGCGACTTGCGCACCTTCTCCGCGTAGAACGACCAGTCCCACGGCTCGATGGGGAATCCGGCCTCCTGCGCCAGTGCCTCGGCCTCCCGGCGGGCGTTGGCCACCGCGGGGCCGACGAGCTTGCCGAGCATCTCCTCGACGGCCTCGGTGGTCTTGGCCGTCTGGTCGGCCACGGAGTAGGCGGCGTGGTCGGAGTAGCCGAGCAGGGCGGCGCGTTCCGCGCGCAGGGTGGCCAGCCGTACGGCCAGGCCGAAGTTCTCCGGCGCCCGGTTCACCGAGAGCTCGTAGAGCCTTCTGCGGGTGTTCCGGTCGGTCAGTTCGGCCAGGGCGGGCTGGTTGGTGAAGTTGAGCAGCGGCAGGACGTACTCGCCGTCCTTCTCGATCGCCTTGATCGCGCTCTCGGAGAGCCCGTCGAGTTCGGCGGGGTCGCCGACGACGAGGGCGGAGGCGGTCGAGGCCTTGAGCAGGTTCTGGGAGAAGGAGGTGGCGAGCCGGGTCAGTTCCTCGTTGAGCTCACGCAGCCGCAGCTGCTCGGGCTCGGACAGGTCGGCGCCCGCCCTGACGAAGTCCACCCGGTACTTCTCCAGCAGCCACGCCTCCTGGGGGTCGTCGGTGGTGACCTGCTTGATCCGCGCGTAGAGGGCGCGGTTCAGTCGGATGGCGTCGTCGTGCTTGGTCAGCTTGGGGAAGATCTCGGTCTCGATCTCCCGGATGCGGTCGGTGGCGTCCGAGGCGGCGACGCTGGAGAAGACGATCGTCGTCCTGTACAGGATCTGCCCGGAGCGTTCGAGGGCCTCGACGGTGTTGGCGAACGTGGCGGGCTCGGGGTTGGCGGTGATCGCCTCGACCTCCCGGAGCTGCTCCGCCATGCCGTGTTCGAAGGCGGGCAGGTAGTGCTCCTCCCGGATCCGCGCGAAGTCCGGCAGCCGGTACGGCAGCGCGCTGGGAGCGAAGAAGGGGTTCTCAGCCAAGGTAAGGGCTCCTCACGTGAGACCGGATCGGACCGGATCGGATCGTCTGCAGCAGCGTCGCACAGCCCCCTGCCCGGGGACAGCGGAGGCACCGGGGAGGCCTCCCGCGACCGGGGCGGCCAATCGTTTTGGCCTTGACCCCCAACCTGGGCTATTCTTTCGGAGTCGCCAGCGAGCCCCGCAAGGGGGTCAAGGGCGGTGGGGTATGGTGTAATTGGCAACACGACTGATTCTGGTTCAGTTATTCTAGGTTCGAGTCCTGGTACCCCAGCTGCGTCTCCCTTCAGGAGACGCCGCGGATTCCGTCTCAATGGGATCCGACGACAGTGTCACGGTCCCGTCGTCTAGTGGCCTAGGACGCCGCCCTCTCAAGGCGGTAACGCCGGTTCGAATCCGGTCGGGACTACCACTGTCAGCATCGCAAGGCTCCGTCGTCTAGTGGCCTAGGACGCCGCCCTCTCAAGGCGGTAGCGCCGGTTCGAATCCGGTCGGGGCTACCCAGGTGAACCCTCGGAAGCGCAGGCTTCCGGGGGTTTTCTGCTTTTCAGGAAAAGCGGTCCGCGGAAATACGCGTCCGCGGGTGATCGTTCCCACCGGGAGAATCGTCTTCGCGTGGAAAAAAGACCGCGATGCGCCCCGAGACGGGGCGCACCGCGAGGGCGTCAGTTGTGGCTTGAACGGGCCTTGAACAGGGCCCGTTTGGCCGCCTTGCCGACCTGGCGGTCGGGGTGGGCCTTGCCGATCGCCTCCAGGAGCTCCTCCAGATGGGGGTGCGGCACCTTCCAGATCACGTCGAGCAGGTTGACGAGGTTCGGCACGTTGCCGATGTCGTCGAGGCTGCTGACGAACTCGGGGCGGCCGAGGCCCGCCGAGATGGTCAGCATGTCGAGGATGAGCCAGTGGGTGTCGGCCTGGGTGGGCGGCGGGGCGTCCTCGACGCCGAGCTGCGCCAGGTGGGTGGCCGCGTAGGGGCGCAGGGAGGGCTCGTCGAGGGCCTCCTGCCAGGCGGGCACCGCGATCTCGCCCAGCGAGCCGACCATGCTGGCCGCCTGGACCCTGACGAGGGCGTCCGCGTCGTCCTCCGCGGCGGCCTCCAGCAGCTCCCTGGCGGCCTTGCCGGGCTCGCGGAGCTCCATCCAGGCGGCGAACTCGGCGTCGGCCTCCTCCTCGGGCAGCTCCGCGCTGAAGGACAGCAGGTCGAGGGCCGTCATCGCGTCGATGGCGGGGCGGGCGTCCAGTTCGATGTCGGCGTCGTCGGCCAGGTGGACGACGCCCTCCATGCCGAGCGGCGTCAGCCGTACCTGGTCGTGCTCGACCTCGACCATGCCGTAGCCGGCGAGCCAGTCGAGCACGGGGGCGAGCGGGTCGCCGTACTGCGCGACCGCCGCGGCCCAGGCCTGCGCGCCCTGGTCGTCGTACTCGGCGACGGCCTCCTCAAGCTCGGCACGCAGTTCGGCCAGGCCCTTTGAGCCGGTCGCCAGCAGCACCCTGACCAGCAGCGCCCTGGTCAGGCCGGACAGGGCGATCGTGGCATCCTCGTCGTCGAGCTCGGGGTCGCCGTAGTCGATCGAGTGCAGACCGGCCAGCCAGGCGTCCAGGACGTCGTCGTCCTCCTCGAACGGCCATTCGGCGGTGTCGGGGTCGGCGCTGACGGTGTCCTCGCCCTCCGGCTGGAGGAAGTCGAGGTCGATCGCGAGGTTCCAGATGTTCCAGAGCGCGGGCACCGAGTCGGCCAGCGAGGCACCGTCCGTCTCGGGGACGGGAAGGCCGAGGGCGCCGAGGGCCTCAATGATCTCCGCGTCGGTGAGCAGGCTCGTCTCGCCGACCTGGCGTTCGGAACCGACCCACACCGCCAGATCGCGGGCCTTGACGATCAGCTTGACCTCCCGGGCGGCCGAGGCCAGCTCGCTGTCGGGACGGAGCCGGATCGTGTCCAGCTCCGCGAGCTCGTCCGCGAACGGCTCGAAGTCTCCAAGTCCGTCGATCTCGTCCTCTTCGTCCTCGTCGTCGTACTCGTCGTCCTGTTCGGCGGCGAGGTCCTCCATCGCGTCGACGAAGTCGTCCTCGATGCGGTCGAGTTCGGCGAGCAGTTCCTTGAGCGAGGAGGATCCCGCGCTCAGCTTCCCGGTCTCGGACAGGAAGGTCAGGTAGGCGCGGACCGCGGGCACCATGCCGTCGGCGGCCGCGTCCGGGTCCTCGACGACCTGGGGCATCCGGTCCAGCAGAACGGCGCGCAGGTCGGCCCGCTTCCACCGGCCGACGTCCGTCGAGGCGATCAGCCGGTGCCAGAGGGCGACGGAGCCCACCAAGTTGGAATCGCTGCCGGGCGCGTTCTCACGCGCCCAGAGGATGAAGTCTTGGAGCAGGGGACGCAGTTCAGCGGCGGCTGCCTCAATGCGATCTGTCACCTACCCAGCCTAGGGGGCCGGAAGGGTGCTCGCCTCCTCATATCGTACGGCTCAGTTGGCCCGTCGCATCGACTCGGTGATCCGCTCGGCGGCGGAGACCACGGGGGCGGCGTGCAGCCGTCCGGGGGTGCGGGTCAGCCGCTCTATCGGGCCGGAGACGGAGACCGCGGCGATGACCTTGCCTCCCGTGCCCCTGATCGGCGCCGAGACGCTGGCCACCCCCTGCTCGCGCTCGCCGACGCTGTGCGCCCAGCCCCTGCGGCGGACGCTGGCCAGGGTCGCCGCGGTGAACTTGGCCCCGCGCAGGCCGCGGTGCAGGCGGTCGGGCTCCTCCCAGGCGAGCAGGATCTGCGCGGCGGACCCGGCGAGCATCGGCAGGGCGGAGCCGACGGGGACGGTGTCGCGCAGCCCGCTGGCGCGCTCGGCGGCGGCGACGCACACCCGCTCGTCGCCCTGGCGCCGGTACAGCTGGGCGCTCTCGCCCGTCAGGTCACGCAGCTGGGTCAGCACCGGTACGGCGACCGCCAGCAGCCTGTCCTCACCGGCCGCGGTGGACAACTCGGACAGCCGGGGGCCGAGGACGAAACGCCCCTGTGTGTCACGGGAGACGATGCGGTGGTGTTCGAGGGCGACGGCGAGCCGGTGGGCCGTGGGCCGGGCCAGGCCGGTGGCCTGGACGAGCTGCGCGAGGGACGCCGGGCCGGCTTCAAGGGCGTTGAGCACGAGAACGGCCTTGTCGAGTACGCCGACTCCGCTAGAGTTGTCCATACACCGATACTGCCGTCTCGACATATGAGAAAGCAAGTGGGGTGCGGAAAGCGATCGCAAGGAGGCGACATGGGGCGCACGCTGGCGGAGAAGGTCTGGGAGCAGCACGTGGTGCGACGTGCGGAGGGAGAACCCGACCTGCTCTATATCGACCTGCACCTCATTCACGAGGTGACCAGCCCGCAGGCGTTCGACGGCCTGCGCATGGCGGGGCGTCCCGTGCGGAGGCCGGAGCTCACGATCGCCACCGAGGACCACAACGTCCCGACGGTGCTCGGCCCGATCGCCGACCCCGTCTCGCGCACCCAGGTCGAGACGCTGCGCAAGAACTGCGCGGAGTTCGGCGTCAGGCTGCACCCGATGGGCGACGCGGGTCAGGGTGTCGTGCACATCATCGGCCCGCAGTTCGGCCTGACCCAGCCGGGCATGACCATCGTCTGTGGTGATTCTCACACCTCGACCCACGGCGCCTTCGGCGGCATCGCCTTCGGCATCGGCACCTCCGAGGTCGAGCACGTGCTGGCCACCCAGACGCTGCCCGCCTACCGGCCGAAGACGATGGCCATCGAGGTCTCGGGCGAACTGCCCGTCGGGGTCACCGCCAAGGACCTGATTCTGGCGATCATCGCCAAGATCGGCACCGGTGGCGGCCAGGGCTACATCGTCGAGTACCGGGGCGAGGCCATCCGCAAGCTCTCCATGGAGGGCCGGATGACCGTCTGCAACATGTCGATCGAGGCGGGCGCCAGGGCGGGCATGATCGCCCCCGACGAGACGACCTTCGAGTACCTCAAGGGCAGGCCCCACGCCCCCACCGGCGAGAACTGGGACGCCGCCGTCGAGTACTGGCGGTCGCTGTCGACCGACGAGGACGCCGTCTTCGACACGGTCGTCGAGATCGACGCCTCGACGCTGACCCCGTTCGTCACCTGGGGCACGAACCCGGGCCAGGGCGCTCCGCTGGGCAGCGCGATCCCGGCTCCCGAGGACACCGGCGACCCGGGCGCGGCCGCCCGCGCGCTCGAGTACATGGGCCTGACCGCGGGGACCCCGCTGCGCGAGGTCGCGGTGGACACGGTCTTCGTCGGCTCCTGCACCAACGGCCGGATCGAGGACCTGCGCGCCGCGGCCGAGGTGCTGCGCGGGCGCCAGGTCGTCACCCGCACGCTGATCGTCCCCGGCTCGATGCTGGTCAAGCTCCAGGCCGAGCAGGAGGGGCTGCACGAGGTGTTCAAGGCCGCGGGCGCCGAGTGGCGCGAGGCGGGCTGCTCGATGTGCCTGGGCATGAACCCCGACACCCTCGCCCCCGGCGAGCGCAGCGCCTCGACCTCCAACCGCAACTTCGAGGGGCGTCAGGGCAAGGGTGGCCGTACCCACCTGGTCTCCCCGCAGGTCGCCGCCGCGACCGCCGTCACCGGAAAACTGACCGCGCCCGCCGACCTGGTCTAGGAGAAACTCGCAATGGAAGCCTTCACCGTCCACACCGGCCGGGCCGTACCGCTGCGCCGCAGCAACGTCGACACCGACCAGATCATCCCCGCGGTCTGGCTCAAGCAGGTCAGCAGGACCGGGTTCGAGAAGGGCCTGTTCTCCGCCTGGCGCGAGGACCCCGGATTCGTCCTGAACGACCCGGCCTACCAGGGGGCCTCGGTCCTCGTCGCCGGTCCCGACTTCGGCACCGGCTCCTCACGTGAGCACGCCGTCTGGGCCCTGCAGCAGTACGGCTTCCGCGCGGTGATCGCACCGCGTTTCGCCGACATCTTCCGTAATAACTCCACCAAGATGGGGCTGCTCCCGGTGGTGCTCTCGGCCGCGGAGGTCGAGGCCCTGCAGGCGGCGGCCGAGGCGGACCCGACCCTTGAGGTCACCGTCGACCTGGCCGAACGCCAGGTGCGCTGGGCGGGGGAGACGGCCGGTTTCGAGATCGACGACTACACCCGCTGGCGTCTGATGGAGGGGCTCGACGACATCGGGCTGACCCTGCGCAACGCCGACGACATCGCGACATACGAGAATGGTCGGCAGCCATGGCTGCCGACGACCGTCTGACACGTTCAGAAGACGACCTGGCCCGGCGGCTGCGCGACGCGCACCGCCGGGTTCGTTTGTTGACCCTTTCTCCGGAGCGGCGGGAGCGTCTCGCCAGACGCCTGCTGTCGATCTGTGACCTCGCAAAGCACGATCTCCACCGTGCAGCGGGGCGTCTTGATTTATTCCTTCTCGACCTTGATGCTCTGGTTTCAGATACGCCAAGTGCTGGAAACATTGCGGAAGGTGATTGAGTCGTAGGGCTCCGTCCCCTAATTTCAAGCGGGCAAGGGGTTTCTCGCTCTGTTGAGACCTCGGGCCGTGACAACCGGGTGAGACGGGCTACCTGCCCCACGACCCACTCCCAGACATCGGTAGCAGGGGGAGCAACCTTTATGAACAAGAAGGAACTCGTCGAGGCGATCGCGGATCGCGTCGGTGACAGAAAGACCGCGACCGAGGCCGTCAACGCGGTGCTCGACACCATTCAGCGGGCCGTCGCCAGCGGCGACAAGGTCTCCATCACCGGATTCGGCGCCTTCGAGATGGTGCACAAGCCCGCCCGTTCCGCGAGGAACCCTTCGACCGGCGCGGAGATCAAGGTCGCCGAGAGCTGGGGTCCCAAGTTCCGGCCGGGCTCCGACTTCAAGGAGCTCGTCAACGTGGAGGGAAAGAAGGCCGCGAAGAAAAGGTAGGACTCGCCCGGGCGCCGGGACTCCCGTCGCGGGGGCCCGGCGCCCCGCCTTTCACGCGACGGCCGTACGGTCCCGTCACATGGGGGCGGTGGGAGGAACCGGGAACGTGGACAGCGTGACGTAGGTGATCCGGTCGCCGTCGAGGACGACGTTCACCCGTTGTCCCGCCCGTAGAAGCCGCAGCGGTCCGGCCTCGAAGGCCGCGGTGTCGAACGGGATCTCCGTCCCGTCGTCGGAGTAGACAGAGCCCGACCTGGTCGTCGTGTCGAAGATCCGTACCGTCGCCTGCACCCGGTCATGGTAACCCGGTCACCCGGAGGGACGCGGGTGGTCGGCGGCGTAGGACGCCAGCCCCCGGATGATGATCTCTATGCCGAGGTCGAACCGCTCGTCGTTCGTCCGCTGGAGCATGACGTCGGCGAGCTCGACCATGTTCGGGAAGCGGTCGGGCGGCAGCTCCCTGAAGTAGCGTTCGAGCGTCTGCCTGATCTCCGCCCAGGACCTCTCGACCGCCGGCCGTTCCCCGTCCTCCTCGGCCTCCTGGCGCCGGTCGTCCCAGACGCTCTCCTCGAAGGCGAAGCCGTTCATGAAGGTGGAGATCATGTCGCCCGCCGCGCCCGCGAGGTGGTCGGGGAGGCCGCCCGCGCGGAAGACGGCCAGGAGCTGCTCAAGGTGGGGGAGCGCCTCGGCGCTGAAGGGGAAGCCGGTCATGGCGATCCTGGCCATGTCACGGTGCTCGTGCAGCTTGGTCCGCCCGGTGCGGGCGTACTGCCTGATCTGCTCCTGCCAGTTCTCCGGGTCGGGGGCGGGCAGCTCCCAGTTGCGGAACATCCGCAGGTACATCAGTTCGAGCAGCTCGTCCTTGCCGCTGACGTGGGCGTAGAGGGCGGAGACCGCGACGTTCAGCTCGGCCGCGACCTGGCGCATGCTGAGCTTCTCGTAGCCCACGCGGTCGATCACCGTGTAGGCGGCCTCGATGATCCGGTCACGGGTGAGCGGGATGCGGGCCGGACCCGTCCTTCTGCGTGCCCGATCCCACGGCAGTGCGGGCAGCTCGTCACTCATGACGCCAGTGTAACGCCAGGGTGAACACTGCTCATCACATCGAACGCCGCTCGTTTTCACGACATATCTTGTCTTCGGCGACGATGCGACATATCTTAAGAACACCGCACTGAGTGGCGAACGCCGTTCTTTGAGAGAACGATGCTCGTGTATGGTGAACGCTGTTCATCTCAATCCCTCCAACCGCTGGGAGCCCCCCATGACCACAGACGTGTCAGAACCACTTCGGAAGGCGGCCGAGCCGCCCCTCCACCGGTGGCGCTGGGTCGCGCTCGCCGTCATCCTGCTCGGCGAGGTGATGGACCTCCTCGACGCCATGGTCACCAACATCGCCGGGCCGACCATCAGGAACGAGCTCGGTGGTTCGGCCTCCGTCATCCAGTGGCTCGGCGCCGCCTACACCCTTTCGATGGCGGTCGGCCTGATCACCGGCGGCAGACTCGGTGACATCTTCGGCCGCAGGCGGATGTTCGTCATCGGCGCGGCCGGGTTCACCCTGGGGTCGCTGCTGTGCGGCCTCGCCCAGTCACCCGAACTGCTCATCGGCGCGCGGGTCCTGCAGGGCCTGTTCGGCGCCGTCATGCTGCCGCAGGGGCTCGGCATGATCAAGGAGATGTTCCCGCCGAAGGAGATGGGCGCGGCATTCGGCCTGTTCGGGCCGGTCATGGGCCTGTCCACGGTCGGTGGCCCGATCCTGGCCGGATGGCTGGTCGACGCCGACTTCTTCGGCACCGGCTGGCGCATGATCTTCCTGATCAACCTGCCGCTCGGCCTGGCCGCCGTCCTGATGGGGATGCGCTTCCTGCCCGAGTCCCGTTCGCCGCACCCGCTCAAGCTCGACGTCCCCGGCGTGCTGCTGGCCTCCCTGGCCGGTCTCCTGCTGGTCTTCCCCCTGGTCCAGGGCAGGGAGAGTGACTGGCCCGCCTGGGCCTTCCTGATGATGGGCGCCTCCGCCGTGCTCTTCGTGCTCTTCGGCTGGTTCGAGGCCAGGAAGAGCCGGACGGGCGGTGACCCGCTGGTCGTCCCCAGCCTCTTCCGTAAGCGCGCCTTCACCGGCGGCCTGGCGACGGGCCTGGTCTTCTTCTCCGCCATGTCCGGTTTCGCGCTGGTGTTCAACCTCTACACCCAGATCGGCCTGGGCTACTCCACGCTCCAGGCGGCCCTGGTGATGATCCCCTGGTCGCTGGGCATGGTCGCCGGGTTCGGGGTGGCGCAGGCGGTCGCGAAGTTCGGCCGCAAGGTCCTGCAGGGCGGCATCCTCGTCATGGCGCTCGGCGTCGTCGGGGTCCTGCTGACGATCGCCCAGGCCGGCACCGGTGTGACCGCCTGGCAGTTCGTTCCCTCCCTGGCGGTCACCGGGCTTGGCATGGGCCTGCTGATGGCGCCCTTCTTCGACATCATCCTGGCCGGCGTCGAGCAGCACGAGACCGGCTCGGCCTCGGGCACGCTGACCGCGATCCAGCAGCTCGGTGGCGCCGTCGGTGTCGCCCTGCTCGGCACGGTCTTCTTCGACCAGGCCGCGGCCACCCTCAGGCCCGACTTCGTCGGCGCGGCGGGCACGGTCCTGTGGGTGGTCGCGGGGATGCTCCTGCTGACCTTCGTCACGGCCTTCCTGCTGCCCAAGCAGGCCAGGGAGGGGGAGAACGCCGGGCACTGACCCCGCCACGGCGCCCCGCCCGCGGGGGCCCGCCGTTCGGAGCCGGAGCGCCTCCGGCCCGGAACGGCGGACACGGCGGACACGGGCGGGTCAGGAGGAAGAGGGAGTCCCCCCAGCGGGGGACTCCCTTTCGATCTTCTCCACCACGGCGAGGGTGCGGGGACCGACCCCGAGGGACAGGGCGCTGCGCAGGTCGTCCGGGGTGTCCACGTCCCGGCGTACCGAGGCGACCCCCTCAAGACAGAGCTCCTTGGCGCCGTACCGCAGATGACGCTCACGCGACTCGCCGCCGAAGCCCGGGGTGAACGGGACGCCGGGCCGTACGCCGTAGAAGGTCGTGCCGATCTCGGCCGCGTCGGGCAGGAACGCCTGGTCGAACTCGCCGGCCGCGGCCAGCACCAGGGCGAGTTCGGCGGGCCGCAGCGCGGGCAGGTCGGCCTGGAGCGCGCCCACGGAGCCGGCGGGCGCCAGCCGTACGGCCTCGGTGGCGCCGTGCCGCAGCGCCGCGTTCAGGCCGGCCTCGGGATCGCCCACCACGTGGGCGCCGATCCCGGCGAGCGCGGGCGCGGCCACGGGATCACTCGTCACGACCACGACGCGCGCGACCGTCGCGCAGGCCAGCGCGGCCTCGACGGTGTCGCAGGCGAACGCGACGGCCAGGGCGGCCCGGTGCGGGCCCGCCGCCCTCGACAGCCGCGTCTTGGCGGCGACCAACGTCTTGACCGGCACGACGAGGGTCCAGGCTGAACTCTGCGGAGCAGGCATAGCCTTAAGCATCGCGCCTCGACATCCTGTACGGCCAACCGGGACACTTGGGGCGCATCACTGCTTACGGAGGAGTTCATGAGACGTCCTGGATGGCCTTCCCGGTTCTGGGTCGCCCTGGCCGTCACGATCGTCAAGCCGATCTCGTGGCTCCTGGTCAGGAAGGACTGGCGCGGGGCCGAGCGGCTGCCGCCGACCGGCGGGGTCATCCTGGCCGTCAACCACCTGTCGTGGCTCGACCCGGTCCTGGTCGCCCACTACCTCTACAACAACGGCCGCTGGCCGACGATCCTGGCCAAGGCCGGACTGTTCTCGGTGCCGCTGCTCGGGCGCGCGGTGCGCGGGCTGATGGCCATCCCGGTCCACCGGGGCAGCGCGGAGGCCTCCCGCTCGCTCGCCGAGTCGGAGCGCAGGATCGCCGAGGGCGCGTGCGTGATGTTCTATCCCGAGGGCACCTGCACCCGCGACCCCGACTTCTGGCCGATGGAGGGCAAGACCGGCGCGGCCAGGCTGGCGCTGGCGACCGGCGCGCCGGTGATCCCGGTGGCGCACTGGGGTGCCCAGGAGATCCTGCCCTACGGCGGTAAACGGCCAAGACTCTGGCCGCGTAAGACCTTCCACGTGCTGGCGGGGCCACCGGTCGACCTGTCGAAGTACGAGGGGCGGCCCCTGCACGCCGACGTGCTGCGCGCGGCGACCGCGGACATCATGGCGGCGGTCACCGCTCAGCTCGCCGAGCTGCGGGGGGAGAAGGCGCCGCCGGCACCGTTCAAGCGGCCCTCGGACCATTGACTTCGACGTACGGTGATGAAATGACCAAGGCGGCTGTATTCGGCACGGGCTCGTGGGGCACGACATTCGCGATGATCCTCGCGGGCGCGGGAGGCAAGACCGTTCTGTGGGGCAGGCGCCCCGAGGTCGTCGAGGCGATCGACCGCCGCCACGAGAACCCCGACTACCTGCCGGGCGTACGGCTGCCCGAGACCCTGCGCGCGACGACCGACCCTGCCGAGGCCCTGGACGGGGCGGACTTCGTGGTGCTGGCCGTGCCGTCCCAGACGTTGCGGGTGAACCTGACCGGGTGGAAGCCGTACCTCCCGCCGGAGGCGGTGCTGGTCAGCCTGATGAAGGGCATCGAGCTCGGCACGACGAAGCGGATGAGCGAGGTGATCTGCGAGGTCGCCGAGGTGCCGAAGGAGCGGGTCGCGGTCGTCTCGGGTCCCAACCTGGTCGGTGAGATCGTCAGGGGCCAGCCCGCGGCGACCGTGGTCGCCTGCGCCGACCGGCGCGCCATGGAACGCCTTCAGGAGGCCTGCCACCTGCCGCCGTGGTTTCGCCCCTACACCAACCCGGACGTCGTCGGGGTCGAACTCGGCGGCGCCGTCAAGAACGTGATCGCTCTCGCCGTGGGCGTCTCGGCGGGGATGGGGCTCGGCGACAACGTCAGCGCGATGCTGATGACCAGGGGACTCGCGGAGATCTCCCGGCTGGGCGAGGCGCTCGGCGCCGATCCGCACACCTTCGCCGGGCTGGCCGGAATGGGCGATCTCATAGCGACCTGCACCTCCCCATTGTCCAGGAACCGTACCTTCGGTGAGAATCTTGGCCGGGGGATGACCCTGGCCGAGGTCGTCGCCGCGACGAAGCAGACCGCCGAAGGAGTCAAATCCTGCGAGTCGGTTCTGGAACTGGCCAGGAAGCACGATGTCGAGATGCCGATCACGGAGGTGGTTGTGGCCGTCGTGCACGACGGGTTGCCTCCCGCCGAGGCCGGGAACCTGCTGATGTCGCGAACCCTCAAACCAGAACGGTACGGCGTTTGACCTCCCTGTCGTCCTCGCCGCCGAGGACACGGGAGAGGGAGCCCGGAGGCGTCGGCCGTACGATCCCGCCGACACCGCGAGGGAGGGAAGCGCCGTCACCCCGCCCCGGGATCGGAGTACCCCCGGCGCGAATCCGGTGAGCCGACGAATGCGCAGACCCAACGGTGAGAACACCCGCGCGGTCCACCTGCCCCCCTTGGCCGACCCCCGGCAGAGCCCGCTCGGCCTGCCGGTGTGGCGCAGCTCCGCCTGGGGCTTCGCCGACTCGGCCGAGTACGCCGAGATGTGCGACGAGAAGAGCTCGGGCTTCGCCCACGGCGGGGTGGACAACCCGACGACCGCCGCCTTCGCCGCCGCGGTCGCCTCGCTCGAAGGGGCCGCGGCGCCCAAGGACGTCGCCGGGCAGGCCTTCTCCTCGGGGATGGCCGCGATCACCGCCGTCCTGATGACCTTCCTGCGGGCCGGAGCGCACATCGTCGCCCCGATCCCCGTGCACGGCGGGACCTACTCGCTGATCACCAACGTGCTCTCCAGGTTCGGCGTCTCGGCGGGCTTCGCGGACTACGGCGACCTCAGCCGGGTGAACGCCGAGGTCAGGTCGAACACGAAGATCATCTATGCGGAGACCCTGTCCAACCCGGCCATGGCCGTCTCCGACATCCGGGGCCTGTACCGCATCGCCCGCAGGGCCGGGGCGCTGCTTGTCGTCGACTCGACCTTCGCGACCCCGGTCGTCTGCCGCCCGCTCGAACACGGCGCCGACCTGGTCGTCCACTCGGCGACCCGGTATCTCGGCGGCCACGACGACTGCGAGGGCGGTGTCGCGGTCGGCCGTCCCGACCTGATCGCGCAGCTCGGCGAGGTCCGTCTCGACACCGGCGGCACGCTCTCCCCCGACGACGCCTTCCTGCTCCGCAGGGGGCTGGCGACCCTCCCGCTCCGGGTGCGCAGGATGTGCGCGACCGCGATGGTCTTCGCCGCCGCGGTGGCCAAGCACCCCGCGGTGCGCCGGGTCGACTACCCGGGCCTGCCGGGACACCCCGGCCACCAGCTGGCCAGGCACCTGTTCGACTCGGGCCCTGAGGGGACGAGGTACGGCGCCTGCGTGACGGTCACCCCGCACGGCGGCTACGACGCGGGCGTCGCGCTGGCCGACGGCCTCAGGATCGCCTCGATCGCCACCTCGGTCGGCGGCACCAGGACCAAGGCGGCGCACGTCGCCTCGACCAGCCATCCGCAGCTCGGCGGGGCCGCCGGGATCGACGCCGGGGCGGTCCGCTTCTCGATCGGCCTGGAGGACGCGGAGGACCTCATCATGGACGTGACGAGGGCTCTGGACGCCCTCCTCGACCAAGGGGTGGCCCCGGACAGCGGAAAGGGCCCCGGATCGGGACGATAGGCGCGTCTGACAGCCGGGATGACGGCCCAGAGGGGGTACATTCGGTCATCATGAGCGAGCAGCGCGAAACCCGCCCGCGGGTTGCAATCGTCTTCGGTGGCCGCAACTCCGAGCACGGCGTCTCCCTCCTCGGGGCCGGGAGCGTCCTTGAGGCCATCGACCGGTCCAAGTACGAGGTTCTCCCCGTGGGCATCGCCCAGGACGGGCGGTGGGTGCTCGCCTCCGGCGAGCAGCGCTACGCGATCGAGAACGGCGAGATGCCGGTCGTCGACGCCACGGGAACGGCGCTCGCGCTGCCGACCGGCGGCGACGCGCTGGTCGTCTACGAAGCGGGCAGCATCCCGGTCGAGTTCGGCCAGGTGGACGTCGTCTTCCCGGTGATGCACGGCCCCTTCGCCGAGGACGGCACGATCCAGGGGCTGCTGGAGATGGCCGGGGTCCGCTACGTCGGCTCCGGGGTGCTGGCCAGCGCGGTCGGTATGGACAAGGGCTACATGAAGACGGTGCTGGCCGCCGCGGGCCTGCCGGTCGGGCCGTACGTCGTCGTGCGCGACCGTGACTGGCGCACCGCCCGCGAGCGGGTCCTCAAGGAGGTCGAGGAGCTCGGCTGGCCGGTCTTCGTCAAGCCCGCCCGCGCCGGGTCGAGTCAGGGCATCTCCAAGGCCAATGACCGCGAGGAGCTCGAAAGGGCCGTGGAGTTCGCCCGCGAGCACGACCCCAAGGTGCTGGTCGAGGCCGCCATCGTGGGCCGCGAGATCGAGTGCGCCGTGCTGGAGTCCCCCGGTGACGAGGCGCCCAGGGCCAGCCTGCCCGGTGAGGTGCTGGTCCACGGCGACCACGAGTTCTTCGACTTCGAGGCCAAGTACATCGGCGACGAGATGTCCCTGGCCGTGCCCGCCGACATTCCGGCCGAGGTCGCCGAGGAGCTGCGCGCGATGGCCGTGCGCGCCTTCGAGGCGCTCGGCTGTGAGGGCCTGTCCCGGGTGGACTTCTTCTACACCGAGGACGGCCGGCTGATCCTCAACGAGATCAACACGATGCCCGGCTTCACCTCGGTCTCGGTCGCGCCGCAGCTGTGGGCCGCGACCGGTGTGCCGTACGGGGAGCTCGTCGACCGGCTGATCCAGCTGGCGCTGAACCGCGCGCCGGGGCTCAGGTAGGTCAGCCCGTCTGGGGGAGCGCCGCCTTGATCGGCCCGGAGAGGTCGACCAGGACGTTCCCCGGGACGTGCTCGCGGGAGATCGTCACCTCGACGTAGGCCTGCCTGCCGATCGCGGTGAACAGGGCGGGCCTGGCGGGGTCGTTGAACCACGCGACCCCGTTGATCTCCGGAACCTCGTCGGTGGCGGCCATCGTCGACGGCCGGGTCACCCCGCAGCGCAGCGCGATCCGCGCCTGCCCCCACACCGCGACGTACGGCGAGGCGGGCGACGACTCGACCCGGTCCACACCGTCGAGGGTCTTGGGCAGCCGTCCGCCGAGGGCCTTGCACGCGGCGGCGGCCGCTCCCTCGGGAACGGGCGGGTCCACGCGGACCGCGCCGCCGCATCCCGCCAGGAGCAGAGGGAGGCAGGCGAGCGCGGCCCAGCGGGCGAACCGGAGTGACATGGAGTCTCCCGGTGAGGTCAGATATGGACGATGGGACACGTAAGAGTACGTGTGATGCCCTCCACCGCCTGAATCTGGGCCACCACCATCTTGCCGAGTTCGTCCACGTTGCGGGCCTCGGCGCGGACGATCACGTCGTAGGGTCCGGTCACGTCCTCGGCCTGGGTGACACCGGTGATCGAGGAGATCTGCCCGGCCACGTTCGCGGCCTTGCCGACCTCGGTCTGGATCAGGATGTAGGCCTGCACCATAACGTCCTCCCGGGCGATTGGATCAGTGCCGAAGGGCCACCGTACCCTGTGATGAACGGGAGGTGTGTCATCACAGTCGGAGATCTCGGCGAATTCGGAGTTGTCGCACGTATAGCCGAACGCTTGCCACAAGGTGGGACCGTGCTTCTCGGTCCCGGGGACGACGCCGCGATGGTGAGGTCTCCTGACGGACGGGTCGTCGTGACGACAGACTTACTGATCGAGGGTAGGCATTTCCGTCGCGATTGGTCCAGTGGCTACGACATCGGGCGTAAAGCTGCGGCCCAGAATCTTTCAGACATCGTTGCCATGGGGGCCGACCCCACCGGCATCGTGGTCGGTCTCGGCCTGCCCGCCGACGCCGCCACCGGCTGGCTCGACGACCTCACCGACGGCTTCCGCGACGAGTGCGACCTGGTCGGCGCGAGTGTGGTCGGCGGCGACGTCACCCGCTGCGACCTGGTCGTGCTCGGGGTGACCGCGCTGGGAGACCTCGGCGGGCGTGCCCCGGTCACCCGCTCCGGCGCGCGCCCCGGCGACGTGGTCGCGGTCACCGGACGGCTCGGGCACGCCGCGGCGGGGCTCGCGCTGCTCGCCGCCGGTGAGAAGGGCCCCGCCGCACTGCTCGACGCCCATCGCCGCCCCGCGCCTCCGTACGTCTGCGGTCCCCGGGCGGCCGCGCTCGGCGCCACCTCGATGCTCGACGTCAGCGACGGGCTCCTCCAGGACCTCGGTCACGTCGCCGAGGCGAGCGAGGTGGGGATCGTGCTCCTGCCGGAGGCCTTCGTGATCCCCGAGCCCCTTGAGGAGGCCGCCGGACGGCTCGGGGTGGACCCGCTCGGGTGGATCCTGTCCGGCGGGGACGATCACGCGCTCGCGGCGACGTTCCCTCAGAGCGTACGGCTGCCGCAGGAGTGGACCGTGGTCGGCCGGGTCGAGGCGGGTAAGGGCGTGCAGGTCAGCGGCCGTTCGATGGCCTATGAGGGGTGGGATCACTTCAGGGAGTGAATTTTCCCACTTCCTGTGACATTCGTGAAAATTGCGACAAACGGTTATTGAAATGGTATGAAGTTTGGCGGCCGAGATTCCCTAGAGGAAGGGGCGACATGGGCCGCCATGGTGGACATGGGGAAGACGTCCCCCGCAACCGGGGGAAACGTGAGCCGGAGTCAGCTCCGGAGCCCCCCCAACAGTCCGGGACCAATGACGAGTTGATCGGGCGCCGGCTCCGTCCAGAGGAGTCCGCGATCACCGAACCCGCCAAGGGGTTCCTCGGATCAGGCTGGTCGGCCACGACCGAACTGTCCGAGCCCGTCTGGCCGGGAGAGGAGCGCAAGCCGAGACGGCGCGTCAGGACGATGCTGCTCACCGCGGTCGCGGTCGTCGCCGTCCTCGGCGGAAGCGCCGCGGCCATCCAGCTGACCAGCGGCTCCGCCGACTCGACCACCGCCTGCCCGCCCGGCGGCTGCGCGGCCGCCTCCTCGGAACGGCCCGCCCCCGAGGACTCGCTCACCGATCCCGAGGACCCCACGCCGCCGGGAGAGGAGGCGGAGGAGCCCGCACAGGAGCCGACCGGAGAAGCGACGGGCAAGCCCGGCGGGACGGAGACGCGGCCCCCGCGGACCCCGGCGCCCGTCGCCACTGCGCACCGCGCGGACCGTACCCCCGAGACCCCCGAGACCCCAGAGGCGAAGGCGCGCCCGACCCCGAAGACCGGGCACACCCCGCGCCGCACCGATCAGGCGCAGCCGAGCGACGACCCCGAGCCCACACCGGAACCGACCGGGGAGGCGCTCGTCACCGGCGAACGGCCGCACACGCCCGGCGAGTCGCCGGGCGTCCCCGAGACCTCCGCGACCCCGGCGCCCACCCCGACCACCCCCGCGGCCTCCGGGGTCACCGTCGGATTCGGCCTGGTCAAGGAGAAGACCCAGGCCTACACCGCCCAGCTCGTCATCGCCGCGGACGGCAAGCTCGACGGCCTGACGCTGAAGATGCCGGTCGGTGGCGAGATCACCTCGCTGCACGGCGCCGACTGGAAGCAGGAGGGCGGAATCCTCGTCCTCGACTCGGCGCAGAACCTGGACCCGGGGGAGAACCTGGTCGTCACCTTCAGCGCGGACGGCCAGTCGAGTACCCCCAAGACCTGCCAGAGCCCCCAGGCTGACTGCGTCGTCATCTGATCCGGTACGGCGGGCATGCCCGAGAGCTGGTTGGATGGGGCTCATGACCGATTCCGCCCCTCCCCGCGTGCTGACCGTCGCCGGATCCGACTCCGGCGGCGGCGCGGGCATCCAGGCCGACCTGAAGACGATGCTGGCCCTCGGCGTCCACGGCATGAGCGTCATCGCCGCGGTGACCGCCCAGAACTCGCTGGGCGTCCAGGGCTACTGGGAGCTGCCCGCGGAGGCGGTCCGCGCCCAGCTCGACTCGGTGCTCGGCGACATCGGCGCACAGGCGATCAAGACCGGGATGCTGGCCTCGCCGGTACTGGTCGAGACGGTCGCCGAGGCGCTCGCCGGGGCGGGGGCGCCGGTCGTGGTCGACCCGGTCGGGGTCTCCAAGCACGGGGACACGCTGCTCGCGCCGGAGGCGGTCGAGACCGTCAGGACACGGCTGCTGCCGGTCGCGACCGTCGTGACCCCCAACCTCTGGGAGGTCGCGCAGCTGACCGGCGTCAAGGTCGAGGACGACCGGGACATGCGCAAGGCCGCCGACGCCGTCCTCGCGCTCGGCCCGGCCTGGGCGCTGATCAAGGGCGGCCACCTGCCGGGAGAGCCGGTCGACCTGCTCACCGACGGCACCCGTGAGTTCCGCTTCCACGCCGAACGTCACGACAACCGCCACACCCACGGCACCGGTTGCACCCTGGCCTCGGCCGTCGCCTCCTACCTGGCGCTCGGTGAGGACGTCCCCGCCGCCGTTGAGAAGGCCAAGGCGTACGTCACCGGGGCCATCGCCCACGGTTTCGCCCTCGGCTCCGGCATAGGCCCCGTGGACCACGCCTGGCGCTGGCGTTAGCCCTTCTGGGTCTCAGCCCGTGTGACGTCCCGCCGGAGCCCGATCTCCGGCCCCGTTCACAGAAGCCCGATCATGGGGTCGGTGCCCAGGCGGCGCAGGACCTCGGCGGTCCTGGACGCCTGCTCGGCGTCCGGGCCCTCCCTGTGGCCCGACTCGACGGCGTCGGCCAGCGCGACCAGCTCGTGCGGCGGCAGGAAACCGTTCACGGTGCGCAGGTGGAGCCGTACCTTGGGGCCGTTGTGGTCCCGGGCCGTCAGGTGAGGGATGGTGCGCCCGGTCTGGTGCCTGTGCTCGCCGCTTCCCTCGTACTCGGGGGTCGAACCGAGCCAGACGCGGGCCGTGGCGAGGTCGGCCCGTCGTGTCCTGAACGTGCGCCGGACCTCCAGCACACTCCCGGTGAGGGTCGCCCTGAAACGGAAGGCGGCGACGAGGCCGCCCAGGAAGACCGTCCCGACCAGCGCGAATATCAGCAGGACCAGGTACTCGATCCGGAACGGGGAGTGGTCCGGAGGGTAGTACGGATAGTCCGTCGACGTGTGCTGGTCACGCACCATGAGGATCACGAACAGCGGAAGCGCCACGAAGGGGAGGGCGAGAACCGACATGATGATCTTGGAGCCCGTGCTCGCGCCGGCGCTCAGTTTGAGTGGTGCGGGAGAGGTGCTCACCATCTGACACTAACCAGTCAAGGTGGTGATTCAGGGGAGATGTCCAGAAAAGACTCCTGGCAGCACGACGCGGCCCGGCACCCCACGAGGGGGCGCCGGGCCGCGGGTGCGTCTGGCTAGCGGGTGACCTTGCCGGCCTTGATGCAGGAGGTGCAAACGTTCAGCCGCTTCGGCGTGCCGTTCACCACTGCGCGCACGGGCTGGATGTTCGGGTTCCAGCGGCGGCGGGTGCGGCGGTGCGAGTGGGAGACGTTGTTGCCGAAGGTCGGCTTCTTAGCGCAAACATCGCAGACGGAAGCCACGGTTCGCTCCTTAGATCAGTCGAGAGGCTCGATCCGCCGCGTCGGCGGCGGTCATCGGGCGTGCCGGGACGACCGGCTGGCCAGACGAGAATACCCGACGCCCGGCCTCACATGACAACACGGACCGCCATGACTGGCCGAACGGGGATAGTCCCAAGGGTCAACGGTAGCGCATTCCCGGGGGCCGCCGGACGGCCGTGCCGGGCCCGCCCGCGTGGTGTCGAGGCGATTCTGTCGCACGGACACGGTAGAAACTCTGGGGTGACGAGCTTCGACGAGCCGCTGACCAAGGCGCTTGACCCCAAGACCGCCAAGCTGCTGGAGAGCGTCCTCGACCTGCGCACCGTGGGCGACCTGCTGCGGCACTACCCCCGCCGCTACGCCGAGCGCGGTGAGCTGACCGACTTCGAGGACCTTCAGGCCGACGAGCACGCCACGGTCGTCGGCGAGGTCACCAGGGCCATGCGCAGGCCGATGCGCAACAAGGGCGGCACCTGGCTGGAGGTCGAGATCGTCGACGGCCGCCGGGGCAAGATCTACCTGTCCTTCTTCGGCAGGGCCTCCCACATCGCGGAGACCCGGCTGCGGCCCGGCGTCAGGGGCATGTTCGCGGGCAAGGTCGGCGCGTTCGGCCAGGGCGACAAACGCAGGTGGCAGCTCTCCCACCCCGAGTTCGAGATGTTCGACGAGAGCCAGGAGGGCGCCGAGAGGTTCGCCGCCGCGCTGGTGCCGATCTATCCGGCGGGCAAGGACGTGACCCCCTGGGCGATCCGCAGGGCGCTCGGCGTCCTGCTCGACACCCTGGAGCCCCTTGAGGACCCGCTACCCGCCGACCTCCGGAGCAGACGTGAGCTTCCCGGGCTGGCCGAGGCGCTCACGGCCGTCCACCGGCCCCGCGACCACGCCGACGTCTCCAGGGCGCGCAAGCGGCTGAAGTACGACGAGGCCTTCCTGCTCCAGGCGGTGCTGCTGCAGCGCCGCGCGGCCGCGGCCTCCTGGCCCGCCGCCCCCAGGCCCGCCCGCGCGGACGGGCTGCTGGCCGACTTCGACGCGCGCCTGCCGTTCCAGCTCACCGAGGGGCAGCGGAGCGTGGGCGAGGAGATCGCCGCCGACCTGGCCCTGGCCCACCCCATGCACAGGCTCCTGCAGGGCGAGGTCGGCGCGGGCAAGACCGTCGTCGCGCTGCGCGCCATGCTCCAGGTGGTCGACGCAGGAGGCCAGGCCGTACTGCTCGCCCCGACGGAGGTGCTCGCCCAGCAGCACCACAGGTCGATCACGGCCATGCTCGGCGACCTGGCGACGGGCGGCATGTTCGGCGGTACGGCGGTCGCCCTGCTGACCGGTTCGCTCGGCGCGGCGGCCCGCCGTACGGCCATGCTCGACGCCGCCTCGGGCGCGGCCGGGATCGTCGTCGGCACCCACGCGGTCCTGCAGGAGCGCGTGCAGTTCGCCGACCTGGGGCTGGTCGTGGTCGACGAGCAGCACCGCTTCGGCGTCGAGCAGCGCGACGCGCTCAGGGAGAAGGCCGGGGGAGGCCGTCCGCACGTGCTGGTCATGACCGCCACCCCGATCCCGCGCACGGTCGCCATGACCGTCTTCGGCGACCTGACGGTCTCCACGCTCTCCCAACTCCCCTCGGGGCGCGCGCCGATCACCACGCACGTGGTCCCCGCCGCGGAGAAACCGCACTTCCTCGACCGGGCCTGGAGCAGGCTGCGCGAGGAGGTCGAGCTGGGACGGCAGGCCTACATCGTCTGCCCGCGCATCGGCGACCTAGAGGGCGACGAGGGCGACCTGTCCAAGGACGACGACGAGCGCCGCCCCCCGCTCGCGGTGCTCGACGTGGCCGAGACGCTCTCCCAGGGCCCGCTGCACGGCCTGCGTACGGCGGTGCTGCACGGCAAGCTGCCCCCGGAGGAGAAGGACGCCGTGATGCGGGCTTTCAGCCGCGGCGAGACGGACGTCCTGGTGGCCACCACGGTCATCGAGGTCGGCGTCGACGTGCCCAACTCCTCCGTCATGGTCATCATGGACGCCGACCGGTTCGGCGTCTCCCAGCTCCACCAGCTGCGCGGCCGGGTCGGCCGGGGCGGGCTGCCCGGGTTGTGCCTGCTGGTGACCGACGCCCCCGGCGGCACCCCGGCCAGGCAGCGGCTCGACGCGGTGGCCACGACCCTAGACGGCTTCGAGCTGTCCCGGGTCGACCTCGAACAGCGCCGTGAGGGCGACGTGCTGGGCGTCGCGCAGTCGGGCCGCAGGTCGTCGCTGAAGCTGCTGCAGCTCCTGCGGGACGAGGAGGTGATCCACTCGGCCCGCCTCGACGCCGAGGGCGTGCTGGAGAGCGATCCGGAGCTGTCGGGGCACCCGATGCTGCGCATGGAGATCGACAGGCTGCTGGCCGACGAGCGCGCCGAATACCTGGAGAAGACCTGAGCCCGTCGGGAGACGGTCCTTGGGCGTCCGGGGTCCTCGGCGTCCGCTGACGGGAGAGGGAAGGCCTGGGGCGGCACGGAGGGGCCGCGGGCGGGAAAGGTCAGAAGACGCCCGAAGGCGGGGACGGCCTCCCCCCGAATGCCGTCCCCGCCTGGGCCCGCCCTCGGGTCAGGTGCCGAGAGCACCGGCGTGCGGAAGGGCTCACGATCACGCCGGTCGGCCTTCTCCTGGGTCGCCGAAGGCCGCAGGACTCATCATGCAAGCAGTCGTGACCCGGGGGAACGACCCTTGCGCTTTCGTCGCCACTCCTTGCCCACTCTTGACCTAGATCACCTACCCGAACCCTTTTGACCTGCGGTTATGTGATGCGTCGCGACACGCCGGGCTGTGGTCCGCGCCGCCGCTGGGACAATGGGCCGGTGAGTCGAGTCATCGCGGGAAGCGCAGGAGGACGACGGCTGGCCGTGCCGCCGGGGCGGGGGACCCGCCCCACGAGCGACCGGGCCAGAGAGGGGATCTTCGCAACCGTCGGGTCGTTGTTCGGCCCCCTGGACGGCGCCCGGGTGCTCGACCTCTACTCGGGGTCGGGGGCCCTCGGGCTTGAGGCGCTGTCCCGGGGCGCGGAGCACGCCCTGCTCGTCGAGTCGGACGCCAAGGCGATCAGGACGATCAGGGCCAACATCGCCTCCCTCGGGCTGCCCGGTGCGGAACTGGCCGCCGACCGCGTCGAGCGGGTGCTCGAACGGGGAACGGCGCAGCCGTACGACCTGGTGTTCGCCGACCCGCCGTACACCCTGGGCGCCGAGGCGGTCGACGCCGTGCTCAGGGGGCTGAGGGACGGCGGCTGGCTGGAACGGGACGCCCTGGTGGTCGTGGAACGCGAGAGCCGGGGCACAGACCTGGTGTGGCCCGAGGGGTACGAGGAGGACAGGGTCCGTCGTTACGGGGAAGCGGCCGTTTGGTACGGTCGCGCCGCCGGGAATCCATAGGGCAGGGGGTTTCGCCTTGCGTCGCGTTGTCTGTCCGGGATCGTTCGATCCCGTTACCAACGGCCATCTGGACATCATCGGCCGGGCCTGCCGGCAGTACGACGAGGTCGTGGTCGCCGTCCTGATCAACATCGAGAAGAAGAGCCTGTTCACGGTCGAGGAGCGCATCGAGATGCTCCAGAACGTGACCAAGGAGTACGGCAACGTGCGCGTGGACAAGTTCCACGGTCTGCTGGTGGACTACTGCAGGCAGCAGCAGATCCCGGCCATCGTCAAGGGCCTGCGGGCGATCAGCGACTTCGACTACGAGTTGCAGATGGCCCAGCTCAACTACCGGATGTCCGGGGTCGAGACACTGTTCATGGCCACCGGTCCCGAGGTGTCGTTCCTGTCGTCGAGTCGCATCAAGGAGATCGTCCGTTACGGCGGGAGCGTGGCCGGTCTGGTACCCGATCTCGTCCAGGAACTCCTGGTCGAACGGCTCAGGGGCTGACCCCTGGTATCCTCTTGTTTCTGCCTTGCACGACGGCGTTGATTCGCCATGCCTGATGAGAGTGGAATGACTCCGCACAGCCTTGACCCCCGCGCCCCGTGGGTGATCTCCACCCATGACCTGGGGCGGAGACCGGGGGCGATGCTTCGGATGAGTCTCACGCTCCCGGCGCCGGCGAACATCGGTGTTGACATGATCGGTGTCCCCAGGGACACCGACGTCGAGCTGGACATCCGGCTTGAAGCGGTCATGGAAGGTGTGCTCGTCACGGGCACGGCGCGGGCCCCGCTGCGGGGGGAGTGCGCACGCTGCCTGGAGGAGATCGTCTCGGATACCGAGGTGAGCTTCCAGGAGCTGTTCTTCTACTCGGCGGAGGATGCCGCCGAGGACGACTCGCTTCTCGACGGAGAACTGCTCGACCTCGAACCTGCGTTCCGTGACGCGGTGGTGCTCACACTGCCGTTGAGCCCGGTGTGCAGCGAAGACTGCTCCGGGCTCTGCTCGGAGTGCGGGATCAGGCTGGCCGACGCCGAGCCTGATCACGGACACGAGGTCGTCGACGCCCGCTGGGCCAAGCTGCAGGGTCTGGTTCCAGAACATAACAACGATCAGGAGAGCTGACGTGGCTGTCCCCAAGCGCAAGATGTCGCGGAGCAACACTCGCTCCCGCAGGTCGCAGTGGAAGGCCGCCGCGGTCTCGCTCGTGAGCTGCCCCCAGTGCCGCTCGCCGAAGCGTCCGCACGTGGCGTGCCCCTCCTGCGGCACCTACAACCGCCGTCAGGTGATCGAGCCCTCCGCCTGATCGCAGTCTGACCGACGGACACCGGCCGGGTCTCTCCGGCCGGTGCCACCGTTCGCGATCCATATGCGATGGCGGTCGGCCCGCGGCTGTGGTGGACGCCGGGTTACGCGGTGACGCGTACCCTCCCGGCGCCCACCACATCTTCGGGCATCTCTCATTCCCTTCCTCGCCATCGCGCATTTCACCGCAAGCGTGCGAGGAGAAGAAACCATGGGGATGAGCAGTGTCAAGCCGGTAGCCGTCGAGGTCGTCAGTGACGAGCTCGACAAGGTCCTCTCCGTGCGACTGGACGCGGCGATCCTGGAGCGGGCGCTGACGCACCGCTCCTACGCCTACGAGAACGGCGGCCTGCCGACCAACGAACGCCTTGAGTTCCTCGGCGACTCCGTGCTCGGCCTGGTCGTCACCGACACCCTGTACCGCAACCACCCCGACCTGCCCGAGGGGCAGCTCGCCAAGCTCAGGGCCGCGGTGGTCAACATGCGCGCCCTCGCGGGTGTCGCCCGCACCCTCGGTCTCGGGCGCTTCCTGCGCCTCGGCAGGGGCGAGGAGGGCACCGGGGGGCGTGACAAGTCCTCGATCCTCGCCGACACCCTTGAGGCGCTGATCGGCTCGGTCTACGTGGACAAGGGCCTCGACGAGGCCTTCCGCGTCGTCCACCTGCTGTTCGACCCGCTCATCACCCGCTCCGCCTCGCTGGGCGCCGGTCTCGACTGGAAGACCTCGTTGCAGGAGCTGACCGCCTCCGAGTCGCTCGGCGTGCCCGAGTACCACGTGGAGGAGAGCGGCCCCGACCACGCCAAGTCCTTCACCGCGATCGTCAGGGTCGGCGGCGAGGAGTACGGCTCCGGCTCGGGCCGTTCGAAGAAGGAGGCCGAGCAGCAGGCGGCCGAGACCGCATGGACCCGCATCCGTGAGGACCGCGACAAGCGCGAGGCCGGCTGACCCGCGAGTCGTACGGCACGAACCGAAGGAGGGGGCATGCCCGAACTGCCCGAGGTCGAGGTCGTACGGCGCGGCCTGGAACGCTGGGTCCGCGGACGCGTCGTCGCGCGGGCCGAGGTGCTGCACCCGAGAGCGATCAGGAGGCACGTCCCCGGCGCCGAGGAGTTCGCCGCCCAGCTCAAGGGGCGCACGATCGGCACCGCCGAACGCAGGGGCAAGTACCTCTGGCTGCCCCTCGACGGGACGGACGCGATCCTGGCCCATCTCGGCATGAGCGGCCAGCTGCTGGTCGTCGAGCCGGACACGGCCCTGGAGAAACACCTGCGGATCCGGATCACCTTCGCCGACGGCGGCCCCGACCTGCGCTTCGTCGACCAGCGGACCTTCGGGCACGTGCTGGTGACACCGCTGGCCGAGGCCGGCGGCAGGCAGGTGCCCGAGCCGATCACCCACATCGCGGCCGACCCGTTCGAGGAGCACTTCGACGAGGAGCTCTTCGCCCGCCGTCTGCGAGCCCGGCGGACCGAGATCAAGCGGGCGCTCCTGGACCAGTCGCTGATCAGCGGGGTCGGCAACATCTACGCCGACGAGGCGCTCTGGCGGGCTCGCCTGCACGGCGCCAGGCCGACCGGGGCGCTGACCGGGCCGAAGATCTCCGAGCTGGTCGGCGCGGCCCGCGAGGTGATGACCGAGGCCCTGGCGCAGGGCGGCACGTCCTTCGACAGCCTCTACGTCAACGTCAACGGTGAGAGCGGCTACTTCGAGCGCTCACTGGCCGTGTACGGCAGGCGGGACGAACCCTGCCCGCGCTGCGGCGCGCCGATCGTCAGGGAGTCGTTCATGAACCGTTCCTCCTACAGCTGCCCCCGTTGCCAGCCCCGCCCGAGAGGGACGGCGGCATGACGGCCGTACGGCTGACCGCCTGGGTCAGAGGGCGTGTCCAGGGGGTCGGTTTCCGCTGGTGGACGCGGGCCAGAGCGCTGGAGCTCGGACTTTCCGGATGGGCGAGGAACACCGAGGACGGCCGGGTCGAGGTCGTCGCCGAGGGCGGTCGTGAGGCGTGCGAGAACCTGCTCTCCCAGCTCAGGGCGGGTGCGACCCCGGGAAAGGTTGACGCGGTCGTGGAACGCTGGAGCGAGGCCAAAGGAAATCTTGGCGGTTTCGTTGAGCGCTGATGCTTCCTTAAACCGCCCAAAATAAGGTATATTTTACTGTCGAGAGTGCCCACTGGTGTATCCACACGGAGCGTTCAACTTGACCGCCCCTTCCGCCGGTGCGACTCTTGATAAGAACCACGCGCACCCCTCCCGCGGCAAGAAGTGCGCGAACCAGTCTGGTCACTCAGCGTGGAGGACCCTTTACCATGGCGAAGGCTCTACTCGGCCACGTCGGCGGTCCTGACCCTCGTATGGTCTCGGAGATGCGCCGTCTTCAGCAGCGTATCCGTGATCTGGAGGCAGAGCTCACCCGGCTCCAGGCCCAGAACGACGAACTCGCGGCCGGCACCCGCGACGAGGCGTTCACCCGCCTGCAGGATCGTGAGCCGGTTCTCACTTAGAGACCGGGACGAAACACCACTGTCCAGGGGCGCCTCGCCGGGGCGTCCCTTGCCATGCCGACCCCTGTCACGTGCGGGGCCACGCATGGCGAACGACCCATGTACGGCGGGCGGACCACACGGTACGCCCGGCGCACCGCCGTACGACGAGATCGCTCACAGATGACGTGAGAAGAAGGCGAACTGCTCGGGGAGCACACGGACCCGGTACGCCGTGTCCTGGCACCCCGAGGAGATCCCTCCCTCCGTCGTCGCGCCGAGCGCCTTCAACCCCTTCAGCATCGTCTCCGTCTGCGGAGCCCTGTCGTCGCGCTCGCCGCAGCCCAGCCAGACCGGGATGTCCACCAGGTCACGCAGCGGAGCCCGTGCCGCCGTGACGGCGGGTGAGGCCGCGGCCACCGCGGCGACCCGGCCGGAACCCAGCTGCGCGGCCAGCCTGAGGGCCTCCGCCCCGCCCGCCGCCCAGCCGAGCAGCCCGATCCTTCCGGTGTCGAACCCCTGGGTCTCCAGATGCGGGAGCACGGTCCCCACGACGTCGGCCGAGGGCCAGTCGTCGATCGCGGCGACCGCGAACCGCCCCCCGCTCGCCGCCAGGTAACGGTCCGCGGAACAGAGGTCGAGCGACGCGCGGGCGTTCTCCGTGCCCTCGGGAAACATGATCACGACGGCGGTCCGGTCGCGTGGCCGCGGCGGCAGTGAGACGATCACCGTACGGCCCTCGACCTCGCTCAGCCGCCGGGCCCCGGGACGGGCGACGGGAGGGTCGGGGACGCCTCCGCAGACGACACGGGCGTAGGCGTTCCGGAAACCGTCCGGACCGATCGCGAGCGCGGCACCGCCCAGGCCGAGCGCGGCCAGCCCGCCGCCGACCAGGAAAGCCCGCCGTCTGAGACGGCCGTCCCCGCCGTGCGGGGAGCCCTCGCCGCGTTCCGCATCCATGCAGGGCACCCTAGGCGCTGGACAGGCGGGCGCGGGCGAAGAACGGTAGTCTTCCCAGGCGAGAGCGACAGGGCGGCCTGGGAAAGCGCGAGTGAACACGGGTGAACGCGGCGGACGAGGGGTGACATGTATCTGAAAACCCTGACTCTGCGCGGATTCAAGTCCTTCGCCTCGGCCACCACCCTCAGGTTCGAACCCGGCATCACCGCCGTCGTCGGCCCGAACGGCTCGGGCAAGTCCAACGTGGTCGACGCCCTGGCCTGGGTGATGGGCGAGCACAGCGCCAAGTCGCTGCGCGGCGGCAAGATGGAGGACGTCATCTTCGCCGGGACGTCCTCACGGGCCCCGCTCGGCCGTGCCGAGGTCACGCTCACCATCGACAACACCGACGGCGCGCTGCCCATCGACTACACCGAGGTCACGATCAGCCGCCTGATGTTCAGGGCGGGACAGAGCGAGTACGCCATCAACGGCGACACCTGCCGCCTGCTCGACATCCAGGAACTCCTGTCCGACTCGGGTATCGGCCGTGAGATGCACGTCATCGTCGGGCAGGGCCAGCTCGACCAGGTGCTGCACGCGGGCCCGGAGGACCGCAGGGCCTTCATCGAGGAGGCCGCGGGCGTTCTGAAGCACCGCAAGCGCAAGGAGAAGGCGCTGCGGAAGCTCGACGCGATGCAGGCCAACATGACCCGGGTCCAGGACCTCACCACCGAGCTGCGCAGACAGCTCAAACCCCTCGGCCGCCAGGCGGAGATCGCCCGCAAGGCCGCGGTCATCCAGGCCGACCTGCGTGACGCCAGGCTCAGGCTGCTCGCCGACGACGTGCTCACCCTGCGTGTCACCCTGGAGCGGGAGACCGCCGACGAGGCCGCCGTGCTGGCCCGCCGTACGGTGGTGGAGACCGAGCTGGAACAGGGCCAGGTCGCCGAGGCCGAGCTTGAGGCCGCGGAGGCCGAGGCACAGCCGCGCCTGGCCGCCGCCCAGGAGACCTACTTCCGGCTTTCGTCCCTCCGTGAGCGCCTCAGGGGCCTGGCCGGGCTGGCCGCCGAACGGCACCGCAACGCGACCGACACCACGGTCGAGCGCAGAGGACGCGACCCGGAGGACTACGAGCGCGAGGCCGAGGAGATCCAGGAGCAGGAACGCGTCCTTGAGGAGCTCCTCGACCAGGAGCGGGAGACCCTGGCACAGGCCGTCGCGGGACGCTCGGAGAGCGAGGAGGCGCTCGCCGCCGAGGAGCGCCGCCTGGCCGCGGAGGCCAAGGCCGTCGCGGACCGGCGCGAAGGACTGGCCAAGCTCAGGGGACAGGCCGGCGCGGCGCACAGCAGGGCGGGCGCGGCCGAGGAGGAGATCGGGCGGCTGAGGCTCTCCCTCGAAGAGGCCGAACAGCGCGCCGAGCGCGCCCGCGCCGACCACGAGGGCCAGGAACGCTCTGAGCCGGAGATCGACCCCGCCCTCGCCGAAGAGCTGGAAATCGCCCTTGAGGCCGTGGCACAGGCGAGGGAGGCCGTCGAGGAGGCCAAGGCCGTCGCCGAGGAGGCCAAGGCCTCGGTCGCGGGCCCCAACGCGGCCCTGTCCTCGGCCAAGGCCGCCGTGGGCGTCGCCCGCAAGGCCGACCAGGAGGCCCAGCGTCAGGTCGCCGCGCTCGAAGCCAGGTTCGAGGCGCTCCAGCTGAGCCTGGCGAGCGGCACGGACGGCGCCGCGGCGCTGCTGGCCGCCGACCTGGCCGGGGTGCTCGGCCCGGTGGCCACCATGCTGACCGTCAGCCCCGGCGCGGAGACGGCCGTGGCCGCCGTGCTCGGCGCCTACGCCGAGGCGGTGGCCGTGGAGTCGCTGCAGGCCGCCGCGGACGCCATCGACTTCCTCAGCCGCCAGGACGGGGGCCGGGCGGCCCTGCTCGTCGCCACGGGCGGGCAGGTCCCGCGGAGGGCCGACATGCCCGTCGCGGGCGGCCGGTGGGCGGCGGACCTGGTCACCGTGCCCGACGCGCTGCGGGCCGCCGTCACGCACCTGCTGGCCGACGTCCTGGTCGTCGACGACCTTGAGACGGCCAGGAAGGCCGTCGAGCAGTGGCCCGAGCTGCGAGCCGTCACCCGCTCCGGCGACCTGGTCGGCTCCTACGCCGCCAGGGGAGGCTCAACGGGCGCGGCCTCCGCCCTCCAGATGCGGGCCGCTCTCGACGAGGCCGTCGCGGACCTGGCCACGGCCAGGCAGGCCGCCGAACAGGCGGGTCTCGCCATGGAGGAGGCCGCCGAAGCCGAGGCACAGGCGCAGTTCTCCGTCGAGACCGCCCAGGCGGGCGTGGGCGAGGCGCAGACAGGCGTGCAGACCGCCCAGGCCGGGGTGAACGCCGCCCAGGCCGCGCTCGACCAGATCAGGGCCAGACAGCGTGACGCCGACCAGCGGGCCGCCGCGACCGCGCGGCGACTGGCCCAGCTCGGCGCCGCGGCCGAGGCCGCCGCCGCCGAGTGCGAACGGCTCGCCAGGGCCGTACGGGCCGCCGAGGAGGCCCGCGACCGGGACGCCGCGGGGCTCGCCGAGATCGAGGAACGGCTCGCCGCCGCCACCGCCGAGGTGGAGGCCGAACCCGAACCGACCACCGAGATGCGCGACGAACTCGCGGAGATCTGCGCCTCGGCGAGACAGACGGAGATGGAGGCCCGCCTGGCCGTACGGACGGCCGAGGAGCGGGTCAAGGGCCTCACGGGCCGGGCCGACGAACTGCTGCGCGCCGCCGAACGGGAGCGCGAGGAACGCGCCAGGGCCGCCGAGCTGCGGGAACGGCGGCGCAGGCAGGCACTGGTCGCCCAGGCCGTGGTCCGCGGCACCGAGCTGACCCTGGCCCGCCTGGAGACCTCCCTCACCGTGGCGGCCGAGGAACGCGACGAGGCCGAACAGGCGCGCGGGCAGATCGACCAGTCGCTCAAGTCGATCAGGCTCCGCGTCAGGGAACTGTCCGGCGAACTGGACAAGCTGATCAACAGGGCGCACGGCAGCGAGGTCGCCAGAACCGAACGGCGCCTGCGCCTGGAACAGCTGGAGGCCAAGGCCGTCGACGAGTACGGCGTCGAACCCGACACGCTCATCGCCGAGTACGGCCCGGCCGAACCCGTCCCGACCGTCGACGGCGACCCCGTTCCCTATGTGCGTGAGGAACAGGAGAAGCGGGCCAGGGCCGCCGACCGGCAGATGGCGCAGCTTGGCAAGGTCAACCCGCTGGCCCTTGAGGAGTTCGCCGCCCTTGAGGAACGGCACGCCTTCCTCACCTCCCAGCTTGAGGACCTCAAGAAGACCAGACGTGACCTGCTGCTCGTCGTCAAGGAGGTGGACGAGCGGGTCGAGCAGGTGTTCGGCGCCGCCTACGCCGACGTCGCCCGTGAGTTCGAGCAGATCTTCGGGCGGGTCTTCCCCGGCGGTGAGGGCAGGCTGCTGCTCACCGACCCGGAGGACATGCTGACCACCGGCGTCGAGGTCGAGGCCAGACCGCCGGGCAAGAAGGTCAAGCGCCTGTCGCTGCTGTCCGGAGGGGAACGGTCGCTGACCGCCGTCGCCTTCCTCGTCGCCATCTTCAAGGCGCGGCCCTCGCCGTTCTACGTGATGGACGAGGTCGAGGCGGCGCTCGACGACACCAACACCCAACGGCTGCTGACCCTGTTCGAGGAACTGCGGCAGACGTCACAGCTCATCGTCATCACCCACCAGAAACGCACAATGGAGATCGCCGACGCGCTGTACGGGGTCTCGATGCGGGGGGACGGGGTCAGCCAGGTGATCAGTCAGCGGCTTCGAGAAAGTTAGTTGTGTCTCTTTGCGCGGCTTCGGCAGCGCGGGTTGTGTCTCTTTGCTCCGCCTTCGGCGTCGCGGGCTTGGGCGCTTCGGGTCGGTGTCTTCCCTCGTCACTGCGTCGCTGCGCTCCTGTGTTCCTCAGTCCAGACACCGACGCGCCCAAGCCGTGTCTTTTTGCGACGCCTGGCGGCGTCGCGGGCTTGGGCGCCTCGGGCCGGTGCTTTCCCTCGTCGTTCGTCCGCTGCGCTCCCTCTCTCCTCAGTCCAAGCACCGACGCGCCCAAGCCGAAACTCTTCACACTTGGCGCCGGGGGTGTCGGCCGACCCCTCGCTTCGGAGGTGGAAAGTCCACGCGGGCAGGTGCGGGGGACGTCTTTGTCGTCGTGGCGGGGAGGGCGAGCAGTCAAGATCGATGGGGGGTGACTTGACCCGGGGGGTCGGAGCATTCCGGGGGGTCTGGAAAACTGTGCTCTTGTGGAAGGCTATCTCGGCATAATCGCGATCATCGTCGTTGTCGCCCTGCTGGCGGCGGGCGGCATGTTCCTGTTGCTCAGGCCGCGGGGCAAGTCGGCTCCTCCGGTGGAGCCGCCCGAGGTGCGGCCCGTTCCCGGGGAGGAACAGGCGCCTCCCGTGGGGGCCGCGCAGGACGACGACGCGGCGACCACCACTCTTCCGCCGCCGGCCAAGCCCGCCGAGCCCATGGTCGTCCCCCCGGCCGTCGAGATCCCGCCGCCCTCGGCGGGCCGCATGGTACGGCTGCGCGCCAGGCTCGCCCGGTCCCAGAGCACCCTCGGCAAGGGCCTGCTCGACCTGCTCTCGCGTGACCGTCTCGACGACGACACCTGGGACGAGATCGAGGAGACCCTGATCACCGCGGACGTCGGCGTCGCCCCGACCCAGGCGATGGTCGAGGAGCTGCGGACCAAGGTGAAGGTGCTGGGCAGCAGGACGCCCGCCGAGGTGCGCGGACTGCTCAAGGAGCAGCTGCTGACCCAGATCGGCGCCGACACCGACCGCACCCTGCACGTCAAGCCGCACGGGGAGCGTCCCGCGGTCGTGCTCGTCGTCGGCGTCAACGGCACCGGCAAGACCACGACGACCGGCAAGCTGGCGCGTTCCCTCATCGGCGACGGAAACAAGGTCGTGCTCGGCGCCGCCGACACCTTCCGCGCCGCCGCGGCCGACCAGCTCCAGACCTGGGGCGACCGGGTCGGCGCCGAGGTCGTGCGTGGTCCCGAGGGCGGCGACCCGGCCTCGGTGGCCTTCGACGCCGTGGCCAAGGGCATCGAGGACAAGGTGGACGTGGTCATCGTCGACACGGCGGGCCGTCTGCACACCAAGACCGGCCTGATGGACGAGCTGGGCAAGGTCAAGCGCGTCATCGAGAAGAAGGCGACGGTCGACGAGGTCCTGCTCGTCCTGGACGCGACCACGGGTCAGAACGGCATGCGCCAGGCCCAGGTGTTCGCCGAGGTCGTCGACGTCACCGGTATCGCCCTGACCAAGCTCGACGGCACCGCCAAGGGCGGCATCATCATCTCCGTCCAGCGTGAGCTCGGAGTGCCGGTCAAGCTGGTCGGCCTCGGTGAGGGGCCGGACGACCTGGCCCCGTTCGACCCCGAGGTCTTCGTGGACGCCCTGCTCGGCGACTGAGAGAGCCACCGGGAACCGGGACGCGGTGAACGCCGCGTCCCGGTGGGGACGTCAGTCCCGAAGGAGCGCCCCGTTGCGCCGGGCGCGGTCTCCGGCGGAGGGCAGCGGCCCGACGGGCACGACCATGGGGGTGCCCGCCACCGGGTCCTCGATGACCCGGGCGGCCAGGTCGAAGACCTCCGCGAGCAACTCCTCGGTGAGGACCTCGGCGGGGGGCCCGGCGGCGACGACCTTGCCCGAGCGCATGGCGACCAGGTGGTCGGTGTAGCGGGCGGCGAGGTTGAGGTCGTGCAGGACCATCACCACCGTACGGCCGAGCTCCCCGTGCAGGCGGCGGACGAGTTCGAGGACCTCGATCTGGTGCGCCAGGTCGAGGAAGGTCGTCGGCTCGTCGAGCAGCAGCAGGTCGGTGCCCTGGGCCAGGGCCATCGAGATCCAGGCGCGCTGACGCTGCCCGCCGGACAGCTCGTCGAGCGGGCGTTCGCCCAGGTCGAGCAGGCCCGTCATGGACAGGGCCTCGTTGACGGCCGTCTCGTCGCCGGAGGACCACTGCCGGTACCACGTCTGGTGCGGGTGCCGTCCCCTGGCCACCAGGTCGGCCACGGTCAGTCCCTCGGGGGCCGTGGGGGCCTGCGGCAGCACTCCCAGGATCTTCGCGACCTCCCTGGTCGGCATCCTGTCGATGCGTTTGCCGTCCAGCAGCACCTCGCCGCCGGAGGGCTTCAGCAGGCGTCCCAGCGCGCGCAGCAGCGTGGACTTGCCGCATCCGTTGGGGCCGATGATCGTCGTCACCGTCCCGGCCTCGATCCCGAGGTCGAGCCCGTCGACGATGACGCGGTCGCCGTACCCGAGCTTGACGTCGACGGCCCGTAGTCTCAAGGTCGTGCCTTTCTTCGCGCGCGGACGAGGAGATAGATCAGATAGGGGGCGCCGAGGACCGCGGTGACCACGCCGACGGGAAGTTCGACGGGGCTGAACGCGGTCCGCGCGACCAGGTCGGAGGCGCTGGTGAGGACGGCACCGGTGAGCGCGGACACCACGAGCGGAGGCTGGGCCGCTCCGGCCAGGCGCAGCGCGATCTGTGGCGCGGCCAGCGCGACGAAGGCGATGGGGCCCGCCGCGGCGGTCGCGAGCGCGGCCAGCAGCACGGCGGCCAGGATCATCAGGCTCCTGGTGAGGTCGGGGCGCACCCCGAGCCCGGTGACGGTCTCCTCGCCGAAGCGCAGCGCGCCGAGTGAGCGGGCGCCGACCAGGGTCGCCGGGACCAGTACGGCCAGCGCAACCGCGACGGGGACGACGTGTTCCCAGCCCCTGCCGTTCAGCGAGCCGGTGATCCAGACGATGGCGCGCCCGCTGTCGTTGACGTCGCCGATGGTCAGCAGCCAGTACTTGACGTTGACGCACATCACCGAGACGCCGATGCCGACGAGCACCAGGCGGTAGCCGTCCAGGCCGCCCCGCCAGGCGAGCGTGTAGACGGCCAGCGCCCCGGCCGCGCCGCCGAGCAGGGCGAGCAGCGGAATCCCGACCGAGGCCAGCATGCCACCCGCCCCGCCCGCGGCGCTCGACGTGGCCACGATGGCCGCGACCACGCACACGCTGGCGCCCGGCGTCACCCCGAGGATGTCGGGGCTGGCCAGCGGGTTGCGCGCGATGGCCTGGGTGATCGCCCCGGCCAGGGCGAGCGCCGCGCCGACCAGGACGCCGGTGAGCGCCCGGGGCAGCCGCAGCTCCATCACCACGAGGTGGTCGGGGCCGTCTCCCACGACGGCCCGGCCCACCTCGGCCAGGCTCATCGGGATGTCGCCGATCCGCATGCCGAGCCCGGTCAGCAGTACGGCGGCGGCCAGCAGGACCAGTGCCGTCAGGATGGGGCGTGGCCGCAGCGGCCAGGAGGCGGGACCGGCCCGTAGCGCCTTTGTCTGTGCCCTTGTCGGGGCCTTCGTCTCAGAGGGGTGCAGGCCGTGCACGGGGGTGGGGTTCACAGGCGGACCGGTTTCCTGCGGCGGACCAGGGCGACGAAGAACGGCGCGCCGAGCAGGGCGAGGACCACTCCTGCCTCCAGCTCGCCGGGCCGGGCGACCACCCGTCCCGTCACGTCGGCGAGCAGCAGCGCCACCGCGCCGATCAGCCCCGAGTACGGCAGCAGCCACCGGTTGTCGGGGCCGGAGAGGGGGCGGGCCAGGTGGGGGACCATCAGGCCGAGGAAGGCCAGCGAGCCGCAGGCCGCGACCGAGGCGCCGGTGAGCAGCGTGATCGCGCAGATGCCGACGGCGCGGGTCAGGGTGACGTTCTGGCCCAGGGCCCTGGCCACGTCCTCGCCGAGGGCGAGCGCGTTGAGGCCGGGGGCGTTGACCAGGGCGAGCAGGAGCCCGACGACGACGAACGGCAGCACCTGGGTGACGGTCTCCGCGCCCCGGCCCGCGATCGAGCCGGTCTGCCAGAACCGGAAGACGTCCATCGCCTGCTCGTCCATCAGGACCAGGGCCGAGGTGAGCGCGTAGAGGAAGGAGCTGACCGCCGTGCCGGCCAGGGCCAGGGTCAGCGGGGTCGGGCCGGACCGTCCGCCGACCATGCCGAGGGCGAAGACTCCGGCGCTGGCGACGAGGGCCCCGGCCAGGCCGAACCAGATGTAGCCGTACAGGCCGGTGACGCCGAGCGTCATGATGGCGAGCACCATCGCGAACGCCGCGCCCTGGGTGACGCCGAGCAGACCGGGGTCGGCCAGCGGGTTGCGGGTGTGCCCCTGCATGAGGGCGCCCGCGACGCCCAGGGCGATCCCGGCCATGACCCCGATGGCGGTCCTGGGCACGCGCAGCGACCGCACGACGATGTCGTTCTCGGTGCCCGACGGGCTGGTCAGGGCGTGCCACACGTCGCCGGGCGGGACCGGTTTCGCGCCGACCGCGAGGCTCAGCAGGACGGCGGTCAGCAGCAGGGCGAACAGCCCGGCGACCACGATCGACCTGCGGGTACGCAGGGCCGTGAGAACGCCCCTGGGCGAGGGGGACCGCGCGATGACCGCCGTCGTGCTCACGCGCGCTCCTCTCGCCTGCCGGAGACCGGACACCGTCCCGTGGACCGGGACCCCGATTGTCGGGCTCCGAACGAGTATGACAGTTTAGGCATGCCTAATCTAATTTAGGCGTGCCTTACCTTGGAGGAAGTCCTGATGAGAACATTGCGCGCCGTGGCGCTCGGGATGGCGACGGCCGTACTGTCGGCGGGGCTGGCCGCCTGCGGCACGAGTACGCCGACCACCGCGAAGCCCGCCGCGGAAACCGGGACGGGGGCGGATCCCTCGGCCGGGGCGGCGACCGCGGAGGGCTTCCCCCGCACGGTGAAGCACGCCATGGGCGAGACCGTGATCCCGGCCAGGCCGGTGCGGGTCGTGACCCTCGACCAGAGCTTCGTCGACGCGGTGCTCACCCTGGACACCGACGTCGTCGGGTTCACCACCTACCGGGCGATCGACGACAAGCTCCCCGACTATCTGACCCCGGTCCTCGGGCACGCCAAGGACGCCGTCTCCGTCGGCACGCTCGAACAGCCGAGCCTGGAGCGGATCATCGCCCTCAAGCCCGACCTGATCGTCTCGGCGAAGGTCCGGCACGAGGCGCTGTACGACAAGCTGTCGAAGATCGCTCCGACGGTGTTCAGTGAGACCACCGGCGCGATCTGGAAGGAGAACCTCAGGCTCATGGGGCGGGCCCTGGGCAGGGAGGACCTGGCGGAGACCAGGCTCAAGGACTACCAGGACCGCGCCGCCGCGCTCGGCGCCTCCATCGACAAGAAGAACGGCGGAATGCCGACCGTCTCGGTCGTCCGGTTCGCCGGGGAGCCGACCGTGCGCCTGTACGTGGAGAACTCCTACTCGGGGCTGGTGCTGAAGGACGTCGGCTTCGTCCGGCCGAAGGACCAGCCGACCACGACCGAGACGATCGCGGTGAACATCAGCCAGGAGAACATCTCCCAGCTCGACGCCGAGCACATCTTCGTGGCGGCCTACCCCGACCCGGCGGCCGAGCCGATCAAGAAGGAGTTCCAGGCCAACCCGCTCTGGGGCAGGCTCAAGGGCGCCAAGCACGACGTCGCCGACGTCGTCTGGATGAGCGCGGTCGGCATCCAGGGCGCCCACGCCATCCTCGACGACGTCGCGAAGGTCTTCGGGGTCGATCCCGCCAGGGCCTCCTGAGCGGGTTCCTTCGGGTGGGATGTCAGGGCTCGGCCAGGAAGGACCTCAGTTCCTCCAGGTGAGGGGCGATGTCCAGGCCGCGCTCGGCGAGCCAGGCGTCGTCGCCGTAGGTGCAGCGGTAGCGTTCGCCGCCGTCGCAGATCAGGGTGACGACGCTGCCCCGCTCGCCCGCCTGGCGCATCTCCCGCAGGATCCGTACGGCGGCCGCGACGTTGGTGCCCGTCGAGCCGCCGACGTCGCGGCCGGTGACCTCGCGGACCCAGCGCATCGCCGCGATGGACAGGGCGTCCGGGACCTGGATCATGCGGTCGATCACGGTGGGCATGAACGACGGTTCGACCCGGGGGCGGCCGATGCCCTCGATGCGGGAGCCGGGGGCGGTGACGGTGTCGTCGCCGGCGCACCAGCCCGGGTAGAAGGCGGACCCCTCCGGGTCGACCACCGCGAGCCTGGTCTGGTGCCGCCGGTAGCGGATGTAGCGGCCGATGGTCGAGGACGTGCCGCCGGTGCCGGCGCCGACCACGATCCAGGTCGGCTCGGGGTGGGGTTCCATCTCCATCTGCTGGAAGATGCTCTCGGCGATGTTGTTGTTGCCGCGCCAGTCGGTGGCCCGCTCGGCGTAGGTGAACTGGTCCATGAAGTGGCCGCCGGTCTCGGCCGCGACCCGGCGGGACTCCTCGTAGATGGTCCCGGGGTCCTGAACGAGGTGACACCTGCCGCCGTAGAACTCGATCAGGGCGATCTTCTCGGGGGACGTCGAGGCGGGCATCACCGCGACGAACGGCAGGCCGACCAGCCTGGCGAAGTAGGCCTCGCTCACCGCGGTCGAGCCGCTGGAGGCCTCGACGACCGTGGTCGAGGGGCCGATCCAGCCGTTGGCCAGGCCGTACAGGAACAGGGATCGGGCCAGGCGGTGCTTGAGTGAACCGGTTGGGTGGACGGACTCGTCTTTGAGGTAGAGGTTTACCCCCCAGTGCGTGGGAAGCGGGAAGACGTGGAGATGGGTATCGCAGCTTCGGTGGGCGTCGGCCTCGACGTGACGGATGGCCTCGGCCACCCAGGAGCGGGTATAGGGGTCATGCCTGTCCACGTATTCCATGCACCCAAAAGTAGCGCGAGCTGGGGTTATGTGATGATGGACACAACCTCTACCATCTTCAGAGGGAGATGTTACGATAATGAGACTTGTCCGGCTGTAGGGCGTGTCGTACCCGCCTTCGAAGCAGCCGACGACCAACCTCCTGACCAGGCGGAAGAGCTCTTAACGGCCCGCTTACGAGCCGCCTGCGAGCATTCGACAAGCCGCCGGAAAGGGCGTGTCGTGCCTGTGCCGGACGGTGGTGGGGGGAATCAGTACAAGGGGGAAGAACACGTGATCACGATGACCGAAGAGCAGCGCCAGGACTGGTTCGAGCGCGACGTCGTTCCGGTCACCACCCAGCTCTACGCGTCCGCGATGCGTTTGACCCGCAACTCCGCCGACGCCGAGGACCTCGTGCAGGAGACGGTGGCCAAGGCGTTCACCTCTTACCACCAGTTCCGGGAGGGGACCAACCTCAAGGCGTGGCTGCACCGGATCCTCACCAACAACTTCATCAACGAGTACCGCAAGAAGCAGCGTTCGCCCAAGCTCTCGGCGACCGAGGAGATCGAGGACTGGCAGCTCGCCGCCGCCGAGTCCCACATGTCCTCCGGGCTGAAGTCCGCCGAGACCGAGGCGCTCGAACAGCTGCCCGACAGCGCCGTGATGAACGCGCTGCGCTCCCTGCCCGAGGACTTCCGCGTCGCGGTCTACCTGGCCGACGTCGAGGGCTTCGCCTACAAGGAGATCGCCGAGCGCATGGGCACGCCCATCGGCACCGTCATGTCCCGGCTGCACCGTGGCCGCCGTCAGCTCAGGACGATGCTTGAGGACTACGCCCGCGAGGAGGGCGCCGTCCGCCTGCCCGAGCAGCGCCAGGCCGCCTGACCGGCGGCTCATGCCCGATCCGGGGCTCAGCCCGCGGCGATCAGCGCGACCGCCGCGAGGGTGAAGCCGATGCCTGTCATCTGCACGACGTTGAGCCGCTCCTTCAGGACGTATCTGGCCAGCACCAGCGTGCTCGCCGGATAGAGGGAGACCAGCACGCCGACGAGGCTCAGCATGCCGCGCTGCTGGGCGAACATGAACAGCACGTTGGCCAGCATGTCGAGAACCCCGGCCGCCAGGATGATCCGCAGCGCGCCCGCGCCCGGCCGCAGCGTACGGCCGGTGGCCAGGGCCAGCAGGGCGATGAGGGTGATCGAGGAGAGGCGCGCGCCGAACAGCGGCCACATCCCGGTCTCGGCGGGCGACTGCGCCAGCAGGACGAAGAAGCCGCCGAACCCCACGCCCGCCACCAGCGCGGCCACCAGCGGCCCCCGGCCGTTCCCGGACGCGCTCCGCGAGGGATCACGGCTGACCAGCAGCACCGCGACCAGTGCCAGCACCACACCGCAGAGCGCCGGCGGCTCGGGCCGCTCCCCGGTGGCCAGGCCGTACAGGACGGGCAGGGCCGCGGAGGTGGTCGCGGTGGTCGGGGCGACGACGGACATCACGCCGGTGGCCAGCGCCCGGTAGAAGAGCACCAGCCCGGCGGCGCCGGAGACACCCGCCGCCGTGCCCCAGGCGAACGCGCCCGCCGTCGGGGCGCCGGGCAGCAGCGGCATCAGCGCGACCACCAGGGCGAGCCCGGCGCTCTGGGAGAGCACGACCACCGCCATCACCCGCGACCTGCGGGTGGCCAGACCGCCGAAGAAGTCGGCCGTGCCGTAGACCACGGCGCAGAGTGTGGCCAGCGCCACCGCGATCATCCTTCACCTCAGTTCAATGGATTGCACCGTTGGAACAATATATGAGGTGCAAAATACTGCAAATCAGGTTCACTACACTGGACTGATGGATCCCGAGACGATCAACGCGGCGGTCGCCAACAACGTGCGGGCCCAGCGGGCGCACCGGCAGATGACGCTCGACGAACTCGCCACCCGCTCCGGGGTGAGCCGCGGCATGCTCGTCCAGGTCGAGCAGGGACGGACCAACCCCAGCATCAACACGCTCACCCGCATCGCCGACGCCCTCGGGGTGACGGTCGCGCGCCTGGTCGAGGTCTCGGACGTGCCCGTGGTGCGGGTCGTCCCCGCGGCCAACGTCGTCACCTTCCCGCACGGGAAGGCCAGTTCGGCCCGGCTGCTGGTCGGCACCGACGCCCCGTCGATCCTGGAGCTGTGGGACTGGCGGCTCGCCCCCGGCGACCATCACGACGGTGACGCCCACCCTCCGGGCACCAGGGAGATGCTGACCGTCATCGAGGGGGAGCTCACCCTCTCGGTGTACGGCGGCAGCCACGTCGTGGGCGTGGACGACGCCGTGGTGTTCCGCGCCGACCGGCCGCACCGCTACTCCAACAACGGGCAGGTCCCGCTCAGGTTCACGATGGTGGTGACCGAGCCGAAGGAGACACCTGACCAATAGTGGGGAACGGGTGTCACCAGGCGACGCGTGACCGCATCATTACCCCATGTCGCTTTCGCTGTCACCCGCCGGTGGCGGGGCCTGTTTCCCGGCCGCGCGGTCCGTCCCTCCGTCGGGGAGCGGTCCCTCCGTCCGCCGGGGAGGTGACGGGTGAACGAGCGTGTAGAGGCGGGGGAGGCGATCGCCAGGCTCCGCGCGGACCTGGCCGGGCTCGGGGTCACCGGCGCCTACGAGGTCGACGACGACGGCACTCTCTCGGTATGGATCGGGCTCGTCGTTCGCTTCCGAGATGGTTTCTACCGGTGGCAGGAGGGCCAGGTGAAACGTCGGCATCTGGGCACGGATTCGAAAGGATGCGCCATTCGGGTAGCGCGTCGCTATGCGGAACTCCAGGCCGATGTCCCATCCTGGTGGGACGAACTGGCCAGGAGTCTGCGGGGGGACGTGGCCGGAGACTATCCATGACCATCTGTGACCCCGGCCGGCCTGGCGGGGGGCAGACGTGTGGCGATGGATGGTTTTCACCATGGCCGTCCTGCTGGGAGTCGCGGGCTGCGAGCCCCCTGTCGCGATCCTGAGCATCGAGAGCGACCCGTCCCCGTCCGTCTCGCCGTCCCCCGAGGCCTCCCCGCTCTTCGACCCGGAGGAACTCGCCGAAAGGCTGGTCGCGATCCAGCGGCAGTGGCCGAGGAACAGCCTTCCGAAGCCGCCCGGCGCGCGCGGGGTGAACTGCGCCAGGATCAGGTGCGTCGCGCTGACCTTCGACGACGGGCCCGGGCCGTACACCGGCAGGCTGCTCGACATCCTCGCCAGGCACCAGGCGAGGGCCACCTTCTTCGTACTGGGCAGGATGGTCGCCGAGGACCGGGGGGAGAACCTCCGCAGGATGGTCGTCGAGGGACATGAGATCGGCAACCACACCTGGGACCACCTTCCGCTCCCTCAGCTCTCGGAGAAGTCGATCAGGTTCGAGCTGGCCAGCACCCAGAAGATCGTCAGACGGCTGTCCGGGGTCAAGATGACGATGATGCGGCCGCCGTACGGCTCGACGGGCAGGCGGGTCGCGGCGGAGGCCTCCCGTCTCGGGCTCGCCCAGGTCATGTGGAGCGTCGACACCCTCGACTGGCGTGACCGCGACTCCAGACTGGTCGCCCAGCGCGCGGCCCAGGCCACCCCGGGGGCCATCGTGCTCATGCACGACATCCACCCGACGACCGTCGAGGCCGTGCCCGCCGTCCTGAACCAGTTCGTCCAGCGGGGCTACACGTTCGTGACGCTGTCGGAGCTGTACGGCGTGCCCCGCCTGGTGCCCGGCAGGGCCTACACCAGCATGGGCGACGGAGCCAGGGGGACCGCGGCCACGGAGATTCCCTAACCGTCGGTGGCCGATGGCACGATGGGCCGCATGGGTTTCAGCGGCTTTCCCGACGAGGGGCTCCTGTTCTACGAGGGCCTTGAGGCGGACAACTCGAAGACCTACTGGACGCGCAACAAGCGGGTCTACGAGGAGGCGGTCCGGGCTCCGATGGCGGCCCTCGGCGAGGAGCTCGCCGAGGAGTTCGGGCAGGCGCGCATGTTCCGTCCCAACCGCGACGTCCGCTTCTCCAAGGACAGGTCCCCCTACAAGACGCACCAGGGGTCCTACGTCCCGAAGGGCGAGGCGATCGGCTTCTACGTCCAGCTCGACGCGGCCGGGCTGCTCGTCGGCGGAGGACTCTACGCCGCGCAGGGCGAACAGCTGGCCCGCTACCGCCAGGCGGTCGACGAGGAGATCAGCGGGACGCCGCTGGAGAAGATCGTCGCCGAGGCGCGCGTCGCGGGTTACGCCATCGAGGGCGACCGTCTCAAGACGCGGCCGAGGGGCGTCCCCGAGGACCACCCCCGTCTCGACCTGCTCCGTCACAGGTCGCTGCACGCGAGCCGCCGTTTCGAGCCGGAGGGGTGGATCCACACCCCGCAGGTCGTGGAGCGGGTGCGGGAGGTCTGGCGCGACCTCACCCCGCTGGTCGAGTGGCTCGCCGACCATCTTCCCGCCGACTAACCCGGGTCAGGGCTTCGTATGCCCCCGGTCACGGTTCGTTGACGGCCCTGACCGTCTTCGACCGGTCACCTGGCGTTTCGTGTTTTCGGGACGGCCCACCCTCCTGACAGGAACCTTGACACTCCGCTCGGGTTTCGGATAGTCCGGAGGCATGGGTCCGAGTCGCTGCCGACTCGCGACACCACCAGCCGGAGCGGGGGAGGCGCCAATGGCGACCTACGAGTATGTCTGCCGGGACTGTGGATACTTCGACGTTCGTCTTCCGATGGGAACCGCGCCGTCCGAGTACGGCTGCGCCACCTGCGGACACGACGCCCGTCGCGTCTACTCCCCGCCGAACGTCTCCTGGGTTCCTCCGGCGCTCGCGGCCGCGTTCGGCCGTGAGGAACAGAGCCGGGAGGCGCCCGAGGTCGTCACCACGCCGCCGGGACGGCGACCGCCCCGGCCGCCACACCCCGCGCTGGCGCGCCTGCCCCGGCCATGAGCCTGTGAGGGAGGTCCGGCGATGGCGACCGTGGGACTGCTTTACGTCGGTGCGGTGCTCTTCATCAACGGAATGATGCTGCTGGGAAAGGTCGACGCGCGGGCGGCGGCCGTCTTCAACCTCTTCGTCGGGGCGCTGCAGGTGATCACGCCCACCGTGCTGATCATCGCCGCGGGCGACAGGGCGGGTGCGATCCTCGGGGCCTCGGGACTCTTCCTGTTCGGCTTCACCTACCTCTACGTGGGCATCGGCCTGCTCGGCGGGTTCGACACCACGGGGGTCGGCTACTTCTCGCTGTTCGTGGCGATCACGGCGCTCGGTTTCTCCTACGCGAACTTCAGGATCCTCGGTGACAAGCCCTTCGGCGTCATCTGGCTCTACTGGGCGTTCCTGTGGTTGCTGTTCTTCCTGCTGCTCGGGCTCAAGCGCGAGCATCTGACCGTCTACACGGGCTGGGTGACGGCGATCGAGGGGTGGGTGACCGCGGCCATCCCGGCCTTCCTGCTGCTCACCGGCTACTGGCAGAACTGGAACCAGGACCTGCTGGCCGTACTGCTGGCGGTGTTCGGCGTGGTCGTCTTCGGCGGGCTGTGGCTGCTGACGAGGGGGCGGCGGTCACTTCCCGGCAACACTGGCCCGGCAGGGGGGAAGACGGCCGCGGCGCACTAGATCCGTACGGGCGTGGCCCGGAGAGGCCCCTGGAAGGCCCTAGAAGGAAGGACTCCGGAGGAGGTGATGTGGCCTGGGCATCCGGTCGGCACACACATCCCGAGAAAGGAGTTGCCATGCCGAAGGTCGTCTTCAGCGTGGATCAGTCGAAGCCGATGCGTGATCAGCAGGTGCCGGGGCACAACCGGTGGCACCCGGACATCCCCGTGGCGGCCATGGTCAGGCCGGGGGAGGTGTTCCGCGTCGAATGTCGTGAGTGGACCGACTCACAGATACACAACAGCGACTCGGCGAACGACGTGCGGGACGTCGACCTGTCCCTCGCGCACATGCTCAGCGGCCCCATCGGGGTCGAGGGGGCCGAACCGGGAGACCTGCTGGTGGTCGACATCCTGGACCTGGGCCCGGTCCCCCAGGAGACCGGTGAGGCGCCGGGACAGGGCTGGGGGTACACCGGCATATTCGCCAAGGCGAACGGCGGTGGCTTCCTGACCGACTACTTCCCCGACGCGTACAAGGCGATCTGGGACTTCAACGGCATATATGCGACATCTCGCCATTTGCCCGGTATCAGATACGCGGGGATCACCCACCCCGGCCTGTTCGGCACGGCGCCGTCGGCCGAACTGCTCGCCGACTGGAACCGGCGGGAACAGGCGCTCATCGACACCGACCCCGACCGGGTCCCGGCGCTCGGCCTGCCGCCGCTGGCCGAGAACACCCTGGCCGGTCAGGCGACCGGCGAGGTGGAGGCCAGGATCGCCCGTGAGGGGGCACGTACCGTGCCCGCGCGGGAGAACGGCGGCAACCACGACATCAAGAACTTCACACGCGGCGCACGTGTCTTCTACCCCGTCCACGTGAAGGACGCCAAGCTCTCCGGGGGTGACCTGCACTTCAGCCAGGGCGACGGCGAGATCACCTTCTGCGGGGCGATCGAGATGGGGGGCTTCATCGACTTCCACGTGGACCTCATCAAGGGAGGCATGGAGAAGTACGGCGTCGGCACCAACCCCGTCTTCATGCCCGGCAACGTCGAGCCGCGCTATTCGGAGTTCATCTCGTTCATCGGCATCTCGGTCGACCACGACACCAACACCAACTACTACCTCGACGCGACGGTGGCCTACCGCAGGGCGTGCCTCAACGCCGTCGAGTACCTCAAGAGGTGGGGCTACACCGGGGAGCAGGCCTACCTGCTGCTCGGCTCGGCGCCCATCGAGGGCCGGATCAGCGGCGTCGTCGACATTCCCAACGCCTGCTGCTCGCTCTACCTGCCCACGGAGATCTTCGACTTCGACGTGCGCCCGAACAAGGAGGGGCCCGTCAAGCAGAAGCGGGGACAGTGCGCGGTCTCGTCCTGACCCGATGACCCGGAGGGGGCTCCCCTCCGCGGGAGAGTCCTCTGGCGATGGGGCCGGGGGACTCTCCGCGCGTCCAGGTCTCCATGGGCCGGCCTGTGGTCACGGACCGCCCGGAGAGCCGCGGGCGACGGTCAGCGGTCGAACGCGGAGGACTTCACGCCGTTGACGAAGGCGTGCCATCCGGGAGAGGTGAAGTAGAGGACGGGACCCAGGGGGTCCTTGCTGTCACGAACGGCATGGGTGGCGTCCCGCTTGTGCTCGGGGCGGTGTGCGGCGGAGCCGAGTTCGGCGACCTCGACGCAGTCGCCTCCGTTGGGGCTGCTGAAACTCGACTTCCGCCACGGGAGATTGCTCAGGTCCATTTCTCCTCTACCATTCTCTTGATGCTGTCCTCTGGCATGCCGGTGATAAAGCGGGAGGAGGGCAGCCTCAAATGACCGCACTGCCCCCGGGGTCCTTCGGACGGTTCAATGATGATGCGGTCGCAGACGCCGTTTCTCAACACGTTACCCCGGTTTCGCCGACGGGGACGGCGGTATTCACCGTTCGAGCAGGTACGCCCTCGTGGGCGGATCCGGTGACATGGATTTCCCGTGAAAAACACGATGTGGGTAACCGATCACTTCCCGTGCCGACCGGCCCGTTGTCGAACGGTTACCTGGGACTCCCGTTAATGGGCCATTCGGGTAACGGAATTCTCGGATGTATTCGGCGTGGTGGCGCGGGAACCGCTTCGGAGGCTCCGTTGAAGGAGTGACGCGTGTTCCTTTCTGGGAACGGTGAGGACCGTGAAACGCAAAAAGAGCGCCCGCCGTACGACGGACGCCCTTTTTCCGGGGTTTTCCGGGGTTCTCAGTTGCCGCGCTTGGCGCGGGCCGCGCTCCTGCCCCGGGTGGCCGCGTCGAGGACGACCTTGCGGATGCGCACGTTCTCCGGAGTGATCTCCACGCACTCGTCCTCGCGGATGAACTCCAGCGCCTGCTCAAGGGAGAGCTGACGCGGCGGGATGACCTTCTCGGTCTCGTCCGCCGTCGAGGAGCGCATGTTGGTGAGCTTCTTCTCCTTGGTGATGTTCACGTCCATGTCATCCGAGCGGGAGTTCTCGCCGATGATCATGCCCTCGTAGACCTCGGTGGTCGGCGAGACGAACAGCACGCCGCGCTCCTGGAGGTTCAGCATCGCGAACGCGGTCACCGGGCCGGGCCGGTCGGCGACCAGGGAGCCGTTGTTGCGGGTGCGCAGCTCGCCGAACCAGGGCTCGTAGGAGTCGAAGACGTGGTGAACCAGGCCGGTGCCCCGGGTCTCGGTGAGGAACTCGGTCCTGAAGCCGATCAGACCACGAGCCGGGACCACGAACTCCATCCGGATCCAGCCGGTGCCGTGGTTGGTCATGTGCTCCATCCGGCCCTTGCGCACGGCCAGCAGCTGCGTCACCGCGCCGAGGTACTCCTCGGGGCAGTCGACGGTCAGCCGCTCGACCGGCTCGTGCACCTTGCCGTCGATGGTCTTGGTGACGACCTGGGGCTTGCCGACGGTCAGCTCGTAACCCTCGCGGCGCATCTGCTCGACGAGGATGGCCAGCGCCAGCTCACCACGGCCCTGCACCTCCCAGGCGTCGGGCCGGTCGGTCGGCAGGACGCGCAGCGAGACGTTGCCGATCAGCTCCTTGTCGAGGCGGTCCTTGACCATGCGGGCGGTGACCTTCGAGCCCTTCACCTTGCCGACCAGCGGCGAGGTGTTGGTGCCGATGGTCATCGAGATCGCGGGCTCGTCCACGGTGATCAGCGGCAGCGGACGCGGGTCCTCCGGGTCGGCCAGCGTCTCGCCGATCATGATGTCCGGGATGCCGGCGATCGCGATGATGTCGCCGGGACCGGCCTCCTCGGCGGGCTTGCGCTCAAGCGCCTCGGTCATCAGCAGCTCGGTGATCTTCACCTTCTGGATGCTGCCGTCGGTGCGGCACCAGGCGACCTGCTGGCTCTTCCTGATGGTGCCCTGGTGGACGCGGCACAGCGCGATCCTGCCGAGGTAGGAGGAGGCGTCGAGGTTGGTGACGTGCGCCTGCAGCGGGGCGTCCGGGTCGTAGGTCGGCGCGGGGATGGTCTCCTTGATGACCTCGAAGAGCGGTTCGAGGTCGTCGGAGTCGGGCATCCCGCCGTCCTCGGGGCGGTTCAGCGAGGCGCGGCCCGCCTTGGCCGAGGCGTAGACGATCGGGAAGTCGATCTGCTCCTCGGTGGCGTCGAGATCCATGAAGAGCTCGTAGACCTCGTCCACGACCTCCTTGATCCGGGCGTCGGGGCGGTCGACCTTGTTGATGCACAGGATGACCGGCATCTTGGCGGCGAACGCCTTGCGCAGCACGAACCGGGTCTGCGGCAGCGGACCCTCCGAGGCGTCGACCAGCAGCACGACGCCGTCGACCATCGACAGACCGCGCTCGACCTCGCCGCCGAAGTCGGCGTGGCCCGGGGTGTCGATGATGTTGAGGGTCATGCCGCCGTGCTTGACGGCGGTGTTCTTCGCGAGAATGGTGATGCCCTTCTCGCGTTCGAGGTCGTTGGAGTCCATGACACGGTCGTCCACGTCCTGGTTCGCGCGGAACGCTCCGGACTGCCAGAGCATGGCATCCACGAGAGTGGTCTTGCCGTGGTCGACGTGCGCGATGATCGCGATGTTCCGCAGGTCATCGCGGCTGTTCAAAGGCATGTTTGAGTCTCACTCTGTGATCGTGGAGGCTGGCCGCGGACCGTGCGGCCTCCCTATTTTAGTTGATCCGCAACAATCGCTTTCACGCCGCCGCCGAACGCGGTCATATGTTCACCTCCGGGACACCCCGCAGGCCTGCGGAGCGGGCCTTTCTCCGATATGACGAGCCGTCCCCCCGGCCCGCCGCGTTCGGTCATAGGCTCGTGGACATGCCGCTAGCGCCGTCGTTCGCCGTGATGCTCAGGACCGAGGACAACGTGCGGATCGAGGCCGCGCACACCCCGTCACGCGGTCCTGCCGACCTGGGCATCGTGCTCGCCCACGGCTTCACCGGCTCGCTCAGGGAACGCCCGGCCCGCCGCATCACCCACGTGCTCAGCGGGTTCGGCGGCGTCGTCTCCTTCGACTTCCGCGGCCACGGCCGCTCCGGCGGCGAGTCGACCGTCGGGGACCTGGAGATCCTCGACATGGACGCGGCGGTACGGCACGCCAGGGCGATCGGCTACGCCAGGGTCGCCGTCGTCGGCTTCTCCATGGGCGGGGCGGTGGCCGTACGGTACGCCGGATGGCGGGCGGCGGCAGGCCGGGCCGGGCGGGTCGGGCGGGACGGCGAGATCGACGCCGTGGTCACGGTCAGCGCGCCCGCGCGGTGGTACTACCGGGGGACCAGGCCCATGCGGCAGGTGCACTGGGCGATCGAGCGCCCTCTGGGACGCCTGGCCGCGCGGGTCGGCAAGCGGACGCGGATCAGGAGCAGGGGATGGGACCCGGTGCCCTCGGCCCCCCACGAGGCGGTCGTGGACATCTCGCCGACCCCGCTGCTGATCGTCCACGGCGACGCCGACTCCTTCTTCCCCCTCGACCACGCCCACCAGCTCCACGACGCGGCGGGGGAGCCGAAGGAGCTGTGGATCGAGCCGGGCTACGGCCACGCCGAGTCGGCGGCGACCCCCGACCTGGTCCGCAGGATCGGCAGGTGGGTCGTGGCCAACTCCTGACCACCCTGGTTCACCCGGGCGACGCCCCGAGGGTGTTGACTGCTCTGCGTCTTTTGGTCGGGCCTGGTTTCGTGACCTGGTCTCGCGGCACAGGAGGGCGTATGCGCAGCATCTACGTGGCGGGTCTCGGGCGGGGGGACGGCAGGCAGATCGTCGAACTGGGCCTGATGGAGCTGCTCGCCCGCCGGGCCCACAGGACGGGGGTCTTCCGGCCGATCACCAGGGGAGACGACCGCACGCTCGAACTGCTCGGCATGAGATACCGGCCCGCGGCCGCCCAGTCCGGCGTCACGGCCGAGGCCGCCGCGGAGATCTACGCCGGTCACGGCACCGAGGAGCTGATCTCCCGGCTGGTCACCCGTTTCCACGCGCTCGAACGGGAGTGCGACGCGCTGCTCGTGCTCGGCAGTTCCTTCGCCACCGACGACCTGCCCAGGGAACTGGCGTTCAACGCCCGGCTCGCCGCGGAGTTCGGCGCCCCGGTGATCGTGGTGGTCGGCGCGCACGGCGAACGGGCCGAGGAGATCGCGATGGAGATGCGCACCGGCTACCAGGTCTTCTCCGACCTCGGCAGCACGGTGCTCGCGGTCGTCGCCAACCGGGTGCCGGCCGGGATGAGCGTCGATCCCGTTCTTCCCGTGCCCTGCTACGTCATCCCTGAGCATCCCTCGCTCTCGGCGCCGACGGTCGGGCAGGTGATGCGGGCCGTCGACGCCAGAGGGTTGCAGGGCGACGAGGACGCGCTGCGCAGGGACGTGCTGGGGTTCGTGTTCGGCGGGGCCACGTTGCCGGTCTTCCTCGAACACCTGACGGACGGGGCCCTGGTGATCACCCCGGGAGACCGGGCCGACCTGCTGCTGGCCTCCCTCGCGACGGAGGCGGCGGGCACCGTCAGGCCGTCCGGGGTTGTCCTGACGCTCGGCCAGGAGCCGACGAAGACCGTGCGGGACCTCACCGCCCGCCTGGCCCCCGGGGTGCCTGTGCTCTCCGCCGCGGCGGACAGCTTCACCGTCGCCACGACCCTGGCCGGGCTCGAAGGGCGGCTGACGGCCGACAACCCTCGCAAGATCGACACCGCGCTCGGCCACTTCGAGGCCCACGTGAACACCGCCGACCTCGCGGACCGGATCGAACTGGCCCGTCCTGAGCGGGTCACCCCGATGATGTTCGAGCACACCCTGCTGGAGCGGGCCCGCGCCCAGCGGAGGCACATCGTGCTGCCCGAGGGCGAGGAGGACCGCGTCCTGCGGGCCGCCGACATCCTCATGCGGCGCGGCATCGTCGACCTCACCCTGCTCGGCAGGCAGGAGGTGATCCGCAGGAGGATCGGCGACCTCGGTCTCGACCTGTCCGGCGTGACCGTCGTCGACCCCGTGACCTCCCCGATGCGCGGTCCCTTCGCCCGCGAGTACGCCGCGCTGCGGGCGCACAAGGGCGTGACGCAGGAACGGGCGGAGGAGCTGATGGCCGACGTCAACTTCTTCGGCACGATGATGTTGCACCGCGGCGAGGTGCACGGCATGGTCTCCGGCGCCGCGCACACCACGGCCGCGACGATCCTGCCGGCCTTCCAGATCATCAAGACGGTCCCCGGCACCTCGGTCGTCTCCTCGGTGTTCTTCATGTGCCTGGCCGACAGGGTGCTCGTCTACGGCGACTGCGCGATCAACCCCGACCCCGACGCCGAACGGCTCGCCGACATCGCGATCTCCTCGGCCCGTACGGCACGGCGCTTCGGCATCGAGCCCAGGGTCGCGATGTTGTCGTACTCGACGGGGCACTCGGGCAGCGGCGCGGACGTCGACAAGGTGCGCCAGGCCACCGCCCTGGTCGCCGAGCGGGCACCCGACCTTCTGGTCGAGGGGCCGATCCAGTACGACGCGGCGGTGGACGCCAGGGTCGCCGCCGCCAAACTGCCGGGCTCCCCGGTCGCGGGCCGGGCGACCGTACTGATCTTCCCGGACCTGAACACCGGCAACAACACCTACAAGGCCGTGCAGCGCTCGGCCGGGGCCGTGGCGGTCGGGCCGGTGCTACAGGGACTCCGCAGGCCGGTCAACGACCTGTCGCGGGGCGCGCTGGTCACCGACATCGTGAGCACCGTGGCCATCACCGCCATCCAGGCGCAGGAACAGGGGTGACCGTGAAGCGTGTCCTGGTGATCAACAGCGGGTCGTCCTCGGTGAAGTACGCCCTGCTCGCCGGTGAGGACCGGCTGGCCTCCGGCATCGTGGAGCGGATCGGCGAGCCGGGTTCCCCGGTCGCCGACCACGGAGCGGCCCTCGACATCGTCGCCGACGAACTGGCGGGTCAGGGCCTGGGGATCGACTCTCCCGAGCTGACCGCGATCGGGCACCGGGTGGTGCACGGCGGTACGGACTTCACCGAGCCGACGTTGATCACCGACGAGGTGACGGCGATGATCGAGGAACTGGTCCCGCTGGCCCCGCTGCACAATCCGGGCAACCTGGCGGGCATCGAGGTCACCCGGCGGCTGCGTCCCGACCTGCCGCAGGTCGCCGTCTTCGACACCGCCTTCCACTCCACGATCTCCCCGGCCGCGGCGACGTACGCGATCGACAGGGAGGTGGCGGAACGGCTGAGAATCCGCCGCTACGGCTTCCACGGCACCTCGCACGCCTACGTCTCCCGGGAGGCCGCCGCGGAGGCCGGCAGGCCGGACGGAAACGTGATCGTGCTGCACCTGGGCAACGGGGCCAGCGCCTCGGCCGTCTCCGGCGGACGCTGCCTGGAGACCTCGATGGGCATGACCCCGCTTGAGGGCCTCGTCATGGGAACACGTTCCGGGGACCTGGACCCCGGCGTCCTGACCTACCTCGCCAGGACCGGGGGGATGTCCTTCGAGGAGATCGACACGATGCTCAACCGGGGCGGCGGCATGCGCGGCCTGTGCGGGGACAACGACATGCGGGCCGTACAGGAGCGCCTCGCGGCCGGGGACCCCGACGCGGAACTGGCCTTCTCCGTCTACTGCCACCGGCTGCGCAAGTACGTCGGCGCCTACTACGCCGTGCTCGGCACGGTCGACGTGATCGCCTTCACCGGTGGGGTGGGGGAGAACTCCCCGCTGGTCAGGCAGACGGCGCTGGACGGTCTTGAGGCGCTGGGCATCGCCGTCGACCCGGGCCGCAACGAGCGGGGAGAGCGGGTCATCTCCCCTGACGGGACGGCCGTGCGGGTCGTCGTGATCCCCACGAACGAGGAGCTGGAGATCGCCCGGCAAACTCTTGCGGTTTTGCCTCGAACCAAACACCCATAAACCACGTCTACCTAAGTCAGATGGATGAGATCCGCCCCGAGCGGTCCATGGGACTCGGCCCTCCGCCCTCGGCGGGGGTCGTGGGACGCGCTCACCGGTGGTGGCCCAGCGTCGCGGGGGCGTGCTGGGCCGTTCATCCGTCCGCGGGCGTGCTTGTACGGCTCCGCCTGTACGGCTTCGCGGGGCCGTACAAGCACGCGTCGGCCCCTTGACGCCTCTCCCGCACCGGGACGGACCGGGGGAACGGATCAGGCGTCAGGGGCTTCAGGAGCGCCGGGGCCCGTCGGCCCAGGCACGCGATGGATGCGTGAACGGCGCGGGTTTCGGCTGCCGTTGATGAGACCGAATCATGTTCTGTCGAACAAGGCAAGAGGTGAGGTTGGGGGACGGGAGGGGGGATTGTGATCTGAGGGGCAATTGTCTAAATCCCCGCAGACTGGTAGATAGTTCGTCAATGGTGCGGGAGTTCCATCGTTTCTCTGACAGGTCTCAAGATCGTCTTCTATAGTTTCGCTCCGGCCGTGAGGGGGTCTGGAGGTGAGCGAAGCGTGAGATCGAGTCGCTCGATCACGCTGGGAGTCATGCTCTCCACCCTGCTCGTGACGCCGGTCATGGCCGGGGCCGCCGCCGAGAGGGCCGCGACCGTGCGGGCCGCCAAGCCCAACCCCGAAGCCGAACTGGCCAAGCTCACCCGCGAGGCCAACGAGATCAACAAGCGCTACCGCGGGCAGGTGCAGAGCCTTGAGGAGACCCGGGTCCAGGCCAGCAAGGCGACACAGCGGGCCAAGAGCCTGAAACGCAGCCTGGCCACCGCGCAGACCGACGTCATGCGCTTCGCCCAGACCGCCTACATGGGCGGTGACCTGGACAGCACCAGCCTGCTGTCCTTCCAGGGGGACCCGGGCGCCGTCCTCGACGGCGTCTCGACGCTGTCCTACCTCGCGGGCCAGCGCGCAGGCCGGCTCAGCCGCCTGAAACAACTCGTCAAGGAGGCCAAGGACGCGGAGGAGGCGGCCACGGCGAAGGTCGTCAAGCTCAGGGACGACATCACCAAGCTCAAGAAGGACCGCGTCCGCATCGAGGCCCTGCTCGCCAAGTACGGCTTCCAGCAACCCGGCGGCAGCGAGGGCCTGACCTCCCGCATGGTCAACGTGCGCAACACGATCATGCGGAGCTTTCCGATGCCCTACTCGGTCGGCTGCCTGCGCCGCGGTGACCCCGGTGAACACGGCAGCGGCCGGGCCTGCGACTTCATGATGAGCACCGGTGGCCGCATGCCGACCACGGAGGCCAGGGAACGCGGCGACCGCCTCGCCCAGTGGGCCATCGACCACGGCCGCGACCTCGGGATCATGTACATCATCTGGCGGCAGCGCTACTACGACATCCGCACCGGCACCGGCTGGCGAATGATGTCCGACCGAGGCGGCATAACCGCCAACCACTACGACCACGTCCACATCTCGGTCTTCTGACCAGTGTGGGGTGAATTATCGTCGTTTTTCCATATTGTTCCTGGGTTGGACTTTATGGGTGTCGGTGGTTGCTCGGCTACTCTCTTGGCGGCCTGCCCGGACCGGCGGCCGGACTTCTCCGCCCGCGTAGGCCGGGTTTCGCTTCAGCACTTCCTCGGTCTCTGGAACCTCCGTGGGGCAGGCACGGTGAGTTCGGTGCTTTGGCGTGAGACGGCCTTCTTACGCCTGCCGAGGTCGCGTGATGTGTTCACGGATCGAATAATGATCCTCAACGCTTATTCGGACACATCCCGAGGAAGGCGATCGATGATGGCCTCGCCTCCCCGGAGGGCCGTTTCCACGACGCCGCCGGACTCAGGCCGCACCTATGAGAACGCCGACATCGGCGGCTCGCCCGCCTCCTGTCTCGGCCGAAGATCGCGATTTTTTCCATAGGATTACGGTACGGCCCGGGGAGAGGGGTGATGCGGGATGAACGAGAGCGCTTCGGAGCCCGAAGAAAAGGGCCAAGTCCTCTGGGAGGTCATCTCCATCTCGTTGGCCGGAGCCGTTCTGATCTTTTTCCTCGGTCTGCAGCGGGGCTTCGCCTTCACGATGATAGGGGCGTCGGTTTTCTTCGTCTCGAAATGGCTGGGGCGACGAGACGGCGAAAACGGATAACCATGGGACGGGGTCTGGCGTCAGGAGGTCCCTCTGCGGCGGCGGGGAGGTTTCTGGACCGCCGGCCGGTGCATGACGTACGGCCCGGGCGGCGCGGTTACCGACCGCTGCCGCCCGTCCACACCTTGGCTTTCTGACCGGGAGGCAGGCGAGGAGAGCCTGGGCCTGCTGACTGCCTCTGGGAACGTCTGGCTCTGTTTTTCAGTCGCTTATGCGGCGCCCGGGACTTCGTGAAGTGAATTAGGCTCGTTCCGGTGGGTGCCTGCCCCGGCCACACTGTTCGGTTGTCGAAGTCATCGGGGTTGTCGGCGGTTTTCTTGCGTGGAGGCGTCGTGGTCGATGAGAGCTCTGTTCGCGGTGTCTCGGATATGTCCGGACGGGCAGGGCTGGGGGCTCTCTGGGTTTTCTCGTTCGGCGCCGCGAAGTTTCGCCATGGTCCTCCCGTGCTGGTGGTGGCCCTGCTCGTCTGCGTCGCGGCCAGCGTTTCCTACTGCCTGTTCTGGCTGTACAGGAGATGGCGCTTCGGCAGGCTCTCCGACCGCGAGAAGGGGGAAACCGAGGAGAAAACCGCCGAGGCCAAGGAGTCTCTCTGGGACTCATGGCAGGTCGAAGTCCTGTTTCTGGTCTACCTGCTGATCACGTTGAACGGGTACCGCGACGACATCTGGGTCTTTCTGCTTTACGCCCCGCTTCCCCTGCTGCTCGCGTCCATCCTGCTGAGAAAGGCGTTCACGGCTTTGCGGCGCGGGTCAGGATGAGGGCGTCCTGAAGTTCTCCGTGGCGGTCAGGAGGTTGGTGAGGGAACTCCTGGACTGCTGGAGGGTGGTTATCTGGGTCTCGATCTCTTCGAGGTGGGTCCGGAGGTAGTTCTGCACGCAGGGGTGAATGTCGGGGCCCGGACCTTCGATGCAGGGCAGGATGTCGCGGATGGTCCTGGTGGGCAGGCCGGCTGCCAGCAGGACACGGATGTGGCCGACGACGGTGGGAGCCTCGGCGGTGTAGTGGCGGTGGCCGCTCGCGCTGCGGTGTGAGGTGAGCAGGCCCTGCTCCTCGTAGTAGCGCAGCAGCCTGACGCTCACGCCGGTCTCGCGGGCCAGTTCGCCGATCTTCATCCCACGCTCGGAGGACGTCTTCGCGGGAGAGGCGGAGCCGGGGGAGGCCGTACGGGGCGGGAGAGCGGAGGCGTCCGCACGGGACACGACCGGAGGCGGTGCGGCCTCGGAGGACGACGCGGTCGAGGAGACGGTCCTGCGGGGGGAGGGCCTGAGGGCGGTCCCACGCTTCTGAGGGGTGGGGGTTCGGCCCAGGGTGCCGGTCTGCACGGAGGTCACCTCACACGAGCGTTACGCGAGCGTCGATCAATCCAGAAGGACACCCCATATAAGGCACAAAGTAAGTGATCTCATCCGGAAGCGCCGCAAACCAGCATTGGTGATCTGCCTCACACCGGCTTGAATCTCACATCGATGTGAGCTCCTAGCGTTGCCGGCATGACGAACAACGCGAACACCACGGCAGTGACCACCACCTTCACCCTGGGCGGCGATCTGGAGGTGCGGCGGATCGGGTACGGCGCCATGCGGCTGGCCGACGGGCCGGACAAGCCCGCCGAGGCCTGGGCCGCGCCCATCTGGACGGCTCCCGCCGACCGCGCCGCCGCGCTGGCCGTACTGCGCAGGGCGGTCGAGCTGGGGGTCGGGATCGTCGACACCGCCGACGCCTACGCGCTGGGGGCCAACGAGGAACTCGTCGCCGAGGCCCTGCACCCCTATTCGGGAGAGGTGGCGATCGCCACCAAGATCGGTGTCGTACGGCCGAGCCCCGCCGAGTGGATTCCGCTGGGCAACCCCGCCTACCTGAGGCAGCAGGCCGAGCTGAGCCTGCGACGGCTCCGGGTCGAACGCATCGACCTGCTCCAACTGCACCGGATCGACCCCAACGTGCCGCTGGCCGACCAGATCGGTGCGCTGAGGCAGCTGCGTGAGGAGGGCAAGGTCCGGCACATCGGATTGTCGGAGGTGACGGTCGAGCAGCTCAGGGAAGCCTCGGAGATCACACCGATCGCCGCCGTGCAGAACATGTACAACCTCGTCACCCGTCAGCACGACGAGGTCGTCGACTACGCGGCCGAGCACGGCATCGCGTTCCTGCCGTTCTTCCCGATCGCGATGGGCGGGCACGCGGGCCAGGACAGCCCGGTGGCGGCCGTGGCGCGCGAGGTCGGCGCGACCTCCTCGCAGACCGCGCTGGCCTGGTTGCTGCACCGCTCCCCGACGGTCATCCCGATCCCCGGCACGACCTCGGTCGGGCACCTGGAGGAGAACGTCGCCGCGCTGGAGGTCTCGCTGTCGCGGGAGCAGTTCGAGCGGCTGTCGGCGGCAGGCCTTGAGGCCGGGCAGGAGGGGTGACGGCGACGGGCGGGATCGGGCGGCGATCCCCTCGGGACGTGGCCAAGACCGCCCCGAAGCCGCCGAGGAAGAGCCGGACACGTCGGAGAGTCCAAGAGCGGAGGCATCAGGCACCCGGAGACGTCCGGGAAACCGAACACGCCGAAGGGCTCGGCATCCGGAAAAGCCCGGGAAACCGGGTCGCCCGGAGCTCGGCGGGAACCGGCGGTGGCTCCGCTTTTCTGAGAGTTTTTCGCAAAACGGGATTTCGCATTCCGCGATGCGGTTCCCACGCCGGTGGGGCTCGGTATTGGGAGGCGTTTCCCGGTGGGAAAGTCGGGATGGTTGAGGTGGTCCGCCGGGTGAATCCAGTGGCCGCCGAAGGTCACCGTGCGTGACGACCGAGGGTCCGGCGGGAGGCGGTCGCCGTACCCCGGGGAACGTTCACTTCTCGATCGACATCAGGTAAAGATCATGACAATCACTGTCGGTTGTCATGAGGGATGATAGAGCGATGACGAACGTTTCCGGGGAGACCCTCCGCCGTCGTCCCGCCCAGCGCCGAAGCCTCGAACGTGTCGAGCGCATGCTGGACGAGTGCGCACGGCTCCTCGACGAGGTGGGGTACGACGCCCTGACCACCAAGGAGGTCGCGCGCAGGGCCGAGGTGCCGATCGGCACGTTCTACCAGTTCTTTCCCGACAAACAGGGACTGGCGCGCGCGCTCGCGCTGCGCAACCTCGACGCCTTCCTCGGCCGCGTCACGGCCAGGCTCACTGAGGTACGGCTGTCCGACTGGACCGAGATGGTGGATCTCGCGATCGACGAGTTCGTCGCGATGAAGCGCACGACGCCCGGGTTCGCGGTCGTCGACTTCGGCGAGGTGCTGCTCACTCCGGGGGGCCCGGCGCTTGAGGGGACCGAGCGCACGCTCGACACGGCGCTGAGGAACAACGTCGTCGTCGCCGACCGGCTCAAGGCGATCATCATCGACCTGCTCGGCGTTCCCGGCGGCCGAGGGCTGGACAGGGCGCTGATCGTCGCGGTCGAGGCGGCCGACGCCGTGCTCAAGCTTGCCTTCCGTGCCCAGCCCGGTGGTGACCCCGAGCTGATCGGCGAGTGCAAGCGGCTGGTGCGCCGCTATCTGTCGGCCCATCTGCCGGACGACTGAGCGGGCCCGGCTTGACCTGGAGCGCACTCCAGGTGGGATGCTGCCGGACGTGAGTGTCTACACGCCGGGACAGGTGGTCGAGGAGACCGGTTTCAGCCTCGACACCCTGCGCTACTACGAACGGATCGGCCTGCTGGGAAGGGTCGGCCGCAACGCGGCCGGGCAGCGGAGGTTCACCCAGGACGATGTCGGCTGGCTCGGCACGCTCCGGTGCCTGCGGGACACCGGTATGCCCATCGCCGAGATGCTCCGCTTCGCGGAACTGGTCAGGGCGGGCGACCACACCATTCCCGATCGGGTCGCGCTGCTCGAAGCCCACGACAGGCGGGTCGAGGAGCAGGTGGCCAACCTGCGTGAGAAGCAGCGGGCGGTCCAGGCGAAGATCGGCTACTACCGTGACGTGGCCGACCTGCCGCCCGCCTGCGAGCCGCTCGTCTCCAGGGCCTGACGAAGCCGTACAGCGGCTTTGCTCCGCACCTGCCCCTTCTTTCCGCTTCGCCTGTTAAACCGGAAGCGGGACCGGGGGAGGGGCGATGGCCGCACCGCGCGCGCGCCGGATCAACATTCCGCTCCGGCACGTCACCCTGACGTGCGGAGCCATGATGTTCGCGCTGCTGGCCAACGTGACCTATCTCCAGGCCTTCCGGAGCGACAGACTCTCTGAGGACCCTCGCAACCCCCGCGTGGTGATCACACGTCTCGACGGGCTCCGGGGGGACATCCTGCTGCGCGACGGCACCGTCGTGGCGACCAGCGTCGAGAACGAGACCGCGGGACACAGGTACCGGCGCCTCTACCCGGGCGGGCCGCCGTACGCGCCGGTCACCGGGCATCTGTCGATCTACGGTGCCACCGGGCTCGAACGCGCGCAGGACGCCGTGCTGTCCGGCACTGACCCGCGGGTCAAGCTGCGCGCGCTGCTGGACGGCACGCGGGCGGGGGCGACGATCAGGCTCACCATCGACCCCGCGGCGCAGCGGGCGGCCTACGAGGGGCTGCGCGCGACGGGACGGCCCGGGGCGGTCGTCGCCATCGAACCGGGGACCGGCGCGATCCTGGCCATGGCCTCCTACCCCTCCTACGACCCGAACCTCTACACCGACCCCGACGCCGTGGGACTGGAGCGGGCGGACAGGCGGCTGCGGGACGACCCTCGCGAACCCCTGCTGAACCGGGCGATCCGGCGCGGCTACCCGCCCGGCTCGACCTTCAAGATCGTCACCAGTGCCGCCGCGCTCGGCTCGGGGAGATACCGTCCGACGACCGGCCTGCGCGCGCCGGCCGTCCTGCGCCTGCCGGGGACGGCCTCCTACCTGCGCAACGCGGGCGGTGCTCCGTGCGGGAACGGCAGGGCACCGCTGGCCTACGCCTTCCAGCTCTCCTGCAACACCCCGTTCGCGAACCTGGGCATGGCCCTGGGGCAGGAGACACTGCGTGATCAGGCCCGGGCGTTCGGTTTCGACGCCGACGACCTGACCGTCCCCATGCCGGTCGCGCGGAGCGTCTACCCGCGGGACATGGACCGGGCGCAGACCGCCATGTCCGCGCTCGGTCAGTTCGACACCAGGGCGACTCCCCTCATGATCGCCATGATGTCGGCGGCGGTCGCGAACGACGGCTCGCTGATGCGTCCCTACCTGGTCGAGGAGATCCGGCTCGCGGACGGCGCGCTGGTCGACGGGGCGGCCCCCTCGCCGTACCGCAGGACGCTGGACGCCGAGGAGGCCAACCGGCTCACCGCGATGATGGTCACGGTCACCAGGCCCGGCGGCACCGGGGAGGCCGCCGCCATCCCCGGCGTCGAGGTGGCCGCGAAGACCGGCACCGCGGAGAACGGGGTCCCGGGAGGGGACCACGCCGTCTTCACCGGATTCGCTCCGGCCACCGCGCCCAGGGTCGCGGTCGGCGTCCTCGTCGAGCACGGCGGCTCGGGCGGCGAGGTCGCGGCCCCCATCGCCAGAGCCGTCATGCGGGCCGTACTCGCGCCCTCCTCCCCTGGGGAGGAACCGCGGGAGGTCGGGGAGGAACCGCGGGAGGTTCAGGCCGAGTAGGCCTCGGCCTGCAGGCCGTACAGATCGGCGTAGAGACCGCCGAGGGCCATCAGCTTGCCGTGGGTGCCCTGCTCGACGACCCGGCCGTGGTCCAGGACGTAGATCCGGTCGGCGTAGCGGACACTGGCCAGCCTGTGGGTGATCAGCAACACCGTACGGCCGTCGGCGTGCCGCCTGACCTGTTCGAAGAGGGCGTGCTCGGCACGGGCGTCGAGGGCGGCGGTCGGCTCGTCGCAGATCAGCAGCGGGGCGTCCCGGTGGAAGCCGCGGGCGATGGCGATCCGCTGCCACTGCCCGCCGGACAGCTCCTGACCGTCCTTGAACCTCCTGTCGAGCAGCGTGTCGTAGCCGTGCCGCAGCTCGGCCACGACCTGGTCGGCCCCGGCGACCTTCGCCGCGGCGGCCAGCGTCTCCTCGCCCCTGTCGGTCCCCATGCCGATGTTGTGCCTGGCGGTCAGCGGCCAGCGGGTGTGGTCCTGGGCGATGACGGCGATGTTGCGCCTGAGCCCGTCCTGGTCCACTCCCGCCAGGTCGGTCTCGTCCCACAGCACACGCCCGCCGTCGGGCTCGTAGAGACCGGCCAGGAGTTTGGCCAGCGTGGTCTTGCCCGAGCCGTTCTCACCGACCAGGGCGATCACCTCGCCCTGGTCGATGTGCACGGAGACCCCGCGCAGCGCGGGCGTCTCGGCGCCGGGGTAGGTGAACACGACGTCCTCGGCGGTGATCCGCTCGAACGTCTCCGGCGCCGCGTCAGGCCGTGCCGGACCGACACGCCTTTCCGCCTCGGCGCAGAAGTCGAGGAAGTCGGTGAAGTACAGCCCCTCCTCGTAGAGCCGGTTGGTGGCGAACATCAGGTTCGACAGATAGGTCTGCCCCGACCGGATCGCCAGTACGGCGGTGCCCGCCACGGCCAGCGCCACCGCGCCCGAGGCCAGCAGCAGCCCGAGGGCCACGTAGACCAGGGCCGCCCCGAGCCCGCCGAGGGCCTCGCCGACCACCTTGGCGAAGGTCTGCCGCCGGGCGAGGTCGAGCCTGACGTCCTGCTCGGCGGTGGCGACCGCGTCGTACATCCGCAGCAGGAAGTCCCGCATCGTGAAGGAGCGCACCTCGGCGGCGGCCGCACGCTCGGCCAGCAGCTCCGAGATGATCCACTTGCGCCGGGAGACGGGAATGATCGCGTACATCGTGGTGTAGCGCATGCGTGCGGTGCGCACCGCGGCCCAGGCGTCCGGCAGCACCGCGAGCACCAGCAGCGGCAGGAGGACCGGATGGAGCACCCCGAGCACCCCGGCCGCGGAGACGATCCCGATGAAGGCGGTCAGTACGTTGATGGTCGTGCTGACGATCGTCCCCGCCGTCGTCACGCCGCGTGAGGAGGCGCGCTGGAGCGAGTCGTGGAAGTCCGAGTCGTCGAACGCGGCCAGGCTCACCTGGCCGGTCAGCCCGTAGAGCCGTTCCTCGGCGACCCGGCTCACCTGCGGGTCGAGCCGGGACTGCGCCCATCCGGAGCCCGCCTGCATCAGGGTGCGCAGGATGCCCGCGACGCCGACCAGGACGAGGCTGGGCAGGGCGGCGACGACCCGCTCCGGGGTCGGGCCCGCCTCGAACAGGGCGGAGAGCACCCCGGTCGTGGCCAGCAGCCCGAACGCGGTGAACGCGCCGCCGAGCAGGCTCAGCCCGATAGTGACGACGATGTCGCGGGGACTGGCCAGCCAGCCGAGCCGTACGGCCTGCGCGACGAGGGCGGGCAGCCGCCTGGAGAGGGCCAGGAAGCCGACGTCGGTCATCGTGTCGGCGTGGGCGTACCAGTCGGAGAGGTTGAGCTCGCCGAGCACCGGCGTGGCCGTCCTGCCAGGACCGGACGCCGCGTCAGGTTCATGGGCGGGGCCGGGGGCGGGCGGAACGGGCAGGGAGTCGGGGGCGAGCCGAGGAGAGGGGGGAGAGGCTGGATCGTGGTCCGAGGGAGTGTCCGGCATGCCTGCAGTGTGAATCGCCCGACCGTCGATCCGCCATCCGCTGACCGGTCACGGTCAGTAGTGGCGATACGGCGGGCGGGCCCGATGGTGAATTCATTACGGTGTCCCAATAGGGAGAGTCAGGAAATCCGAGCATCTGAAATGGTGCTAAGCCTGGGCACGACACGGTAATTAGTGTCACACTTTCTGTGACTGCTGCCCCGCGATCTCGTTAAGGGCCGATGACACAGGACACCGCGCACATTTCTCCGACCGGCGGGAACCTCCCCCTGGAGCCCAACGACTTCGTCGGGCGTCAGGTCGACGCCGAGGAACTCGTCGAGCTGCTGGGCGTCGCCCGCCTGGTGACCCTGTGCGGGGCGGGAGGCATCGGCAAGAGCAGGCTGGCGATCAACGTCGCGGGCCGGTTGGCCGCGGGGTTCCCCGGCGGGGTGTGGCTGGTCGAGCTGGCCGAGGCGGCCGGCGACGAGTTGATCGCTCCCCGGGTCGCCTCCGTGCTCGGCATCAAGGCCGAGCCGTCCCGCTCGCTCTCCGAGACGTTGTTCGACGCGCTCGCCGACCGGCAGATGCTGCTGGTGATCGACAACTGTGAGTCGCTCATCGACGAGTGCGCCCGTTTCTGCAGGACGTTGCTCACGATCTGTCCCGAGGTGCGGGTGCTCACCACCAGCCGGGAGCCGCTCCGGGTCGCGGGGGAGACCGTGTGGCGGGTGCCGCCGCTCACGCTGCCGGAGGCGGACGGCCACGAGTACGCCATGGACAGCGAGGCCGTGCAGCTCTTCGTCAGGAGGGCCAGAGCCGCCGTGCGCGGATTCACCCTCGACGCGGGCAACGCCGACGAGATCGCCAGCCTGTGCGGGGCGCTCGACGGGATGCCGCTCGCCATCGAGCTGGCCGCCGCGCTGTGCCGGGTGCTGACGGTCGAGCAGATCCACGCCAGGCTCAGGGACAGGTTCCGGCTGCTCTCCGAGGGAGACCGTACGGCTCCCGCCAGGCACCAGACGCTCAGGGCCACCGTCGACTGGAGCTACCAGCAGCTCAAGGAGCCGGAACGGATCCTGCTGCGGCGCCTGGCCGTGTTCACCGGCGGATGGACGCTGGAGATGGCCGAGAAGGTCTGCGACGGTGACGGTCTGTGGGCCGAGGACGTCCTGAGCGTCCTGTGCGGCCTGGTGGACAAGTCCCTGGTGCTGGCGGACGCCGAGGTCGCGGGCGAGACGCGCTACCGGATGCTGGAGACGATCCGCCAGTACGCCGCCGAACAGCTGGAGATCGCGGGCGAGGAGCACGAGCTGAGGCGGCGGCACCGTGACCACATGGCCGTGATCGCCGGCCGCGTGCACCAGCTGATCGTCAGGTCTCCCCGCCCGACCTGGACCGAGATCTGCCCGGTGCTGGTGCTGCTGGACGAGCTGCAGAGCAACCTGTGGGCCGCGGTCCGCTGGTCGGCCGAGGTGGAGGAGCCGGAGAACGCGCTGCGGCTGCTGGTGCTGCTGCGCTGGCCCACCATCGCGGGCGGCCGGTTCACCCCCGCCGACGAGTGGCTTGAGCGCCTGCTGTCCGCCGACAAGTCCGCGGCGCTCCCTCCCAAGGTGCGCGGCGACGCCCTGGTCCTGCGCGGGCAGGTGGCCTTCGGGCAGGGCGACCCCGCCAAGGCGTACGAGGCCTGTTCCGAGGCGGCCGACCTGTGCCGGGCGACGGCGTTGCACGGACCGCTCAGCGGGGCGCTGGCCATCCTGGCCTGGGTCGCCATCTACCAGCGGCGCCCCGACAAGGCCCGGCGCCTGCTGGATGAGGCCCTGGAGGCGGTGCGCAAGGTCGACGACCCCTGGCACGAGATGGTGATCCGCTCGATGGAGGGGACGTTCGCGCTGTCGGAGGGGCGGGCCAAGGAGTCGCAGCGCTCCTTCGAGGCCGCGCTGGCCATCGCCCGCGGTCTCGACAACCACTGGGCCACCCCGGTGGCGCTCATCGGCCTGGCCCAGGTCGCCTGGACGCGGGGCGACCTGCTGGAGGCCCGCACCCACTACGAACAGGCCCTCGACCAGCTCAAGGACATCACCGCCCACTGGCAGACCATCACCTGTCTGTCCGGCCTGGGGCGGATAGCCCTGGCCCAGGGAGATCTCACGACCGCCCGCGCCAGGCTGACCGAGAGCCTGCGCCTGTGTCGCAGGACCGGTCAGCGGCTCGGCGTCGCCCGGCGGATCGAGACGCTCGCCCAGCTCGCCCTCGCCGAGGAGGACGACCACCGGGCCGTGCGCCTGGCGGGAGCCTCCGCCGCGATCAGGAACGCGATGAGCGGCAGTGCCATGCCGTCCGGGTTCGGCGCGCGGATGGAGGAGCTGCTCCAGCCGGCCCGTGCGCGTCTCGGTGACACGCTGGTCGCCCAGCTGTGGGCGCTCGGCAAGGGGATGACCCAGGAGCAGGCGGTCCGCTACGCCCTGGAGGGTGAGGACCGGGCCGAGACGCCGCTGCCGACGGGAAGGATGCCGGTGGCCGCCCCGCTGACCACGCTCACCGGGCGTGAGTGGGAGATCGCCGAGCTGATCGCCAGGGGGCTGAGCAACAAGGCCATCGCCGACGAACTGGTGATAAGCCCCGCGACCGCGGCCAGGCATGTGGCCAACATCCTGGCCAAACTCGGCTTCTCCTCCCGCACCCAGGTCGCCACATGGGTCGTGGAGCACAATCGCGTCTGAGGGTGACGTTCCGCCTACACACAGGAACTACACATCGACGGCCACGTAGATACACCTCGGGATACGCACTCCGGCGCATGCGGAGAAGCAGCAGGTAGCCGTACGTTTTCCTCGTGTTCGACCGATGACGCCCCGCCTTCCGCGCCACACCCGCCACAGCGGTCAGGTACGGCAGGCCCACACCATCCCAGGCGTCTCGGTCGGGCACATCGCGAACGTCGCGTGTCCCTCTCGACGGTCGAGGTCTCCTCGGAGGGGTGGGGACCGAAGGCCACGGGACATGCGGCAGCGGGTCCGAGCCGCGCAGGGCTCGGACCCGCACGCGTGAAGGGCCCCACGTCGCAGGGCCCCGTCCGCGTGAGAGGCCCGCGCGTGAAGGCTCCCGCGCCGGTGAGAGACCCGATGTCTTCCTCTGCGATTTCCCGCCGGTCGGCGGCCGGTTCGAATTCCCCGTCAGTGCCGCAGAAGGCGCCGCGAATCACGGAACCCATTCCGGATCGGCGATGTTTCCGCAGGCCACCCGTCTTTCGGTGAATCACGAAAACGCCTGGTCGGGGAAAGGGGCATCGGACGTGGCCAGCCCGGATACACACTCATTTACATATATCTGTCGATGCAGGGCCGGAGCCGCCGCCCGTACGGTCGTCGGCATGAGACCGACCTCCTCGTCCATAAGGGGCACCGTTACCGAGGCGGTGTTCGGCTGCGCGCACGAGCGAGGTGACCGGCCCGCGTTGATCGATCTCGGTGCGGGGGTGGTCTACAGCCACCGCCGCCTGGCCGAGGAGGTGACGCGAGGAGCCTCGGGGCTGGTCAGGAGGGGCGCAAGGGGACGGCAGGTGGCCGGGATCCACGTGGACAACGTGGCCGCCCATGTCCTGGCGGTGCACACCGTCATCGCGGCGGGTCTCGTCGCGGCGCCCATCGCGTCCGGCAACGGACGGATGGGCGACCTGCTGATCCGCCTTGACGCCCGCTTCCTGATCACCACCCCGGGGTTGGCGGAGAGCTCGTTACAGGCGGCCGACGACTCCCGGGTGCGGCAGGTGATCGCGTTCGGTCAGGCGCGTGACACCGTCGACTTCGCCGACCTGCTGCTGCTCGCCCCGGCTCCGTTGCCGTCCCTCGATCCGTCCGTGCAGCCCGCGTTGCGGGTCGAGGACGGAAGCGTGCTCACCCATGAAGATCTGATCTGGCGGATGTGCGAGCTGGACAAGCTCGTCGCGCTGGAGAAGTCCGACGTCCTGCTGGTGACCTGGCCGCTGGTCTCGACCCTGGCTCTGGCGACCCTGATCGGGCTGGCGCTGATGCGCGGCTCCCTGGTCGTGGTCGCTCCGGGCCTGGCCGCGCAGGAGTTGTCGGCGACGATCCATGACTTCGGTGTCACCGTGCTGACGTTGCTCGACGGGACGGTCCAGCGTGTGTGACCGGGCCGTGCCGGCCGCCGCCGCTCCCGGGCGGCGGCTGCGGAGGGACGGGCACGTGTTGTTATCCGACTATGCCTTGACGTCTCGCGCTGACGGATGCGTTGATTGGTGTACAGCCTCTGACAACGTTGTCATCTTCTCCATGGGCCCTTCGGAGCCTCGACCCCGAAGGGGCGGCAAGACCATGTGACGACGGTTGGACGGCTGTGGCGGGCCCTGCCCACCTGACCTCCTACAGCGGGGGCGGACAGGGGGCACGACGGGGCCGCGGACAGGCCGAGGTCCTCCCCCGGTGGACGGGGCCGGGGAGGGTCGGCGGTCGGTCACGGCAGGGGAGCCGAGGGGCTCACCAGCGAGTCGCCCAGGGCGGTGCGGTGATACAGCACTCCGCGCCCCGTGCGGTTGCCCGTCACCAGGCCCGCCCCACGCAGGGCGGCCAGGTGGCCGCCGACGGTGCCGAGGCTCAGGCCGAGCAGGCGGACGAGCTGGCTGGTCGTAGCGGGAACCGCCAGCTCAAGCAGGACCCGGGCCCTGGTCCTGCCGATCAGCGTGGCCAGGCCGTCCGGCGTCTCATGCGTGATCCCCGTGCCCCGCGCCGGATATCCGATCGCGTACGGCCAGGCCTGTTCGAGGTAGGAGCTGACCCCGGAAACGAAGGGGGACGGCACGAAAAGAAGCCCCCGCCCCTCAAGGGCCACCTCCTGCCCGCCCGGAGCGACCTCGATGACCCCCTCGGGGCGCCAGCGCACCCGGGGGTTGAGGTCGTCCAGTGCGGCCGCCCAGCCGTAGGTGGCCAGCCGGCCCGCCCGCTGGACCACGTCCCGTTCCAGGATCGCGTGGACGCGCGGCCAGATGGGGGAGACGATCCGGGCCCAGACCGCTTCGAGGGCGTCGGCGAACAGTTCGACGACGCCCGGCGAGAACAACACGTCAAGGACGGCCTCCGGGGGCCGGGGCATGCCCTCCAGGTTCCTGGCGATCTCCTGGTGCGCCTGGGCGGCGGGCGTCGCCCGTACGGCGGAGAGCTCCGTCTCGAAGGAGGTGTTCACCCCGTCGGGCGGCGGCGCGGGGAAGTCGGCGTTGTAGTGCCGCTCGCGGAACAGCGAGACCATCGGGCCGAGTCCCGGCCGCTCCGCCAGCAGCCGGCCGTACGGCTCGCGCGCCTGGCGTATCCAGGAGAGCCACACCCCGGCCTCCCATTTGCCCGACAGCAGCCAGAGGGCCTGCTTGGTCACCATGAGCGGGGAGATCGCGAACCTGCTGGTCACGATGTCCTGCGGACTGACCTTGATGAGATATCCCATTCGGCACCTTTCGGGAATGGTCGAAAGGTTAGCCTGCCGCCCCGGTGTCTCCCAGCATCGTGCCCATGCTCTTCACGGGGAAAGACGGCGCGACCTATTCCGAGGTCTTCGCCAACGGGCAGTTCCGGGTGCTGTTCGGCAGTTTCACGTTCCTTGTCGTCGGAGACCAGGTCAAGATGCTCGCCTTGGCGGCGCTGGTCTACGCCAGGACCGGCTCGCCGGGTCTGTCGGCGATGGCCTACATGCTGGCCTTCCTGCCGTACGCGGTCGGCGGGACGTTCCTGCTCTCCCTCGCCGACCGGATACGGCCGCGCGCCCTGATGATCGTCGGGGAGCTGGTCCGGGTGGTGACATGCCTGCTGCTTGCCCTCACCGGGATGCCGGTCTGGATGATGCTGGTGCTCGTCCTGGTGACGGGCCTGTTCTCACCCGTCTTCGGGGCGGCCCGCAGTGCCCTGCTTCCCGAACTGCTGCCGGGGGACACGTTCGTGCTGGCCAGGTCCGTGCTGTCCATGACGTCCGCGGGGGCGCAGATCGCCGGACTGGGGCTGGGCGGCGGTGTCCTGGCCGTCGCGGGGCCGGCGGGGGCGCTCACCGCGACCGCCGTGCTGTCCGTGCTCTCCGCCCTGGTGCTGCGCGCCGGGCTGTCCGACCTGCCCGCCCGCGGTGTACAGCGGGGCGGCGCGGTCGCGGAGACGCTGCGGGTCAACCGGGACCTGCTCGCCGACCCCGGGGTGCGTGGGCTGCTGTTCGCCCAGTGGCTGCCCACCTCGTTCCTGTCCGGGGCGGAGGCGATGCTCGTCCCCTACCTGGGGGAGACGGCCGGGGTCGCGCTGGCCGCGGCGTGTGTCGGGCTGGCGGTCGGCAACCTCCTGATGGGGCGGTTCGCCGCGCCGTACACCCGGGAGCGGCTGGCGGCGCCGCTGGCGGTGCTGTCGGGGCTGCCGCTGCTCGCCTTCGCGCTCACGCCGGGACTCGCCGTCTCCGGGCTGGCGCTCCTGCTGGCCACCGCGGCGAGCGGCGCCTGTCAGCTCGGCCTGCAGCGCAGGTTCGTCGAGGCGGTTCCCGAGCGGGTCAGGGGGCAGTCGTTCGGGCTGGCGGGGGCGGGCCTGATGACCGGTCAGGCGGTCGGCGCCGCCCTGGTGGGGGGAGTCTCCGAGGTCGTCGCGCCGAGCCTGGCGGTCGCCGGGGCGGGTGTCGCCGTGATCGTCTCCGCCCTCGTCCTCTGGAGGCACCTGCGGCCCGGGCCCGTGGCCGGGGCGTCGTGACCCGCTCAGGCGAGGCGCCACTCCTGGTTGGGCCGGCCGTAGACACAGGTCCACTGGTCGATGCCGGAGCCGTCGTCGGTGCCCGCGTTCTCGACGTCCAGGCATTTGCCGCTGTGCCGGGCCACCAGGATGAAGTAGCCGCTGTCGCGCTGCAGGAGCTTCCACTCCTGGTTGGGCTGGTCGTCGAGGCAGGTCCACTGGTGGACGTTGGCGCCGCTCCTGGTGCTGACGCCCTCGACGTCCAGGCACTTGCCGCTGTGGGTCGCCCTCAGGGTGTAGTAGCCGTCGCTGGTGGCGACCAGGTTCCACTCCTGGTTGGGCTGGTCGTCGAGGCAGGTCCACTGGTGGAGGTCGGCGCCGTTCCTGGTGCTGACCCTCTCGACGTCCAGGCACTTGTCGCTGTGCCGGGCCACCAGGCTCGCCCTGAACCGGAACCCCGCCTTCGTTCCTGTTTCACCCGTTCTCGCCGCACCACCCGTCGCGACGGCCGTGGACGGGCCGAGAAGGGGGACGGTGATCAAGGCGGCCGCCAGGGCGACGGCACGACCTGCGCGGATGGGCCCCATCACGTCTCCCGGTGCTCTGAAAGATCGACCTGCACTTATTAGCACGGATGACGGAGCGTTTCGGTGAGTCACGTCGTGTGACGGCTCTGTGTCGTGTTCTCAGGCCGACATCCGGCCCAGAACACCCCGCGGGGTCAGGGGGGAGGCAGTTCTCCCGACCCCCTGGGGATGAGCCTGGTCGGCAGCTCGACGTGCTCGGCGGGACCGGGGTCGCCCTGGATGCGGCGGAAGAGCAGCTCGGCCGCGGTCCTGCCGAGCCCGGCCGGGTCCTGGGCGACCACGCTCACCCCCGGCACCAGCAGGTCGGCCAGTTCGAAGTCGTCGAAGCCCACCATGGGCAACCGGTGCCCGGTGCGCAGCACGGCCAGCGTCACCCGGCCGTTGCCGGTGAACAGCGCCGTCGGCGGGGTCCGCTCCGAGAGCATCCTGGCCAGTGCCGCCCCCGCCCGCTCGGGGGGACCCGTCGCGATGAGGGAGTCGTCGGCGGGCAGACCGGCCTCGGCCAGGGCCCGCCGGTAACCGCGCAGGCGCTCCGCGGCGGTGAAGATGGACGCGCTGTCGCCGATGAAGGCGACGCGGCGGTGACCGTACCTGATCAGGTGGGTCACGCCGGAGCACGCGCCGCCCGCGTTGTCGCAGATGACGGTGTCGGCCTCCAGGCCTCCCGGCCGGTCGGCGAAGACGGCGGGCGTGCCCGCCTCCAACTCCGGCCTGAGGTACTCGTGGTCGGCTCCGGCGGGCACGATGATCAGTCCGTCGACCCGCCGGGAGCAGAAGGTGAGGACGAGCTCGCGCTCCCGCCGGGGGTCCTCCCCCGAGGAACCGCTGAGCAGCAGCGAGCCGTACCCGAGGGCGACGTCCTCGACCGCCCGGCTGACACCGGAGTAGAACGGGTCGGCCACGTCCTCGATCACCAGGCCGACACTCGACGTACGGCCGCCGCGCAGCCCTCTGGCGCTCTCGTCGCGACGGTAGCCGAGCCGTTCGATGGCCGAGCGCACCCGTTCGGCGGTCACCGCGTTGACCCCGCGTTCGCCGTTGACGACACGGGAGACGGTCTTGAGCGCCACCCCGGCGGACGCGGCGACGTCCTTCATGGTGGGACGGCCTCGGGAACCGCCCGTGGCGGGACGGCGATGGGGGCGGTCGGTCACGGCCCGATCATCGCCCAGACCCATTTTTTCGACAATGTCGTCCCGCAACGGACACCCCCGCCCCCTGTGTCTAGATTATGGCTGTTATGGCCTGTCCGTGTGGGCGCGTAGCGCCCGGTTGACGAACGCCTCGGCCGATCCGAGATAGCCGGTCGGGTCAAGGGCTGCGTCCACCTCGCCGGGGGTCAGGGCGATCTCCGGATCGGCCAGCAGCGTCTCGCGCAGCGTGCCGCCTTCGTCGGAGGCCCTGGCGCACGCGGCGTCGACCAGCGTCCTGGCCCTCGGGGTGCCGCCGAGCCTGACGACGACGTGCTCGGCCATCATCAGCCCCCGCGTCGCGCCCAGGTTGGCCCGCATCCGCCCGGTGTCCACGGTCATCCCCTCAAGCGCCTCACGCAGCCAGGCCGCGGCGCTCCCGGTCAGCCTGAGCAGGTCGCTCAGCGTCTCCCACTCGGCCTGCCACGGCCCGGCCGCCCGCTCGTGCTCGTGGAGCATGCCGCCGAGCGCGGTGGCGACCAGCCCGGGGACGCGTTGTGCGCAGGCCAGAACCGACATCGCGGCGACCGGGTTGCGCTTGTGCGGCATCGCGCTCGAACCGCCCCGGCCCGGCGACGACGGCTCGGCCGCCTCGGCGATCTCCGGCTGGGACAGTAGCTTCACATCGGTGGCGATCTTCCCCAGCGTCCCGGCCACGGTGCCGAGGGCGCAGGCCAGCCGGGCGATCGGGGTGCGGTCGGTGTGCCAGGGCAGGACCGGCTCGGCCAGCCCGAGCTCCGCCGCGAGGTACGGCAGCACCTCGTGACCGCGTCCACGCAGCACGGCCAGGGTTCCGGCGGCTCCGCCGTACTGGACGGGCAGGCGCAGGTCGGTCAGCGCGGCCAGGCCCTGGTTCAACGCGTTCAGCCAGCCCGCCGCCTTCAGCCCGAAGGTGATCGGCACGGCGTGCTGCAGGATCGTGCGTCCGGCCATCACGGTGTCCCGGTGCTCGACGGCCAGCCGGGCGCACGCGCTCGCGCACGCCGACAGGTCGGCGGTGAGCGGTGCCAGGGCACGCGAGGCGACCAGCATCGAGGCCGTGTCGTTGATGTCCTGGCTGGTCGCGCCGTAGTGCACGAACCGCCGGACCTCCGGCTCGACCCGTTCGCGCAGGGCCGCGACCATGGGAATCACCGGATTCCCCGTCGGTACGGCCGCGCGGCCGAGCTCGGCCAGGTCGAACCGCTCGGGCTCGCAGGCCTCCCGTACGGCGGAGGCCGCCTCCCACGGCACCAGCCCCGCCTTCGCCTGCGCGGCGGCCAGCGCCGCCTCGACGTCCAGCATCGCGGCCAGCCACGCCGCGTCCGACACCTCGGGCGCCGCGCCGCCCCTGGAGAACATCCCCGAGAACAGTCCATGGCGCGCTGACGAGGTCATGGTCACCTCTAGAAATGTCATGGCGACAGCCTGTCACGCTCCGGAGGAGGCGTAGGGACAAATAGAGAAGACCTCTTTGACGGGGAAGTGCCTTCCTTCCCGGATGTCGGCACCCGGTGTGGTTTCGGGCTGTTGCTTTCGGGTGGTTCAGGAAGGATGTCGGCATGGATTGCCTGGAGATCCTCATCGGCAGGGCCGAGCGTCTCGACCATGTACTGATCCGGGTCCCCGGCCGGGCGTTCCCCGGTCACGACGTGGCGCGGGCCGCCCTGCTCGGGTCACGCTGAGGCGGTGCCGAGGATGGAGGCGATCACGGCCGGGGTGTCGGACAGGTCGGTGAGGACCAGTTCGGCTCCCACCTCGCGCAGCGCGGCCTCGTCGCTCGCCCCCGTGGCGACCGCAACGACCCTGGCGCCGCCGTGGTGCCCGGCCAGGACGTCGTGCGGGGTGTCGCCGACCAGGACGGTGCTGTGCTCGTCGAACCGCTCGCCGTACTTCTCGGCCGCCCGTAGTTGCGCGAGCCGTACCAGGGGCGGGCGGTCGCCGTGGTCGAGGCCGTAGGCGCCGACCTCGAAGTCCACGTACTCGTCCAGGGAGAACGCCGCGAGCTTGCTGACCGCGATGGGCCGCATGTTCCCGGTGAGCACCGACTGCACCACGTCGGTACGGCAGGCCAGGGCCTTGAGCGCCTCCCTGGCGCCGGGCAGGACACGGCCGTGTTCGCGGATCTCGTGGATGCGTGCGTCGAAGCCGGTGGCGAACTCGTGGCACAGGCGCTGGAGCAGCGGCTCAGACGTCTCGATGCCGTGCGTCAGCAGTGTCTCGGTGATGATGGCCCGGTCGGTCCTCCCGGCGAAGGAGGGCAGTCCGTGCGCGGCCAGGACCCGGCCCGTCACGGTGGTGAACGCGTTCTCGTAGATCGTTCTGGTCAACGGTCCGACGGCGAGCAGTGTGTGATCGATGTCCCACAGAACGAGAGTGCGCACGAATCACATCGTATGAGGTGCTATGCCCCATTGAAGAGAAGACCGTGGTCAGCATGCGTCCTGTATGTGTAAGTTCGTTCTGCGGACGAATGTTCATTTTTGAACATCCCGCCCACCACCATGTCGCGACGACAGGGAGACGACCCCATGACGCTGATGGACGCAAAAACATGGACGGGACTGGTCTACGGGGACGGCTGGACCACCCCGCGCGGCGGAGACGCCGCGGTGGTGGAACCCGCGACCGGTGCCGAACTGGGGCGGGTCGGCATGGCGAACGCGCAGGACGTGGCGGAGGCGGCCGCGCTGGCCGTACGGGCTCAGCGGGAGTGGGCGGCCACCTCCTTCGAGGAGCGGGCGGCGGTGCTGCGGCGGGCCGGGCGGCTGTTCGAGGAGCACGAGCGGGAGATCCAGGACTGGCTGGTCCGTGAGGCCGGGTCCGTCCGCCCGAAGACGGGCGTCGAGACGCACATCGCGGCCCAGGAGTGCTACGAGGCCGCCGCGCTGGCCTCCCAGCCGCTGGGAGAGATCCTGCCGACCGCGAAGAAGCGGCTCAGCATGGCCCGCCGCGTCCCCGTCGGGGTCGTCGGAGTGATCTCACCGTTCAACTTCCCGCTGATCCTCGCCATCCGCTCGGTCGCCCCCGCGCTCGCGCTGGGCAACGCGGTGATCCTCAAGCCGGACCCGCGCACCGCGGTCTCCGGCGGCTTCTCGATCGCCCGCGTCTTCGAGGAGGCGGGGCTGCCCAAGGGCCTGCTCCACGTGCTTCCCGGCGGCGTCGAGGCGGGCCAGGCACTGGTCGGCCACCCGCTGGTACCGGTGATCTCCTTCACCGGATCGACCGCGGCAGGACGCAGGATCGGCGAGGAGTGCGGGCGGCTGCTCAAGCGCGCCCACCTGGAACTCGGCGGCAACTCCGCGCTGATCGTGCTTGAGGACGCCGACCTCGACCGGGCCGTCTCCGCGGCGGCGTGGGGCTCCTTCCTGCACCAGGGGCAGATCTGCATGACGACCGGTCGTCACATCGTGCACTCCTCGATCGCGGAGGAGTACGTCGCGCGACTGGCGGAGAAGGCCGAGCGCCTGACGGTCGGCGACCCGGCGGGCGGACGGGTCGCGCTCGGCCCGCTGATCGACGCCGGGCAGCGCGACAAGGTCCACGCCCTGGTCACCGGTAGCGTCGAGGCCGGAGCGAGACTGGCGGCCGGAGGCACCTACGAGGGACTGTTCTACCGGCCGACGGTGCTCGCCGACCTTCCCGAGGGCGCCCCCGCCTACGCCCAGGAGGTCTTCGGCCCGGTCGCGCCGGTCGTGCCGTTCTCCACGGCCGAGGAGGCCGCCGCGCTGGCCGCCGACAGCGAGTACGGCCTGTCCCTGGGCATCCTCACCGGGGACGCGATGCGGGGCCTGGCGCTGGCCGACCTCATCCCCACCGGGATCGTCCACGTCAACGACCAGACGGTCGACGACGAGGCCGTCGCGCCGTTCGGCGGGCTGGGCGCCTCGGGCACCGGCTCACGCTTCGGCGGGGGCAGGGCCAACGCCGAGGCGTTCACCGAGACCCGCTGGGTGACGGTGCAGGGCGAGATCGCGGGCTACCCCTTCTGAACGTGACCGAGCGGCCGCCGGCGCGTTCAGTCGCAGAGGGCGCGGGCGGCCGCCGCGGTGACGGTTGAGGTGTCGGCGGCGTCGCGTGGCCGGTTGCCCGGCAGCAGGATGATCCTTGTGGAGGGGCCGTACGGGCCGCACGCCTCCTGAGCGCCGAGGGCCGTCTTCCGGGTTCTTCTGGGCGCCGGGGGTACGGACCCCGCGCGGGCGGTCCCTCAAGGCGGCGGACAGGGCTATGGGGGCACCGGCGCCGCCTCGCGCGGGGACATGGCCTCTCCATTCGGGTGATCGGGGAGTGGGCGGGTCGCCCCCGGCAGAACAGCGCCTCGCCTGTCCTCGGACAAGGGAGAAGGCGGTCGATCGAACAGCCGTCGACCGGCCTCGGACCACGTCTCGGCCATCGGCCGGAGTCCCGTGCGGACACCTGTGCGTGTGGTCCCGGTCGTGTCCCCGGCACCCGGCGGCCACCTTTCCGTCCTACCGTTCAGATCATGATCCGCAGGCTCTCGGCCGCCACGCTGGCCGTCCTCGTCACCGGTACCGCCGTGGCCCTGCTGCAGCAGCCCAGGCCCGCGGCGGCGGAACACCGGGACCGGAATCCCGTCGTCATCGGCCACCGCGGCGCCAGCGCCCACCGGCCGGAACACACCCTGCTCTCCTACGAGACCGCGATCGCGCTCGGCGCCGACTACATCGAGCCCGACCTGGTCTCCACCAAGGACCACGTGCTGGTCGCCAGGCACGAGAACGAGATCTCCGGGACCACCGACGTGGAGAGCCATCCCGAGTTCGCCGGACGCCGTACGACCAAGACCGTCGACGGGCGGGCCGTCACGGGATGGTTCACCGAGGACTTCACCCTGGCCGAGCTGAAGACGCTCAGGGCCAAGGAGCGCATCCCCGACCTGCGCCCGGAGAACACCGCCTTCGACGGGCTCGCCGAGATCCCGACCTTCGAGGAGGTCGTACGGCTGGCGCGCCGCAGCGGCGTCGGGGTCTACCCGGAGACCAAGCACCCCACCTACTTCGACTCCATCGGCCTGTCGCTTGAGGAGCCGCTGCTTGAGGTGCTCGGCCGGTACGGCTGGCGCGGGCGGCGTGACCCGGTGTTCGTCCAGTCGTTCGAGACCGCGAACCTGCGGGAGCTGCGGGGACGGACCAGGCTGCGGCTGGTCCAGCTGGTCAACGCCACCGGCGCGCCGTACGACTGGACGGCGGCGGGGGACCCGCGCACCTACGACACCATGCTCACCCCGGCGGGGCTGCGGGAGGTGGCGGGCTACGCGGACGGCGTCGGCGTGGACACCCGGCGGGTCGTCCCCCTCGACGCGGAGGGGCGAACCCGGCAGCCCACAACGCTCGTCCAGGACGCGCACCGGGCCGGGCTGCAGGTGCACGCCTGGACGGTCAGGCCGGAGAACTCCCAACTCCCGGTGGACTTCCGGGCGGGAAACCCGGCCAGTCCCGTCTACCCGCGCGCGACGGGTGACGTGGCCGGGTGGCTTGAGCGGCTCTACCGGCTCGGGCTCGACGGCGTCTTCTCCGACGACCCCGGCGTGGCCAGGGCGGTCAGGGACCGGGTCCGGTGAGAACGGGAACCGCCGGCCACCCGCCCCTTGGGTGACCGGCGGTGATCCTGGGGCGATCCTGGAGTGATCCCGGCGCCTCCTATGCGACGGCGACCTCGCCGTTCTCCGCGAGGTCGTCCATCGGGCGCAGCTCGTCGGCGTAGCTCACCGAGACACGGCGCATCACCCCGGTGTCGCTGATCGAGTACTGGCCCAGGCGCCACAGCGGCGGCGAGTAGGCGTGGATCGAGACGCTGCCGTTCACGGCCCCGGTCAGCCGGTGGATGTGGTCGGGCCCGAAGGAGAACGACTCACCCGCCGAGACCACCGTCTCCAGGTGCTCGCCGCCGATACGGGGATTGCACTCAAGCAGCGTGCCGGTCACCACGCGGACCGCGCCGGAGGAGATGTCGTGGTCGTGCCAGCCGGTGTCGTCCTCGGGGCGCCAGCACAGCAGCCAGACGTCCACGTAGGCGTCCCGGTAGAGGGAGGCGTAGTGGCGGCCCCCCTCCTCGGGGAAGGCCACCTGGTCCTCCCAGCGTGACGGGTCCGCCGCCAGCGCGTCGACCAGGTCGCGGAGCTCACGCCGGTCGAGGGCGCGCTCCGGCAGGGCGTCGAAGCTCATCGGATGCCTCCCAGGAGACGGCAGCGCCCGCTGCCCTGGGACTGATTCACGTTCACTTGCGCGACTCCTTTCGGTTCAACAGACGGCTGGGGTTGGTGACCGCGATGGCGTGCCCGGCGGCCTCGCCGAGCGCGGGGTCGGGTGCGGTCGCGTACGGCTGGTCGGAGCCGTTGACCACGACGTCGATACCGAGTTCGCGGATGACGGCGTCGATGGCCCGGGGACCGTAGGAGGAGGTCTCAAGGAAGGCGCCGGGGTCCACCTGGCCCCGGCTCTGGCCGCCCCGGCTGATCAGGCGCTCGGAGTGCAGCGGCGCGAGCCCGGCCAGCAGGGCGAAGCAGACCCGCAGGTCGGGGTGGCGGGTACGGCCGAAGGCGGCGAAGGCGTACCAGGAGGCGTGCATCTGCTGGACGTACGGCACGACGGCGGGCCACCAGCCGGGGCCGGTGGGCGTCCCGGCGGGGCCGGGGTGCACGAAGAGCGGCAGGTCGCGTTCGGCGAGCACGTCGAGCAGGGGCGCGACCCCGGCCAGCCCCGCCTCGTCGCCGATGGCCGTCGCGGGCAGCTGGAGCCCGGCGAGCCCCAGGTCGAGGGCCTTGGCGAGCCTGGCCGGGTCGACGTCGGAGAGGCAGGCCGCCGCCCACGCGCCGAAGGGGGCGGGCAGCGCCAGGGCGTCCTCGTGGTAGGCGTCGATGAGGGGCCAGGCCTCCTCGGGCGGCAGCGTCTCGATGCCGAGCGGGCTGGACAGCGAGACCAGCGCCAGCTCCAGGTCCTCGTTGCGCGCCAGCCGTACGGCGAGGTCGTGGTCGGCCGGGTCGACCTCGTAGGGGGGCTCGCCGTCCAGGTGCAGGGTCCAGCCGTCCAGGCGGGGAGGAGCCGTACGGCGGCGCAGCGCGTCCACGAACGCGGGCGCCCACAGGTGCTGGTGCACGTCGACGGCCATTTTTCTCCCCTTCCTTTCGTGGTATTCCCTACCTAGAATATAGGTAACAGCTCTGACCTTACTACGTCTCCCGGTGACACGGTTCAGTGAACCGATTCAGTGAATCGGTTCACCTTATGGGGGGCGATGCCCCGAACCATCCGGATGTACGGCATACCCCTGTTCAGACGGGGGTTCCGGCATAGGGTGGACAAGTGCCCCAGCCACGGAAACGAGCGACTATACGTGAGGTGGCGAAGGCCACCGGTCTCTCCCCGGCGTCGGTCTCCTACGCCCTGCGCGGCCTGCAGGTGTCGGAGGAGACCATCGAGCGGGTCCGGCGCGTGGCCGCCGAACTCGGCTACGAGGCCGATCCGATCGCCCGCGCGCTGGCCAGCGGCAGGACAGGGACGATCGGACTGCTCTGCGGCTCGCTTGAGGACCTCTGGCAGCAGGCCCTGGCGGTCGGCATCGGCAGGTCGCTGAAGGACAACGACCGGTACGCGCTGATCCTGGACGCCGCGGGCGATCCCTACCGGGAACGGACCCTGGCCAGGCAGCTGCGCGACCAGCGGGTGGACGCCCTGATCGTGCAGCCGGTCGACCCGGCGGCCGAGGTGTGGCCGGAACTGTGTGAGAGCCTGCCGGTCGTCTCGATCGGCGACGGCCTGGCGGGCGCGCGGACCGCCGGGGAGGTCGTCTTCGACAACCGGGCGGGGGTCACGCTGGCGCTCGAACACATGCGGGACCGGGGACACGGGCGCATCGCCGTACTCACCCCGACCAGGGCGAGCACCCCGGACCGCCCGGCGGACGTGCACGTGCTCGCGGAGGCGGGACGGCTGGGCCTGGACATCGAGGTGGTCACCGCGCCGCAGGCGCTCACCGCGGCGACCGGGGTGGCCGACGCGATGCTCGCGGACGGGCACCGGGCGTTCTTCTGCTTCGCGGACTCGATCGCCTACGGCGTCTACGCCGCCTCGACGGAACGGGGGCTGCGCATCCCCGCCGACGTGTCGGTGATGGGCTACGACGACCACCCGATGTCGGGGCTGCTCACCCCGGGGCTCACCACGGTCGACTGGGACATCGACGGCATCATCCGCGCCGCCGTGCGCACGGTGGTGGCCGCGGCCGACGGCAACACCCGCCGCCGGCGTATCGTCCAGGCCCCCGAGCTGCGCGAGCGCGGCTCGGTCGGCAGGGGGACGGCCGCGCCCGGCGCCTTCTGAACGCGGCGTCCGACACGCGAAAGGCCCGGCACCGTGGTTCGGTGCCGGGCCTTCCTGCCGAGCGGACGGCCCTGTCGGGAGGCCGTCCGCTCATTGGCCGGTCCGTGGGTCCTCACGCGGGCAGGCGCCGTCGAGGGGACCCGGGATGGCCCGGTGTCAGACGCGCTGCCAGAGGGCCGGGACGTTCGGCGGCTCCCAGCCGGGCATCGCGGTGTGGCCCTGGAGGCAACGGTAGGTCGAGCCGCCGTAGGTCACGGTCGCGCCCGCGCTGTAGGCGGTGCCGGCGGCCCAGGTGCCACCGGGGTTCTGGGTCGAGGTCGAGGTCGGCGTCGGGTTCGGGCCACCGTTGCTGGTGACCAGGGTGAGGCCGTTCGCCTGCAGGATCTCGCCGACCGGCTGGAAGTAGGTCGTGCCGCCGGAGGAGCAGTTACCCGTTCCGCCGGAGGTGACGCCCTGGGCCTGGTCGCCGGAGATGAACGAACCACCGGAGTCGCCGGGCTCGGCGCAGACGCTGGTCCGGGTCACCTCGTAGACGGTGCCCTCCTGGTAGGAGACACTGCTGTTGAGCTGCTGGACGGTGCCGCAGTGCCAGCCGGTGGTCGAGCCGGAACGGCAGACCGAGGAACCGACCTGGGCGACGGTCGAGCCGTTCACCGGGATCGTGGCACCGTTCTGGACCACGACGCCACGCGGGGTCCAGTTGGAGTTGGTGGCGATCCAGGAGTAGTCGCTGCCCGGGAAGACGGAGTTCTGGAAGGTGCCCTGCGCGACCCGGTTGGAGCCGCTGGTGGAGCTGCCGGTGCTGCCGCAGTGACCCGCGGAGACGAAGCCGCTCTGGCCGCCACGGGTGGCGGAGAAGCCGATCGAACAGCGGCTGCCGCTGCCGATGTAGTAGGCGTCGCCGCCGCGCAGGTCGTAGAACGTCCTGGCCTTCTCGCTCGACTGCTCGACCTTGACCAGCGCCTTGTCCACGCCGCTGGCCGCGACGAAGGACTGGCCCGCGGCGACGTCGGAGGCCAGCACGACCACCGAGTTGTTGCGGACGTCGAGGTACCAGGCGTTCACCGAGGAGGGGGAGGACTCCTTGGCCTGCCGGTTGAGGCCCTCCTGGGCCGCGGTGAGCGCGGCCAGCGAGTGCTTGACCAGCTTGGCCTGGGCGCCGGTCTTGAGGATGGCGGTCAGCTGCTTGGAGTCGCTGGTGGCGACCACAAGGTCGGAGGTCGGGCCGGTGACCCAGGTGCCGCCGTAGGCGACGCCGAGCTGCTTGGCGACGACGGGCTCGACCTTGGAGGCCGCGCTCTCGTTGACCAGACGGGTCGAGGCCTGCTCACCGGTGATGCCGAGGTCGCGGGTGAGCGCGGAGACCAGTTCGGGGGCGGGCTTGACGACGGCGGCGGCCTGGGCCTTCGCCTGAGCATAAAGGGGATCGGCGGAGGCTGCGCCGGTGGTTACGGAGGCGAGGGCGGGGGTCGCTACCAACGCGGCGGCGAGCGTGACGCCCACTGCCACGGCATTTCTGCGGAGCATGTGATCTCTCCTCGTGTCGGGGGGTGCGCCGTCAACGTAACGGTTAGGACACAAGGAGCGGCTCTCTCAGAACGGCCCTATCACTGTGCTATGAAGATTTAACCGACATGACTTGATAAAGGGTGACACCGTTAGTCAACTCCGTCATCCCTATCTGGTACGTAGGGCGGAGGACGTCGGTTCAACGGGGCCGCGTCCATTGTGGGCGCCCCATCAGATTCTTTCGAGGGGGCGGTCGCCTTTAGGTGACGGGAGAACCGGGAGCGGGAGGGCCGCCGAGACCCGAGCGTGCATTGACCCGCCTGGTCTGCGCATCGCGGATGTCCTTCCTGGTTTTGTCGGTGCCGGCCGATACCGTGACGGTGTCGTTGCCGAACGTGATGGGGGTGGGGTGTGCGCAGGTCGTTCACGTTCCTGTTGCGCCTCACCCGTCACCAGGAGATCGCGCTGGCGGCGTGCCTGGACGATCACCGGGTCCTGTACAACGCCGCGTTGGAGCACCGACGCACGGCTTACCGCAAGGCGGGCGTCACGATCCGCTACGGCGAGCAGTCGGCCGACCTGAAGCACATCCGGGCGCACCGGCACCGGCCGGTCAAGGGCCGAGTGAAGACGATCGGGGTCAAGCGGGAGGGCTCCCGCTGGTACGTGATCCTGTCGTGCGACGACGTGCCCGCCGAACCACTTCCCGCCACGGGCGCGGTGGCGGGTATCGACATGGGGGTCGCCTCGCTGGTGACCACCTCCGGCGGTGAGCACGTCGCCAACCCGCGCTATTTCGCTGTGACCGCTGATCGTCTCGCAGCGGCGCAGCGGGCCCTGGCCCATAAGAAGCGCGGCTCGCGGCGGCGCCGTAAGGCCGTGGCACGGGTCGCCGCCCTACACGGCAAGGTCCGCCGCTAGAGCCTCGACCACGGGCACAAGGCCGCGCTCGCCCTGGTCCGCGCCTATGACGTGATCGTGCACGAGGATCTGCGGATCGCGAACATGACCCGCAGCGCCTCCGGCACGGTCGAGCGGCCCGCAGGGAGCGGAGGAGTCACGTCATGGTGCGTTACCCGGGTCGTTCCCAGCGGGGGAACGGCCGTCCGCCGTTCCCCCGGCCCTGGTTCCGGCCTTCGGGCGCGGGTCGTCAGTCGCCGAGGACCAGGTCGAGCAGCCAGCTCACCAGACCGACGATGATCGCGCCCCAGAAGGCGGCGCCGAAGCCCTCCACATGGAACGACAGGCGGAGCTGCTCGGCGATCCAGCTCGTGAGCAGCAGCAGGCCGGCGTTCACCACCAGGGCGAACAGGCCCAGCGTGAGCACGTAGAAGGCGCAGCCGAGGACCTTGATGATCGGCTTGAGTACCGCGTTGACGACACCGAAGACCAGGGCGACCGCGATCAGGGTGACGATCTGACTGCTGGTGGACGTCGCGGACACCGTGATGCCGCTCACAAGCTGTGTCGCCGCCCACAGGGCGGCCGCCACAACCAGGATCTTGATGATGATTCTCACGTTCGGGCATCCTCGCATGGGGGTCGGACGGGCATACCTGGACACTAAACAGTCTGGGACGCGTCGGCGCGGCTGTTCGGTCACGGATTCGGGGTCACGCCGTCGCGGCGTGGTGGCGCACATGCATGGGCGATGCCGTACGCGGGCAGAACATGAATGATCGACGCGATCTGGGGGCAGAAGGGCGCGTGAGGGGGTGAGGAAGTTGGAGACGGACCAGCTTGAGGCGCTGTCGGCCCAGGAACTGCATGATCGGGCGGTCCGCTACGCCGTGCACCACGGAGACTTCGCCTTCCTGTGGGAACTGCTCAAGGTGATTCCCGCCGCGGAGGCGTCAACCGGGAACGAGGACGAGACGGCCAATGATCTGAGCCGGGTCTCGGCACTGCTCAGCGACGCCATGGCGTCCGGTGAGGGGGAGCTCGGCGACGCGCTCCGTCCCTTCTACATCGAGTACCTGTCGCAGCACCCCGACGCCTGAGACGCCCGCCCGTGCCGGGCGCCCGCCGTACCGGCCGCCTGGGTAGGGTTGGCCGGGGAACACGGGGAGGAGCGTCATGGCTCGGGTGAACGTCGAACGGACCGAGAACGGCTTCGTGGCCCGCAACGGCCGCGGGGCCGAGGTCGTCATGGGCGGCGGCGACGAGCAGGGGGTCTTCACCCCGGTCGAGTTGCTCCTCGCCGCGCTCGGCGGCTGCAACATCGTCACCGTCGAGCCCCTCACCGCCAAGCGCGGGCACCGGCTCGTGCGCCTGGCGATGACCGTCCAGGCGGAGAAGGTCGAGCCGACGCTGCTCGGCCCGATCACCGTCACCTACGACGTCGAGCTCCCCGAGGGGGACGACGCGGCCGACGAGGTCTTCCGCGCCGTGGCCAAGCGGGTCGAGGAGCGATACTGCACGGTGAGCCGGGCGCTGAGGGAGCAGACCGAGGTCAGGCTCGAACTGCCCGAGTGAGGCTCCTCCTTGAGGAGGACGTCCGGTGATACCGGGTCATCTCCGGGTGTAGGCCCAAAATCAACCCTTGGATGACGTGCTCGTTACGTTCGCTTCTGTACTGTTGAAGCAGGTCAAGGGGTTCTGCGAAGCCCGGGGGAGCTGCAGCAGGAGACTTTTCACCGGAAACGGACGCGAGGGGGATCGCGTCCTAGAGCGGAGCCGCCGGAGTCTTGGGGGAGGCGAAGGCGGGCCCGCGATGAGGCCGGGGCTGGATGGTTGGGGGACCATTCGGCCCCGGGACCTCTTTCCAGGCGAGGGCCGGGCGGTTGGGGGGCCGCCCGGTTCTCGTCTGTCTTCTCCGGGTGTAGCCGATGTGCGCCGCCGTGCGGAGGACTGCTAGAGTTACCTCCGTCGCAGGCGCCGCTAGCTCAGTTGGTTAGAGCAGCTGACTCTTAATCAGCGGGTCCGGGGTTCGAGTCCCTGGCGGCGCACCGCACAAGGCCTCAGGTCAGTGACACTGATCTGAGGCTTTTGATTTTGGCATCGCGCGTGCCTCATGTCCGGAACGCACCTCTGTGCCTCGCTTGGGCGGCTCAGGACCGGTCGGTTTCTGGATGGACGACTACGGCACCAGAGCAACTGATCAGCATTGTTTTCGGATCTGGAGGATTGAAAACTGCTGATTGTGTTGTGATGACGCCATGCACAGCACGCTCGGACCGGACTGGGCCATCAGGGGGCTCAACCAGCGGGCCGGTCGCTATCCGCTGTCGGTTGAGGCGCCGGTACTACGGGCTGTCGAAGCGCTCGTGCCCGGGGTGTCGACACTGACGCGCTACATCCGCTACTACGCCTTCTACGCCGCGCTGGCGGCTCACTGCGCTGAGAAGAACCTGGATGACGAGGGGTGTCGGCGGCTATTGCGGTGTGGTGAGGTGGTCTTCGCGGCAGCCCATCACGAGGTACCGGCGGAGACGCCCCCCGGCCCCGCTCACGGTATCGACCGCGTTCGTGCCTTCTACGGGGATCGGCTGGATCTCGCCCGGGCCGCGGCCGAGGGCAAGGACTCGTATTCACCACGTTCCCGAGGCTTCTGGGAACAGTACGGGGGACCTAGCGCGGTCCTTGGCACCACAACGCTTGACGAGGGGGCACTGCGGCCCGGACGACACTCCTGCCCTCACGACGTGCGGCTGCTGTTCCAACCGGTCTTCTCCCTGGCCGAGGCCGATTCGGTGTCTTCCGAGGAACTGGCGGCTCTCAAGGACGTGACCCTGCAGTCGGAACGAAGGCCCGAGGCGCCGTGGATGGTTGATCTATTCACCGCCTCATGGGCGGGAAGGCACGATCCCGCCGAGTGGGAACCCGATGACCTGATTCGACGGGCCAGCCTTCGTGTTCTCGCCCGAGCCGTTGAACTCTACGGCGCGGAAGGCGGTTCGTTCGAGGAGGTGTTGCGCTCGGCCGTGGCGTTCGGCGACCAGATCGACGTGGATCCAGTGCTGTCGTCGATCGAACAGAGCCAGGGATGGCGTGGCATCCTCCTGCGTCATTACTCGATCGGCGCCTGGCGGCGCCTGTGGGCTGCTCTGGTCGCCTCGATAGGAGGAGAGGACGGCGACGCGGATCGAACCCGGGATGAACTGCGCGCGTGGCTGGCTGACCAGCTCGATGACACGCCCGTCGGCGTCGTTCTGGATGAGCTGGGTCCCCTGCAGGACAGCTCAGGACACCCGCTGCCCCGGGAACGTCAGCTGCTGGCGGCAGGGGACCGGCGCGAGCCGCTCACCAACGTCAAACTGCTCCTGGCAGGCGCGCTGCGAGCGCAGGAGTTGACGGGCATAGCTCAGAAGACGTTTCTCGGCCCCAGACGACGTGGAATGGGCGAGATCCTTGATCCAACATGGGTGCGTTTCCTGGCGGAGGATTACCGCGCCCGCTCCTTTAAGGACCTGGGCGCTCGGTTGGTGGATGACATGCTCGCCCAAGCAGCCCGGATCGCACGGGCAAAGATGCGCCGTGACCCGGTGACCGGCAGGCTGCTGCTGTTCTCCCGTGTCCACGAGCGCAACGACCGCTTCTTCAAAACGAGCAACGAAGGCGACGGTGACATCGGCCTGCGCGTTCAGCAACTCGGCGACTTCTCCCTGCAGTTGAACCTTTTCGACACCATTGGGGGCGGATGGACCGTCACCTCCGAGGCCCGCACCGCGCTGGAGCTGGTATGACCGAGGAGACGTCGAGCTGGCGTTTCGCCTCCCCCCTATCGCTGGTCAACGACTGGCGCGACCGTGCCGACCAGGCGTCCCTGCGTGAGCTGGTGTTGTTCGGTTTCACCGTCGATCTGCCCTTTCTTGAGCAGGTCGTCGTCTCCACCGCCCGTGTGCTGGGCGCACGGATCACAGTTCTGGGCGACGCGGGCCAGGGGATGTACGACCCGATAGACGTTCGCCTGGCGGGCAGTTCCTACCTGCACAGCCTGGTCTCCTGCACCGGGGCGTTCCACCCGAAGCTCGCTCTGCTCATCGGCGAGGAAGACGTGTGGATGGCCGTCGGCTCCGGTAACCCCACCCTGTCCGGATGGGGGGCGAACGACGAGCTGTGGACCGTCGTCGCCTCCGATGACGGTGGCGTACACCCTGCGATCGCTCAGGCCGGGGAGTGGCTTTACCGGCTGGCCACCATGCCTGAGGTGAAGATGGCGCCGTGGTGCGCCGAGCTTCTGTGGCACATCGCCACGGACCTCACCGGTCGCCCGATCACAGACGGTATGACAGAGGTCAGACTTCTGGACAACCTTGATCTGGCGTTCTTCGATCAGCTTCCCCGGGGGCCTGTGGACGAACTGTGCTTGTACGCCCCCTTCATCGACCCTACGGGGGAGGCTGTCAGGCGTCTGATCGAGCGTTTCGAACCTCGGGAGACGATCCTTGCAGTGCAGCCCCGATGGACCAGCTATGACGGCAGCGCTCTGCTCAACGCCCTCGCCGGTCACGCGGTCCGGTTACGCCTGTTGTCCGAGACCCATCTGCGGCACGGCAAGCTGATCCAATGGCGTGTCGGGGACAGGCGGCTCGGGCTCGTGGGCAGCCCCAACCTCAGCCGTGGCGCCCTGATGCGCTCGACCGCTGAGGGCGGCAACTGCGAGCTGGCCGTACTCTCGCCTCTTTCCAAAGACCTGATGCCCTCGGGGGAATCCGCGAGCCGTGAGACTATGACAGGCCGCTCCACGATCAGGCCGTCACGGTCATCGCCGTCCCTGGTGTTGCTTGGCGCGTTGGTGCACAGCAACGGACTGGAAGTGACGCTGGCGAGGCCGCAATCGGTGGATGTCAGAATCGACAGTTCGCCGGACGGCTCCCCCCAGTCGTGGCGAGCAGTCGGCGTCATACCGGCTGGGGAGGTGGCTCTGTTACTGACGGTGCCCGAGGCTCCGGGCTCGGTTATCCGTGCGGTCATGCACCGGGTCGGCATCGGTGTGGTGGAGTCTCCACCAGTTTTCGCGGTCAGTCCGGCACGGTGCGCACCCCGCGTCGCGGGAGAGCAGGAGCCCCGCCTTCGCCGGGAGTACACCGTCGAGGAACTCTTCACCGACCCCGTGCTCGCACGGCGGTTCACCGCGGATCTCGTCCAGCTGGTGGAGGTCCTGCCGAGGGGCGTCCGCGTCCGGTCGGCGGCGGGCAGCGGTGACGGTGTCGCCGTCGGATCCTCGATCGAGGACAGGTGGACCGCTCATCTGGAGGAATGCAGAAGGATCCTCGGAACCTCGTTCACCAGGTTGATATATGGGCTCGGAGCCTCTGGACTGCCGGACTCCTCACGGCTGTCCCTCTGGAATCACGTCTCAAGCGTCAAAGATGAAGGAGAGGAGGAGGACGACCCCCAGGAGGGTGCCGACGCTCCGGGGGAGGTGGAATCCGCGGATCGCCATCTCTACCGGCAATGGGCTATGCGCTGGGTCGATGCGGTGACCCGCAAGGACGCCGAGCTTCCGCCGCTGCTGACGCGCATGCTGATAGCCGGCATCTACATCAAGCTGCTGGCCGCCGGTTTGTGGCGTCTTTCGGACGACTCCTGGCGAGAACCTCTCGGTCGGCTCGCCCAGGCCCTCGTACCCCACGATGGTGACAATGTGCCTGTCGAATCCCGCGGGCGGCTGTGTGCGGTGATTGCCACCTGTGCGGCCCTGCTGTGTCAGGACGTCTTCCTCACTGGTGGGAGACCGAACGATCTTCTCGCCGCTCGTGTCTGGGCCACCGTCAAACCCTTGATCGCCGAGGCGGACCCTGAGCTGGCGGAAGACATGCTTCTCCCGCCTGTTCAGCCCCGCGCTCGCGTGGTCTCGGCCGGGAGCCTCCGTCGTCTCATCGAGCTGGCCGCCACCGACGACCCTCTCGCCGAGATGAGAGCCGAGATCGACGCGGCCGGCTGGGAAGTCACCGAAGAAGGCGGGGTGTGGGAGATCACCGGGAGTTTCAGCAATCCCACCCTGGTCGCGGCACGCTTGGCCACAAAGATCGGCAAGTCAGGAAAACCAGCTGTGGTTCTGGCAAGGGCCGGGACGAAACAGACTCTGATCGTGTGGCGGTCACCTGAGTTGGTACTTCTGTCTGATCCTGGACGAACGTGGCGGGTCTACAACATCACGACATCGTTCTCACCCGAGTCCCGCTTCGCCTCGGCGGACATCGGTTCTGTTCCCGGCCTCATCGGTAAACCGCGGAGTGTCTATCTCGCGCCGTCCGCCGAGGTGGATCGTGTGATCAGTAGCTGCGGCTTCGAGACTGTCGCGCTGCGTGACCTGGTCCTCCGGGGTAGAACACACGATGACGCGCCCGAGGGCGGAAACGTGTCCCTGAAGTCGCTGAACCGGAGATCGAACGGTGGAGCTTCTCGGCAGGTGATGGGCGACTCCCGTTAGCGGCCGTCACTTTGGGAGTGAGGGCCCGGATGAGATGTCTACCGGGCGATCGGATCGGGGTTCGAGTCCCTGGCGGCGCACCACACACGAACGAGGCTCAGGTCATCTCGACCTGGGCCTCGTTCGTGTTTCCCGGCGGAGGGTCTCACCCCGGCGCCAGGCGTTCGGTGGACGGCGTGTTCCTTGGCGGTCCCACGACGGTGCGGATCGCCAGGTAGATCAGCAGTCCCATGGGGGAGAGCAGAAGCGTGAAGACCAGCAGCGGTCCCATCAGCAGCGGGTGGACCCGGCGCTCCCTGGAGTCGAGATACATCCAGCGGGCGATGAACACGTCGAAGGCGATGACGTGCGCCCACAGGATGGCGGCGCCGTCCCGTCGCCCGAAGAAGGCGGTGATCAGGTCCAGGTCGGGTCTGCTGACCACCTCCCACAGGTCGGGGAAGCGCGGGATGGCCAGCGTCAGGTAGATCGCCAGCTGCGGCAGGATGATCAGCGGCGAGGAGATGATCCGGTGGGTGATCGACCAGGTCGGGGCGAAGACCATCAACGCCCAGAACGGCACGGTCAGCGGGAAGGTGATGGTGAAGAGGGTGTCGACCGTCATGACAGCCCCTTCCCCACGGCCGCGCGTACGAGAGGTTGCCTGCGTCCGAACGTCACGACCAGCCCCGCGGCCACGACGACCGCGCCGGCCAGGGCGGCCAGGGCGGTCAGGGTGAGGGCGTCGGGGTGGATCAGCGGCTGGGCCCGGCGCGCCTGCCAGGTCAGCAGCACCACGAGCCCGGCGTAGCCGAGCCCGGCGGTCCACACCAGGCCGAGCCGTACACGCTCGGGGGCGAGAGCGGGCAGGCGGCGGGAGAGCGCGGTGAGCAGGAACGCGAGCACCGGCATGACCTGCAGCGCGTGCAGGCCGATGGCGTGGGGGACGCGCATGTCGCCTCCCGTGGTGCTCCAGCCGAGGATCGGCATGCCGGGGCCGCCGTCGGGGACGCCGACGCTGTGCGCGCCCGCGGCCAGGGTTCCCGCGGCGGCGGCCTCGGCGCGCCCGGTACCGCCCACCATGTAGTAGGCGACCATCATGCCCAGCAGACAGACCAGCAGCCCGAAGCGCAGCCCGGCCGTGGTCACCCGGTCACCGGTCTGCTGACGCAGCGCGAGCACCGCGACGACCATGGTGACGACCGCGAGCATCGTGACGAGCATGCCCATGACGCCGAAGACGGCGGCGTCCTGGGGAGTGCTGATGTTGAAGTGACTGTGCCTGCCCCGCGCGGCCTGCACGACGATGAGCCCGACCCCGACCGTGGTGAGCCCGACGATCGCGGTCCCGGTCTTCCTGGCCAGTTCGGGCGTACGGCCGAGCATCGGCAGCAGCCAGGCGAGCGTCAGGCTGTAGACCATGAACGACAGGGCGAACTTGAACGGCTTGAGCCAGACGGAGGCGCCGTCGAGGGTGCGCTCGTCGACGAGCATGCCGGCCGCGCTGAACACGGCGAGGCCGGTCAGCACGGCGCTGAACACGACGAGCGGGCGATGCCAGCCGGAAACGAGGCGGAGGGTGCGTGTCACGGCACCTCCCAGCAATGGATAATCATGTATCGATAGTAGCGCGATCCATAATTTGCTTCAGGCTGGTGAGAGGGGGCGGTGCGGCGTGCGCCGACCGCAGGAGCGGATGGGTGGGAGCCGTCCCGATCGCCTTGTTGACCGCGTCGATGCGGGAGACGGCCGACAGCTTGCCGAAGATGTTGCGCAGGTGCCGTTTGACGGTCCCCTCGGTGATCGCCAGCTGAACGGCGATCTGCCGGTTGCTGAGCGCCTTGGCGACCAGCGCCAGGACCTCCTGCTCGCGTTCGGTGAGGACGCCCTGCGGAGCGGCGCGCGGAGCCGGGGCGATCGCCTGGGAGACCAGCACCGTCACCCCGTGGCGCCCGGCGTGCACGCTGCGGATGGCCACCAGCAGCTCCTGGCTGCGGATGGCCTTGTGCAGGTATCCGTGAGCGCCGGCGGCCAGCAGGTCCTGGACCAGCTGGGGGTCGTCGTGCATGCTCAGGATGATCACTTTGGGCGGCGGCGATATCTCCAGGAGGCGAGGCATGGTCCGCGCGGGATGGTGGTTGGGCATCTCCACGTCGAGCAACACGATGTCCGGCCTGGTACGGGCGGCGAGCGAGATCACCCCGGGGCCGTCAGAGGCGTCCCCCACGACGTGGAAGTCGTCCTCGGCCCTCAGTACCTGACAGAGGGCGTCTCGGAACAGGGTGTGGTCGTCGGCGACGAGAATCCGAATCCGATCATTTGATTCCGGCATGACAAAGCTCCTGGAAGCGGGACCCATATCCGGAGCCGCGTGCCTGCGGACAGGCGGCTGGCGAGGTGGAAAACCCCGTGTAGTAGCTCGATGCGCTCTCTCATGGAGGAGAGCCCCGCGCTGTTCTCCTTGTCCTTGACGATCAGCCCCGTGCCGTCGTCGTCGACCGTCGCGAGAAGGTCTCCTGAGACGATGTCCACACGGGTGACGACCTTGCCGGCCTTGGAGTGCGCGAAGGCGTTGCGCATGCCCTCGCGGAGCACCGCGAAGATCTCGCTCCTGTAGTGGTCGGGCAGCAGGCGCTCGTCCCCGTGGACGGCGACGCTCACCTCGGTCTCCGCCGGTGCGGCGTCCCGGGCGAACTCCTTCAGGGCGACCGCGAGAGGAGGTTCGGCCACGCGCAGCCGGAGCCCGGAGACCAGCCTCCTCGCACCCTGGGAGATCTCGAAGAGCGCCTGGCGGATGTTTCTGATGTCCGCCTCCATGCCCTCGGCCTGCCGCTGGCTCTCGAACAGGTCGAGGTGGAGAAGGGCCATGCTGACGCCGCTGCCGATCCAGTCGTGGATGTCCCGCGCGAGCCGGTGACGGTCGTCGATCTGGGTCTCGTGGATGCGGTCGAGCGTCATGGCGTCCCGCTTGGCGGCCAGGACCTGGGTGAGGGCGAGAATGCCCCGGTTGAGAGTCGTCAGGAACGCCCTGCGCAGCTCCGCCTCGTCCGGATGGCCGTCCAGGATGGAGGGCAGGCGGTCGCACGCCGCGTCGAACAGCTCCGTCCAGCCGAGTGCGGCCTCCAGGGGGTCGATCTGGCTGGTGGCGTGGGCGGGCAGCTCGGTGAACCGCGGGGGGGTTCTCCGCTCCCCGCTCTTGAGCGTCTCAGCGCACTCCGTAAGTACCAATTCGGCCTGTAACCGACATTCCTCCCAGATCTCAGGGCTTCTGACCAGCGGGCTGGACAGCTCCCGCAGGCGGGCTTCGTACACTTCAAGTATTGCTGAACTGTTTAACGTGAATCGCTGGTGAGGTGTGAGCAGTGCGCCGATACTGGTCCCTTGCATCGTCATCCCCGTGCATTTCAATGGACGAACTTCGAGCATGTACGGACCGATCCGCTACGGCTGGTCTGGCTGCAATGAAGTAAGCGAACCATGGAATGCATTGCTGGACTCGTTCCCCCGAACGCCAGCGTAGCCGGTCCTGCTCCTAACATTATCTAGGCAAGGCGTATCCCGTGCAACGTTAATGACACTCCAAAAACAAAATATGACTGTATTCGAGGCACCACGGTCCGCACTGACTGGGGGTGCGGCCGTCGGCAAACATATAGGAAGGCTCACATTTCAATTGCCGACGACCGCTCCCAGCTGGGATTGTGCGCTTGTGTGCTATGTCATTAAGGCCGAATCATATTTCATGAAGTTTCAACGACGTCGTCTGGCCTGGTCCTCCAGTGCCGGATGGCGCCAACCGGCGTCGTGCGGGTTGAGCGTGACGCCGGGCGGAACGATCTTGTCGATCTCGTCGAGCACCTCCGCGGTGAGGGTCACCTCCGCCGCCGGAAGCTGGCTGTCGAGGTGCTCCGCCGTACGGGGGCCGATGATCACCGAGGTGACGGCCGGGTGCTGGAGCACGAAGGCGAGCGACAGCTCGATCAGGCTGACGCCCGTCCGCTCGGCGAGCCCGGCCAGCGCCTCGACCGCCTCCAGCTTGCGCTGGTTCTCGGGCAGCTGCATGTCGTAGCGCTCCGGCAGCACGAAGCTGCGGATGGTGAACGGCAGTTCCCTGTCCTTGCGGTAGGTCCCGCTCAGCCAGCCGCCCGCCAGCGGGCTCCAGGTGATGACGCCGGTGCCGAGGTCCTCGCACACCGGGAGCACGTCGCCCTCGATCCCGCGTACCAGCAGTGAGTACGGCGCCTGCTCGCAGACGAAGCGCTCCCTGGCCCGGAACTGCGAGGTCCAGTGCGCCTCGACGAGCAGGTGGGCCGGGAAGGTCGAGGTGCCGAAGTAGCGGATCTTCCCGGCGCGGACCAGGTCGGTGAGCGCGCCGAGGGTCTCGTCGATGTCGGTGGTGAGGTCGGGACGGTGGATCTGGTAGAGGTCGATCCAGTCCGTGCCGAGCCGGCGCAGGCTGTTCTCGACCTCCTGGAAGATCCACCGCCGGGAGTTGCCGCGCGAGTTCGGGTCGTCACCCATCGGCATGTGGCACTTGGTGGCGAGCACCACCTTGTCCCGCGCGCCCAGGTCGGCCAGGGCGCCGCCGACGAGCTGCTCCGACTCGCCCCCGGAGTAGTTGTCCGAGGTGTCGACGAAGTTCACGCCCGCGTCGAGCGCCGTACCGATGATCTTGGTCACCTCGCTCTGCTCCGAGGTGCCCCAGGAGCCGAACATCATGGCGCCCAGGCAGATCTTGCTCACCTTCAGCCCGGTACGGCCGAGCACGCGGTATTCCATGGTGGTCACGGGTCACACTCCTGCGGGGCGGGGCGCCAGGTCGATGTCGTCGGCGTCGCTGGCCTCGCGCACGCCGAATCTCTCCCACACCCGCTTGAGCGGGGCGGGCGCCCACCACGCGGCGTGGCCGAGCAGGCGCATCGTGGCGGGGACGAGCAGGCCGCGGACGATCGTCACGTCGACGACGACCGCGATGAGCAGGCCGACGCCGGCCATCTTCATGAACGTGATGCCGGAGATCACGAAGCCGCCGACGACCACGACGAGCAGCAGGGCGGCGCTGGTGATGATCCTCGCCGTGTGCTGGACGCCCAGGGCGATGGACTCGACCGGGTCGCCGGTGCGCTCCATCTCCTCGCGGATGCGCGACAGCAGGAAGACCTCGTAGTCCATGGCCAGGCCGAAGGCGATCGCCACGATCAGCACCGGGAAGTTGACGTCGATCGCGCCGACCGGGACGAAGCCCAGCAATCCGGACAGCCAGCCGTCCTGGAAGATCAGCTTGATGGCGCCGAAGGAGGCCGAGAGCGACAGGAGGTTGAGCACGATCGACTTCAGCGGCAGCACCACCGAGCCGAAGGCGAGGAACAGCACCACGAAGGAGACCACCGCCACGAACAACGCCATCCACGGCATCCGGGAGATGACCATGTCGACGATGTCCACCCGGGAGGCGGGCATTCCGGTGAAGGAGGCCTTGGTGCCGGGCGGCGGGGCGACCGCGCGCAGGTTCTCGACCATCGTGCGGGCCTCGGGGGACATCGGGTCGATCGAGTAGCCCATGGCGAGCCTGGCCTGGTCGGCCGCGGTGCCGGTCACCCGCGCGCTGTCCACGTTGGCGACCGCGTCGAGCCTGCGGGCGTAGGCGTCGAGGGCGGCGGTGTCGGCCTTGCCCTCGACGACCGAGGTCACCAGCTTGGCCGGGTCGTGTGAGAAGTCGGTGGCCAGCTTCTGGGTCACCAGGCGGGCGTCGGCCTGCATGGGCAGCACCCAGTCACCGGGACGCGCCCAGTTGACGCCGAGGAAGGGCAGGCCCAGGCCGACCAGCACGACCACGATGACGGCGGTGAAGGCCAGCGGGCGTCGCATGACGGACTGGGTGAGCCGGTACCAGCGGCCCTCGGTCGCCGGGACGGTCGTGACCTGGCCGCGGCGCTCCTTGCGGCCGTTCACCCGGGGCCCGGCGTAGCGCAGCACCGCGGGCAGCACGGTGAGCGTCGCCAGTACGGCCAGCAGCGTGACGCCCGCCCCCGCGAAGCCCATCGAGAGCAGGAACCTGGACGGGAAGACCGTCAGGCCGGCGAAGGACATGGCGACGATCAGGCCGGAGAAGGCGATGGTGCGGCCCGAGGTGACCATGGTGCGCCGTACCGCCTCGTCGACGGAGTGGCCGTTGCGCATCTCCTCACGGAACCGGTTGACCATGAGCAGGGCGTAGTCGATGGCCAGACCGAGGCCCAGGATGCTGATCACCTGGATCGCGAACGTCGAGATGTCGGCGAAGAAGGTGACGAAGCGCAGCACGGCGAACGAGCCGAAGGCCGCGGTGAAGCCGATGAGCAGTGGCAGCGCCGCCGCTATGAAGCTGCGGAAGATCAGCACCAGCAGGATGAGCAGGAGGGGGACCGACAGCGACTCGGCGAAGATCAGGTCGCGCAGCGTCTGCCGGTTCACCTGGTCGGTCATCGAGGTCAGGCCGCCGAAGCGGACGGTCAGGCCGTCGACCTTGAGTTTGTCCTGGATCGCGCGCAGTTGCAGCACGCGTTGCTGGTCGTTGCTGGAGTTGAGCTGGATCGCGACGTAGGTCGCGTGCTTGTCCTTGGAGACGAAGTCCGGGGACTTGGTCGTCCAGTAGGTCTCCAGGCGCAAGACGTTGTCACGGGGAACCGCGGCCAGGGCGCTCTGGAGGGGGCCGGAGAAGGCGGGGTCGTCGACTGTCTTGTCCGGGCTCTCGTAGAGCACCACGAGGTCGTTCGCGTACCGGCCGAGGGGGCCCGCGACGATCTCGTCCGCGTGCACCGACTCGCTGCCCGGGTCGTCGAAGCCCGCGCCGCCACCGAGCCTGCTCAGCACGCCCGATCCCCATCCGCCTGCCACGACGGTGAAGAGCAGGGTGCCGATGACGACCCATAGTCGGCGTCTCGCGGCGAACCTGCCAAGTGCGGAGAACATCAGTCCCCTCCCATTGGACGCCAGTGGATAGTGGATATCACTACTATCGATAAAAACCCGATAGTGATAATATCTACTATCTGTGCGAGTCTTCGCAAGGTCCTTTGAGATGGAGGCGTCTTGTGAATGTGCGAGGCGGCGGCCTGTCCACGTTCCTGATCACCGGGGTTGCGGCCTTCATGGCGTCGATGGACAACCTCGTCGTCACCACCGCGTTACCGACTATTCGTGACCGCTTCAACGCCTCACTTGAGAGCCTTGAGTGGACGGTGAACGCCTACACGCTGACATACGCGATCTTCCTGCTCACCGCGGCGATCCTCGGGGATCGCTTCGGGCGGCGCAGGGTCTTCGTCGGCGGCGTCACCCTGTTCACCCTGGCCTCGGCGGCCGCGGCCATGGCCACCTCCGCGGAGTGGCTCGTCCTGGCGCGGGCCGTGCAGGGCGTCGGAGCCTCGGTGATCTTCCCCCTCGCGCTGACCCTGGTGGTGCAGTCCGTGCCACAGGAGCGCAGGGGCATGTCCATCGCCGGGCTCAGCGGCATGAGCGGCCTGGCCATCGCCGTCGGCCCCTGGATCGGCGGCATGATCGTCGAACTCGGCGACTGGCACTGGGTGTTCTGGATCAACGTCCCCATCGGGGTGATCCTGGTGCCGCTCGCGCTGCGCATGCTGACCGAGAGCCACGGTCCCTACAGCCGTCTCGACGTCCGGGGAACCCTGCTGGTCACGCTCGGCCTGCTCGGCGTCGTCTTCGGCATGGTGCGCAGCACCACCCTCGGCTGGGGAAGCCCGCAGGTGATCGCCCCCGTCGCGGCCGGAGCCGCGCTGCTGGTCTGGTTCGTCCTCTTCGAGGGCCGGGTCCCCAACCCGGTCGTGCCGCCCAGACTGTTCCGCAGCAGGGGGTTCACCCTGTCCAACCTGGTCGCGCTGCTCGTCCAGGGCGGCATGTTCGGCGCGGTCTTCCTGCTGACGCAGTTCCTGCAGCACGTGCTGAACTTCTCGCCCATGGGGGCCGGGCTGCGCACGCTGCCGTGGACGATGATGCCCGTCCTCGTCGCCCCGCTCGCGGGCATGTTCGGCGAGCGGCTCGGCGTCAGGCGGCTCATGGTGGCCGGCGCGGTCCTTCAGGGCGGGGCGCTGGCCTGGTTCGCGCTGGTCGTCTCCTCCGAGGTCTCCTACCTCGTGCTGCTGCCCGGAATGGTGGTCGCGGGACTGGGCATGGGCCTGTTCTTCGCGCTCAGCGCCAGGCAGACGCTGGACTTCGTCTCCGTGGAGGAGGAGGGGGTCGCCTCCGGCGTCAACAGCTCCATGCGGCAGGTCGGCGTGGTCATGGGCATCGCCGTACTGTCCGGGCTCTTCGCCGCCACGGGCGGCTACTCGGGGCCTGAGGAGTTCGTCTCCGGCCTGCGGCCCGCGCTGTGGGCGGGCACCGTCATCCTCGCCCTGGGGGCCCTCGCCGCACTGCTCACCCCGGCCCGTCCCCCCGCTCCGGTCGCCCGGATCGAGGAAATCAAGCCGCTCAGAACCGTGGAAAGTGGATAGCGGAGGGTTCGCTGTCTATCCTGAATCGATTCGATGCGGTCAAGGCCGTTCCTCCGGTCGTCTCCGCCCACTGGGAAGACGGCCGGGGGACGTGGCAGGGGGAGGGGAGGAGAGGTATGCGGATCGCGGAGCTGAGCCGTCGCAGCGGAGTGCCGATCCCGACGATCAAGTACTACATGCGGGAAGGGCTGCTGCCGCCGGGTGAGCGGACCAGCCCCAACCAGGCGCAGTACGAGGAGACCCACCTGCGCAGGCTCAAGCTGGCCAGGGCGCTGGTGGAGGTCGGTGGCCTGAGCATCGCCGCGGCGCGCGACGTCCTCACCCTGATGGACTCGCAGATGAACAGCCTCAGCGCGCTCGGCAAGGCCCAGTACGCCCTGACGACCCGTCGCGATCACGTCGAGGACGAGGCCTGGGCCGAGGCGTCCCGCCAGGTCGAGGAGCTCATCGCCAAGCGGGAGTGGCGGGTCGGCCCCCGCAACCCGGCCAGGCTGAGCCTGACCGAGGCGCTGGCCACCATGCACCGCCTGCGGCAGGACGACTACTTCGCCCTGCTCGGGGAGTACGCCGAGACGGTCGGCCACCTGGCCGAGCTGGAGATCACCGCGATCATGGGCAGGCCCGACCTCGACAGCATGGCGGAGGCCGTGGTGATCTGGACCGCGATCGGCGACGCCGTGGTCTCCTCCCTCAGGCGCATCGCCCAGGAGGCGGAGACCGCCCGGCGCTTCGGCGGCTACGTGGACGACTGAGGAGCCCTCCCCCACGAGAGACGAACAGGCGCCGGACCCCGACGGGGTCCGGCGCCTGTCGTCGTTCGGGCTCCGGGTTCAGAAGGGCAGCAGGCAGGCCGCGCCGGGGACCTCGACCGCCGGGGCGCCGTCCAGCGAGAGCAGGCCGGTCTCGGGGTCGACGGTCAGGGAGACGACCGTCCCCGCCGACTGGTTGGCCAGGCGCAGCGTCGTGCCCGACGCGTCGAACACGAGGTCCCAGGGCATCGTGCTGAGCGGCTCCTCGGAGAGCCTGAGGTTCTGCACCGGCTCCAGGTGCGCGCCCTCCTTGTCGACCCGCAGCACGGTGAGGCTCTCGTGGCCCCGGTTGGCGACGTAGACGAACCGGGCGTCCGCCGACAGGACGAGCGCGGACGGGGCGTTCCAGCCGTCCTCCCCGTCGGGGAGCGTGGGAGCGGAACCGGCCGTCCACAGGGCACCCGTCGAGGGGTCATAGCCGCAGACCGTGACCGTGGAGACCAGCTCGTTGACCACGTAGAGGTAGCGGCCGTCCGGGTGGAAGACCAGGTGACGGGGGCCGGTGCCCGCGCCGAGGTGCACCTGGCTGTGCGGGACCAGCAGCCCCTCGTCGAGGCGGTAGACGTACAGCTGGTCGTTGCCCTTGTCCGGCACGAGCACGCGGTCGCCGGTCGGGTCGGGGACCGTCACGTGCGGGTGCGGGCCGAGCTGGCTCAGCTCGTTGGGGCCGGAGCCGAGGTGCTTGACGGACTGCCGCACCGGGCCGAGGCTCCCGTCGTCGTTGACCGGGAAGACCACGACCTCTCCCGAGTCGTGGTTGGTCGCGTAGACGTGGCCCGCGTGGACGAGGACGTGGATCGTCCCCGCGCCCTCGGTCGGCTGGTCGTTCAGCGGGGTCAGCGACCCGTCGTCCCCGACCGTCAGCGCGAACACCCGTCCCTCGGGGGCGTTGCTCGCGGCGTACAGGGTCCGGCCCGACGGGGACAGGGCCAGGTGGAACGGGTTGACGATGTCGGTGAACGTACCGGTTACCGCGCCCGCCTCGATGACCGTGATCCCCGTCGCGGGGACCTCGGTCCAGGAGTAGGCGCCCACGAAGGTCGGCATCGTGGAGTTCCTCTCTGTTGTCTGGGTCAGTTGAGTGCGACGACGGCCCGGGGACGGGCCAGGACCTTCTCCCCGCCGCAGCGGACGGTCAGGTCGACGCGGACCCGGGAGCCGTCCAGCTTCTCGGCGACCACGCCGTCGACGACGAGTTCGACGCCCGCCTCGTCGTCCGGGACGACGACGGGCCTGGCGAAGCGGCCCCCGCATTCGAGGACGGCCTGCCGTCCCGCCCAGTCGCTGACCAGCCGCATGGCCACGCCCATGGTGAGCATGCCGTGCGCGATGATCGTGGGCAGGCCCGCCTCCGTCGCGGCGCGCTCGCTCCAGTGGATGGGGTTGAGGTCGCCGGAGGCGCCCGCGTAGCGCACCAGGTCGCCCCGGCGGATCACGTGCGACAGCCGGGGCAGCGCGGTCCCCGGGGTGACGTCGTCGTATCGAGGCAGCGGTTCAGTCATCGCTCTGCGCAATCAGTGTCGAGGTGGTGGTGCACACGTGCTCGCCCGCGACGGTGCGCAGGTCGCTGGTGAGGGTGACCGTGTCGGTCGAGCCGACGCGGCCGACCTCGCTGATCGTGACCGTCACGGTCAGCTCGTCGCCGTCCCTGATGGGGCGCCTGTGCTCGAAGCGCTGGTCGCGGTGGAGCAGGCGCGTCAGGTCGAGCCCGAGATCGGGGTCGCTGACGACCTCGACCTCGGCGCGCAGGGTGAGCGCGATGGCGAACGTCGGTGGGGCGGCCGGGTCGTCGCTCGTGTCGCCGATCGCGGCGGCGAACTCGCGGATCTTCTCACGGCCGACCAGATAGGGAACGGTGGCCGGGTAGACCCGGCCGGCGAAGGCCGGATTCAGCGGCACCTCGACCTCCTCGGCTTGAGGGCGGTTGCGGGGGGAGACGTAAATCACGCCGGGCGGTCTGGACACGTCCCGACCTGCTTCTCATTGGTGGTGCTATGTCTCTTTGGAGACATCCGATGTGTCTTTAGCGCAGTATCACTATTTGCGGTGGCATATGCAGACTCTCCTCCGTCAGGTCATTTCCCTGGGGGGGAGAGAACATGATCAACTTTTCCATCCTCGGCTCCTTCGAACTGCGGACCGAACAGGGGGTCTGGGTCCCGCGCGGTCCCAAGGTCCGCAGGCTGCTCGCGTTGCTGCTGCTCAGGCCCGGTCAGGTGGTCGACATCGACACCCTGGCCGAGGAGCTGTGGGACGGGGCGCCACCGAAGACCGTGGTCGCGACGATCCGCACGCACGTCTACCACCTGCGCCAGATGCTGGCCAAGGAGAGCGGCGAACCGGGGCTCGCCGATCTGCTGATCACCGAGCCGACCGGCTACCAGCTCCGGGTGACGGAGGACCAGGTGGACATCCGTCACTTCCAGCGGCTGGTCGCCGACGGCAGGACCGCCCTGGTGGCGGGCCGTACGGCGGAGGCCGCGCGGCTGCTGCGCGAGGCGCTGGGCATGTGGCGGGGGGCGCCGCTGACCAACGTTCCGCTCGGCCCGGTCCTCACCCGTCACGTCGCCCACCTGGAGGAGAAGCGGATGAGGGCCATGGAGCTGTCCGTCGAGGCCGACATGCGCCTGGGCCTGCACCGCGAGCTGATCCCCGACCTGCGCGGCCTGGTGGCGAGCAACCTGCTCAACGAGTGGTTCCACGCCCGCCTCATCGAGGCGCTGCACCTGTCGGGCCGCCGGGGTGAGGCCCTGCTGGCCTTCCGCGACCTGCGCAGGGTCCTGCACGAGGAGCTGGGCCTGGAACCGTCAGCCGAGCTGCAGCGGCTCCACCACGAGATCCTGGCCGAAGCCGGGTGAGCCCCCGCCTCCTGTCCCGGCGACGACCGGGAAGGAGGCGGGCGCTACCGCAGCGCCACGATGGTCCTGGGCATGGTGAGAACCTTGCCGCCGTCGCTCCCGCCGAGCCGTACGGCCACGCTGAGCCTGAGCCTGGGCGGCTCCAGCTTCTCCATGACCGTGGCCTCGACCGTCAGCTCGACGCCGACACCGTCGTTGGGCACCGGGACGAGCCGGGGGAACCGGCCGCCGAAGTCGACGACCGCTCCCGCGTCGCCCGCCCAGTCCGTCAGCACGCCCAGCGCCAGGCCCATGGTGAACATGCCGTGCGCGATGGGACTCGGCAGCCCCATCGCCACCGCCGTCCTGTCGTCCCAGTGGATGACGTTGTAGTCGCAGGCGGCGCCGCCGTACCTGACGAGGTCCTTGCGCTCCACCCGGAACGTACGGCCCGGCAGCCGGAAACCCGGCTCGATGTCCTCGTAGCGAGGCCGTGCGGCCGTTTCGACCGTCACCGGACGTCACCCCCCTCCTGGCCGAAGATGACGAACGTCGACCGGCCGGTGCACACGTGCTCGCCGTCGGCCGCGGTGAGCGTGCTCTCGTAGGTGACGACGTCGTTGCCCGCCACCGAGTCCACGCCCGCGAGCCGTACCGTCACGGTCAGCACGTCCCCGGCGTGGATGGGCCGGTTGTAGGCGAAGCGCTGCTCGCGGTGGACGAAGCGGTTCTGGTTGGCCGCGCCCAGCTCGGGGTCGTGCACCGCGTCGTGCTCGGCCTCCAGGGTCAGCACCATGGGGAAGCTGGGCGGGGCGATGATGTCCGGATAGCCGAGGGCCCGCGCCGCCTCGGTGTCCCAGCAGGCGGCGTTGCCCTCCCGGACGGCGGCGGCGAACTCCCTGATCTTCTCCCTGCCGACCTCGTAGGGCGCGGTCGGCGGGTAGACCTTGCCGACACACCCCTCGTTCATCGGCATTCGCGCACCACCAGGCAGCCCGCGTTGCCGTCACCGCCGATGGAGGTCACCAGCGCGACACGGGCGTGCTCGGCGGGCTCGGCGCGCCACAGCGCCAGGACCGCGGCGATCTGCAGGGGGACGCTGGCGCTGTACAGCTCGCCGAGCGTCTCGGACACCCGGACCGTGGGCACGGAACGGCCCAGCACCTCGCGCAGCGCCCGCTCCTCGGTCTCCTCGGCGCCGAGCTGGCCGGCCGCGCCGACCGCGACGACGTCCACCTCGCCGGGGGAGACCCCGCTGCGCTCAAGCGCCCGCTCGATGCCCGAGCGCAGCCCCTCAAGGCGGCCCTCGGCGTCCCTGGCGCCGTAGTAGCCGACCTCGCAGGCCAGCAGGTCGGCCAGGCCGGTACGGCCCTCGGCGGCGACGGTCTCGCCGTCCTCGACGAGGAAGGCCGCGGCCCCCTCACCGACGGCCGCGTCCTCGCGGAGCGCGCCGGACTTGTGCCAGCCCCAGGCCGCCACCTCCGACAGCTCCTCGATGCCGCCGATCAGCAGCCTGCTCGAACGCCCGTCGCCGATCGTGGTGCGGGCGAAGCGCACCGCGGCCAGCCCCGCCGCCTGACCGCCCGACATGACCACGTTCACCCCGGTGAGGGAGTTGCGGATCGCGATCTGGCCGGTGCAGGCGTTGGTGACGACGTTGGGGAACCTGGCGGGGTTGACGAGGTAGGGCTTCTCCTGGAGGAGGGTGTCACGGCCCACCTCAAGCATGCTGACCAGACTGCCGGTGTTGGTCGCCATGACCACCCCGGTGTCGGCGCGCTCCTCGTCGGTGAGGGGCCTGCCGTACTCGTCCAGGGCCAGCTTGCAGGCGATCAGGCCGAGCAGGGTGAAGCGGTCGATGTGACGCAGCCCCTTGCGGCCCAGGTGCTCGGCGACCTTGAGGTCGGGCACCGCCCACAGGGGCCGCGGCGGGTAGCCGTCGGTCACGTCCTCGAAGCCGCTCACCGGCGCGGTGTGCGCCTCGACGCCGGAGCGCAGCGCGCCACCCAGGACGTCCAGGCCCAGGCCCGCGGGTGAGACGACCCCGCAGGCCGTGATCGTCAAAGGTCTGACGGCGACGGTCGTCGTCACGCCACCCTCCCGAAGATCGTAACGACGTTGTTCCCGCCGAACGCGAGACCCTGGTTCTGCACGATGTTCGGTGTGGCCGTACGGGCCTTGCCCGGGACCACGTCGAGCCCGTCGCCCAGCGCCGGGTCGAGCTTGTCCAGGTTCGCGGTCGGCGGCAGGAACCCGTCCTGCAGAGCCTTGCCGCAGACGATCGCGCCGAAGGCGCTGGCGGCGCCCATCGTGTGCCCGATCATCGACTTGATGGAGCTGATCGGCGGGATGCGCTCACCGAACACCTCACGGACCGCGCTGACCTCGGTGTAGTCGTTGGTCGGCGTTCCGGTGCCGTGCGCGCAGATGTAGTCGATCTGCTCGGGCTTGACCCCCGCGTAGCGGTGGGCGATGCGGATGCACTCGGCGATGCTCGGCGCGTCCGGGTTGACCATGTGCCGGGCGTCGCAGTTCACGCCGTAGCCCAGCACCTCGGCGTAGATCGTGGCCCCCCGGGCCACGGCGTGGTCCAGCGGTTCGAGCAGCAGGACCGCGCCGCCCTCACCGGTGAGGATGCCGGAGCGGTTGAGGTCGAACGGCCGGGACAGGTCCTCGGCCAGCGCGCCCAGCCGGTAGAACCCGGCGTGGCAGGCCCGGTTGACCGCGTCCGCCCCGCCGGCCAGCATGAAGTCGGCCTCGCCGGTGCGCACCAGGTCGTAGGCGTAGCCGAGCGCCATGTTGCTCGCCGAGCACGCCGTGGGGATGGTCTGGGCGTCACCGGTGAGCCGCAGCTCGTGGTTGACGGAGTTGGCGATCTGGCTGACCGGTGTCATGGCGGCGAGCCGCCCGTCCACCTCGCCGAGCCCGTCCGTGACCCACTGCTCGACCGCGGCCTGCAGGACCTGGGCCTCGCCCGCGGTGGTCCCCATGATGGAGCCGGCCCGCGAGGCGGACAGCAGCTCCGGGTCGAGCTTCGCGTCCTGTACGGCCAGCCGCGCCGCGGCCGCCGAGAACAGGCTGCTGCGCCCCCAGCGCTCGACGTCGAGCCTCTCCAGGATCGCCTCGGGCTGGAAGTCGTGGACCTCACCGGCCGTCGTGTACGGGAAGTTGCCGGCGTCGAAGCTGGCGATCTTCGAGGCGCCGTTGCGTCCCTCTCGGATGCCCTCGATGAAGTTCTCGACCCCGATGCCTATGCTGCTCACCGCCCCGAGGCCGGTGATGACCACCCGGTGGTGTTCAGACACCCTGGGACTCCCGGCTGTTGATGGTCCCCACGACGTCGAAGACGCCCTGGAGGTTGGGCATGTTCGGCAGCTCGTCCTGCGGCACCACGATCCCGAGCTCCTTCTCGATCCTGGCGAGGATCGTGATGAGCGAGAGGGAGTCGGCGTCGTATTCGTCGATGAAGTGTCCCTCTGCGGTGAGCTCGCCGTCCTCCAGTTCGAGCTCCTGGGAGATGATGCCGCGGATCTTTTCCTGCAGAACGTCCAGAGTCATTATCGGATTCCTTTCGTGAATGCGGATCACCGCTGGAAAACGACATTAGGGGGATGTGGATATAAGGGGCAAGGCGGCGGATCGAAAGTGGTATGCGGGCGCATTTTTATGGCACTTTTATTTGAATTTCATCGCGCCGTGCCACAGTGATCTCCGACTTATTCCGGCATTTTGTGGAGGTACGGATGACGACCGGGGACCTGATCTCCCCACGGGAGCTCAGCTTCGGCCGTACGGTGGAACGCCGCCTGGTCCACAGGGCCTCCGTCGCGGAGGTCTTCGTAACCGACCTGGTCCCGGCGGGGGAGTCCCGCTTCCTGGCCGCGGCACAGCTTCCGCTCAGTCACGGCTACTACAGCGACCATCTGTCGCGACCGGCCCACTTCGACCCGCTGCTCATCCTTGAGGCGGGCAGGCAGGCCGGCATCGCGGGCGCCCACCTTCTCGGGCTCCCCCCGGACACCACGATGATGGTCAACACCTTCTCGCTGGACCTGCCGGACCCGTCCGCGCTGCGGACCGGGCGCAGGCCGGGTGAGCTGCGGATCGACAACCACTTCGAGACCATCCGCGTCAGGGCGGGCAAGGTGCGCAAGGGCGCCGTCCGTCAGGACCTCTCCATCGGCGACGTCCCGATCGGCACGCACACCATGGAAGTGCAGATCGTCACGCACACCGAGCACGAGGCGCTGCGCAACGTGCTGCGCGGCACCCCCGCCCCCCTGACCGGGGACCTGGAGGACGTGCCCGCCCCCGACCAGGCCGAGCCGTACACGGTCGGCAGGGTCAGCCCGATGAACGTGGTGATCTCGCAGGTCGAGCGGGGTCCATCGGCGGTGAGCGCCAGGGTGACGCCGAGGTACGGCAACCGCGCGATCTTCGACCACGACTACGACCACCTGCCCGCCATGACCCTGACCGAGGCGGCCCGTCAGCTCGCCCTCGTCGTGATGGGCGACGTCACCGCCTGGCCGGCCACGGTCTCCGGATCCTTCGGGCGGTTCGCGGAGCTCGACCAGCCGGTGCTGGCCGCGGCGACCCGTACGGACTCGGGTGACGGCACCGCAACGGTGAACGTCGCCTTCATTCAGGAGGCGATCACGATCGCCGAATCGACCATGGTGATGGTGCCCCGATGACCCAACCCGTCCTGGCCGTGTGGACCGACTTCGGCGGCGTGCTGACGCCGCCCATCAGTCACACCCTGGCCGTCTTCTGCGAGAGGCAGGGCATCCGTCAGGAGCCGCTGATCGACGCGATCCTCAAGGTCACCGCGTCGTACGGCACGGACGACGTGATGCTGCCCATCGACACCCCGCTGGTCACCGAGCAGGAGTGGCTCGCCCAGATCGGGGAGCTGCTGCGCGCCGACCACGGCATCGACCTGCACATGACGACCCTCGCCGACGCCTGGTTCGACGGCAGGGAGCTGAACAAGGAGTGGGCCGACCGGCTGCGGGAGGTCAGGGCCGAGGGACTGTTCGTCGGGCTGCTGTCCAACATGGTCCCGGCCTGGGACGCGCACTGGCGCCGCATGCTCAGCCCCGACGGCCTCTTCGACGACGTCGTCCTGTCCTTCGAGGTGGGCCACCGCAAGCCGGCCAGGGAGATCTTCGACCTGGCGGTCGAGCGCTCCGGCATCCCCGCCGCGCAGTCCCTGTTCGTCGACGACCTCGCCAAGAACTGCGAGGGAGCCGAGGCGGCCGGGTGGCGCGCCATCCACTTCACCGACGCGCAAACCGCAATCAAGGCTCTGAACGAGCAGTTGGGAGTGTGAGCTCAAATGAGCCGTTCCGTACTGGTCACGGGTGGCAACCGGGGCATCGGCCTGGCCATCGCGCGGGCCTTCGAGGAGGCCGGTGACAAGGTCGCCGTCACCTACCGCTCGGGAGAGCCGCCGGAGGGACTGTTCGGCGTGCGGTGCGACGTGACCGACAGCGCGTCGGTCGAGGCGGCCTTCGAGGAGGTCAAGGCCCAGCAGGGCGCCGTCCAGGTCCTGGTCGCCAACGCCGGGACCACCCGCGACAACCTGTTCATGGCCATGTCGGAGAAGGACTTCGCCGACGTCATCGACACCAACCTGATGGGCGCCGTCCGCGCCGCCCGGTGCGCGGTGACCGACATGGTCAAGGCCCGGTGGGGACGGATCATCCTCGTCGGCTCGACCACCGCCTTCTGGGGCTCGCCGGGAGTGACCAACTACTCGGCCTCCAAGGCGGCCATGGCGGGCTTCGCCCGCTCCCTGGCCTGGGAACTCGGCCCCAGGAAGATCACCGTGAACGTGGTGATGCCCGGTCTCGTCGAGACCGACATGGTGGCGGGGCTCTCCGAGCAGCACCGCGCGTACCTGCACAGCATCACGGCGCTGCGCCGCTCGGGCAGGCCCGAGGAGGTCGCCCCCGCGGTGCGGTTCCTGGCCAGCGACGAGGCCAGCTTCATCACCGGCGCCCTGCTGCCCGTCAGTGGCGGCTCCGGGCTCGGTTACTGACCCCCCACATGCACCTCGCACATCTGAGAAAGGCGGATCATGCCGGACGAGGTTGAGAAGATGCTGGCCCCTCTGGCGGAGGCGCCACCGACCGCAACCGAGGAGATCATCGAGATCGCCATCGGCATCGCCAAGGTGTTCGGTGAACTCGACGAGGAGGCGGCTCACCGTTACATCGCCCCCGACTTCATCGACCACGAGGCCTCGCCGGGCGTCGCGGGCGGCCCCGAGGGCTACCTGTCGACGGCCCGCTACATGCGCAACGCGTTCTCCGAGGCGACCTGGCAGGTCGACGACTTCATCTCCGAGGGCGACAAGTTCGCCTGCCGGGTGACCTTCAGCGGCAAGCACACCGGCGACTTCCTTGGCGTGGCGCCGACCGGCGCCGAGGTCAAGGTCCAGCACCTGCACTTCTACCGGATCGCCGACGGTAAGGCGGCCGAGCACTGGGGAGCCCGTGACGAGCTCACCCTGCTGCGTCAGATCGGACAGTTCACCCCCGAGTACGCCACCCCCGCGGACGCGGGCGCGGCGATCGGCCGTCAGGAGGTCTCGTCATGAAACTGCCGGGCAAGATGTTGACGCGCGCCGCCGTCGGTGTGGGCGCGCTCCTGCTGGCGATGGGCGGCCTGGTGCCCGGCGCCCAGGCGCAGAGCGCGGCGCAGAAGACCTTCCCGAACCTGCCCTCGCCCGCCGACTGGTCGATGGGCGGCCACGACAACTTCAACTCGAAGTCCAACCCCTTCGAGCGCAGGATCGGCACCTCGAACGCCGACAAGCTCGCCGTCAAGTGGACCTACACCGCGCACGGTGACACCTCGGCCATCCCGGCCGTGGTGGACGGCGCGGTCTACATCCCCGACTGGGGCGGCTACTTCTCCAAGCTCGACGCCAAGACCGGCGCGGTCATCTGGTCGCGCAAGGTCTCGGACTGGAACGGCATCGCCGGCGGCATCGTCAGGGCCAGCCCGACGGTGGTCGGCGGACGCATCTACGTCGGCGACCAGAACGGCCCGCAGGGCGGTCAGGGCGCGCACCTGCTCGCCGTCGACGCCACCACCGGCGACCTGATCTGGAAGACCACGCTCGACGAGCACTTCGCGGCCGTCCTCACCGGTTCGCCCACGCTCTACAACGGCGTCCTCTACCAGGGCGTCTCCTCCAAGGAGGCGGCCGTCGCGGGCCTGCCCGGCTACAAGTGCTGCACCTTCCGCGGCAGCGTGAACGCGGTCGACGCCAAGACCGGCAAGGTGCTGTGGAAGAAGTACACCGTCCCCGACAACGGCGGACAGCCCGGCGGCTTCAGCGGCGGTGGCGTGTGGAGCACCAGCCCCATGATCAACCCGACCAACCACACGGTCGTCGTCGGCACCGGGCAGAACCTCTCGGTCCCCAAGAGCGTGAGCGACTGCCAGAGCTCGGGCAAGCCCGCCTCCGAGTGCCAGCCGCCGGACAACCACATCGACCAGCTGCTCGCCCTCGACCTGCGCACCGGCGACATCAAGTGGCAGGCCGGCGACATCGTGTTCGACGCCTGGACGGTGGCCTGCGAGCCCAACTTCCCGCCGGAGAACTGCCCGCCCAACCACGGCGGTGACTACGACTTCGCCGAGGGCGGCCACCTGCTGACCATCCCCGGCCGGTTCGGCCTGCCGCGCATGGTCATCGGCGCCGGGCAGAAGAGCGGCGCCTACTGGCTGCTCGACGCCCGCACCGGCAAGACCATCTGGAAGACCCAGGTCGGCCCCGGCGGCGTGCACGGCGGCATCGAGTGGGGCAGCGCCACCGACGGCAAGCGCTTCTACGTCAGCAACGCCAACACCAGCCACGTCGCCTACACCCTGCCCAACGGGCAGACCACGACCAACGGCATCTTCGCCGCGCTCGACGCCCGCACCGGCAAGATCCTCTGGCAGATCGCCGACCCGTCGAACGCCGAGACCATGGGCGCGGTCACGACCGCCAACGGGGTCATGTACGCCGGCTCGATGAGCGGCCACATGTACGCCATCAACGGCGCCACCGGCGAGATCCTCTGGGACTACCTCGGTGAGGGTTCCTCCAACGCCGGGCCCGCCATCGTCGGCGGCACGGTCTTCTGGGGCAACGGTTACAACAACCGCTTCATCCAGGGCAAGGGCAGCACCACCTTCTACGCCTTCTCCGTGAACGGCCGCTGACACGGCTGAACCTCGGACAAGCGGCGCCGGGTCCTCATCCCCACCCGGCGCCGCTTTCCGCGTGCCGCGTCAGGAGCGTCTCCGGACGTGAAACGGGCCGGGCCACCTTCTCCAAGGTGGCCCGGCCCGTTCGCGTGCTCGGGAAGGTCAGAGCGGCGGCTGCCGTACGAGGTGGCGCAGCTCCTCGTGCAGCGGCTGCAGTGCCTCGGGCGGCAGGTCGCCCGCCTGGAAGAAGGCGATGCTGGTGGCCAGGCCGCCGAACCGCTCCCAGATCTTGGCCGCAGCCTCCTTGGGCTCGCCCACGATGGCGAACGTCTCCAGGATGTGGTCGTCGATCGCGTCGACCATCTCCGCCGCGCGGCCCGCGCCCGCCAGGCGGTACAGCTCGTCCTTCAGGCCGCCGAGCCCCTCCAGTTCCAGGACCGGGGCGTAGCTGGGGATGGAGGCGTAGTAGGCGATGGACTCCTTGGCCTGCCGTACGGCCGCGCTCAGCTCCTCCTCGGTGTTGCCGGTGGCCACGATCGGCGTCGCGTGCAGCTCGAAGCCGTCCATCGACTTGCCCGCGCCCTCCCGGGCCTCACGCAGTGCCGGGATCGTCACGTCCTCGAGCAGCCGCCGGGTGGAGATGATGTGGGCCAGGAAGCCGTCGGCCAGCTCGCCCGCGAGCTGCGTCATCATCGGGCCGACGCCGGCCACGAGGATGGGCGGCTCACCGTAGGGGTTGGGACCCGGGTTGAAGAAGGGGCTCATCACCGTGTGGCGGTAGAACTCGCCGCGGAACCTGATCCTGCCGTCGGTGGCGAAGCACTTCCAGATGGCGCGCAGCGCCAGGATGTACTCCCGCATGCGGGGCGCGGGCTTCGACCACGGCATGCTGAACCGCTTGGTGATGTGCGTCTGGAGCTGGGAGCCGATACCGAGGGCGAAACGCCCCTTGGAGACCAGCTGCAGGTCGTTGGCGAGCATCGCGGTGGTCATCGGGTTCCTGGCGAACACGACGGCCAGGCCGGTGCGGACGGCGACCCGTTCGGTCTTCAGCGCCGCGGCGGTCAGCCCGACGAACGGGTCGTGCTGCGTCTCGGACATCCACACCGAGTCGTATCCGAGTTCCTCGGCCCGCGCCGCCCTGTCCCCGTATGCGTCCGGTGGCACGGTGATTCCGTGAAAGTCAATCTTCACAGGTGCTGTCCCCTCGTAAAAGGCATATGCCACGATCAGACCACCGACCGTGCCGCCCGGCCATGCCTCCTAAGGAATAGGCGGATACCACCTAGGGGGAAGAAGCCTTCCTATGGCCCCCGATGAATGGACAGAATTTACAGATCTGAATCCCATAGGAAGGGTAAACGGATATGACGGCGGTCGAAGAACGAAAGGTCGAGACCGCGACGCGATCCATGCGCGCGTACGCCGAGGAGCTCGCCAGGATCCAGGAGAGCGTCCGGGTCGGCCCGGGGGACGAGGCGACCAGGCGGCAGCACGCCCGGGGCAAGATGACGGTCAGGGAGCGCCTGGGGCTGCTCCTGGACGACGGCTCCTTCACCGAGGTCGAGGGTCTGCGCAGGCATCGGGCGAGCGGCTTCGGCATGGAGGCCAAGCGGCCGTACGGCGACGGCGTGGTCACCGGGTGGGGGACCATCGAGGGCCGGACCGTGTTCGTCTACGCGCACGACTTCCGCATCTTCGGCGGGTCGCTCGGCGAGGCCCACGCCCAGAAGATCCACAAGATCATGGACATGGCCTACGCCGCGGGCGCCCCGCTGATCGGGCTCAACGACGGCGCGGGGGCCCGCATCCAGGAGGGGGTCACGGGCCTGGCGGGCTACGGGGGGATCTTCCAGCGCAGTGTCCGCGCCTCGGGCGTGATCCCGCAGATCAGCGTGATCATGGGGCCGTGCGCGGGCGGGGCCACCTACTCCCCGGCGCTCACCGACTTCATCTTCATGGTCCGCGACACCGCCCAGATGTTCATCACCGGCCCCGACGTCGTCGAGGCGGTCACCGGGGAGAAGGTCACCCACGAGGAACTGGGCGGCGCGGGGGTCCACGGCACGATGACCGGGGTCGCCACCTTCGTCAGCGACGACGAGATCTCCTGCCTGGAGGACGTGCGTCACCTGGTCTCGATGCTGCCGGCGAACAACCAGGAGTTCCCGCCGGAGGCCCTGGCGGACGACCCCGAGGAGCGGCTGTGCGAGGCGCTGCTGGACATCGTCCCCGCCGACCCGAACCGCCCCTACGACATGCGCGACGTCATCGCCGAGGTGATCGACCACGGTGAGCTGGTCGAGATCCACGAGGGCTGGGCGGCGAACATCGTCTGCGGCCTCGGTCGCATCGGAGGTCACGTCGTCGGCGTCGTCGCCAACCAGCCGATGTCGTTCGCGGGTGTGCTGGACATCTCCGCCTCGGAGAAGGCCGCCAGGTTCGTCCAGTTCTGCGATGCCTTCAACATCCCGATCGTGACCTTCGTCGACGTGCCCGGCTTCCTGCCCGGCACCGACCAGGAACACGGCGGCGTCATCAGGCACGGCGCCAAGCTGCTCTACGCCTACTGCAACGCCACGGTCCCCCGCGTCCAGGTCATCGTGCGCAAGGCGTACGGCGGCGCCTACATCGTGATGGACTCCCGTTCCATCGGCGCCGACCTGTCCTTCGCCTGGCCGAGCAACGAGATCGCGGTCATGGGCGCGGACGGGGCGGCCAACGTGATCTTCCGCAAGGACATCGCCGCCGCGCCCGACCCCGCTGCCAGGCGCGCCGAGCGCATCGCCGAGTACCGCGAACAGCTCATGCACCCCTACTACGCGGTCGAGCGCGGCCTGGTCGACGACATCATCGACCCCCGCGAGACCCGGATGGTCCTGGCCAGGTCGCTGGCCATGCTCAGTGGCAAGAGCGCGACCCTGCCGCAGCGCAAGCACGGCAACCCCCCGATGTGATGGGCGCCGAGATGAGTTCGGAAGACCCGCTGCTGGTCATGCGCGGCAAGCCCTCAGAGGAGGAGCTCGCCGCCGTGGTCGTCGCGTTCCTGGTGTCCCGGCGGCAGGCGCGGGACGGTGGCCGTCCGCCCGCCAGGAGACCGTTCTGGGTGGTAGGCCCCGCCTACCGGGTGCCGTCGCGCCCGGTTTCCCCGCAGACGCAATCCCCACAGACAGTGCCGTCCCAGACAGTGCCGTCACAGACGGCGCGGAGAGGCTGAGCCAGTGCGCAAGGTTCTGATAGCCAACCGTGGGGAGGTCGCGGTCCGGGTCGCGCGGGCCTGCCGCGACGAGGGGATCGGCAGCGTGGCCGTCTACGCCGAGCCCGACCGGGACGCGCTCCACGTCGCGCTCGCCGACGAGGCGTTCGCGCTGGGCGGGGAGACCGCCGCGGAGAGCTACCTGGACATCGGGAAGGTGGTCGAGGCCGCCATCAGGTCGGGGGCGGACGCCGTACACCCCGGGTGGGGCTTCCTCGCGGAGAACTCCGCCTTCGCCCAGGCCGTGATCGACGCCGGACTGACCTGGATCGGGCCGCCGCCCAAGGTGATCGACGACCTCGGGGACAAGGTCTCGGCCCGCAGGATCGCCATGGCCGCCGGAGCCCCGCTCGCCCCCGGCACCGACGGGCCGGTCAGCGGCCCCGAGGAACTGGCCGAGTTCGCCGGGCGGTACGGCCTGCCGGTCGCCATCAAGGCCGCCTTCGGCGGTGGAGGGCGGGGCCTGAAGGTCGCCAGGACCCTTGAGGACATCCCGGAGCTTTACGAGTCGGCGGTGCGGGAGGCGGTCGCGGCCTTCGGCCGGGGCGAGTGCTTCGCCGAACGCTATCTCGACCGGCCCCGGCACGTGGAGACGCAGTGCCTGGCCGACACGCACGGCAACGTGGTGGTGGTCTCCACCCGTGACTGCTCGCTGCAGCGCAGGCACCAGAAACTCGTCGAGGAGGCCCCGGCGCCGTTCCTCACCGAGGAGCAGAACCGCGTGCTGTACGAGGCGTCCAAGGCCATTCTGCGGGAGGCGGGCTACGTCGGGGCGGGCACCTGCGAGTTCCTGATCGGCAGTGACGGCATGATCTCCTTCCTTGAGGTCAACACCCGGCTGCAGGTCGAGCACCCGGTCAGCGAGGAGGTCACCGGCCTCGACCTGGTGCGTGAGCAGTTCCGCATCGCCAGGGGGGAGGCGCTCGGCTACGACGACCCGCCGGTGCGCGGGCACTCCATCGAGTTCCGCCTCAACGGGGAGGACCCGGGCCGCAACTTCCTGCCGAGCCCGGGAACCATCACCGGCTGGCGTCCCCCCTCGGGACCCGGCGTGCGCCTGGACTCGGGGGCGGAGAACGGGACGGTGCTCTGGCGGGCCTTCGACTCGCTGCTGGCCAAGCTCGTCGTCACCGGCGCCGACCGCACCCAGGCGCTCGAACGGGCCCGCCGAGCGCTGGCCGAGTTCACGGTCGAGGGGCTGCCGACCACGCTGTCCTTCCACCGGGTCGTGGTCGAGGAACCGGCCTTCCAGGGCGAGGACGGGGCCTTCACGGTCCACACCCAGTGGATCGAGACGGAGTTCCGCGGCGGCATCGAGCCGTACCCGGAGATCCCCGCCGCCGCGACGCCGCACGCGAAGGGAGAGCCCGTCGTCGTCGAGGTGGACGGGCGCCGGGTCGAGATCGTGATCCCGGCCGGGTTCGCCGCCCCCGCCGCCCATCCCGCGACCGGCCCCGCCACGGCCAGGCGCCCCCGCAGGCAGGCGGCGAAGGGCGGCGGTACGGCGGGCGGGGCGGACGCCGTGACCAGCCCGATGCAGGGCACGATCGTCAAGGTCGCGGTCGGCAACGGCGACCGGGTCGCGACCGGGGACCTCATCGTGGTGCTTGAGGCGATGAAGATGGAGCAGCCGCTCTTCGCCCACAAGGCGGGCACCGTCGCCCAGCTCGACATGGGGGTGGGGGACGCTGTCACCGGTGGGCACGTCCTGTGTCTCCTGCACGACTGAACGGTCCGATCAGGACGGGTGTGTGCCGGTTCCGTCTCTCGCCGCGCCGCCACAGGTGCCGCCGTAGAGTGGGCGGGGCCCTTCGGCCCTCCCCTACGGAGAGGTCTGCATCCATGGAACGTGAACTGACGCTGATGGCCGTCCACGCGCACCCCGACGACGAGGTGCTCGGGACGGGTGGCGTCTTCGCCAGATACGCCGAGGAGGGCATCCGTACCGTCCTGGTCACCTGCACCAACGGTGAGCAGGGCGACGGGCCCGGCGGGGTGAAGCCCGGGGAGCCCGGGCACGACGAGGCGGCCGTCAGGGCGCGGCGGCTTGAGGAACTGAACGACTCGGTGGCCCACCTCGGGATCGAGCACGTCGAGTTGCTCGGCTACCGCGACTCGGGCATGGACGGCTGGGAGGGCAACCAGGCGAAGGACGCCTTCGCCAACGTGTCCTTCGAGGAGGCGGTCGGCAGGCTCGCCGCGTTGATGGAGCGCTACCGGCCGCAGGTCGTGGTCACCTATGACGAGAACGGCAACTACGGTCATCCCGATCACATCCAGGCCAACCGCATCGCCCTGGCCGCGGCCGAGGCGACCGGCATCCCGGACAAGCTCTACTACACCGCCGTGCCCAGGGAGCGCATCGCCGAGATGTTCGCCGCCCTGCGCGCGGCCGGTGCCGCCGAGATACAGGATCTGCCCGAGGACTTCGGCACCCCCGAGGAACTCATCACCACCGTCGTGGACGTCGCGCCGTACGTCGAACGCAAGCGCAAGGCCCTGCAGGCGCACGCCAGCCAGGGGGACAGCATCTTCCTGCTGCGCATGCCGGAGGAGGTCCAGCACAGGGCGCTGTCCTACGAGGCCTTCGTCCGTCACTTCAGCCGGGTGACCGCCGCCGCCGAGCGTGAGGACGACCTCTTCGACGGTCTCCGCGAGGCGTGAGCAGTTGACCTCAACATTGGTTGAGATTGCAGATTGGAGGTCCGCACCGGCGAGTGACTGAGTGAAGGAGTGTGCGATGAGGGTTGTGGCCGTCACCGAGTTCGGCGGGCCCGAGGTGCTCAAGGTGGTCGACCTGCCGACCCCGCAGGCCGGGCCCGGCCAGGTCAGGGTCAGGGTGAAGGCGGCGGGTGTGCAGCCGTTCGACGTGGCCGTACGGCAGGGCTGGCTGCCCGCCGGGGCCACGGCCGACCTGCCCAGGGTGCCCGGCAACGAGTTCTCCGGCGTCGTGGACCAGGTGGGACCGGGGGCCGACGGGGTGGCCGTCGGCGACGAGGTGCTGGGGTTCAGCCTGCTGAACTGCTACGCCGAGTACGTCGTCGTCCCCGCAGAGAACGTCACGGCGAAGCCGGAGAACATGCCCTGGGAGGTGGCGGGCGGCTTCACCGCCGGGACGCAGACCGCCTACATCGCCCTCAGGCAGCTCGGGGTCGGACAGGGGGACACCGTCCTGGTCCACGCCGCGGCGGGCGCGGTCGGCACCGCCGCGGTACAGCTCGCCAGGCTGTGGGGCGCCACGACGGTGATCGGCACCGCGCGGCAGGAGAACCACGACTACCTGCGCGCCCTCGGCGCCGTCCCGGTCGTCTACGGCGAGGGCCTGCTCGACCGGGTGCGCGAACTGGCCCCCGGCGGGGTCGACCTCGTCCTGGACGGCGCGGGCGGCGACGCCCTCGACGTCTCACTGAGCCTGGTGCCGGGGGAGCGGATCATCACGCTGGTCGAGCACGAAAAGGCGGAGAGCCTCGGCGTCCAGCTGACCAAGGGGGTGCGCCTGGCCTCCAGGCTCGCCGAGCTCGCCGAGCTGTACGCCAAGGGGGAGCTGACCTTCCCGGTGCGCGTGACCTACCCGCTGGACCGGGCGGCGGACGCCCACCGCGAGGTCGAGGGACGCCACGGTCAGGGCAAGGTCGTCCTGGTGACAGGGTGAATACCCGCGCGATGTAGCCGCACGGAAGGTGTTTTTAGTAAGGTTTCTTGTTAATAACGTGCTATCCGTCGGCCGTTGGACATGTCCTGCCTCCATCCCCCCATTCAGGAGGAGTCCACGTGCATCTGCGAAACAAGGCGGTGGCCGGTGCCACCGCGCTCACTTTGGGAACCGTGCTCGCGCTGATCCCGGCGACCGCGGCCGACGCCCACGGCAGCATGTCGAACCCACCGAGCCGCGTCTACCTCTGCAAGAACGAGGGGCCGGAGACACCCAAGTCCGAGGCCTGCAAGGCGGCTGTCGCGGCCGGTGGGACCCAGGCCATCTACGACTGGAACGAGGTCTCCCTGCTGGAGGCCGGCGGTAACCACCGCGCGCTCATCCCGGACGGCAAACTCTGCAGCGCGGGCCGCGAGAAGTATCGCGGCCTCGACCTCCCCAGGGCCGACTGGCCCGCGACGCAGGTCTCACCGGGGCCGCTGGAGATCACCTACCACGCCACGGCCCCCCACGGCGGGAGCAACTTCGAGTTCTACATCACCAAGCAGAGCTGGGACCCCACCAAGCCGCTGAAGTGGTCGGACCTGGAGCCCCTCAAGACGTTCAACAACCAGAACCCTGTCACGTTCACCAAGTGGACGCTCAACCTCCCGCAGCGTACGGGCCGCCAGCTCATCTACTCGATCTGGCAGCGCGTCCTGTACAGCAACGAGGCCTTCTACACCTGCTCCGACGTGGACTTCGGTGGTGGGACCAACCCCTCACCCACCCCGACCGTGACGCCCACGGTCACCCCCACCGTGACGCCGACGGTGACGCCGACCGTCACCCCCACGGTGACTCCGACGAAGCAGGAGGGCGCCTGGACCTCGGGCACCTCCTACACCGCGGGCGCGACCGTGACCTACAACGGTTCGACCTACCGTTGCCTGCAGTCGCACACCGCGCTGCCCGGCTGGGAGCCGCCGAACGTCCCCTCTCTGTGGCAGCGGGTCTGACCTCGTCGGACCGGGCCTGATCCTGCCGGGTGGGGCGGTCTCGCCGCCCCGCCCGGGCACCCCCCCAACAGGAGTTCCCCATGTTGAAACGCGTCGTCCCGCTCGTGCTGAGCGCCGTTCTCCTCGCGGGCTGCGGCTCACGCAGCCTCCAGGAACTGCAGGGCGGTGGCCAGCTGACGGTCGGGGCCGCCGCCAGCGCGGCACCCGGACTCGTCGCGGGCCCTGACTTCAACCCGGCCGATGTGATGTTCCTGCAGATGATGCTGCCGCACGACGCCCAGGGGGCGAAGCTGGCGAAGCTCGCCGCAGGCCGGAACATCAGCGAGAACGCCAAGGTCCTGGCCGCGGCGATCGCCACCACCCAGGACGCGGAGGTGACGATGATGACCGGCTGGCTGAAGGGCTGGAAGCGTCCCACGGCCGCTCCGGCGGGCGCGCACTCCGGTCACGGAGGCCACGGGCTGAGCGACGCCCAGATCCGGATGATCTCGAAGTCCCCGGACTCCGAGTTCGAGAAGCGGTTCCTCAACGCGCTGATCTCCCAGCAGGACGACGCCATCCAGATGGCCAAGGTGGAGAAGATGGCCGGTCAGAACGCCGAGACCAAGGCGCTGGCGGACCGGATCGAGGCCTCGCGTACCGCGCAGATCGACCAGATGAAGGCGATCGTCGGCACGTGACCGGCGGGTGACCGCGTTGTCCGTCGGCAGATGATCGGGTTGTCGGCGGACCTTCGCTGTGCCATATTTCCTACTAAACCTACTGGAATTTGGGGGAAGTATGCGCAGACTGCTGGGAGTCGTGACCGGGCTGATCCTGGCCGGAACCCTCACCGCGTGCGGCGGATCACAGACGACCACGTCCGCGGCCTCGACCGGCGGCGGATCGTCGCCGAAGGCCGACGCGCCGCTCAAGGTCGGCGTGAACCCCGTGCCCCACGGTCAGATCCTGAAGTTCGTCAAGGACACCCTCGCCGCCAAGGCCGGGCTGAACCTGGAGATCGTCGAGTTCACCGACTACGTGCAGCCGAACGTCCAACTCGACGAGGGACGGCTCGACGCCAACTACTTCCAGCACGTCCCCTACCTTGAGGAGTTCTCCAAGGGCAAGGGCGTCACCCTGAGCTGGGTCGCCCCGGTCCACATCGAGCCGCTCGGGCTGTACTCCAAGAAGATCGACGACATCGCCAAGCTGGCCAAGGGGGCCCAGGTCGCGCTGCCCAACGACGCGAGCAACCTGGGCCGCTCGCTCAAACTCCTCGCCGACAACGGGGTGATCACCCTCAAGGAGGGCGTGGGTGTCAAGGCCACCGAACGCGACGTGGCGGCGAACCCCAAGGAGCTGCGGTTCAGGCCGCTTGAGGCCGCCCAGTTGCCCCGCTCGCTCCAGGACGTGGACGCCGCGGTCGTCAACGGCAACTACGCCCTCGAAGCCGGGCTCCAGCCCGCGACCGACTCGCTGATCCTGGAGAAGGGCGAGGGCAACCCCTACGCCAACGGCCTGGTCACCGTCCCCGCCAAGGTCGGCGACCCCCGCGTCAGGAAGCTCGCCGAACTGCTCCAGGGCCCCGAGGTGAAGAAGTACATCCAGGACACCTACAAGGGCGCCGTCCTGCCGGCCGTACCGTAACGCTCACCTCCCCGGGTACGGCCGCACGACGCGGGGACGTTTGAGATCCGTACGGGGGATAGGGGATGGGGCGTTGGTTCAAAGGAGGGAACCCCCATGACCATCGCAGGTGGCATCATCCTCATCATGCTCGGCGCCATCCTCACCTGGGCGGTCGAGTTCGACATCGCGGGGCTCGACATCAACGTCGTCGGGGCCGTCCTGATGATCGGCGGCCTCGTGTGGCTGCTGTTCGCGATCTACCGGGTCAGGATCGCCCGCAGGGCGGTCGCGCCGACCACCACCGTGGTCGAGGAGGACCCGGTGACCCACCGTCGCGTCTACCAGGAGCGTCCCTACGACGACCCGCCGGTCGTGTGACGGCGCTTCCACGCCCCCGTCAGGTCATGGCGGGGGCGCTCGAATGTCTTTCTCAAGGAGAGGGTGAACGATGAGCAGGATCGTTTCCCGAGGGGCGGGCGTCGTGAGCGGAATGCTCGGCGGCGCCGTCGCGGGGGTCGTCTTCAAGCAGGTCTGGAAGCTCCTCGCGGGCACGGATGAGGCGCCCCAGGCGACCTCGGACGAGTACGGCTGGGGCGAGGTCCTGGCCGCGGCGGCCATCCAGGGGGCCATCTTCGGTGTGGTCAAGGCCGCCATCGACCGCTCGGCGACCAGGAGCGTGCACCGGGCCATCGGCGGATAGCCGTACGGCCTTCCCTTTCGTTTCCTGTCGCGTCGCGTGTTGAGTAGTTTGAGGAACGACAGGGAAGGGGTGGCGTGGTGTCGCGGCAGCCGTACACGGTTGAGCAGGTGGCCGACCTGCTCGGTCTGCACGTCAAGACGGTGCGTGGCTACGTGCGGGACGGCCGGCTGAGGGCGACGCGCATCGGCAGGCGGTACCGCGTCGCGCGGGAGGACCTTGAGGCGTTCACCGGGCAGCCGGTCGAGCCGCCGGCCGCTGAGACCGCCGGGACCGCCACGCGCTCCCGCCGCGTCGAGGTGTCCTGTGTCGTACAGGTCGACGCGATCGGCGTCGAGGAGACGATGCGGCTGAGCAACACCCTCATCGCCCTGGCCACCGGGGGCACCCACGACGACGGGCGGCTGCGCGTCGAGACGATCTACGACGAGGAACGGGCCAGCCTGAAGATCATCATTCTGGGCGGGGCGGAGAGCGGCGCCGAGATCCTCAGGGTGATCACCACGCTGGCGGGGGAGCGGACGTGACCGTGGGTCACTCCTCGTCGGCGGGCAGGGCGAACAGCCTGACGAACATGGGGCGCGCGTCCGGCGGGGCGTCCTCGGCCGGGCGGTTGTACTTCATCAGCAGCGCGATGTAGGCCTCGAAGAACTCCTCGAACTCCTCCAGAGTCATCCGCCCGAGGCCGCGTGAGAGCTTGGCCCACCGGGGGTCGCGCAGGTAGGCGGAGGGGAAGCGCTCGAACAGCTCGCGGTCCTCCGCGAGGTTGGCCCGGTGGAACTCGTTCAGCACGAGCCGGTCCTCCGGGGCGAGCTCCCCGGGCGCCGGCAGCCGGATGTCCCTGAGCGCCTGGGTCCTGCGCCACCAGCGCTCCCTGCCGGTCGAGCGTTCCGGGATCTCCTCGATGAACCCCGCCTTCTCCAGCTGGCGCAGGTGGTAGCTGGTCGTGCCGGTCTTGGCGTCGAGCAGCTCGCCGAGCGTGGTCGAGGTCGCGGGGCCGTGCACGCTGAGGTGCCGCAGCATGAGTCGCCGCATGGGGTGGGCCAGGGCCTTGAGCCTCACCGGGTCGAGCATCGGCGGCTTCTCATCCTTCATGATGATCAGTCTACTCCCGCAGAAGGAAATCTGCAGAGAACTCTTTGCAGAGGTTTCTCTGCAAAGTATGTTCGGCATATGCGAAGAATCCTCCTGACGGCGGCGGTTCTCAGCCTGCTCGCCGTCCCCGCGACCGCCCCCGTGGCGACGGCCGCGTCCCCGCCCGCCGTACCCTCCGACCTGACATCCGTCGAGGTGAGCTTCCGTGGCGCCGGGGGACTCGCCATGCACGGCACGATCATCACCAAACCCGCCGAGACCGACAGGACCAACGACAAGACCACCGGTGAGCCCGCCGCGGGGGCTGGGCTCACCGGTGGTACGGCGGGAGCCGGACGCCCCGGCGTCGTCCTGGTGCACGGCGCGGGCACGGGGACGCCGCGCACGAAGCTGCTGGGCGAGGCCGTCGAGTTCGCCCGCCGGGGCATGGCCGTGCTGATCTACGACAAGCGGTCGACGGGCTACTCGCTCGTCCACCGGTCCTATCCGCAGCTCGCCGATGACGCGCTCGGCGCCGTGGCGACGTTGCGCTCCCAGCCGGGCGTCGATCCGGCGAAAGTCGGCATCTGGGGGCTCAGCGAAGGCGGCTGGGTCGCCCCGATCGCCGCCTCCCGGTCCAAGGACATCGCCTTCGTCGTGCTCGTCGGCGCCAACGGGCTGCCGCCGCTGCGGCAGCAGACCTGGGCCGTGGCCGCCGGACTGCGCAAGGCCGGGGTCACGGGCTCACTGATCGACCGGGCCGAGCTGAACCTCTACCGGACGATCGCCGACGGCGGCATGTTCCCCGAGCCCTACTACGACCCCGCGCCGACCCTGGCCGCGGTCCGCCAGCCGGTGCTCGCCATCTGGGGCACCCACGACCTGCTGACCCCACCGCAGGAGAGCCCGCCGGTGTTCTCCCGGGCGCTCGGGGAGGGCGGCAACCGGTACTACACGGCCCGGTTCTTCCCCGACGCCGACCACGCCGCCCACCTGACCCCCGACGGGGGCGTCACCCGGCTGCCCGAGCTCGCCCCCGGCTACGCCGACCTGGTCGGCTCCTGGGTCGGGGAGGTCACGGCGGGCAGGCCACCTGCGACGAGTTCCTCGGGCCCGGCCCCCGTCCAGGCCTCGCTGACCGTGCCGGTCGACCCTCCCGCCTGGTGGGAGTCGGCGCCCGCGCAGCTCGTGGCGCTGGCGCTGTTCCTGGTCGCCTTCGTCTCCTACCCGGTGGCCGCGCTGGTACGGCGCCTGCGCGGCCGGTCGAGGGCCCCGGTGACCAGGGCGGTGTGGCTGCTCAGCGCGGGCGGTCTCGTCTCGGTCATCGGCTCGTTCTGCTACCTGGTCTATCTGATGATGACCGGCGGGAAACTGGCCGCCCCCGGCCCCGTACTGCTCGGCCGCCCGCTGATCTGGCTGGCGCTGCAGGCCGTCGCGGTCGTCTCGGTCGTCGCGACGGTCCGCCTCGCCGTGGCCTGGCGCCGTACCCGGGACTCCGTCGGCGGAGGGCAGCTCGGCCTGCTGCTGGCCGGCGGCGCGGTGTTCGTCCCGTGGGCCCTCTACTGGGGCCTGCTGCTGCCCTGACGGCCGGCCCTGAAGGCCGACACGGGCGGCCGGCACAGGCGGTACGGCTCAGCGCCTGGCCCGGTGCACGGCCGTCGCGGCGGCGGCCCCACCGGCCAGGGCGAGGGCGGCCAGCCCGCGATGCCGGGACAGCCAGGCCTGGACGCTGTGCGGACGGGCGCGCTTGTCGAAGACACCGTGGGCGCCGTAGTCCCGTTCCTCGTCCGCGGGCTCCCACAGGTTGGCCACGTCGGTGGGGAACAGCGACTCGGTCTGCTGGCTTCTCCGTCCGGTGCGGGCCAGGAAACGGTCTATCAGCCCGGGGGCCAGGCGCTCTCCGAGCAGGGTCATCGCCGTCGAGGCGCCGACCCAGTACTCCCGCCGCCGTGGGTGCTCGGCGGCGAAGACGAGCGCCTTGGCGGCGACCTCGGGCTGGTAGATCGGGGGGACGGGCTGCGGATGATGTCTGAGCCTGGACAACACCCAGGAGAACTGCGGGGTGTTCAGCGCGGGAAGCTGCACCATGGTGATCTGGACGCCGCTTCCCTCGCCCATCAGTTCGGTCCTGACCGACTCGGTGAACCCCTTGATCGCGTGCTTTGCCCCGCAGTAGGCGGACTGCAGGGGAATGCCGCGGTAGGCGAGCGCGGACCCGGCCTGGACGATCACCCCCCGGTTCCTGGGGCGCATCAGGTCGAGCGCCACCCGCGTCCCCCAGACGTAACCGAGGTAGGTGACCGCGGTCGTCCGCTCGTACTCCTCGGGCGTGATCTCGGTGAAGGGGGCGAAGACCGAGGAGAAGGCCACGTTGATCCAGACGTCGATCGGCCCCATCTCCTGCTCGACGCGCTCGGCGGCCTGCCTGACCTGCCGGTGGTCGGCGACGTCCGCCTCGTAGACCAGCCCGGTGCCTCCCGCGGCGCCCACGTCGGCCGCCGCGGAGCCCAGGCCGGCCGTCCCCCTGGCGATCAGCGCGACGGACGCGCCCCGCGCGCCGTACTCCTGGGCCACCGCCCTGCCGACCCCGCCACTCGCACCGGTCACGACCACGACCTTGTTCTTCACGGTGTCCTCCATGGTTGCCTCCTTCGCCGGTTCAGGCGCCTCCCGTACCCGAACGGCCACCGACCATGCCCTCGTCCTGGATCACCGCACGTTTCGCGGGGGCTTTCCCGGGAACGCGAGGTTTTTCGGAGGAAAGGAGTTCGACGATGGAGGCTCCGCAGTACGTCGCAGCGCGTGTGCAACGCGCACTGGCCGAGGACGACAGGACCAACGAGCTCGGCATCCGGGTCGACGTCCGGGGCGGACAGCTCTTCCTGCGCGGGCAGGTCTCCGGCGACGAACGCCGAACGCTCATCGCCGACGTGGCCCACGAGGCGGCCCCGGAGCTGACGCTCCGCAACGAGATCACCGTCCTCGACGTCAGGGGCCCGGGGGAGGAGGAACGGCTGTGAGGCAACTGCGCATCGCGGCTGTGGGAGACGTCCACCTGGACGAAAGGCTCAGGGGGAGTTACCGCAAGCGCCTTGACGACGTCGAGCAACACGCGGACGTGCTGCTGCTCGCCGGTGACCTGACCCGGCACGGCACTCTGGAGGAGGCGGCCGTGGTCACCGACGAGTTCCGTGACCTGCCGGTCCCGGTGGTCGCCGTGCTCGGCAACCACGACCACCACTCCGACCGCCCCGCCGAGATCGCGGCCATGCTGTCCGACGCGGGGATCACGGTCCTGCACGACGACGCGACCGTGCTCGACATCGACGGCGTACGGCTGGGCGTCGCCGGTGGCAAGGGCTTCGGCGGAGGATACGCGGGCAAGTGCGCCAGCGACTTCGGAGAGCCCGAGATCAAGGCCTTCGTGGGACACACCAAGCGGATCGCGGAACGCTGGCGGGTGGCGCTCAAGGAACTGCAGGCCGACCGCAGAGTCGTGCTGTCCCACTACTCCCCGGTCAAGGACACCCTCGCCGGGGAACCCCTGGAGATCTACCCCTTCCTCGGCAGCTACCTGCTGGCCGAGGCCGTGGACGCCGAGGGCGCCGACCTGATCGTCCACGGGCACGCGCACGCGGGCACGGAGAAGGGTGTGACCCCCGGCGGCATCAGAGTGCGCAACGTCGCGCTGCCGGTGCTCGGCCGGGCCTACGGGGTCTACTGCCTGTAGGGCCCGAGAAGCGGCGGGCCGGACGAATCCGGCCCGCCAGGGCTTCCAGGCGCCTGCACGGCGTTCGGCGTGCGGCGTCGAAGATGGTGCGGGCGAGGCCCGCATCAGACGTTGAAGATGCTCACACCTCCGGGGCCGACGAGGAATCCGAGGACGATGAGCACGATCCCCCACAGGAGGTCGCGACGGGCCAGGATCACATAGATCCCGGAGATGACGAGAACGACTGCGATGATCCAAAGCAAGGTAGCCATAACGGGCCCCTGCCCTCACGATTCATCACATAACATCCCTGGTCCTGTGAAGATCGATGATCGGCTGGAGAATCCAGAACCACGCGCTGGACAGCGCCACGGCGCCGCCGAACAGTACGGCGGGCCAGGCGTTGATCACGGTCTCGGCCACCAGGGCGACCGAACTGGTCATCGCGATCGCCAGCCCGACGGCCCCGGCGATGCCCAGCTTGTTGGCCCGGTGCAGCATCTTCTCCTTCAGCGGGGTGCGGAACAGCAGGCGGTGCTGCGCGGCGGGGGTGATGAACAGTACGGAGGCCAGCGCGGCGCTCAGCAGCGAGATGAAGAACAGCCAGCGCCCCTCGTCCTCAAGCTTGTGGAAACCGGCGGCGAACGGAAGCGTCAGCAGGAAGGCGAACAGGACCTGCACTCCGGTCACGGCGACCCTGAGGCCCTGAAGCAGCTCGCCCAGCTCCCGGTCCACCCGCTCCTTGCGCGTCTCGTCGGTCTCCGGTTCCTCGACGTGGTCTTGTCCGGGGTCGTTCATTCAGGACTCCTTGAGCGTGGAACCCCTATACGGACGATTCCCAGCCGGCCGCCGACCTCCTCGGCGGACGGCCGACGGCGAAGCGGTTCGTAGGGGTAAGGCTTAAGAGGGCGCTTTACCCTGGACCAGGTTTGCTATGCCTATCTGGGGATTCATGGGGTACCCGGGGGATATGGGAAGTCACGGCCACGAGGTGACCGACGCCATCCTGGAAACGCTGAAGCGAGCCAGCAGCGGTCTCAAGGACGCGGGCGTCAGGTTCGCGCTGGCGGGGGGATGCGCCGCCTACGCGCGTGGCGCCGCTCCCTCGTTGCACGACGTGGATTTCGTCCTGCCCCAGCAGGATGTGCCCGCCGCTCTGGAGGCCCTGGGAGGCCTGGGGTTCGAGACGGCCAAGCCCCCGGAGGACTGGCTGGTCAAGGCCTATGACGAGGGCAGGCTGGTGGACCTGATCTTCAGCGTCTGCGACCACCCTGTCACCTCCCGGCTGCTGGAGCGCGCGGAGCCGATGAAGGCCTCCGCCGTGATCGTGCCCGTCCTTGAGGCGACCGACCTGGTCATCACCTGGCTGCTTCCGCTGTCGGAGCACGGCTGTGACTACGGTTCGCTGCTGCCCCAGGTCAGGGCGTTGCGCGAGCAGGTCGACTGGGGACGTGTGGCGGCCGTCACGGGGAACTCGCCGTACGCGCTCACCTTCCTGACCCTCCTGGAACGGCTCGGCGTACTGGAGGGTCCCGTCAGCCCGGCGGGAGACCCCTCCTGGCCCTGACCTTCGGGGTTCCTGGAGACCGGGTTCTGAGGACGGCTCTTTCTGAGGACGGCTCCCGAGGCGTTCTCAGAAGGCCGGGATCGGTCACCGCCCCCGGAACGCGGCGAGGGCCCCGCCTCGAAGCGGGGCCCTCGCCGTGCGTGACGTCGCGGAAGGGGTCAGTAGACGCCCGTCCCGCCGTAGGGGAAGCGGCCGTAGTACTCACCGACCGTGTCGCGGTAGACCGGCTCCTTGAAGTTCGCCTCGTCGAACTCGGGAGCGTTCTTGATCTCTTCCTTGGTGCGCGAGACGTGGACCCGGCGCTCCTGAGGGTCGATCCGGGTCACCGTACCGGCGGGAAGCAGGACCTTCTTTCCGAAGATCCACGGTCCGGTGTCGACGACGATGTAGCTCTCACCGACCTCGTAGGTCGCCTCGTCGACCGAGCCGATCTTCCCGTCGGTGGCCTCCACGTGATAGCCCGCGATGTCGAGACTCTGGTTGACGTCGTAGGCGTCAGCGCGATAGCTCCACAGTTCAGGCTGCATGTTTCTCTCCTTTGGTGTGGTTCGTCGGCCTCCTCCCGCTACCCCGGCTGAGATCTCCAAACGGTCACGACCCCCACGCATTCCACGATCAAGGCCATGGCCTGGGGCTGAGCGACGAAAAATTATGAAATGGCTGTCATCTCATGGCATGGGATGACAGTTGGGTTGTGTCGCTCCGTGTCCCAAGCACGGTCTCTCGTCCGGTAGTCTTGTCGAAGCCAAGCGCCGCTAGCTCAGTTGGTTAGAGCAGCTGACTCTTAATCAGCGGGTCCGGGGTTCGAGTCCCTGGCGGCGCACAGCGGAGGAAACCCCAGGTCGGCACGCCCGGCCTGGGGTTTTCTCGTCCGGTGACCACCGAGGGGGGACCGCCCGTGGAGCTCCGGCCCGTCGTCGAGGCCGATCTGGACGCCTTCGACCTGGCCTTCCAGAGCGAGGAGGGGGCGACGCCGTACCAGTGGTTCGGGTTCACCCCGACGGTCGCACTGCGGGAGGCCCTGCGCACCCGAGGGCTCCTGGCCGGGGCGGACAACATGCTCGCCGTCACCGTGAACGGCGAGCTGGCCGGGCGGGTCGAGTGGCTGGAGCGCCGCTGGGGGCGCCGCGACACCTCGCTGTGCTGGGAGATCGCCATCGGCCTGCTGCCGTCCTGGCGGGGGCGCGGCATCGGAACCCTGGCCCAGCGGGAGCTCGTCCGCTACCTGTTCACCCACACCAGGGTCGAGCGCGTCCAGGCGACGACCGACCCGGAGAACCTGGCCGAGATCCGCTGCCTGGAGAAGATCGGCTTCCAGCAGGAGGGCCGCGTACGGCGAGCCCAGTGGCGAGGCGGCCGCTGGCACGACCAACTCCTCTTCTCCCTCCTCCGCGACGAACTCCACACGGAGCCTCGTGACGAGGCCGACCGGACGATCGGCGGCTGAGCGAAGTCGTCCTCAGACCGGCAGGCTTCGCCAGGGTGGGGTGGGCAGGCTGGGCTCGTACTCGGCGTCCCACAGGTGCGCGAGCACCAGCATCCCGACCTGCAGGTCACCCGCGTCCAGCATCGGCAGATGCTTGCGCATGATCTGCTGGACCGGCCGGTGACGAACCTGTTCCTCCAGGGAGGAGTGGAACTGCTCGGCGTCCCCCTGGGAGCGGTGGGCGACGATCGGCAGGACGTCGGTCAGGTGCCCCGCCCGGTACAGCGCGATCTGGATCTCCCAGTCCTCGGACGCGGGGAAGCGCCGGTCGTATCCGCCGACCCCCTGTAACACCTCCTTGCGGTACATGCCCGTCGCCCTGCCGTGCGTGTGCATGAACAGGCTCAGCTCAGGGATGAACCCGGCGGGGGCGTAGGTGCTGTGGAGCAGGCCGGTGTACTGGGTGTAACCGACGACGTAGGCCAGGTCGGGATTGCCGTCGAGAGCTCTGCGCGCCGCGTCGAGGAAACCGGGCCTGATCGTGTCGTCGGCGTCGAGCGGCACCACGTAGTCGCCGCGGCCGTGCCGGATCCCGGCGTTGCGGGCGGCGCTGAGTCCCTGACCCTCCTGGCTGACCTTGACCACGCCGTTCAGCCCGTCGAACAACCTGCTCGTCGCCAGGTCCGCAGAACCGTCGTTCACCACCACGATCTCGGCCTCCGGCAGGTCGCGGCGGACCGAGGCGACGGCCTCGTGAACCCGCTGTTCGTGGTCGAACAGCGGGATGACCACGGAGACACGTCCCCGGGGAGCGTCCCCGGTTCGCAGGACGGTCCCGGCGTACCGGCGTACGTATCCGGCGGCCCAGCGGGCGAAGACCTCCGAGGGCGTCCCCGCGACGGTCCCGGTGAGCGGCTCCAGGTCGACCGTCTCGATCGTGGCGTCCTGGAACAGCCCCAGGAGCCTGCGGGCCCGCACGACCGTCAGGGCCAGCGCGGCGCAGCCGACGAAGGTCAGCGTGACGGGCTGCGACTGCCAGTCGTGGGCGAGCAGGGTCTCGAAGACGCGGTCGGCGTCGGCCTGCTCCCGGCACAGGTAACGGTGGCCGGGGTTGGGGTCGACGAGCTCGGCGATCCGCACCCCGGGGTCGATCCCGACGGTGTCCGGAATCAGCCACGGGTCGAGCAGCAGGCGGAGCCGTCTGCCCGCCGCCGCCCGCCGGTTGGCCAGCCGTACGGCCCTGCGCACGCCGGACAGCCCGGCGGCGCCGGTCGAGCACACGATGACCTGGAGAGGTTCACCGCCGGGCATGACGCCTCCCCGGTGCGCTCCCCGCAGGACGCGACCGGTCGTTCCCCGGCCCCGTGTCGCCGATGGACACGGCCGCCCCCCGGCGACCACCTCCGCCCGGAAAACGCTCAGGAAACTCCAAGGAACGTCCCCGAACCTCCGGGGAGCGACTCGTCCCGCGAGAAACCTGTTTTCCCGGCGGCCCCGGCCTTCTTCCAGTGCCTTTGTCGTCTCGGCTGAACCGAGTTTCCCCCACACCGGCCTCCCACGCCTGGTCGTCTAAGGGAATGAAGCCCCGAAGCACAGTCGAACGCAGTCTTGCAGCACGCTCGCCAAAGCGGAAGTGTTCGGTGTCAGGCCTTTCATCTTCGGCGCTCCAGGCATCCGGCGGGCGGGGCCGGGCGCCCCTCGCGGATCTCGCCATTCGGCGTATTCACCGAGCGGCAACGCTGTGAACTGGGAATTCTCCGGGCATCCAAAGCCGCTTCCCGGAGCGGAAGCGGACAGGGCACGTCCTGTCACCGAGAGAAAGCAGGAATGGTGGAAAGTTCTCACCGGTGCCGTACGGTGCTTCCCGTATGAATTTCGCCCGGCCTTTTCCCGCCTTTCTCCGCCTGGGCGGGGGAACTTCCCGACAACCGCCGACGCCGTACGGCCGGGTCTGGACCGGTGTTCAAACGAAGCGGCCGCAGGGCATTTCGGAGGACCGTGACCGGACGCGGTCGCGGGCATTCTCGCGACGCGTCGTCACCGCTTTGCGCGGAGAAAGCCCAGGGGAGACCGCGCTCCGGCCGGAGATCCCCTGGTTCCCACCCGTCACCTGCGGCCCACGAGTAGTCTGTCCGTGACCATTCGCGTACTCTCCGTGTCCATTGTGCGGCGGTGCGCCAACCCGTCGCAGGAAACGGCCAAGCAGGCCGTCGGGCCCAGCCGAGGGAGGCTGCGCGTGAGAATCGAAGGCTCCGCGGTGCTCACCACCACGCCGGGAGAGGCGCTGAGCGACGAGGCGATCGACCACGTCCTGCACGCCCTGACCGAGGCGGCCTGTCAGGTCGAGGCCGACTACGTGGCGGCCGTGCGGCTCAGGCAGGAGCTGTACGAGAGCGACGAGCGCGGTTCGCGGCTGCGCGCCACCCAGACGTGGCCCCCGGCGGGTCTCAGGATCGACCCGCTTGAGTCACTGGGCGCCCGGCGGACGCTCCTCGCCGAGGAGACGGCGGAGAAACTGGAGGACGCGGTGACCGTCTTCGCCGCGTGGTACGCCGACGTGGCCGCCTGCGCCGTGGTCGCCCAGCTGGTGGGGACGGGCCTGACCCCCGTCCGCGTCGCGGCGGCCGACCCCTACACCCACATGGACGAACGGCAGCTGGCGCTGCTGCCCGCCATCTCCGAGACGGACCGCGAGCTCGCCGAACTGGCCGTGTGGATGGACGAGGGCCTGACCGACGTACGGCCGGGCGACCGCGGTCCGGCACCGGTCGGCGGTCGTGACTTCGCCGCGGAGCTGGGCATGGTCGTCCGGCGAACCCCCGACGGCAGGCCCGTGCTCGTCCAGGACGGGTGGACGGAGGCACGACGGCGGCGTCTGTGGGGCCGGATGTGGCTCGACCACCAGATGCCCCTCCTGCCGCCCACCGGCGAGCTCGTCCACGCTCTGGACAGGGCCGGAGCCGCCCCCGGCACGGTCGAGGAGATCAGGCAGGCCTCCCAGGCCGTGGACGCGGCCCTCGGCGCCAGGATGCGCGCCCACGAACTGAACGCGCGGATGGAATCCGTCCCCCTGGGGGAGGGGCTGGCCGACAGCGTCGCCGAACTCGACGCCGAGGCGGTGCTGCTGTGGAGACAGGCCGACGAGCTTCCCCACCTGCTCATCGCCTACGCCCGGGTCCTGACCGGCAACCTCCCCCGGCTACGCCTGCTCAGGCGAGCCTAGGGCTCGAAGCCCGGATCAGCGCCTCACCGGCCTTTCGCCGCCCAAGCCGCGTTCCGGCTTCATAAGAGACGCCTGCGTCGCCTCCCGGGTTCTGGGAGAGGATCAGCGAGGTCCGGCCGCCCGATGTGCTGGACGAAGAACCGTTCGACATATGCTCAGGGCTTTCCTGACAGGGGGGAACCGGAGGCCGCGGCGGACCGAACCGTTCGCGATCCACCCTGCCGGTCTCTCGCCAGGGGACGGGGAGCGGCGGGGCCGCTTGGGCTCCCCGGTTCTGTCGGTGCGGTGGAATATGGTCCATGGCATGTGCCGGAGCATCAAAACCCTTCGGGAGCCCTACGCCAGTGACGTGACCGACGAGGACGTGCGGGCAGCCGCGCTCCAGTACGTCCGCAAGGTCTCCGGGTTCCGATCCCCGTCCGCCCGTAACGCCGAGGCCTTCGACAGGGCGGTCGAGGCCGTCGCCGCCGCGACGCAGGCCCTTCTCGAAGACCTGCAACTGGGGCGTCTTCCTCGGACCTGACTCCGTCGTGCGTCAGGTGATCTCGTGGTTCAGCGTCTCCAGGTGTTCCACGTCCGTGCGGAGGTCGTCCTTCCTCGCGGAGGCACGCCCGGAGAGCACGATCACCGCGTCGTCGGCTTCGAAGACGACCTTCCTGCTCTTCGGCGGGTTCAGGACGACGCCGCCGTCGCCGCGAGCCGTACGGTCTCCTCGGTAGCCGATCGCGATCTCGCCGTACGCACGGGCGGCGGCGACCACGGTGGCGTAGTCGACCGGGACCGACAGCCGCACGTAGTCACCCGCGGGCCTGAGAGAGACCTCCTGGCCCCCGGCGGCGAACAGGTCGGTGAACACGTCGTGGCGCCGGGGATGCTCGGCGATCTGGATCATCAGCAGGCCGGTCACCCGGGTGGGAACGATCAGGTCGTCGACCTCGGTGACCTCGGCCAGACGCCGGTCGCACTCCCTGGCCATCTCCGTCACCAGGCTGTGCCGCCAGCCGTTGCTCCTGGTCATCTCCCTGACGTGCAGAAGGGTCAGGAGCGTGCGCGAGTCGGCGACGTGTGCGCCGAGCCGGTCGTCGGCCAGGATCAGGACGTGGTCGTAGGTCCCGACGCCCAGCGCCTCAAGGGTGCCGTAACGAGTGATGTCGCCACTCTCGTGGGCGAGGGTCACGTTGGCCAGGGATCCCGCGAGGGCGTCCATCCGCGAGGCCATCCGGGAGTCGTGCGCGACGACCCTCACCTGTGACCCCGGCGGCATGCGGCGGTCGAACTCGGTCACGATCGCGGCGCCGCGGCCGTTCCAGCCGAGGATCAGGACGCGGTGCGCCGTGGGGGTGTGCTCCCCGGAGGCGATGATCTCGTGGCTGTCGGGTTCGGCCGAGGTGCGGAACTGCTTGGCGCCGCCGTCGCCCATGATCAGGACAAGCCGGTCGTTCGCGTCGATCCGGGTCTCCCCGGAGGGGTTGAGCATGATCCGGCCCCGGCGCTCCAGGCCGATGAGGGAGCCGTTCTCCAGGGCGGGCAGGGCGTCCCCGAAGTTCTCTCCGACGAGGTCGCAGGGCTGCCGGAAGCAGATTTCGCTTCCTCCCGACCCGAGCAGGTCGCCGTAGACCACCGACAGGCCGGGGTTCAGGCAGCTCTGGACCACGACGCGGGCGGAGATCTCGTCGACGTCGACGATCAGGGCGCCGCTCCCGCCCGCCAGCCGGGCGGCGACCAGGTTGTCCGGGTCACGGACGCCGGCGACCAGCTGCACCCTCGGCCGGACCCCGGCGGCGTCGAGCGCGAGCAGGCTCTTGATGGTCCTGGCGTCGGAGTCGGTGTCCTCGGAACCGAGCACGATGACCGCCCGTGCCCGCTCCGGGCTGACGATGGCCACGTCCGCCGGATCCGTCGGGTTGCCCGTACGGCACACGACACGCAGGTTGCGCAGCGCGGCCCTGCCCCCGATGGCCTCCTCCATGGCGGTCCGGTCCATGTCGGCGAGGATCGCCACACAGGTCGTCCCGCCTCTGCCCTCGCCTGCGGCGGCCAGCTCGGACAGGATCAGGAAGACCTGCTCCGACCAGCCGAGCACCACGGTGTGGCCGCGCTCGACCACCGGCGAGCGGCCCTTGCGGAGTCCGGCCAGCCTGCGGTCGAGCCCCGTCTTGACGAGGCCGACGAGCGCGCTGAAGATCACGATTCCGGTCAAAGCGACCACCGGGGTGCCTCGGGGGAGTGGTGGCGGCCCCTCCTCGGGTGTCGCCGTCACCGGGGACAGTGTGCGTGTCAACCCCGACCAGAGCGCGAGGGGCAGGTCGGTGGCGTCCGGGACCAGGACGACGAGGGCCGTCGCCCCGGCGACCGAGACGGCGAGCGCCACGAGGACGAGCAGGCCGAGCACGGCCCAGCCTCCCCGGATGACGAGGTTGTCGAAGCGGTAGCGCAGACGCCTCACGACGAACCCTCCGTTGTCTGACGTTAAGTTACTTGGCAGACACCGAAAGTGATTATGGCCTGTCGTCGGTGGAGGGGGAAGGCGGGGAAGAGCCTGGGGCTCCCGCCGGACCGCCGGTGCTTCGGGGCCGGCGGTCCGGCGGGAGGGCGATCAGCTGACGTTGGCGCAGATCACGTAGACGCTGATGCCGACGTCGCTGTAGCCGTCCTGACGGCCGATGCCGTACCAGCCGGCGCCGTCCTCGGTCGGGAAGGAGCCGACGAGGATCGCGCGGTTGCCCTGGGCCTCCGCGCCGCCGCCGATGGCGTGCTTGCCCGCCGGGCACCTGACCGCGCGCCGGGTGAAGTTGGGCACGTTGGCGTTGGGCAGCTTGACGATCTGGTAGCCGGTGAAGTCGGCGGCCGTGGAGGAGGCCGTGACGGGCGTGGTGCCCGCCGTGGCCGGGAGGGCGGTCGCCGCCGTCAGGCCCGCGCAGCCGACGAGGGCGGCGAGGGCGACGGTCGTGAGCGTGTTGAGTCGCATGCTTTCTCCTGTGACGGATGGTGCTACTGCGGTCACGAGAAGTAAACAATCCGCTACGTATGGTGTCCAGCCTGGGTTTTGTGGCCTGGGGGCCACATGTGTCGCCTTCCTGGGCTCCATGTCGTGCCACGTCATACCACGTCGTCTCTGGGCGTTACGTACATGTCTCCCATGGGCCGCCCGGCTGTGCGAGGGTGGGGGTATACCGTGTGATCGGGCCGGGCCGCGTCACCGGTGCCGGGAGGGGCAGGGGTGGGTGTGAGCAGGCAGCTGGTCGTCCGTGTCACCCACCACGAGGAGGCGCGCTGCGCCGTGCTCACCGTCGAGGGCGACATCGACCGGACGTCGAGCCCGCTGCTGCGAGAGGCCATCAGGGGGCTGGTCCAGGAGAGTCGTCCCAGGATCGTCCTCGACGCGGGAGGCATCACCTTCTGTGACTCGAACGGCCTGCGCACCCTTCTCGGCGGGATGGCCATGACCTGCGAGGCGGGCGGGTGGATGCGCCTGGCGGGTGTGCACGGCCCCTTCGAGCGGCTGCTGCGGATGACCGACCTCTACGGCTTCTTCGCCGTCGACTCCGACGTGGTCGGCGCGCTGCGGCAGGCATCCGAGGGGAGCGCCCCGAACCCGGAGTGAGGGGTTGACGGGGCCGGTGCGGGCCGTACTATGACGTAGGGTAATCGTCGATTGACGCACCGTTTCCGGATGTGGGCGCCTCCGGTCGTCCATGGCGTTTCGCCGGTCTCCGGGATGAGAGGCCGCTCCGCTCGCGGGTCGTCGAGAGCCCGAAGAACGCTCAACCAGGTGTCTCCCCGGCTCTGCCATGCCGCCTCACGCTGACCCATGTCACGGCCGCGGTCATGCCTGGCCGTACGTCCCCCTCGGCCGATGGAGAGCGGTATGCGTCGGTTGCGAAAGGTCATCACGTCGATCCTCTGCGTCCTCGGCGTGCTCACAGGTGACCTCACCGTCCCCGCGGCGGGAGCGGGAACGGCTGTCCCCGACCGCTGGGGGTTCGCCTTCGTCAACACGCCGAACGGCGTCCCCACCCTCGCCCGCCAGGCGGGAAGCTGGCCGCCCGGCCCGGTCGTCTCGATCCTCACCCCGGCCGGAGGCCCGACGTACGTCAGGTTCCCCCGGCTGGCGACCACGGGCGGCGTCGCGCACGTCACGGCCGTCTCCCCCCGCCCCGAGTGGTGCCAGATCCTGTGGTGGGGCCCCTCGGGCGCCGACCTGCTCGTGGCCGTACGGTGCCACCGGTACGGCGGCGCCCCGGTGACCGTCCCGTTCACCGTCCTGTTCGAGGAGAGCGTCCCGCAGGTGGAGGTCGTGGAAGGGAAGGCTTTCGGCTACGTCCACCACGACGGCGTGGCGGTCGTCTCACGCGCCAACTCCGCAGCGGGTGAGAACACCGTCACCGCCGGGCCTGCGGGCACCTGGGACGTCCTCATGCCCGGCCTCGGCACGGCGCGGAGGACGGGCGGCCTGCAGGTGACCGCGGTCGATCCCGAGCGGCCCGCGCGCTGCAAGGTCGCCGCCTGGACGTCCACGGTGGCAGGGCAGAGCGTCCGGGTGCGCTGTCACGACGCGGCCGACACCCCCGTCGGCACCGGCTGGACGCTCACCTACCAGCGTGAGCGGGCCATCACCGGGGCGGCGCTCCCGTCGGAGAACTTCGCCTACACCTTCGACAACCTCCCGGACGACGCCGGGCCGTACTCCCCGCGGCCCGGCGGGATCAGCCACAACTCCCGCGGGGCCGTCAACACCGTGCGCTCCGCGGGAGCGGGGCTGCGTCTGGTGACGTTCCCGCAGGTCGGCGGGCTCCTCGACCACGTGCAGGTCACCGCGTACGGACCCGGCCCCGAATACTGCAACCTGCCGGCACCGTGGAACACCGGCGCGCTCGCGGTGACCGTCCGGGGCGTGGCCTGCTACAACGGTCTCGTCAGGACGGCCCAGGCCTTCATGGTCACCTACGCCTCCGCCGGGTAGGGACCGGTCCCCGGCGCCCCTCACATGTTGATCATGTGTCCGGCCAGGCCGTGGATCGCCTCCTTGACCGCCTCGCCGAGTGTGGGGTGGGCGTGCACGTTGCGGGCGACCTCGGTGACGGTCAGGTCCCACTTCTGGGCCAGTGTCAGCTCGGGAAGCAGCTCGGTGACCTCGGGGCCGATCAGGTGGGCGCCGATCAGCTCGCCGTGCTCACCGTCGCTGATGATCTTCACGAAGCCGACCGCGTCCCCGAGGCCGTGGGCCTTGCCGTTGGCGCTGAAGGGGAACTTGGCCACCTGGACGTCGTAGCCGAGGTCGCGGGCCTGGGCCTCGGTGTAGCCGAAGCTGGCGATCTGCGGCTGACAGTACGTCGCCCTGGGGATCATGACGTAGTCGAGCTCCATGGTCTCGGCGTCCGCGATGGTCTCGGCCGCGATGATCCCCATGGACTCGGCCGCGTGCGCGAGCATCAGCTTGGCGGTCACGTCGCCGATGGCGAAGATGTGCGGCACGTTCGTACGGCAGCGCCCGTCCACGGCGATGGCGCCCCTGTCGGTCAGGGCGACCCCGGTGCGTTCGAGGCCGTAGCCCTCGACGCGGGCCTTGAAGCCGATGGCCTGCAGCACCTTGTCGGCTTCGAGGACCTCCTGCCGCCCGTCGCGCGAGACGGTCACCCGCACCTTGTCGCCGGACTCGTCGATGGACTCCACCCGCGTCGAGGTCAGTACCTCGATGCCGAGCCGCCGGTAGTGACGTGCCAGCTCGGCGGAGACCTCCTCGTCCTCAAGCGGGACGAGCCGGTCGAGGAACTCGACGATCGTCACCTTGACGCCGTAGTTGTGCAGGACGTAGGCGAACTCGACGCCGATGGCGCCCGCCCCGGCGATGACCACGCTGCCGGGGAGTTCCTCGCTGAGGATCTGCTCCTCGTAGGTGACGACCCGGTCGGTGACCGACGTCCCCGGCAGCAGCCTCGTGGTGGCGCCCGCCGCGATGATGCAGTGGTCGAACGTCACCGTCTGCTCGCCGCCGTCGGCCCCGGTCACCCGCAGCGTGTTCGCGTCGGTGAACTCGCCCCGGCCCTCGTACTCGGTGATGCCGTTCTTCTTCATCAGGTAGTGCACGCCCTTGACGTGCCGGTCGGCGACCCTGCGGCTGCGCCTGAACGCCTCGCCGTAGTCGAAGGTGACCGTGCCCTCGACCCGGATGCCGAAGGTCTTGGCCTCGTGGTTGAACAGGTGGGCGAGTTCCGCGTTGCGCAGCAGCGCCTTCGACGGGATGCACCCCACGTTGAGGCACACCCCGCCCCAGTAACGTTCTTCGACGATCGCCGTGCTCAGGCCCAGCTGGGCGGCGCGGATCGCCGCCACGTACCCTCCGGGGCCCGCGCCGAGGACCACGACGTCATAGTGAGTGCTCATGGATCGGACACTATTGAACGGCGGGCCGCTCCGCTCACAGGGGGTGGCGTTCCCGTGAGGTGAGGGGGGCCGGTCGCCACCCCCGCCGGATTCCGCGCGCGGGTTCGCTTTTCAGGCGGTTCGCGATCTCGTCGTGTACCGGCCGGTAGGCCGCGGCGGCGGTCAGGGCGGCGGACTGGAAACGCCCTCGCGCCTCCCGCAACTCGGCGGCGATCCTGCGGCGCCCACCGGGCAGCAGCTGTACGGGGCGCAGCCTGGCCCGTTCGTGCTCGGCGCGCAGCGCGGCGCCCGCCTCGCGCAGGGTCGTCACGTACTCGACCGCGGCCTGCCGCCACCGCCGGACCTCCTCGCCGGTGCACGGCACCAGGTGGCCGGTGCCGCGGTGGTGCAACGTGTAGAGGGAGGACATGCCGGGCGGCATGGGGGCGCCCTCAAGACCGCAGCGGCTCACGCCGACCCGGCCCCCGACGGGGGCGGGCGGCTGCGCCTCGGCCCTGTTCTTCAGGCCGACGTCGTAGAAGTAGGGGTAGACGGCGTTGTCGCGACGGCAACGGCGCAGGCGGCGGGTACGGGCGTTCCTGGTGCGGATGTCCGAGACCAGTTCGGACAGCGACGTGCCCTCGACGAGGATCACCATGCTCACGAGAGCGACGAACAGACCGAGCACGAGCAGAATGGTCTGGAGCATCGGAGCTTCCCTCCGGCGTTCGCGAGGATCGCGAACGCTTCGATGACTGGCTTTCCGGACAGTCACTTAAGCGTCAGATTCACGTGCTCGCACTATGGTCAGGCGATTACTCAAGCACGCCTCGTGCTTTCCCCGGCCATTATGCTTTTCCGGATTGTAGTCCCCGCCTCCCTTCATCACACAAGGACACCCTTGTTCGGATGTCGTGACATATCGCGCGGCCACGGATGGGCCTGGACGGGAGCCGCCGGGCGCGGGCCGGTTCACCCGGCCACGTACGCCTACACCCCGGTCTCGCCTTTCGTCCGGTCACGCGCCTACGCCCCGGCCCGCCTTTCGCCCGGCCACGCTTTCGTCCCGGCCAGGCCGGGGACATTCCCCGCCGCGAATCACCGGGTCTTTCACCGGGATGGGCGTCCCGGAATACGGGTGGTTCCTCAGGCGGGCCCGTGACAACCGCTTCGGCGCCGTTTTCCCGTACCGGATGAGGCGGCGACGTCCTCGGCCGCTTAAGGCAAGGGCGCTTTCCGGATAACCGGCGGGGCTTCTTCACGGCGGGCCCTCCACAAAGGGAAACACGTGGGGTTCGCCACTCGCGGGCCGACGCCTTTCCCGGCGCGGCTCACCCCTGTGCCCGCAGGTCGCCGGGGCGGGGTTCTGGTATGACGACGGGGTCGGTGGGGAGACCACGGACACGACCGAAAGCCGCGAACCGCCCACGGGAGCACGTCATGACCGGAGCATCCACCGTCCTCTCCGCCGAGTCCCTGGGACGGGACGTCGGGGCGGTCGCGCTGGTGGACCACCACGTGCACGGAGCCCTGGCCACGGACCTGTCCAGGCGGGGGTTCGAGGAGCTGATCACCGAGTCCGACCGGCCGACGCCGTCCTGGATGACCCAGTTCGACTCCCAGCTCGGCTTCGCCGTCCTGCGGCACTGCGCGCCCGTCCTCGATCTCGAAGCGCACACTGACCCGGAGACCTACCTCGCCCGCCGTACCGAACTGGGCGTCGAGGAGGTCAACCGGCGGCTGCTGACCGCGAGCGGGGTGGGCCACTTCCTGGTGGAGACCGGCTACCGGGGAGAGGAACTCCTCGGCCCGGCCGGGATGACCGAGGCCACCGGACGCCCCGCCGAAGAGATCGTCCGCCTGGAGACGGTCGCCGAACACGTCGTGACCGAGGGGACCGACGCGGCCGGCTTCTCCGCCCGCTTCGAGGCGGCCCTGTGGGAGCGCAGCCGTACGGCACGCGGGGTGAAGACGGTCGTCGCCTACCGGCACGGTCTCGACGTGGACCCGGAGCCGCCGACCCTCGGCGAGGTGACGGCCGCGGCGGGCAGGTGGCTGCGGGAGGCCGAGCGGACGGGAAGAGTCCGTGTCGACGACCCGGTGCTGCTGCGCCACCTGATCTGGAAGGGGGTCGAGCGCGGCCTGCCGCTGCAGTTCCACACCGGCTACGGCGACCCCGACCTGGACCTGCGCCGCTGCGACCCGCTGCTGCTGCGCGGCCTCATCGAACGGGCGCAACCGAGCGGCGTCCCGCTGATGCTGCTGCACTGCTACCCGTTCCACCGCAACGCGGGCTTCCTCGCCCAGGTCTACCCGAACGTCTACTTCGACGTGGGGCTCGCCGTGAACCACACCGGGGCGCGCAGCGCGACCGTCGTCGCGGAGAGCCTGGAACTCGCCCCCTTCGCCAAGATCCTCTTCTCCTCCGACGCCTGGGGACCCGCCGAACTGCACCACCTGGGCGCCCTGCTGTGGCGGCGTGCGATGACCCGCGTCCTGTCCGGCTTCGTCGCCGACGGGGAGTGGAGCAGGACGCAGGCCGTACGGGTGGCCACGATGATCGGCGCGGAGAACGCCCGCCGCGTCTACCGGCTGGAGGGGGAGCCGGGGGTCACGGTTCCGCGGTGACCAGCACCGGGCCGCCCCGCGGGTCCACGGCGGACAGCATGTCCGTAGGGACGCGGAACACCCGGCCCGGGGCCACCGGCCACCACATCCGCCTGCGCGCCACGACCCGGTCGCCCTGCCACAGCACCACGTGCGGGAGGCGGATGTGGCGATCACCCCACAGCAACAGCCGGCGCCGGGCGGGCACCGGGTCACCGGGACGCAGGATCTCCGGCGCAACCCACCGGAAGGGCTCCCCGGCCAGCAGCCGTACCCCCTCGCCGACCGGCCACGACCCGCCGTCCAGCCAGGTCGTGACGGGACGCGCCACATGGGCGCCGTCGATCGCCGCGACGTCGGCGGTGTCCACCGGGTGGAGCAGGTTGCCCACGGCGAACACACCCGGCCGGTCCGTGCGCAGCGCGCTGTCGACCAGCGGCCCCCGGGTGCCGGGGTCGATGGCGATCCCGGCGGCGCGTGCCAGCTCGTGGTCGGGAATCCAGTCACCGGTGAGGACGAGCGTGTCGCACTCGACGACCCGCCTGCGTCCCGTGTCGAGGTTCTCGATCTCGACCGCGCGCAGGTCAGGCCTGCCGATGATCCGGCTCACCCGGGTGCGGGTGGCGACCTCCGTCCCGAACAGCACCTTTCCCGGGCCGCTGAACACGGCGTAGGAGTCCGGCCTCGGATACTCGGTGGTCATCAGCACCGTACGGCAGCCCGCCTCCCGCAGCGTCAGCGCCGCCGACCAGCTGACCAGCTCCGCGCCCACGACGACGGCCCGCTCACCGACCCTGCCGTGCCGGAGATGGACGAGGTTCTGCAGGTGCCCGGTCGTGTAGACGCCACGGGGCCGGTCGCCGGGGATGAGCCGGGCCGGACGGGGACGTTCCCGGGCGCCGGTGGCCAGGATCACCGCCCCGGCCTCGACGCGGAGACGACCCTCGGGGCTGGTCACCTCGATCGCGCGCTCCCCGGACCACCCGGTCACGGTGGCGTTCGTCCGGATCGTCGCCCCGGCCTCCTCCGCCTGCCGGACGAGCTTGCGGGCGTAGGCGGGGCCGCCCATGAAACGCCCCATGTCCCTGACGCCGTAGCCGGGGTGGTCGCTGTGGCGGGGGATGCCGCCGGCCGTACTCTCGCGGTCGAGGACCAGGACCTCACCGCCGACCCGGGGGGCGAGCACCCGCGCGGCGCTCAGCCCGGACGGCCCCGCGCCGACGACGACCACGTCCGGGGTGAGGGTGGTGACGGTGTCGCTCATCGGTCGGCCTCCAGCAGGTTTCCGATCTCGGCGCCGCAGAAGAACCCCTGGCAGCGCCCGTTCATCGCCCTCGTACGGCGCCGCAACCCCTCAAGCCCGGCGGGCGGGATCGGTGAGGTGAGGGCGTCACGGATCTCCCCCTCGGTCACCCGCTCGCAGAAACAGACCACCTTGCCGTAGGCGGGGTCGGCGGCGATCCGCTCGGCGTCCTGGTAGGGACGCAGGAAGGCCTCCCCGAGGTTGGGCATGCGGGGAGGTTCGGGCAGATCGGTCCTCGGCACGAGCGGCAGCCCGGCCTTGCCCGCCAGTTCGGTGACGTACCGGGCGATGGCCATGCCTGCGGTGAGCCCGGTCGAGCGGATACCGCCGACGAGGACGTAACGGTGCTCCGCGTCGGCCTCGATCAGATAGTCCTGGCGGTCGCTCGCCGCGCGCAGTCCCGCGTAGGTCGCGGTGACCTCCTCCCGCAGCAGCTCGGGCATGATCTTGCGCCCCTTCTCCAGCAGGAACTCAAGGCCCCGCTCCGAGGTCCCGGTGTCGGTCCGGTCGAGGAGGTCCTCGGCGGTCGGCCCGAGCAGGACGTTCCCGTAGACGGTCGGGCTGACCAGCACGCCCTTGCCGCGTGAGGACGGCACCGGCAGGATGATCCGGTCGGCCAGCGGGCGGGCGAGCTTGTCGTAGACCAGCAGCTCACCGCGGCGCGGCGTGACGGTGAAACGGTCGTAGCCGAACAGCCGGTCCACGACGTCGGCGCCGAGCCCGGCCGCGTTGACGACCCAGCGGGCGGTGACGTCCCCGCCCGAGGTGCGCAGCGTCGTCGACTCCCAGTGCTCCTCGACGGTCAGGACCCGGTGGTTCAGCAGCAGCGTCACCCCCCGCAGGACCGCCTCGGTGGCCAGCGCCAGATTGGTCGTCCAGGTGCAGATGATGGACTCGTCGGGCACGGTCAGCCCGCCGAGGGCCCCCTCACCCAGGTGCGGCGCCAGCCGGTAGACCTCCTCCGCGTCGACGATCTCCGTCTTGTCGTAGCCGTTGAGCCCGGCCTTCTCCTTCAGGCCCGGCAGCGCGTCGAGCTCCTCGGCGGTCCAGGCGACCAGCAGGGCCCCGGTGTGCTCGACCGGGATGCCCGTACGGGCCGCGTAGCCGTACAGGAGGTGATAGCCCTCGCGCACCAGACGGGATTCGAGGGTGCCGGGTTTGGCGTCGAAACCGGTGTGCAGGATCGCGGTGTTCGCCTTACTGGTGCCGTCGCCGACGTCGTCACGCGCTTCGAGCAGCGCCACACTCAGCTCGTGCCCCGCCAGCTCCCTGGCGATGGCGGAGCCGACGATGCCTGCTCCGATCACCGCCACGTCGAACGTGCCCACCCCCGTGGTGCTCACCGTTCCCCCTCCTGCTCCTGTCTCGTTGTGGTCGTCCGTACGGCCTCGTGCCAGCGGGCGCGGAACTCGGCCGCCCGCTCCGCCGACCAGTGCGGCTCGTACATCGTGGCCGGTTTCCACCCGCCGACCGCCTCCCGCAGCGGCAGGGCGGGGTCGAGCGCCGCGCGGGCCAGCGCGGCGGCGCCCAGCGGGGTCGCGTGCTCCGACGGGTAGACCTCGATCGTGACCTGCGCCAGGTCGGCGACCGCCTGCATGAGCACCCGGCTGCGGGTGAGCCCGCCGTCCACCCTGAGGGCGCTCAACGGCCGCCCGAGATCGGCGGCGACGAGGTCGCCCAGCTCGGCGACCTGCGCCGCGACGCCCTGCAGTACGGCCAGCACCAGGTGCCCCCGGCCGGTGGAGAGCGTCATCCCGGTGAAGGAGGCCCTGGCGTCCGGCCGCCACCACGGGGCGGCGAGCCCAGCCAGCGCGGGGACGCACAGCACGCCCTCGCTGTCGTCGGCCGCCACGACGTCGAGGTCGGCCGCCGAGCCGATCATGCCCAGGTCCTGCAGCCACCGTACGGCCGAGGCCGCCGTGTAGACCTGCCCGTCGAAGCAGTAGGACGTCTCCCCCCTGACCCGCCAGGCGACGGAGGCGGCCAGGCCCGCCGTCGAACGCGTGGCCGAGGTGCCGGTGTTGGCCAGCAGGAACGCCCCGGTGCCGAAGGTGCACTTCGCCTCGCCCGCGGTGAGGCAGTTCTCGGCGAGCAACGCCGCCTGCTGGTCGACGACCAGCCCGCACACCGGCAGGTCCCCGCCGAACGCGGAGGTCGAGCCGACCACCTCGTCGTTGGCGGCGACCCGGGGCAGCCGCTCCCCGCCGAGCCCGAACAGTTCGAGCAGCCCGTCGTCCCAGTCCGCGTCGTCGAGCCGGGTGACCAGCGACCGGCTCGCGGTCGAGACGTCGGTGACGAACTCCCCGGTCAGCCGGTGCACCAGCCACGAGTCCGAGGTGGTGACCACACCCTCCCCGGTCACGTTCTCCCGCAGCCAGGCCATCTTGGGCGCGGAGAAGTACGGGTCCAGGACCAGCCCGGTGGCCTGCGCGATCCGGTCGGCGTGTTCGCGCAGCCGTACGCAGATCTCCTCGGAACGGCGGTCCTGCCACACGATCGCGGTGGACAGCGGCTCGCCCGTCGTGGGGTCCCAGGCCAGTACGGTCTCACCCTGGTTGGCCAGCGCCACGGCGTCGACGGGGACACCGGCCTGCGCGACGGCCCGCCGCCCGGCCTCAAGGACCGAGTCGAGCAGTTCCCTCGGGTCCTGCTCGACCCCGCCACCCGGCAGGTAGACGGGGCGCACCGGGTGCTCGGCCAGGCCGAGCACCCTCCCCTCACCGTCGGTCACGACCGCCTTGGTCCCCGAGGTGCCCTGGTCTATCGCCAGTACGGTCGTCATCGCCGGTTCACGTCCCCCCGATCCTGGGAGACGTCGTGCCCGGCGGCGGCGTCGGCGTCCAGCTCGGCGTCGATGGAGCGCATCTCCGGCATGGCCAGGCCACGCGCCCCGCCCCTGGTGGCGAGCAGGTAGACCAGGTAGGCGGCGCCGATCACCAGCATGATCAGCACATAGGTCCACGGGTCGGCGAACGAGGCGTCGCGGAACAGCAGCAGCTCGAACACCAGCCAGACCACCGCGACCGTGACCACCGGGATCTCCCAGCGGCCCAGGTCGAAGCCCCTGCTGGGCGGCAGCGAACGGCGCTTGACCACGTACAGGGCGACGGTCGAGGCGTAGATGATCGCGGGCAGCAGCGTCGCCGCGGCGAACAGCCCGAACAGCGCGTCCGTCCTGGTCGAGAAGATCGCCAGGATCAGCTGGCCGATGACGCACATGAGCACGGTCGCGTTCAGCGGCGTGCCGAACCTCGGCGAGATCTTCTGCCAGGCCTGCCAGCCGGGGAAGCGCTCGTCACGGGACATCGCCCAGACCAGGCGCACCCCGCTCATGAGGATCACCATGCCACAGGCGAAGATCGCGATGACCACCAGCACCAGCAGGGCCGTACCCACGACCGGGCCGAGGGTCCGGGTGATCACGTCCGCGATCGGCGTGTCCGACTTCGCCAGCTCGACCGGGTCCCCGGCGAGCAGGGTGACGGCGATGAGGAACAGGAAGCCCAGCACACCGGAGGCGAGGACCGCCTGCCACATGGCGCGGGGCACGACGCGGGCCGGGTCCTTGGTCTCCTCGGCCAGGTTGGCCGCCGACTCGAAGCCGACGATCGTGAACGCGCCGAGCAGGAAGCCCAGCATCCACGGGCCCGCCGAGGTGAGCGTGCCGAAGGACAGGTAGCCCTCGGCGGGGACGGCGCCGGTGCTGAAGAGGTTCGCGAAGTTGGCCTCCTTGGCGACGAACCCCACCCCGAGCAGCAGCAGGACCAGGGCGATCATGCCGGCCAGCTCGGCGGAGACGGCGAAGTTGTTGACCCGTTCGGTCCACTTCGTGGACAACCCGACCAGGAACGCCTGGGCGAGGATGACCACCCCGGTGATCACCCACGCGTTCAGCGCCGTCCCCTGGTAGTTCAGCAGCGCCGGAAGCACGGTCGAGGCGATGGTGTAGTCGACCGCGACCACCACGATCGCCAGGAACGTGAACGAGATCCAGCCGATGATCCAGCCCAGGACGGGATTGGCCAGGCGGGAGGTCCACTGGTAGGAGTAGCCGGTCACCGGGATGCGCGCGGCCAGGGAACCGAAGATGAACGCGACCGCGAGCTGACCGACGATCACGATCGGCCAGGTCCAGATGCCCGCGGGCCCCGAACTGTTCAGCACGGAGCCGTAGGTGGTGAAGATTCCCGTGGCGATCGAGACGAAGGCGAAGGCGACCGCGAACGACGCGAAACGCCCGGTTCCTCGCTTCATCGCCTGCTTGTAGCCGAACTCCTCGACGCTCGCCGTGGCCTGATCCGGGGACTCGTGTGGTGAATACTGGGGCATGGGTCCCAACTCCTGTGTTTCCTGTCAGATGGTGCATCGGCTGGGGATCCGAGCCGGGTGGCGTTGCCGCGCCTCCCGGCTCCTCGAACTCTCCGGCTCCTTGGTTTTTTGAGGCTTCGGGCCCTTTGGGGCCCGGCCTTCGTTCTTGGGCCCGGCTTTCTGGGCCTGGCCTTTTCGGTCTTGAGCTCCTTCGGCATGGGACCCGTTTTGTGGATCTCTATGCCTACTGTGGTCGCCCATACTTCGTTATGGGCTCCTTCTCCGCCTCGCGGCGCGTCCACCTGGGCGATCCGTGCTACGGCGAAGGCCCGCAAAGCAGGCCCAGGGCTCTCCGGGACTCGGACTTTCCTGGGTCTCAGGCTTTCCGGGTCTCAGGTTTTTCTGGGTCTTTCAGGTTTTTCTGGGTCTCAGGTCGCGGGACCTGACGTCTGGGCCGTTTTGGCGTCTTGCCGTACGGCCTCAGGCCTTCTTGGTTCGCGGTCTCGCGGTTCTCGGGGCTCTCGGGGCTCTCGAAGGTCCCGCGGGTCTTGTGGCTCTCACGGCAGGACGACCACCCCGCCTCCGCGGGTGACGGCGTCTCGAATGCTCGGTGGTGGCTCGGTCTCCGTGACAAGTCCGGCGAACTCCTCGATCCCCGCGACACGATGCCGGGCGATCCTGCCGAACTTGCTCGAATCGGCCAGCACGAAGGAGCGGGCGGCGTTGCCGTGGATCGTCCGGCGCACGGCGATCTCGTCCAGGTAGTAGTCGGTCAGCCCGGCGACGGCGTCCACGCCTCCCGAGCCGAGGAAGGCGACATCCGGGTTCAGGTCGGCGAAGAAGGCCTGCGCCAGGGAGTTCGACAGTGCGAGGTCACCACTCCTGAGCTTGCCCCCGGAGACGAGGACCTCGACGCCGGGGCGCTCGGAGAGCTCGGCGGCGACCAGGAGGGAACATGTGGCCACGGTCCCGGTGAAGTCGAGCGGCAGGGCACGGGCCACGTCCACGGCGGTGGTCCCCACGTCGATCACGATCGTCTGGCCCGGCCGTACGAGCGCCGCCGCGGCCCGGCCGATGTGCCGCTTTGCCTCGGCGGCGGTCCCGGTCCGCTCGGTGAAGGGCGCCTCCTCCCCGGAGGAGCGCCCCGAGGCGACCGTCGCCCCGCCGTGCACCCGCGCCAGCCTGCCCTGACGTTCCAGCAGGACGAGGTCGCGTCGGATCGTCTCCACGGAGACCTTCAGCTCACGCGCCAGCTCCTCGGTGCTGACGACCCGGGAGGCCCGCAACGCCTCTCCGATCCGCGAGTGCCGCTCAGCGGGCAGCATGGCTGCCCGTTTCTGTGGATTTCTGTGCCTCCATGACGGGAAGTATGGTTCGCTGTGGTTTAAAGGTCAATGCAGAAGATTGAGACAAAAGAACTTTTTGTCCAAATCTTCACCAATGTGGGGTGGTTCGTAGGCTGTGGGGTGTGTGTGACCGGTGATGCCGCTGGCTTGCTGACACCTCGATGGGGCTCGGGGCCTGCCTGTGACCTTTCGGGACACGGCGCTGTCGAGGTGCCTGAGGGCGGTCAGATGCTCGGGGCCTTCCTGTGGCCTCTCGGGGCCGCGGACACCCCCGGCCCGCCGGGGTTCAGGGCTCGGGCCTTCCTGTGGGCCTTCATCGGGCTTCCCGGGGCCCGCGTGCCCGCCGGGCTTGAGTCTTCGCTGTGGGTTTTCGCGGACCTTTGGGTCCTAGTCACCTGAGTCCCGGGGCCTTCGCGGGCCTGGGCTACGGGCCTCCCATGAGGCTCCTGCCGTGTGGCCCTCTGTGGGGCTTATGCGGGGATTTGTGGGGGTTTTGATGGTTTGCCTCCAGGGTTGTGGTCAGGCGGGCTGCTTCGGCCACACGACGATGTCGACCGGAACCCCTTCCTCCCCCTCCGGCCCCGAGACCCGCACGAAGGCCACGTTGTCGACGTTCGTCCACATGCAGAAGGCCGTCCCCGGAGTCGTGTGCCCGAAGACGTGTCCAGCGGGCAGGTCTGCTCCCAGAGCCTCCTCGCACTGAGCCCGGGAGGGCGCCTTGGGCGCGGACCACACAACGGAGACAAGAGACGGACCGGCCATGATCCCGCGGCCGGGCCGCTTCTCGTACCGCAGGTCCTCCCGGCTGGGGTCCGGAGGAACGTGATCCAGGTCAAGCCCGCTTTCGGTCAGCATCCGGGTGCCCTGGTACTGCGCTGTCCGGTCTTTCGGGATGGCGGACGGCGTCACCGGTTTCCCGGTCACGGCAGGACCCTCGGTGGAGGAGACCTGTGTCGAGGGGGTGGTCGCCTCCGAAGGGGTGGCCTCTCTTGAGAGGACGGCCCCTCCTGGGGAGGTGGCCTCTCCTGAGGGGGCGGCGGGCCCTCCGCTCCCGCCGGACTGTGGCCCGAGCAGGACCGCCGAGACCCCGATGACGGCGGCGACGACCGCCCCGCCCGCGCCGATCAACGCCGTCGTGATGGCCGTCCTGCGGCCTGTGTCCCCACCGTCTGAAGTCGTCTGGGTCTTGGATTCGTCGCCGTCCGCCACGGTCGGATGTCCTTTCCAAACCTGAGCCGTCTGTCGTCCACGGCCGGCGGACCTCCACCGGTGCCGCAGGACCGACCGGATCAAGGAACAGGGATCGAGGCGACTCTAATGTGACAAAAGGCAGACGTCATTAAGGATTCCAGGCTGTAACCAAACCTGTCTGTGATAGCTGGTTTTATTGCGTTTTATGCGGACTTTTCGTCTTTCTGGCTATTTGGCGTGCTGGGGGTGATCAACTTTTCCGGCGGACGTCACCTTGACGCCTTCACGGGACAGCCGGACGATGTGCTCCATCGGGTCGCGCGGCGCGAATTGATGAGTATTCACCGGTGAGGCCGCTCTCGGCGCGGGTCTGGTGCGCCTTCTCACGCTCGCCGTACCGATGCCAGGATGGCTTCGAATGCGACGGGGAAAGCGGTCGTCGCGTCGGCGTGCGAAGGCCGTGATGCTCCTTCACCTTGTTGTCGTCACGCCGGTCGGACGGGCGGCGGCCGGTTTGCCGGTCTTGTGCGTCAGTATTGGGCGGCGGAAGGTGAGACCTTCTCTGGAACGGCGCGGAGCTCGTCCTCAAGTGTGTCGAGGAGTGCCCTGGCGGCCTGGCGGAGCCGTGTGCGGCGGGCGGTGAGATCCTCGGCGAACGTCCGGGCCTTCGGCCCCGTCCACACCGGCTGACCGGTGAACTGCCCATGGGCGGGGTCGAGTGCGGCCTCCAGAATGGCGATCCGTGCCCTGACCTCAACCAATGTCTGTTCCAACACCTGACGCCGCGGGTTGGGCACCAGATCTGTCATGTATCCCTCTTCGGATGCCGATACACCGGACGGATCTATTGGACATTATTGGATCTACAACACATCGGCCAGCCCCGGAGGAATTTCATGGGACGTTCTGTACGGCTCGGCGTCGCGGTCTGCGCGGTGACGTTGCTGACGGTGGCCGGATGCGGCGACAGCGGCCCTACAGCGGCCGAGGCGGGCGAGACGCTGAAGGCGCATATCACTGAGCTGATGAAGGAAAGCCATGTTTTGGATGTCCGAATCACCGATCCGGGCGGACGTGACGTCCCGTGTGGGGAGGGTAGAGCCAAACGAACCTTTGCGGCCACAGCCAGAGACGCCGCACCTCAGCGCGGACCGGACACCCTTAATGACTTTCTGCTGGGTGCGCTCTCCCGAGTGGCCAACTATCGGATCGCCGAGGATCCCGGGAGAGGTCCTATCCGGCTTGCCAACGATAAATACAAGACAGTGATCATCCTGGAGTCTCCGTCAAACGGGAAGTATGGGGTCAGGGGTGAGACGGAGTGCCTCCCAGCCTCGTAAGCAGGGGCTATGGGAAACTGTACTAACTGTCGAAGGCAAGCCCACGCTCTCTGCCCCGCTTGTTACGGCTCTCGAACGCGTTCGCCATCTTGTCGGACAGGCTCCCAATCGATAGCGCGTCATCTCCACCCATGCCGTTGACGGTGACCCACTTCTCGAAGGCCTCAAGTCCTTTGTTTCCCTGCTTGACCAGCTCGGAGAACGGTTTGAGGTTGCCGTTCGCGTCGGCGACGGCCACGCCGGGCGGACAGGCGGCTTGAAACTCGGTGGGTGTCACCTCCGGCTTGAAACCGTTGACCATGAGGATCTGGGCGTAGGTGTGCTGGCGGCCGAGTGTCGCGAGGTCGTCTTCCTTGTCGGCCCGATCCATCCGCGTCTCGTCGTCCCCGCCGAAGGCTCCCTCGGCGGACAGGCCGGTGCTCAGCGCCAGCCAGGCCAGGCTCACGGGCATGGTCGTCGCCGTGAGTGTGCTCGTCACCCCGATGCCCGTATCACGGAGGAACACCAGCAGGTCGTCTCGCTGTTTGTCGATCTTGTCCAGGTTGCCCTGTACCTTCTCGACGGCTGCCAACTCGAAACCGCGGACGTTACCCAGGGCGGTGAACACCCGGTCCACGTGCTCGACGTCCCCGGTCCGCCGCGTCTTCGCCGAGGCGTCGGCGATCACCTTCTCGGAGAACCGTCCCATCCCCTCGTCGAACGGAGCGAGGTTCTCGGTCGAGTCGGCGAAGGTTTTCAGGAAACGGTAGGTGTCCTTCGGGCTCAGGGTGAACGTCGACGTCGTGCCGAACGTCGAGGTCGAGGGCTTCAGCGTGCTGTCCTCGGTCATGTTCGCGTCACCGATGTTCGCGCCCTCGGTGATCTCCGTGGCGTACGCGCCGGCGATCTCGGCCAGGTGCTTACGGACCCCCTCGCCGAGTTTGAGGTCGTCGAAGGTCGTCATCACGGTGAAGGCGAGCGCCGCTGACTCCTCGCTGTGCTTACCGTCCTCCTCGTCGTAGACCCCGGCGGCCGCGGCGAGCATCCGGCCGAAGGCGTCGGAGTCGGCCGCCGAAGAGACGTACTTGCCTCCGGCGTGGTCGTTGAGGTTCTTCAGGAGCGTCTTCAGCTTCGACTGGTCCTTGGCGTACGGCCCGACCAGCGCTGTGATCGTCTGACGTGCGGCGGCAGGGTTGTTTCCCAGAGCGTAGAGAAGCCCGGGGTTCGCCTTGCCGGTCGCCGACAGGCCGTGGGCCAGTACCGTGCCGGACAGCCATTCGGCGGGAAACCTGCCCGAGCTCAGCAGGAGGCTCGCTCCGAATCGGTCCTCGCCTGACTGGCCTGGATTCCGTACCGCGTCCTTGATCTTCGCGAACCCGGGGACCTGTGAGCCTCCTGAGACGGCGGTACCGAAGGCTTGGCTCACCGTACGGAGTACCTCGTCGTCGGAACGGGGTGGGCCAAGGGTCGCCTGGAAGTGGGGAGTGTCGATGTTCTTGCGCAGCAGGACCGGGAGTCCCAGAGTCCCCTTCACGCCGAGGGCGGCGAAGAAGGCGGCGGTGTAATCGGAGTCGTTCTTGTGGGCCTCCAGCTGTTTGATGATCTTCTCGTACTCCTCGGACGAGGTGCGCCCGAACCAGGGGACGTCGACCGGTTCGACGGCCAGTAGCTGTTTGGCCAGGTCCGTTCCCTGTTTACGGGCCTCCGCGGGGGAGAGGAGCTTCCCCTCGTCATAGGAGGCGAGCCGGGAACCCGGCAGCCATGACAGCTTGTCGGCGGCCTGGATCGTCTCCAGGCGCTTACGCAGCCCTGGCAGCTCGCCGTCGATCCAGCCCTCGATCTCCTTGATCGGCCGCAGTCCCACCGCCGACACCTCGGCCCTCGCCAGCAACTGCCGGATCCGCTCGGACTGCTCGCCGATCACGTCGCGGCCACGTTCCAACGCGCCGATGAAGCCCCGCATCAGCTCGGGGTCGATCCCGCTGAAGTCCGGTGACAGAGGCCCCGATCCCGACGTCATCGGCTCCACCGCATCCTTTCGTCCTATATGTAGTTATTTCACTCTAGCCATGTAGTAGGGATATCAAGTGCTGAATATGGGATCTGTGCGACATTGGGGTAATTGTCGATTTAGTAGGTGCTCCTATCGGGATTCACCATCCCAAACGCGGTATGGCGGGCACTCTCGGGAGAGGTAGACCCGCCCTGCGGCACCATGAGACGGCTCTCGACTCCGCTACTCGCCCAGCCGGGCGAGCCCTTCCTCAAGTCTCCGCAGTTGAGAACGTGTGGCGACGATCCGCTTTCGGAATTCCTCCACACGGCCTGCGATAGAGGGCGGTGTCCTCGCCGAAGCGGGTGAAAACCTCGACACCGGTCCGATGGTGGCCGAGCTCATCAAGGTGACAAAACATGATCAGATCAGGGCAGACGGAGGTAACGTCAGGCACGTCGAGGTCTTCCAGACAGACGGTTTGAGAGTTTTTCACCGAAAACCCCGACCCCTGTCCGGCCGCCGCGCGCACCGTCCACGTACCCAACTGCGAAGAACCACTTCAGGAGCCGACGATGGATGACGACATTCAGCTGATCAGTGACGGTGATGGCCTTGCGGTCATCGGAAGTCCGACGGCTGTCGAACGCTTCCTCGTCTCCGAAGGACTGCCGTCGAAGGACCTCGGACTGCCAAGGCTCGGCTCCACCTTCGGCGCCGTGGCCGGGGCCGCGCAGCTGGGTTCCGAGGTCGCGGCCAACTCGGGCCGTTGGGTGAAGTTGACCAAGGAGTCCGCGCGAGCTCTCAAGAAGTACGAGCTGATGAAAGGTTCGACCGCGGATGCCAGTCGTGCTGTCTTGACGGAGAAGGGCAAGATCAAGGGAATCCTCCAACTGACGAGGACACCCGGATCACTCCTGACCAACCCGGCGATTCTGGCCGGTGCCGCGGGGCTCATGGCGCAGCTCGCGATGCAGCAGACCATGGACGAGATCACCGACTATCTCGCCGCGATCGATGAGAAGGTCGACGATGTGCTCCGTGCCCAGAAGGACGCGGTGGTGGCGGACATGATCGGAGCAGGTCTCGTCATCGAGGAGGCCATGACCGTCCGGGAGCAGGTGGGCCGGGTCTCCGAGGTCACGTGGTCGAAGGTCCAGGCCACGCCGATGACGATCGCGCGAACCCAGGCCTACGCGCTGCGTCAACTCGACGCGCTCGCCGAGAAACTGGAGAGCAAGACCAAGATCGTTGATCTCGCCAAGGCGTCCAAGGACGCGGAGTCCACCGTTCGGGAGTGGCTCGCCGTTCTGGCTCGTTGCTTCCAACTGCACGACGCGATCGCCGTGCTCGAACTCGACCGTGTGCTGGACGCGTCTCCGGATGAGCTGGACCGGCATCGCCTCGCACTGCGGGTCGCCCGGCGGAACCGGATGGAACTCATCTCCCGGAGCACCGAGCGTCTGATGGCCCGCGTCGTCGCCGCTGCCGGTGCGGCCAACACGAAGGTGCTGCTGCACCCGGCCGCGTCCCCGGCCGTGGTGCATGCGGGCAACCATGTCGCGATCGCCGTCGTCGACTTTCACGAGCGGCTCGGGATCGAGCACGGTCGGCAGTCGTTGGACGCGAGACGATGGGGGGACGCGGCCGCGGAGGCGAGGGACAAGATGCTCGAAACGGGAGCAGAGGGGGTCGATGCCGCCAGGCGCCTCGGCAACGAGACCCTCGACCGAGCCAGATCGGTGACGGGCAGGCTCTCCAGCGGGATCGCCGGGCGAGTGCTCCGTCGGCGCGGGGACGACGAGGAGCCTGAGAGGCCGGTATGAACGCGCCGGTCGTTACGGGAGGCCGACGCGTTCGGCCCCACCTGCGCCCTTGATCGCGATGAGTGGATCACTGATGGAGCGGGCGGGGGGGGAAGCGGTCAGGAACATGAGGCACGGCCGGCCCGCCGTCAGCGGCCGGGCAGAGGGGCGAAAGCCCGCCCCTGACCTGCTGTTCGAGGTCAGGGGTGGCGCATCGGGGTCGGGCCTGGGTGTTGTCCTTCGAGGTGCAGCGCAACACCTTCCGCCTGCGGCGTTTCGACGTGCGTCAGGCCTGGGCGTTGTCCTTCAGGGTGCCCCAGCCGTGCCAGCGGTCTATCTCTATCAAGGCGCTCACCCGGCCGCGGTCCCGGCGGGGGTACTTCTCTCCGGTGTAGTGCTCGGAGACCCGGTCGATGTCGGTCAGGTCCTTGTCGTCGCGGATCTCGGTGACGCGGCCGATGACGCTGATGTGGGTGTACCAGTCGCCCTCGTCGAGCACGGTGAGGGTGACGCGGGGGTCGTTGCGGAGATGGTCGAGACGTTTGCGGCCCTCGTCCATGTTGACCAGGATCCGGCCGTCGTCCCAGAGGTACCAGGTGGCCGTGGAGACCGGCTGACCGTCGGGCTGGAGCGTGGCGATGACGGCGGGGTTCGCCTTCCTGAGTACGGCGACGGCCTCTTCGGGAAGTGGCGGCTTCGACATGAGCTCTCCAGTCCTTGATCATCCGGTGTGTGCGTCCACGGTGCCACATCCCCCGTGGGGGCGGCTTCGCGGCCCTATGCGAAGGACGTTTTCTCGGAGATGGGGAAGTGTTGGTGACCCAGGACCGCCAGGAGGCGGAGCTTCTCGTGGGCCTCGGTGTGCGGGGGAGCGGTGAGCACGAGCAGAGCCTGGGACTGGTCCTCGGTGAACAGGACCTGACAGTCCAGCTCGATCGGGCCGAGTTCGGGGTGGATCAAGGTCTTGTGATCCTCGAAACGCCTGGCGACCTCGTGCCGGTCCCACAGTTCGGCGAACTCGGCGCTCGTCTTCCGCAGCGCCCGGACCAGCTCGCCCGCCCTGGAGCGGGGGCCCATCGATCCGTAGGCGGCCCGCAGGTTCGCGACCTGGGTACGGCTGTGCCTGTCGTGGTCCTCCTCGGGGTAGCGCGACCGCGCCGAGGGGTCGGTGAACCAGCGGTAGGTCTCGCTGCGGGCCAGGCCCGTGTGGTGGGACCTGTCGCCGAGCAGGGCGTCGGCCATCCGGTTCTGCACCAGCGGTTCGGCCAGGTTGGACATGATGAGCGCCGGGGTGTCGTCGAGACGGTCGAGCACCCGCAGCAGGGCCGGAGCCACGTGCGCCGCGACCGAGACCGGCGCCGGAGGGTTGTGCCCCGCCATCTGGAACAGGTAGTCACGTTCGTCGGCCGTCAGCCGCAGCGCGCGGGCGAGCGAGGCGAGCATCTGCTCACTCGGCTGCGGGCCGCGCCGCTGTTCGAGTCGCGTGTAGTAGTCGGCCGACATCGCGGCGAGGGCCGCCACCTCCTCACGCCGTAGCCCCGGGGCCCGGCGGCGCGCGCCGGTCGGCAGGCCCACGTCCTGCGGCTGGAGCGCCTCACGACGGCGGCGCAGGAAGTCGGCGAGTGCGCTGCGATCCATGGGTTCAGTATCCGCTCCACACTCCCGTGCCGAGGGCCGTGAACCAGGGATCGCCGATCCCCCGATGGGGGGTTCCCTGCACACGAGGGAGGCCCCGGAGCAGGCTGGACGTATGAACATCTCAGGGAACACCGTCTTCATCCCCGGCTCGACGAGCGGCATCGGCCTGGCTCTCGCCCTCGAACTGGAGGCCAGGGGGAACAAGGTCATCGTCGGTGGCAGGCGCGTGGACGTGCTCGAACGGATCGCCGCCGAGCATCCGGGCGTCGACACCGTACGGATCGACACGGCAGACCCCGCGAGCATCGAGTCCGCCGCCAAGGAGGTGCTGGCCAGGCACCCGGATCTCAACGTCCTGATCACCATGGCCGGGATCATGCGCGTCGAGGACTGGCACCGGCCCGAGACGTTCCTCGCCTCGGCGGAGGAGATCATCACCACCAACGTGCTCGGCCCGATCCGTCTCATCGCCGCCTTCGTCGAGCACCTGAGGGAGCAGCCGGACGCCACCATCGTCACCGTCTCCTCGGGCCTGGCGTTCGCGCCGCTTCGGGCCACACCCAGCTACAACGCCTCGAAGGCCGCGATCCACATGCTCAGCGAGTCGATCAGGCTGCAGTTGGCCGACACGAACGTGAAGGTCGTGGAGCTCGAACCCCCGGCCGTCCGTACGGCCCTGCTGCCCGGCCAGGAGGACAGCGACTTCGCGATGCCGCTCGACGAGTTCGTGACGGAGGTCGTCACCCTGTTCAGGGACCAGCCGGACGCCAGGGAGATCCAGGTCGAGCGGGTGAAGTTCCTGCGCTACGGCGAGGCGCGCGGCGACTACGACCAGGTCGTCGAGACGCTCAACGCCTCCGACCCACAAGGCAGGTAGCCAACAGCCGAACGTGTCAGGCCCGTACGGCGAGCGGCCGAGCGCGCGTAGGGCCCGTACGGCAGGTGGTGAACAGCCGGACGCGCATCAGATCCGTACGGCGAGCGGTCGAACGCGCGTAGGGCCCGTACGGTGGACGGGCCGCCTCAGGCGTCGCCGACCCGTTCCAGAGGGTCGAGGAGAATCCAGAAGCCGTCCTGACCGGCTTCCGCCAGGACCGTCCGCCGGCCGGTGTCCGTCTCGTGAGAGCGGAACTCCAGAGGGATCGGCGTGTCCTCGGACTCGATCCACAGGCGCGCCCGGCCCAGCATGCGCCAGCGGAACTCCAGGGTCTCCGCGCCGAAGGCCACCGAACGGGTGTGGAGCACGCCCGTGCCGTCCGGGGCGAACACCACCTCCTCGCCGACCAGCACGGCCGCCGTACCGCAGGCCGTACGCCAGCGACCGATCGGCCCTCGCTCCAGGACGTCGTCCACGTCAGGGGCTCCCTTTCTCACGCGTCGCATGATCCCAGAGGTCGTCACGGTCGAGACGCGAGGGGATCAGCGGTCGGCATGAGGCTGTTCCTCACCCTCGAACACCTCGATCAGCTTTTCGTGGAACCTCTCGTGTTCCCTGTTCTCCCTCGACCAGGACGGGCTGGTCACCACTGACGTTTTGGCGTCCCCGAGGGAGAGGGAGAGCACTTTGGAGACGAGGTATATGGACTCCACCATCGAGCGGCCGTCTCTCTTGAGGGCGGCGATCAGATCGGCCGGTCCTCTTTCTCCGGCGCCTTGTTCGATCAGACTCACCGACAGCAGCTCAAGCTCGTCCCGGTCCATCTAGGAGCCGGACACCGGGGAGCAGCTGTAGGTCATGAGGTAGATCTCCATGGAGATCGATCCGGGAGGGGCGGCGAGGTCGTGGAAGTTGCGGGTCACGGCGGCGCCGAAGATGCGCGGGTAGGTCTCGCGGATGGCCGTGTTGACCCGGGTGGCCAGCCGGACGCCGTTGTCCGCGCCGCCGTCGGCGCCGAAGGTCAGCACCATGCCGGCGTGCCGTCCGGCCAGCTGGTCGCGGTGCCGCAGCAACTCCTGCCTGACCTGTACGGCGAGCGCCTCGTCACGCATGCCCGGGGAGAGCTGGAAGGAGATCGTGATCGGCTTCGCCTGGACGTCCCCGAGGCGGCTGACACAGGGGGACGGAGTGGGTTTGCGGGGGGAGCGAGGCTTGGCGGTGGGCACGGTGGCGTCCGGTGAGGGCCGGTCGGGCGTGGGGGTGGGGGTCGGCAGGGCCCGGACGGTGTCCCGCAGGGGACGGGTGGTGCCCGTGGCCGTGGGACTCGCCCCCTCGGAAGGCCGAGGCGCCGTGGAGGACGGAGCCTCCGTGGAGGGCTGTGATTCCGTGGTGGGCTGGGGCTCCGTGGTGCCCTGAGGCTTCTCGTCGTCCTGAGAACCGGTGCCGGTGTCCTGGGGTCCGGCGGTCTCGGGCTTCCCCGCGCTCTGGGAGGCGGCCGAAGCCTGAGTGCCCGCCGACGCCTGAGTCCCTGCCGTGGGGCGGGTCTCCGCGGCGGCCTGGGACGGAGCGGCGGGGGACTGGGCGCCCAGCATGATGATCGTGACGCCGAGCAGCAGGTCGGCGAAGAGCCAGCCCGCCAGCAACGTCGAGGTCGAGGTCCTGCGGCGGGGGGTCACCGGACCCGCCGGACGTCCTGGTCGCCCTCGGCACCGCTCACCCGGGAGCCCTCGGCACCGCCCGTGCGGGAGCCGTCGGTACCGCCGACACGAGAGCCGTCGCGGTAGTCGTCATCCGAACGAGCGTCCGAACGAGCGCCCGCGCGGGCGGCCAGGCGTTCGACGCGGGACAGACGGGTCTCGGTGGTGGCCGACCAGCCTTCGAGGGCCTCCCTGATCTCGGCGCCGGTGCCGCCGAAGGTGCGGCGGAACTCCTCGGTCGTGCCGAGGAGGGTGTCGTTGACCCGCTCCCCGAGGAGGTCGACGGCCTTCTCCGTCGAGGAGCCGACCGCGTCGATCGACAGGGCGGCGCGGTCGACCGCGTAGCCGATGCTCTTGGTGGCGTCGACCAGCTTGTCGATCCGGCTGTCCAGGCCCGAGACGGTTCCCTGCACCGAACGCATGGAGCGGACGAGCTCGTCGTTGAACGAGCGCCGCATGTCGAGGGTGGTCTGCGAGATGGTCGTCGAGAGCTGGTTGCCCGCCTTGGCCACGGCCTGGCCGGTCTTGGTGCCCGCGCTGTCGATCATGGCCGAAGCCCGCGCGACGACCGTGGTGAGGTCGTCGCAGGTGCTGTTGACGGCCGCCAGCTGCCTGCCGAGGAGTTCGACGCCGTCGCGCACGTCGAGCGCGCTCGCGGTCAGCGCGTCGGTGGTCTTCCTGGTGGCCTCCAGGGTCAGGGTGAGCGCCTCGACCAGTTCGGTGTGCACCTTGCGTGCCATCGTGCCGACGGAGCCGATGTCGGCCGCCGTCCTGCTCAGTTCGGTGCCGAAGCGGGCGGGGGAGGACAGCCGTACGGCGCCGAGCAGGAGGCTCGCCCGGGTCAGCGCGGCGCGCAGCCGTACGCGCAGGGCGGCCAGGTCGCGTTCCGCGTTCTCCTCCTTCCTGTTCTTCGTGACGTTCTCCAGGACCGTCCAGAGGATGAGGCAGAAGATCGCCGCGAGGGTGCACAGCGCGATGTTGTCGAACTTGAAGAACTCGGGCAGCCTGCCGTCGAAGCCCTGCTGCCACATCTCAAGGAAGGGGCGGCGGGCCGCCTCCGGGCCTCCCTCGTCGAGGACGTCGCCGTAGGCGCCCGTGGCCATCATCAGTCCGAGCCAGGTGATGAAGATCGGCACGAAGACCAGGGCGGGGCCGACCGCGGCGCCCAGCCCGAACCGCCGTCCGCGCTCCTGCCCGGCGTCGGTGAGGATGGTGTCTTCGGGGGAGAAGGCGGCGAACAGGTCGATCTCACACCAGCGTTCCGCCTCGCCGGGGTCGACGACCGCCTCGGCGAGGTCGTACAGCTGGTCCTGGCGGGCCGCCAGGTGGGGGTGATCGGCAAGCTCGCGAAGCTCGGCGGCAAGCTCCTGGTCCGTCACGGACACTCGACGTCCCCTCCTCGATGACGCTGGGCGCCGCCCGCCGGTCCGATGGACCCGGTGCACGCCGCCGAAAAGCGTGATCATTTCGGCATACGGCGGATCTGTCAAAGGAAGAAAGGCGTGATCGTTACGGTGACACGGAGAATCGCCGTAATGACGGGTTGTGTCCTTCGTGCCGGATGTTCAGACGTCATCCGGTCGCGCGCGGGGCGCCCTGAGACGCCGTACGGCGGAGGCCACGGCGGCCAGCAGCGCGAGGAACAGCAGCCCGCCCCGTACGGCACGGGCGTCCGGGCGACGCCGGGGAAGCCGGGGGAACCGGGAAGGCCGTCTGGGAGGCTCGGGGCGGCGGGCGGCCGGGGCGGGGACCGTACGGTAGACCTCGTCGAGGATGCGGTTGAAACGTCGTTCCCTGCGGGTGCCCGCGCTCACCAGGCGGCGTCTCCTGGCGTCGGTCCAGAACCGCCACCCCATGGGGCCGGCCAGCACGACCGCCGCGACCGACCGTAGGTGCGCCTCGGTGATGGCGCGCAGTTCCCACATCATCAGCCAGTGGTTGACGATCATGTTGACGTACATGTGGGCGCGCTGCTCGTCCGCGTCCTGGGAGGTGAAGAACGTCCCCCAGCAGGCCCGGTAGAGCGGGTCGTCCATGGCCATCCGCATGAGGTCGGTGTGCAGGGCGCGCAGTGTCTGCTCGCGGCCCGCCTTGGCCTCGCGGGCCTGCAGGATCAGCGAGGCCGTCACCCCCATGAGGGCGAAGACGGCCAGGACGGCCGAGGCCGCCCCGTAGGTCTGGCCGATGTCGCTCAGCCTGCTCCAGTCGGCGCCCTGGTCGTTGAGCAGGGTGAGGAAGAAAGGAGATATCACCACGAAACCGGGTACCGCCAGAACCAGAAGGAAGAGCAGTGCGACGAGAAGGAAGCGGCGCCCGCCTCCGGCGAGTCGGTTGAACAGGGGGCCGCCGCGCACTACCCGAGCTTTCTGCCCGTGGTCGGTAACAGGGGAGGAAGCGCCTGACGCTCCCGGTCGAGGAAGGGCAGCAGGTCCTCGCCGCGCGCGTAGAGGTCCTCAAGTTCGCACGTGCAGGCCTCGATCAGACCGGGGTCGGCGATCTTACGGGCGCCGCTGAGCGTACCGCCCTCGTCGTAGACGACCTCGTACATGACCGAGGATCCCAGGATGACCAGCTCGGGCAGGTCGCGGCCCTCGCCCAGCTCCCCGGCGTCCAGGACGCGGATGAGTTCTCCCGCCTGTGCCCTCAGCCGGATGAAGTACAGCTCCCAGCGCAGATAGGGCGTGTACGGCCGCCGCACGACACGCAGGCGGCGCATCGGGAACCCGGGCGCGTCGAGGACGGGACCCTGGATCTCGTCACGGGTCTCGTCGATGATGCGCAGCGCCTCGTCCCAGTCTCCCCGGTCCAGGGCCTGCCAGCTGGGGTTGCGTGGCTCCCGGAACGACTGGCGGTATTCGAGCTTCCAGAAAACCCCTTCGATCTCCTGAAAATATGGCCAGAAATCCGAAATATAATCTTCTGCGCTCAGTGTCTCCGCTTTATATGTGCTTATATCATCAATCATCTGGTATATCCCGTTTTGCGGAGATGAGCTGGTTCCGGGGAATCACCACGAGGCGCTCGTCACGCGAGAGGCTCACCCCTTCGGGGAGCCGGTTCAGGTAGGCCTCGGTGAGGTCGCGGCCGATCACGGCGATGTCCCCGTTGGAGAGTTCCCAGATGTCCGGGCAGTCCGGGCTCGCGGTCGTGTTGCCGAGTTCCAGCGGTGAACTGCCGAGGCGCCTGCGTAGGTCGGCGCGCGGATCGGCCTCCCAAGGACGAGACATGATGCCCTCGATTCGTCGATCTCCCCAACGTCCCCCGAGTTTCACATGATCCATTCGGGCTCGCAATGGACCTCGCCGATGGCTTTTCCTGACGGCCCGGCAGAAATCCCGCCGGATGGGTAAGATGGATGGCTTTTTTCGGGTGACCCTCTCAGTCGAGGGGATACCGCTCCGCCCAGGAGTCGTTCATCGGGGGCTCCCCGGCCGTCCAGGCCGCGAAGTCGTCGGCGATTTCGGTGATGGTCCCGCGGCCTTCGAGGTCGGCGAGCCAGTCGGCGGGCAGGGCCCGCTGCCCGTGCAGGGCGCCCAGGAGGTTTCCGCAGACGGCGCCGGTCGAGTCGCTGTCGCCGGAGTGGTTGACCGCGAGCAGCAGCGCCTGCCGCAGTTCGCCCGGCCAGGGGTGGGCCAGTGCGCAGTAGACCGCGATGGCCAGCGCCTCCTCGGCGACCCAGGCCCCGCCGAGCGACTCGACCCGTTCCGGGCTCGGGTCACCCTGGGCGGCGAGGCGGACGGCGGCGCGCAGGGCCAGGCTCGTCTCCTCGTGGGAGGGGTAGTCCGTCAGCAGTTCGGCGGCCCCCCATACGGCCTGGGCCAGCGGCTCACCGGCCAGCACGAGATGGATCATGGCGGCGAAGGCGCCCGCCGCGAGATAGCCGGTCGGATGGCCGTGGGTGATCTGCGCGCACCGGGCCGCGAGTTCGAAGGCGTGCCGGGCGTCCGGCGCGCCGTACCCGAAGGGGGCCGAGCGCATGACCGTGCCGCAGCCCTTCGAGCCGGGGTTGACCGGCCCCGGCTCGCCGAAGGGCGCCGGGGTCGCGGGGCCGTACGCGAGGCCGGACAGGCACGCGTTGCCCGGGGCCCGCCGCGCGTAGAGCCAGCCCTGCTCCCGCAGCCGGCCCGTTCCGTGTGGCCGGTCCCGCTGGGGCGCCGGGTACCGCTGGGTGTCCAGCCAGCGCAGGTAGGCGTGCCGTACGGCGGGGACGTCTCCGCCGCGGATCAGGCCCTCGACGGTGAACAGCGTCATCTGCGTGTCGTCGGTGACCAGGCCGATCCTGCCGCGGTGGTCGGGGACCAGGCCGGTCACCCCCGCGAAGCCGTACCGGCCCCGGATGTCGGTGATCGAGTCGAACTCGACGGGCGCGCCGAGCGCGTCACCCAGGGCACCGCCGAGCAGGCTGCCCCGCACGCGGCTGCGGTGGTCGGCGAGGTCGTCGGTGGAACGTCGCACGGTCATGATCCTCCTGCTCCCATGGGCCCGTAACTCTACGGGCTCTCCGCTGACCTCGGCCGATGCCTCCGGCCCGGCGGGAGCGTGGCTTCCCATGATGTGGCCTCCGCGCCTTGATGATCGAGATCCTGGCATCAGGAGGCTGGAAGTCATGACATTTCCGATCCCATGATGTGGGATACGGGTTGACGTGGATTAAACCTACCTGAAATATAGGAAATGTGTCGCGAGTACCCCTGACCCTCCGGCGGGTCGTCGATCTCATGCGCCTGGACAGCAGCCTCTGTCCGTGACGCGCTCCGTCCTCCACGTTGAGCCTGTCGACCTCTCCTCCTCCCGTCTCCGTGCGCCCGCGCCCGTATGTCCGAGGGCCGCCGTTCCCGTGCGCCGGACACGTGTGTCTCCCATATCCCGACCTTTCTCGTCTTCTCGACCTTCCAAAGGGGCCAGTCATCATGCGGACATCTCCTCCACGGACGCGCGCCGCGCTCGTGCTCGCGGCGCTGTCACTCACCGCCCTCACCGCCGCCTGCGGGGGAACCGGCTCGGGAGGTACGGCGGTCGCGGCCGCCGGGAACCCGGCGGGCAAGGACGGCGGAGCCGTACTCAGGATCAAGGACCCGGGCAACGCGGGACCGCTGGCGGTGGCCAAGAAGGAGGGAATCCTGGAGAGGCGGCTGGCCGAGGTCGGGGCGAAGGTGGAGTGGGGCGGCTCCTACGCCTCCTTCACGGCCACCGTGGACGCCGTCCGCTCCGGCTCGATCAACGTGCTCGAAGGGGCGATCTCCCCGGTCCTCGGCTACCTCGTCAGCAGCAAGGACATCAAGATCTTCGCCTTCACCGACCCGGAGACCGACGCCGCCGCGCCGCAGACCGACGGCCTCGTCGTCAGGCCGGACAGCCCCATCAGGACCGTCAAGGACCTGGTCGGCAAGCAGGTCGCCGTCAACAAGGGCGGACGCGGGGAGTATCTCCTGCTGCTCGCCCTCTAGGAGGCCGGGATCCCCGCCGACCAGGTCAAACGGGTCTACCTCAACCCCGACCAGGGCGCCTCCGCCTTCGCCACCGGCAAGGTCGACGCCTGGTGGGCGATCGTGCGGGCCTACCCCGAGGCGGTCGCCAAGGGGGCGCGGGTCGTCGTGCACGGCCGTGACCTGCCGGACAAGGACCTGAACATGCAGGCCGCCAGGACCGAACTGCTCACCGAGCACCCCGAGGTCGTCCGGGTCTACCTCAAGGTCCTGCAGGAGCTCACCGAGGAGGCCAGGCGCGACCCGGGCAAATTCCAGAACGTCTTCCTCACCCAGGGACCGACCGCCCTGTCCGGCGCCCGCCTTGAGGAGGAGAACGCCAAGTCCCGGTACGCCAACGTGCCGCGCTTCGCCACCCCCGCCGACGCCTCCTACGTGGCCGACGTGGCCTCGGTCTTCCAGAGGTACGGCGTGCTGCCGGGCGCGATCGACCCCAAAGCCGTGATCTTCGACCTCAAGCCCGCGTCATGACGCTGGAGAAGATCCCCACGGCCACACGGCTGTCCCCGCTCGAACCGCCCCGCTACCTGGGCTCCCGCAGGCGCGCCCCCGGGCTGTCCGTCCCGCTGCGCCTGCTGGTCCCGCTGGTGCTGCTGGCCGCCTGGTGGTACGGCACGGCCGGTGGCCTCATCTCCCCGGAGATCCTCGCCGGACCGGGAGCCGTCGTCGGGGCGCTCGGCGAGCTGGCCGCCACCGGGCAGCTCGGCGACTACCTGCTCGCCTCCGCACGGCGGGCCGGGCTCGGCGTGCTGGCCGGTGGGGGCGTCGGCCTCCTGCTCGGCGTGGTCGCCGGACTGTCCGTCCTGGGGGAGGAACTGGTCGATCCGACCATGCAGATGAAGCGGGCCGTGCCGTTCCTGGCCCTGGTCCCGCTGTTCATCTCCTGGTTCGGCGTCGAGGAGACGTTCAAGGTGGTCCTGATCGCGGTCGCCGCGGCCGGCCCCATGTACGCATACACCTATCTCGGCGTCCGCGGCGTGGACCGGAAGGTCGTCGAGGCCGCCAGGGGCTTCGGGCTCACCGGGGCGGGGCTCGCCTTCGGCGTGATCATCCCGACCGCCCTGCCCAGCGTCCTGATGGCCCTGCGCGTGTGCCTCTCGGTCTCGCTCACCGGCCTGATCGCGGCCGAGCAGATCGGCGCGACCGAGGGGATCGGCTACCTCGTCACGCTCGCCCAGCAGTACTACCGCACCGACTACATGGTCCTGTGCGTCGTGATCTACGCCGTGCTGGGCCTGCTGATCGACCTGGTCATCCGGGCCGTCGAACGGGTCGCCATGCCCTGGCGCGGGCAGGTGACGGCCCGATGAGCACCACCGCCGTGGACATCAGGGGGCTGCGCAAGGCCTTCGGCGCCAAGACCGTCCTGGACGGGATCGACCTGGAGATCGGGCGGGGGGAGTTCTTCGTCCTGCTCGGGCCGAGCGGCACGGGAAAGACCACGCTGCTGCGCATCCTGGCCGGTCTCGAACTCCCCGACTCGGGAACCGTCCTGGCGCCGCGGCGCCGTACGACCGTCTACCAGGAGCCGCGCCTGGTCCAGGCCCGCAGGGTGCTCGCCAACGTCGTCCTCGGGCTGCCCAGGTCGGCGCGCGAGGCCGGGCTCGCCGCGCTTGAGGAGGTCGGCCTCGCCGGGTACGGCGGGGCGTGGCCCGCGACCCTGTCCGGCGGGGAGGCGCAGCGGGTCGCCCTGGCCAGGGCCCTGGTCCGCGACCCGGAGCTGCTGCTGCTCGACGAGCCGTTCGCCGCGCTCGACGCGCTGACCCGCCTGCAGATGCAGGAGCTGGTCGCCGAGCTGTGCGAACGGCACCGGCCCGCCGTTGTGCTCGTCACCCACGACGTCGACGAGGCCGTACGGCTGGCGGACCGGGTCGTGGTGCTGCGGGACGGCGCCTTCGCGGTCGAGCAGCCGATCGACCTGCCCCATCCGCGTGACCGCAACGACCCGGCGTTCATCGCCCACCGGCGGCTGTTCCTGTCCCATCTCGGCGTCGCCGCCGCCGCGCACTGACCACCCGAAGAACAGTACGGAGGACTCGCATGTCCGCGATCGACAAGATCTGGTTCACCCGTTGCCCGGTTCCCACCGCGAGCGGGCTGGCCTACAACCTGGGCTGGCTCGACGAGGAGTTCGGCGAGGTCGGCGTCCTGCAGGACGCGGGCCCCGAGCTGTCGGAACACCACTTCGACCACCGGCTCCTCGGACTGTTCCGGGAGGGCGGGAACGTTCCCGCGCTGGCCGCCCGCTCGGAGGGGGCCCCGACCCGCCTGATCGGGCTGACCTGGATCGAGGAGTGGCAGTCGATCCTGGTCCGCCCCGACTCGGGGATCACCGACGCGGCCGGGCTGCGCGGTGCCCGCGTCGCGCTGCCGAGGTGGGCCGAGACGCGCGCCAGGAGTTTCCCCAGGGCGATGGCGCTGCACGGGTTCAAGGGGGCGCTGTCCCAGGCCGGGCTCGGCTTCGACGACGTGACGTTCGTCGAGGTCGGCCAGCCGAGGTCCGACGTCGGGCGGGGTGCCGCGGAACGGGCCTGGTCCTGGCCGGGCATCGAGGAACTGGCCGCGGGCGAGGTCGACGCGATCTACGTCAAGGGCGCCCGCTCCGCCGACCAGGCCAGGGAGATCGGCGCCGTCGTCGCCGTCGACCTGGACGCCGCGGAGGACCGCCGTACCCGCGTCAACAACGGCACCCCCAGGCCCATCACCGTGCACGAGGACCTGCTCGCCGAGCACCCGGACCTGGTCGTCGCCTTCCTGGCCCAGACGCTGCGGGCCGCGGACTGGGCGGCGGACAACCTGGAGGCCGTACGCGGCATCCTGGCCGCGGAGACCCGCTCGGAGGCGGACGGCGTCGCCACCGCCTACCGGGGCGACTTCCACCGTGACCTCCACCCGGACCTGTCGCCGGAGCGGCTCACGCTGCTGGGGCGGCAGAAGGACTTCCTGCTGCTGCACGGCTTCCTCGCCGCCGACGTCGACCTCGACGCCTGGACGGCCCACGAGCCGCTGGCCGCGGCGCGGGAACTGCTCGCCGGGCGGCGCTCCGACGGCCTTTGGACGGACGCGCCCGGCGAGGTGACGGCCCGGTTCGGCGGCGCGTTCATCGGGGAACGGCTGGCGGTCCGATGACCACGTTCCTGATCACACTGCCGACCCGCGACAACGGCGGGCGCGGGGCCAGGGCCGACCTGCCGGGCTTCGTCACCGACCCCAGGGCGCCCTTCGGCCCGTTCGACCACCTGCTGCAGGCGGGCAGGGCCGCGGAGCTGGCGGCCTTCGACGGCGCGCTGCTGCCCTTCGACCCCCAAGGCGAGGAGTCGCTGGTCGCCGCGGGGAGCCTGCTCAGGCAGAGCCGCTGGCTGCGGGTCGCCGCCGGGTTCCACCCCGGCGTCGCGACCCCCGTCTACGCCGCCAAGGTCTCGGCCTCGCTGCAGCGCTTCTCCGGCGACCGGCTCGACTGGCGGGTCGTCGTCGACCTCGACCCCGAGGTCGCCAGGGCGCAGGGCGACTTCCTCGAAGGGGCGGACCGCTACGCGCGGGCCGAGGAGTTCCTCACCGTCGCCAAGGGGGTCTGGACGCAGGAGGGCTACGGCTACGAGGGACGCTTCTACCAGGTGCTCGCCGGAGGCTTCCTGTCGCCGCTCGCCGGCAGGGCCTTCCCCAGGGTCCACCTGTCGGGGACCTCTCCGCAGGCCCTCGAACTGTCCGCGCGCCACGCCGACGTGCACGTCTTCGACCCCGGCGACGACTTCGAGGCCTCCGGCCTCCAGGGCGTCACCTACGGCCTGCGCCTCCCGGTGCTGGCCCGCGACGACGACGCCGAGGCCTGGCGGGCGGCACGCCGCCTGTGGCTGCGCGGCGGCGGCACCGAGGACACCCTGCCCGAACCCGACCCGCAGACCCGGCTGTGGAACGGCTTCCCCGGCCCCGGCCTCGTCGGCTCCTACGAGAGCGTGGCGGCCGGGATCAGGGACTACGCGGACCGGGGGATCGGCGCCTTCGTCCTTGAGGCGACGCCGTACGTCGAGGAGACCTATCGGCTCGGGGAGCGGCTGCTGCCGCTGCTGGTCAAGGAGAACAGCCATGTCCGTTGACATCTACTGGCGGGTCGGCACGCACGGCGACCAGCCCTCGCTGCGCAGGAGGGTCGCCAGCCGGGGGGAGTGGGCCCCGGTCGTGCCGGGCAGCCTGGCCCCGGGAGTGCGGGACGGGCGGCGTGACGGCTACAGCTACGTCGAGCACATGGGGGACGTCGCCAGGGCCTCCGAGGTCTCCGGCTTCGTCGGCGGGCTGCTGCCCTCCTTCCCCAACACCGACGACCCGTGGGCGACGGCGGCGACGCTGGCCAGGGAGACGACGACCTACCGGTTCATGATCGCCTTCCAGCCGGGCTTCCTCCACCCGGTGCAGGCCGCGCGCATGTCGGCGAGCCTCCAGCGCGCGACGGGCGGGCGGGTCGTCTACAACGTCATCTCCGGTGGCGGCGGCCCCGACCAGCTCTGGTGGGGTGACAAGGTCGCCCACGACGACCGCTACGCGCGGACCTCGGAGTTCCTCGACGTGCTCAGGGGCGTCTGGGACGGCGGGCCGTACGACTTCGAGGGGCGTTTCTACCGGGTCAGGGGCGCCGGGCTGCCCGAGGAGCTGACCGGGCAGCCGTTCCCCGAGATCTACTTCTCCGGGTCGTCGAAGGCGGCCATCGACGCCGCCGGGCGGCACGCGGACTACTACCTGTCGTGGCTGGAGCCCTTCCACGCGTTGCGCGAGAAGTTCGACCAGGTCAGGGCCAACAGCGACCGCACACCCAAGTTCGCCGTCCGCATCGACGTGCTCGCCCGCGAGACCGAGGAGGAGGCCTGGGAGGAGATCCGCAGAGGCTGGGACAACATCGACCCGTCGGTGCTCCGCGGCGCGACCGGCGACTCCATCGGCTGGCAGCGCAGCCAGTCGTTCGTCACCGGCGCGGTCAACGGCCACCGCGACCTTGAGGTCACCCCCAACGTGTGGGGCGGTTTCCACCTGCTGCGGGGCGGGCCCGCCTTCGGGCTCGTCGGCAGCTACGAGCAGGTCGCGGAACGGCTCGACGAACTGATCAACCTTGGCGCCGGCGCGTTCATCCTCGCCGGCGTGCCCCATCTGGAGGAGGCCTACCGCGTCGGCGAGAACGTTCTGCCGCTGCTGCGTGGCCGTGACCTCCGCGTCGCATCACCCCTACTGGAAGGAACACCCTCATGAGCGTCCGCGTCGGCTACTTCCCGCACAACAACTCGCTGTGGGTCCTGCGTCACCGGGGCATCCTGGAGCGCGCGATCCCCGACGTCGAGTGGGTCGACCTGCGCGACCTCCCGGCCGGTGACAGGACGGACCCGACCAAGGGTCTGCCCTCGGTCCACGGCGACCACCTCTTCGACGGCGGCTACGACTTCATCGGCACCGGTTCGACGCCGCCGGTCACCGCCCAGGGCAAGGGCCACGACGTGGTCTACGTGGCCGTCTCCGGCTCCCGCCACGAGAACGGCAGGCTGGTGGTGAAGGAGGACTCCCCGATCAGCTCCCTTGCGGACCTGAAGGGTAAGAGGGTCGCGCTCGGGCACGGCTCCTGGCAGACGACGTTGCTGCTGTTCGCCCTCGACAAGGCCGGGCTGACCTGGAAGGACATCGTCCCCGTCGACGCCGGGGTGGACGCGGGCGAGTTGTTCCTCAACGGGGAGGTCGACGCCTGGGTCGGCTCCTACCCCTCGCTCAGCAAGGTCGAGGCGCAGGCGCCGGTCCGTGAGCTGGTCGCCACCGACGGGCTGTTCAGCCACCGTTCGCTCTGGTTCACCCGGCGTGACTTCGCCGACAAGCACCCCGAGCAGCTCGCCGCGATCGTCGCCGCCCTGCAGGAGTCCGACGCCTGGATCACCGAGAACCATCGTGAGGCGGCCGGGCTGTTCGCCGCCGACGACGGCGGTGACCTCGACCACTGGGAGAACGCCCTGCGCAAGCGTCCCTTCGGGCTGCACCCGGTGACCGAGGAGTTCGTCGCCGAGCAGCAGCGCGCCGCCGACCTCTTCCACGCCAACGGCCTCATCGACCGGAAGATCACCGTCGCGGACGCCGTCGACCCGGAGATCGCCAAGCTGCTCCGGTGACAGCTGGGGAAAGGCCCCTCCGAGAACTCGGAGGGGCTTTCCCTGAATGGTTCTGTCAGGATTTTTCCGTCTTCCCGAGTGTCGTCGCTTTGAGCACCCGAACAGGGGTATGGCGTACCGCCACCGGGTCTCCGCGGCCCGACCGGCGCCCGGTCCTCACCCGAGGAACCGCCACCGCAGCTCAAGGAGAGAACGATGGAGAAGTCCAACCCGGTCAAGGGTGTCATTGACAAGATCGCTGACAAACTGTCAGACAATTCTGCGGAGGTTCCCGGCCGCCCGGGAAGCGAGCCGCCGTCGGTCGACGAGCCGACCGAGCCCAGGGGGCCGCTCAGGCCCAAGCCCGACCAGCGCGGCCCCGACCCGTACAGCCCCACCGGACAGGAAGAGGACGTGACGCCCGAGGAGCGGGCACAGGGCGGTGACCGCCTCACCACGGCCCAGGGGCTGCGCCTGGCCGACACCGACCACTCGCTCAAGGCCGGTCCCCGAGGGCCGGTGCTGCTGCAGGACCACCACCTGCGCGAGAAGGTCATGCACTTCGACCACGAGCGCATCCCCGAGCGCGTCGTGCACGCCCGCGGCGCCGCCGCGCACGGCGTCTTCCGGTCGTACGGCACCGCGGCCTCGGTGACCAGGGCAGCCTTCCTCGCCAAGGACGTCGAGACGCCGGTCTTCGTGCGGTTCTCCACGGTTCTCGGATCGCGGGGCTCGGCCGACACGGTGCGCGACACCCGGGGCTTCGCCACGAAGTTCTACACCGACGAGGGCGTCTTCGACCTGGTCGGCAACAACATCCCGGTGTTCTTCATCCAGGACGCGATCAAGTTCCCCGACGTCATCCACGCGGCCAAGCCGCATCCGGACCGGGAGATCCCCCAGGCGCAGAGCGCGCACGACACGTTCTGGGACTTCGTCTCCCTGCACACCGAGGCCACCCACCACACGCTGTGGAACATGTCCGACCGTGGCATCCCCCGCTCCTACCGGACCATGGAGGGTTTCGGCGTCCACACCTTCCGGCTGGTCGACGCGGAGGGGGCGACGACGCTGGTGAAGTTCCACTGGAAGCCCAAGGCCGGAGTGCACTCCCTGGTGTGGGAGGAGGCGCAGCTGATCGGTGGCGCCGACCCGGACTTCCACCGGCGTGACCTCGCCGACGCGATCGAGGCCGGTGCCCACCCGCAGTGGGAGCTGGGCATCCAGGTCTTCCCCGACACCCCGGAGCAGACGTTCGAGGGCATCGACCTGCTGGACCCGACGAAGATCGTCCCTGAGGAACTGGCGCCGGTCCAGCCGATCGGCCTGCTCACCCTCAACGCCAACCCGGTGAACTACTTCGCCGAGACCGAACAGGTCGCCTTCCACGTCGGTCACCTGGTGCCCGGCATCGACGTCACCGACGACCCGCTGCTCGCCGGGCGGCTGTTCTCCTACCTGGACACGCAGATCACCCGGCTGGGCGGTCCCAACTTCGGGCAGATCCCGATCAACCGCACGCACGCCCCCGTCAACGACATGCTGCGCGACGGCTTCCACCAGGACGCCGTGCACGCGGGCGTGGCGCCGTACAAGCCGAACTCGCTGGACGGCGGCTGCCCCTTCTTCGCGGGGGCGCACGAGGGGGGATACGTGGAGACGCCCGTTCGGGTGGCCGCGGCACGGAAGGTGCGTGAGGCTCCGGCGTCGTTCGCCGACCACTTCAGCCAGCCTCGCCTGTTCTGGCTGAGCCTGAGCCCGGTCGAACGCGAGCACGTCATCGCCGCCTACACCTTCGAACTCGGCAAGGTCTACGAGCAGGCGATCAAGGAGCGCAACCTGCGTGTTCTCGCCGAGATCGACCCCTACCTGTGCGAGCAGGTGGCGCAGGGCCTCGGCCTGCCCGTTCCGAAACCGGTCAACTCCCTGCCGGCCGTCGATCCGAGCCCGGCCCTGTCCCAGGTGGGCAGGACCTGGCCGACCACCGGCCGGATCATCGGCATCGTCGCCGACGGCCACGGCGACCTGGCGACGGTCGAGGCCGTCCGCCAGGCGGTTCTGGACGGCGGCATGGTGCCGCTGGTCATCGCCCCGGCCGGTGGCGTGCTCGGCGCGGACGGCGACGGCCCCGTAACGGTGCAGCGCACGTTCGTCACCGCCAGGTCCGTCGAGTTCGACGCCCTGCTGCTGGCCGGAACCCCGGCGCGGGGCAAGGACGCGGACGGCGCCAGGGACGCCAAGGCCGGGAACGGCACCGCGGGGGCGCCCACCGACCCGCGGGTGCTGCTCATGCTCGGTGAGGCGTTCCGGCACGCCAAGCCGATCGGCGGCTGGGCGGACGCCGTACAGGCGCTCACCGCCGCCGGGATCGATCCGGCGGCGCCCGGCGTGGTCGTCGGGGACGGCGGCGAGGCGGTGCTGGCGGAGGTCGTCCGCCTGCTGGGCGGGCACCGGGTCTGGGAACGCTTCCCCGTCCCGGTCGAACCCGTCTGATCCGCGAAACCACCGCTGTTTTCCCAGGTCAAAGAGGGGGCAGCCTCTAGGCGAGGGAACGGGGGTCCCATGGCGCAGATGTTCGATCCGTCCGCGTACGGCCGTGCCGTCGCCGACGTCTACGACGGCGTCTACGGGACGACCATTCCCGACACCGAGTCCGCGGTGAACCGGCTGGCGGAACTCGCCGACGGGGGGCCGGTCCTGGAGTTCGGCGTCGGCACGGGACGGCTGGCGCTGCCGCTCGCGGCGCGAGGACTGGTCGTCGCGGGCGTGGACGGCTCGGCGGAGATGGTGCGGCGGTTACGTGCCAAGCCCGGCGGCGACCGTGTCCCGGTGACGCTGGGAGACTTCGCCACGACCCGGGTCGAGGGCGAGTTCGGCCTGGTCGTCCTGGCGATCAACACGATCTTCGCGTTGCCCTCGCAGGAGGCGCAGGTCGCCTGCTTCCGCAACGCGGCCGCCCACCTGCGCCCGGGGGGCCGGTTCGTGGTCGAGGCGTGGGTCCCCGATCCCGGGGCGTTCAGGGACGGCACGGCGTTGCGTCTGCTGTCGTTGAGCGAGGAGAGGGTGCTGGTCGAGGCGGCGCGGCTGTCGGCCGCCGACCAGATGATGTACACGACGAAGGTCAACCTGACCTCCGACGGACTGAGGTTGCTGCCCGCCAACCACCGCTACGCCTGGCCCGCAGAGCTCGACCTGATGGGGCTGCTCGCCGGCCTGGAACGTGAGCACCGCTGGGCCGGCTGGGACGGCTCTCCCTACACCGACGACAGCCGCTCGCACGTCTCGGTCTACCGCTCGTCCCCGGGGAGGCCGTGATGCGTCTGCCCGCGCCGCGGGGCCCCGTCACCACGGTGCTCCTCGAACGGCTCACCCGCCCGCCCCACCCGTTCGATCCGCCGTCCCTCGATGTGGAGGACGACGAGGACCTGCAGCTCGCGCTCTTCACCTGTTACGAGCTGCACTACCAGGGGTTCGAGGAGGTCGACGACGCCTGGGAGTGGGAGCCGTCGCTGCTGGCGGTCAGGCGGACGCTGGAACGGCGCTTCGAGGAGTGGCTCGCGCGGGCCGTACCGCCCCCCACGGCAGGGGAGCCGGAACGGGTCTGCCGTGCCCTGACCGATCTGGTCGCCGAGGCGGAGGGGCCGCCGCTCGCGGCGTTCCTGGAGAGGAAGGCCGGTCCGGACCAGTTCAGGGAGTTCGTCGTCCACCGCTCGATCTACCACCTGAAGGAGGCCGACCCGCACACCTGGGCGTTGCCCCGGCTGTGCGGCCGCGCCAAGGCGGCCCTGGCGGAGATCCAGGCCGACGAGTACGGCGGAGGCCGCCGGGAGCGGATGCACTCGGAGCTGTTCCGGGCCACGATGCGCGGGCTGGACCTGGACGACTCCTACGGCGCCTACCTCGACCGGGTGCCGGCGATCACGCTGGCGACCGTCAACCTCATGTCGCTGTTCGGCCTGCACCGCGCGCGCCGGGGAGCCCTGCTCGGGCACCTGGCGGTCTTCGAGATGACCTCCTCGCTGCCCAACCTCAGGTACGGCCGGGGCCTGCGGAGACTGGGCGGCGACGCGACGGCCTGCCGCTTCTACGACGAGCACGTGCTGGCCGACGCCGTACACGAGCAGATCGCCGCGCACGACATGTGCGGCGGGCTGGCCGCCACCGAACCCGCCCTGACCGGCGACATACTGTACGGCGCCGCCTGCGCCCTGACCCTCGACCGCCTCTTCGCCGAGCACGTCCTGGACCGCTGGACCCGGGGGACCACGTCGCTGCGCGAGGCGAGCCTGGCGGTGGGGAGCCCGTGACGGACCTGGACTACGTGCTGCCGCTGCGCTGGGAGGACGACTCGGGCCTGACGGAGCTGACCGGCTACCTGCGGTGGCTGGGGCGCAGGGTCCGCGTCATCGTCGTCGACGGCTCCCCGCCCGCGCTCTTCGACCGGCACGCCGCCCGCTGGAACGGCCTCGTCCTGCACGTGCGGCCCGACGCCGACCTCCGCTTCGCCAACGGCAAGGTCAACGGGGTGATCACCGGGATGCGCCTGGCCCGCGCCGAGCACGTGGTCATCGCCGACGACGACGTCCGTTACGGCGCGGCCGAACTGGCCAGGATGGACACCCTGCTGGAGACGGCCGACCTGGTCAGGCCGCAGAACCACTTCGACCCGCTGCCCTGGCACGCCCGCTGGGACACCGCCCGCATGCTGCTCAACCGTGGCTTCGGCGCCGACTACCCGGGCACCTTCGGGGTGCGCCGGTCGGCCTTCCTGAAGATGGGCGGCTACGACGGGGACGTGCTGTTCGAGAATCTGGAGCTCATCCGCACGGTCCGCGCCAACGGCGGGCGCGAACACCGCGCGCACGACCTCTACGTCCGCCGTCTGCCGCCCTCCGCCGGGAGGTTCTGGTCCCAGCGCCTACGGCAGGCCTACGACGACCTGGCGCAACCGCCCCGGATGCTGTTCTTCCTGGCCGTGCTGCCGGTGTCGGCCGTCGCCCTGCTGCGACGCAGGTACGGGGCGGTGCTGACAGGAGCCGCCGTCTGCGTGGGGGTGGCGGAGATCGGCCGCCGCCGGGCGGGTGGCCGGCGGGTCTTCCCCTTCACCGCCTCGTTGTTCGCCCCGGTGTGGGTGCTGGAGCGGGCCGTCTGCAGCTGGCCCGCTCTGGTGGCCCGGTTCCTCTGCGGCGGGATCCCCTACGCGGGGCACCGGATGCTGACCGCCGCGCATCCGGTTCGCGGGCTCGGGGAACGCGCTCAGAGGTCGGGTTCGCTCGTGGCCCGGAACCCGGTGGACTTGTGCGAGCCGTCGCAGAACGGCTTGGCCGAGGAACGCCCGCAGCGGCACAGCGCCACCGTCGCCCGGCCGGGGTCGATGACCTCTCCATCCTGAGTCGTCAGCGTGAACGTCCCCCGGAGCAGCAGCGGCCCGTCCTCACATGGAGTGATTATGGCGGGATAGTCCGTTTTGTGACTCATGGTGGGTTTGTGCCCGGCGAGGCGGGTGGAAAACGCCGCCCTCCGGCGGTGGAAGCGGGTGAGAAGGGGAAGGGGTGTGGCGTGAAGGTGGTCGTCCTCGCTGACACGCACGCGCCCCGGCGCTGGAAGTCCTGCCCGCCACGGGTGGCGGAGCACTTGCGCGGCGCGGACCTGATCCTGCACGCGGGAGACGTCTGTGTCCCCGGGGTCCTGGACGAGCTGGCCGCCTACGCCCCGGTCCACGTGGTCAAGGGCAACAACGACGGGCCGGACGTACGGGCGCCGGAGACGCTCGAACTCGACCTCGGCGGACTGCGGGTCGCGATGATCCACGACAGCGGCGCGGCCAAGGGGCGGATCGCCCGGATGCGCCGCCGGTTTCCCACCGCCGACCTCGTCGTCTTCGGTCACTCCCATATCCCGTTCGACGAGAGCGAGGGCGGCTTCCGCGTCTTCAACCCCGGCTCGCCCACCGACCGGCGGCGCCAGCCCCACGGCACCGTGGGCCTCCTGCGGATCGAGGACGGCCGTCTCGTCGAGGCCGAGATCGCCCCCGTCACCTGAGAGCCACGGTCCCCGGGGGCCGCGGCACCCGGCCTGCGGGGTCATGGGCCGTGATCGCGGAGTCAGTCCGGGTGGTGCTGATGTTGCAGGTAGGCGGCCGTCTCCGGGTTGGCGGGGAAGTAGGCCTCGATGGCCAGCTCGGCGACCGTGATGTCGAGCGGCGTGCCGAAGGTGGCCATCGTGCTGAAGAAGGCGAGTTCGCGGTAGCCCCTGCGGATCCTGAGCGGGATCACGATGTGACCGGGGCCCGGCCGGTCGATCTCGGGCACCGGCTGGTCGCAGGGGTAGTCGTCCAGCTCCCGCCAGAGGGCGCCGAGCTCCGGGTCGGCGGTGAGGCTGATCTGACGGCGTAACCGGTGCAGCAGGTGGGCCCGCCACTCGCCCAGGTTGATGATCCGCTGGGACATCCCCTTGGGATGCAGGCTCAGTCGCAGCACGTTGACCGGCGGGACGAGCAGCTCCGGGGCCACGCCGCGCAGCAGCAGCCCGGTCGCGGAGTTGCGGTCGACCACGTTCCAGCGCTGGTCGACGACCACCGCGGGGTACGGCTCGTGCCCGCTCAGCACCTGGCCGAGGGCCTCGCGCACCGAGGCCATCTCCGGAGAGCTGAGCGGTGTCTCCGAGTAGACCGGCGCGAACCCCCCGGACAGCAGCAGGTGGTTGCGCTCGCGCAGCGGCAGGTCGAGCTCCTCGGCCAGGCGCAGGATCATCTCCCGGCTCGGTTTCGAGCGGCCGGTCTCCACGAAGCTCAGGTGCCTGGTGGAGATCTCGGCCTGGAGGGCGAGGTCCATCTGGCTCATCCGCCGTCGTTCCCGCCACTGGCGCAGCAGTTCACCGACTGGGCGGGACACGCTGGTGGTGGTCACAATTAACACGATATCGGGGGCATGTTGGCAAAACCATTACCCACTGCCCCCGGGGGAGAAGCGTGTCAGCGGCGGCGGACCTTGGTGACCAGACGGTTGAGGATGCGCTCCCACTCGGTGCCGAAGGGGTTCTCCTGGACGAGGTAGGTCCAGGTGGCGGTCGGCCGTTTGATGCCCGCCTCCTCGTGGTCGAGACCGTCGGCGGTGATCGTGGCCGCCTCGAACGTCTCGATCGAACGCGACTCGACCTCGGCGAGCATCCGCTCGTAGGCGGGCTTGGCCTCCTTGTTGAACTCGTCGATCGGGCTGAGGCGGCCGAGCGCGCGCAGGTGGATGCCCTCGCGCAGCTCGGCGAGGTAGGCCAGGTGGTCGGCCCACGAACGGTCGAGGTGGAAGAGGACGATCTGCCTGGCGGCCTCCTTCAGCACCTCCTCCCCGACCGTCTCCTCAAGGGAGGACCATCGCTCGGCGGCGGCGGAGGCCAGCGCCTGGGCCGCGGAGTCGCCGTGCAGGACCTTGCCGCGGAGTTCGAGCACCTGGCCCCGGTGCTGTTCGAGCAACCGGGTGTAGCGCCAGGTGTTGCGGTGGATCTCCATGTCCACCCCCTCGGCGACCCGCTGGGCGTGGCCGACGAGACTGTGGTCGGGCACGCCCCTGGCGTACTCGTCGGCCACGTAGTGGGTGATCAGTTCGTCCTCGCCGCTGACGAAGAAGACCGAGCCGCCGGGGTCGCCCTGCCGCCCGGCCCGGCCGCGGAGCTGGTCGTCCAGGCGGCTGCTGGTCTGCCGCCCGGAACCGATGACGTACAGCCCGCCGAGCTCCTCGACGCCCTCACCGAGGCGGATGTCGGTGCCGCGCCCGGCCATCTGGGTGGAGACCGTGATGGAGCCGCGCTCACCGGCCTTCGCGATGATCGAGGCCTCCTCGGCGTCGTTCTTCGCGTTGAGGACCACGCACTCCAGGCCACGGCCGCTCAGGGTCAGCGAGAGGCGCTCGGACTCGGCGACGTCCAGGGTGCCGATCAGGATCGGCCGCCCGGTCGCGTGCACCTCGACGATCTCCTCGACCAGGGCGCGGTCCTTGTCCATCCGGTACTCGAAGAGCCGGTCGGGGGCGTCGGTCCGCACGCAGGGCCGGTTGGGGGGAACCACGGCGACCTTGAGGTCGTAGAACTCACGGAGCTGGTCGCCGACCGCGACCGCGGTCCCGGTCATGCCGCACCGCTGCGGGTAGCGGGTGATCAGGCCCTGCACGGTGATCGAGTCGAGGATCTCGCCGGTCGCCGAGGGCGGCAGCGCCTCCTTGGCCTCGACCGCCGCCTGCAGGCCGTCCGGCCAGCGCTGCAGCAGCGCGACCCGGCCCCGGGACGGGTTGATCAGGTGCACCTTGCCGTCGCGGATGATGTAGTCGACGTCCTTGGCCAGCAGGGCGTGCGCGTGCAGGGCGAGGTTGACCTCGGTCAGCGTGGCCGGGGTGTCGTAGAGGTCGATCCCGAGCGCCTGCTCGACGGTGTCGATGCCCTTGCTCGTCAGGTGCACGTTGCGCGCCTGGTCGTCGAGCTCGTAGTGGTAACCCCTGACGAGCTGGCGGACCAGCGCCGCCATCTCCGGGACCACGTTGCCCGGGTCGGTGGCCCCGGCGAGAACCAGCGGCACCCTGGCCTCGTCGACCAGCACCGAGTCGGCCTCGTCGACCAGCGCGACCTCGGGTTCGGGCATGATCAGGTCGGCCGCGTCGACGCGGGTACGGTCGCGCAGCACGTCGAAGCCGATCTCACTGACCGGGCCGTAGGTCACGTCCTTGGCGTAGGCGTCCCTGCGCTCCTCGTGCGTCGAGGTCTGGCCGATCCAGCCGACCGAGACGCCCAGCGTCTCGTACAGCGGGCCCATCCATTCGGCGTCGCGCTGGGCCAGGTAGTCGTTGACCGAGATCACGTGGACGCGCTTGCCCTGCAGGGCGTATCCGGCGGCGGCCATCGCCCCCGACAGGGTCTTGCCCTCGCCGGTGGCCATCTCGGCGACGTTGCCGGAGAGCATGGCGAGCATGCCGACCAGCTGCACGTCGTACGGCCGCAGCCCCAGGGTCCGCCGTGCGGCCTCCCGGACGATGGCGCAGAACTCGGTCAGGTCGTCGAGCGAGGGCTCGGGCAGCTCGTCGAGTTCGCGAACCCGATCCTCCCTTTTTCCCGCCGCGGCGACGATCCGCTCGAAGGGGGCCAGGTCGATCGACCCGGGACGTTCGAGGAGCCGTCTGATGCGCTGAGTTATCGAGGCCACGTCTCCTCCAACGCCCGTCCCCGGGTTCACGTTCCAACGAGGTTCACAACGAGCCTCACCGTACCGACCGAACGGATCATCGTGTAGCCCGAGGGCGGAACGGCGCGTTCGGGAAAGGATTTCGCAATCCTGACATGAGCTGACAGGTATGGGCGTGACGATGGGCTGCATGACAACGATCGCTCAGCTCATCGCCGTGAACATCGACTGCGCGGAGCCCAGGAAGCTCGCGGAGTTCTACGCGGCGGTCTTCGGTTGCGAGGTCCAGTACGCCGAGGACGACTACGCCGCCGTCGGCGACGGCACGATGACCATCTACTTCCAGCGCAACCCCGACCGCACGCCCGCCGTCTGGCCGGGTCCGGACAAGCAGTTCCATCTGGACGTACGGGTCCCCGACGTGGAACAGGCCGTCAAGGACTACCTGGAGCTCGGGGCGACCAGGCCGGACTTCCAGCCGGGAGGGCACTGGGTCGTCCTGGCAGACCCGGAGGGCCACCTGTTCTGCGTCTGCCCGCCCCAGCAGTAGGTCCGGTGGGCGGTCCGCTCCGGAGCCTTCGCGGAGGAGGGGCCCGGGGCGGGCGCCGTACCGGAGGGGCGGGGACAAGGCGGTGCAGGACCGAAAAAATCCGCAGAAAAGCTGACTAGGGCGGATTTTTGTGGCCAAAATCGCTCTTGGCGCACGAGAGAGGCCCCTTACCCGCCCTTGGCGCGCTTTAAGCTTGCGGGATGACCCAAGAATCGCTTCTTTACTCATGTCTGGTCGCTTCCGGTGGGTGGCGATGACCTGGGTCGGTATGTCGATCGCTTTGATCGGCGCGCTCGGCTACGCCCTCGGAGCGGCGCTCCAGCAGTTCGAGGCGGTCTCGGAAGGGGCCTCGCTCAAGCTGATGAGACGGCCCCGCTGGTGGCTCGGCGGAGTGATCGGTTTCACCGGCGCCTGCCTGCACGCGGTCGCGCTGAGCCTCGCGCCGCTGGTCGTGGTGCAGCCGATCAGCGTGGCGACGCTGGTCTTCGCGGTGCCGCTGGCGGCGGTGCTGCACGGCAGGCGCCCGCGCAGGCAGGAGATCCTCGGGTCGATCGCGGTCGCCGTCGGACTGCTCGGCCTGATGCTGCTGGTCCCCGCGCACGCCGGGACGCCCCACATGACCAACGGCCAGGCGTTCGGCTTCCTCGCCTGCGTCGGGCTGATCGTGCTGGTCACCCACCTGACCGCGCGCAAGGCCAACGGATCGCTCAAGGCGCTGTTGCTCTCGGTCGGGGCGGGGGCGGTCACCGCCAGCGTCTCCACCTTCGTGCGGGTGGTCGGCGGCGGTCTCGAAGGTGATCTGAGCAGGTTGCTGACCTGGTTCACCGTGGCGATCCCGGTGCTGCTCGTCTGCGCCGTGGTGCTGCTGCAGAAGTCCTACGAGGTGGGTTACTTCGGCATCGCCTACGCCGCGGTCCAGGTCGTCGACCCGATCACCTCGATCCTCGCCGGGGCCATCCTGCTGAAGGAGCCCATGCCGACCGGAGCGGCCAACGTGATCCCCGCCCTGCTGGCCGCCGCGGTGCTCATCTGGGGGACCGTCACCCTGGGACGGCTCTCCCCCGACCACGGCGGCAGCCGTACGGCCGTGCGCGAACCCGCGACGGTCTCCTCCTAGCCTTGGTCGTGCGGGGGCCGCCACCCGAGGACGTCGTCCATCGCGGCGGTCATCCGCCCGGAGGCGAACCGCCAGGTGAGCGCCGTCGCGGTGTCGCGCAGCCGTACGGCCAGCGGCCCGCGCAGCCGGGTTGCCCGGCAGATCGAGGCGGACCTGGCGGTGATGCGCGCGGTCCGCGCCAGCCTCGCCGAGGTGTAGGCGGACAGATCCCCGCCCGTGCTCACGACGTGGGCCAGCACGACGGCGTCCTCGATCGCCTGGCAGGCCCCCTGGCCGAGGTTGGGGGTCATCGGGTGGGCGGCGTCGCCGATCAGCGCGATCCTGCCCCGGTGCATCGCGGGCAGCGGGGCCGTCAGGTGGTACACGTCGTTCCTGAGCACGTCCCCGGGCTCGGCGGCGGCGAGCAGTTCGGGGATCGGGGAGTGCCAGCGGCCGAACAGGCGCAGCAGCTCGGCGCGCTGGTCGCCGTCGCCGGTGCCGGCGGGGACCGTGTCGGTCGCGTAGCAGTAGGTCAGTCCGCCCGCCAGCGGCATCACCCCGAAGACCCTGCCCGCGCCCCAGGTCTCCGAGGCCTGGACGGCCCCGCCGCCCGGCACCAGCACCCGCCAGCTGGTGACCCCGGCGTAGCGCGGTGCCGGGTGGCCGGGGAACAGCGTGGCCCTGACGGGGGAGGAGACGCCGTCCGCGGCGACCACCAGGTCCGCGCGCAGGGTCTCCGCCTCGGTGCGCACCTCCCCGCCGGGATCGGCCGCCAGGACCGTGGTGCCCAGCCGTAGGGTGCCGGGGGCGAGGGCGGCGTGCAGCGCGCCGACGAGATCAGCGCGGCGCAGCAGCACCACGGAGTCGCCGTAGCGCGCCGAGGCCTCCTCCTCGGTCGTGCGCGCCAGCCAGCTTCCGTCGGGGCGCCGCAGGCCCAGCTCACCCCTGACCGCCGACAGGCCGCGGACCGTGTCGCCGACGCCGATCGTGTCCAGCGCGCGCAGGGCGTTCGCCGCGACCGCGAGCCCGGAACCGACCGGTTCGAGGGCGGGCGCGCGCTCGCACACCGTCACGTCCCAGCCCCGCCCCTGGAGCGCCGCCGCCGCCGTCAGGCCGCCGATCCCCGCTCCGATCACCACAGCGCGCGCCACGTCGCACTCCTTCACTACAGGTGTAGTAACTACAGGCGTAGTGAAGGTTACTCCTCTTCCCGGGGTAACTACAACCGTAGTATTGGACGGTGAAGTCCCAACGCGCCGAGTTGATCGCGGAGACCGCCATCGCCCTGCTGGCCGAACGTGGGATGCGCGGCCTGACCCACCGGGCGGTCGACGAGGAGGCGGGGTTGCCGCCGGGGTCGACCTCCAACCTCGCCCGTACCCGCCTCGCGCTGCTCGAACTGACCCTGGAACGGCTCACCGAGCTGGAGGCCGCCACCTTCGCCGCCCTCCTCGACGCCGCCGGTCCCGGCTCGCCCGAGACGCTCGTCGAGCTGGCCGCCAGGACGCTGTGGGAGCAGCTCACCGCGGGCCGCCACCGGACGATCGCCCGATACGAACTCGCCCTGGAGGCCACCCGGCGTCCCGAACTGCGTGAGGTCTACGACCGGGCGGGCAGCCGTTTCCGCGACCCGGCCGTCGCGGTCCTCGCCGCCGCCGGGTCCCCCGACCCGGTACGGCACGGCCGCCAGGTCGTCGCGTTCGGGGAGGGCCTGATGTTCGACACCGTCGCCGGAGCGGGAAGCGAGCCGACCCTCGACGACCTCCGCCTCGGCCTCGCCGAACTGCTACGGGGAATGCTGCCCGGCGAGGGCGGCGGTGAAGTACCTGCACCAGGACTCGAACCTGGGGCCCGTCAAAGGGGCGCGTTATGAGTGCGGCGCTCTCACCGACTGAGCCATGCAGGCGTGTGTGCCGTACAAGGAGGGTAGCGAGGGCACAGGCGGGGATTCACCCGGTTTTCCCGGCGTACCGGGATGTGGGATTCCTCCCCCGCCGGGACGATCGGCCCGTGCGTACGCGCGGTGAGATGCGGCTCCACGTCAACGCTGTGGAAGGCGTGATCGGCCCGTGTGTACGCGCGCGGTGACGCGTCGCGGCCGGGCCGCGTCGAGTGACCGGCCGTGCGGTCTTCGGGTCACCTCACCGCGAAGGAGCACAACCTGCTGCGGTGCGCGGGCCACTCGTCGTCCAGGATGCTGAAGTAGGCGGTGTCACGCCAGGAGCCGTCGGGCCTGCGGCGGTGGCGGCGCAGAACCCCCTCCTGGACGCCGCCGAGCCTGCGGATCGCCGCCTGCGAACGGAGATTGAGGATGTCGGTCTTGAGCTGGACGCGGTTCAGGCCGAGCTCTCCGAAGGCGTGGTCGAGCAGCAGGACCTTGCAGGCGGTGTTCACCTCGGAGCGCCACACGGCCCTGCCGTACCAGGTCCAGCCGATCTCGATGCTCTCGTCGAAGCCCTGGGTGTCGATGTAGGAGGTCCAGCCGACCGCGCGGCCGGTCGCCTTGAGGATCACCGCGAACGGCACGTGGCGCCGGTCGTGGACGAGCTGCGTCACGATCGCGGCCAGTTCCATCTCGGTGCGCGGGGTGATGGCCGGGAGCCAGCGCCACACCTCGTCGTCGCCCCCTCCGGCGAGGAACAGGTCGGGGACGTGGGCCTCGCTCAGCGGTTCGAGCCGTACGGCTTCACCTTCGAGGGTCACGGGGGACGGCATGGTCGCGGTCATGAGACGACCTTATGGCCGGTCGTGACCTGCGGGAAGGTCCACTTCCTGCGTGTCCTGGGCGACGGGTGGACCGGGCCTGCGGGGTGCCAGGCCGTACAGGAGGGTGTCGATGATCAGGGTGGCGAGGGCGTCGGGGTCGTCGGGGGCCTGAGCCCGCATGCCGGCGGGGGAGTGGTGCACCGCCTCGCTGATCAGCGCGAGGTAGACCTGCCGGGCCCAGAGCGGGTCGGTGCCGGGGCGCAGCAGCCCGGCTTCGAGCGCGCGCGCGAACACCGCGTCGCACTTGGCCATCACCTCGTTGTGGATGCGGGCGGCCTCCTCGCCGGGCGGGGGTAGGGTGCCGAGGGCGAAGCGCCAGCCGGACTTGATCTGGACCACGTTGGCGGTCGCCTGGTGCATGGCGACCAGCGGCGGCGCGGTGTACGGCCTGGCCGCGTCGACGGCGTCGCTGATCTCCTGCCAGGCGGAGGTCGCCATGGTCTCGACGAGGGCCTCGCGGCTGGAGAAGCGCCGGTGGACGGTGGTCCTGGCGACTCCGGCGGCCTCGGCGATCTGTTCCATGGTGGCGCCGGGGTTCTCGCTGAGCAGTCGCTCGGCCGCCTCCAGGATCGTCCTGATGCTGCGTTCCGCGTCAGCCCGTAGCCGTCGACCTGTCGTTGCCATGCTCAGAGGCTACAGCACCGCACCATTTCGAAAGTTAACTGCAACATAGATGTTGCGGATAACTCCATAGCTGCTACTTTGATGGCCCAGGAAACCAAGTTGAGGGAGTTTCGCGATGAACAGCACCGCTCTCGTGACCGGCGCCTCCTCGGGGATCGGCGCCGAGTTCGCCCGTCAGCTCGCCGCGCGCGGACACGACCTCGTGCTCGTCGCCCGTTCGGTGGAGAAGCTGGAGAGCCTGGCCGGGGAACTGCGCGGGGCGCACGGCGTGCGGGCCGAGGTCGTCGTCCAGGACCTCGCCGCACCCGACGCCGCCTCACGGGTGGCCGAGGAGGTCGCCGCCAGGGGGATGACCGTCGACCTGCTGGTCAACAACGCGGGCTTCGGCACCGCGGGCCGCTTCGAGGAGATCCCGGCAGAGCGCGAGCACGAGGAACTCATGGTCAACGTCGTGTCCCTGGTCGGCCTGACCCACGCGTTCGTTCCCGGCATGGTCGCCCGCGGTGGCGGTGCCGTCGTCAACGTGGGATCGACCGCGGGCTTCCATGTCGCGCCCTACTTCGCGACCTACGGCGCGTCCAAGTCGTTCGTGCTCAACTTCAGCCTGGCGCTGTGGAGTGAGTACAGGGGCCGGGGGGTCAAGGTGCTCGCCGTCACCCCGGGGCCGGTGGAGACCGCGTTCTTCGACGTGATCGGCACCAGGGCCGCGGCGATCGGAGCGCGCATGATGACGCCGGACCGGGTGGTTCGCGGCGCGCTGCGCGCGCTCGACCGAGACCGGGGCTACGTCGTGCCGGGGGTGGGCAACCTCTTCATGGCCCACATCGTGCCCGACCGTCCGCGCAGGCTCTCCGCCCTGATCGGACGGCTGGTCACCAGGAAGGTCGTGGAGACCTCCTCACCCGTCGCCGCGAAGACGGCGTGACCCCGGTGGGGCCCGAAGGCTATCCGGCTTGTGTTAGTTCCATCACCTTTGGACGGTCCGGGGTGCCCCCAACCCTCCGCCGGGTATTTGATGACCAAGGATCTTCAACGCCGCAGATCCACGTGTCTTCCTGACCGTTCGACTCTCGGGAGTTCGCTGTGCCCGGCGGATCGATCTACGTGACGAGCGACGACCCGGTCCACGGGTTGTCCCCCCAGGTCATGTACGAGCAGTTCTGGCGCAAGGAGGCGGACCAGCGCTGGAAAATGCGCGGGCTCAAGGCCGCCGGAGGGCTGGCCGTGGGGCTGGTCATCGCCTACCGGTTCGCCATCCCCTCGCCCGCTTTCTTCGGGCTCGTGTGCGGACTGCTGGTCGGCGCGGGCGACCTGTTCTGGGCCTGGCGCTCCTACGAGGCGACCGCGGTCTGGCGGGGCAGGCGCCGGGGCGAGACCATCACGGGAAGGCGGCTGCGCCGCAGCCTCCGCAGGCGCGGCTACCGTGTCCTGGACGGCCGGGCCGTACCCGGAGAGGCCTCGATCGACCACCTGGTCATCGGGCCCGGCGGCGTCTGGGTGGTCGACAACGAGGCCTGGTCCCCGGACACCGAGATCGCCAAGTACGGCGAGCGGCTGTTCCTCGGCGAGAAGTACGGCACGTCGGTCGCCAAGGCGCTCGTCAAGGCCGCCGACTCCCTGGCCGAGGTGCTCTCCCGCGAGACGAACATCCCCGTGACGATCGAGCCGCTGCTGGCCGTACACGGCGGCGAACTCAGGCGGACGGTCAGCGCCGAGGGGCTCACCCTGCTCAAGCCGCGCCTGGTCGCCCGCTGGATCCTGGCCGGGCCACGCATGGATCTCGACGCGGAGCAGGTCGAGGTGCTCGCCAGGACCGCGGCCCGCGTCCTGCGCAGGATGAACTGACGCCTCACCCCGTCAGCCGTGAGAGCGCGGACGGCACTTCCCGGCTTGTCACGCGGGATGAACTGACTCCCGCCGGATTACGGGCCTGTGGCCGAAGTGCGCTATCCTTCAAGGGCTTCAAGCGCCGCTAGCTCAGTTGGTTAGAGCAGCTGACTCTTAATCAGCGGGTCCGGGGTTCGAGTCCCTGGCGGCGCACAGCGAGGTCACCGGCACGTTCACGATTCCGATCGTGGGCGTGCCGGTGTCGTTTTACAGGGTGGTTAGTCCCCCACATCGGCTCCATGCGAATGGCCGCTCATCGCTGATCCCGTTCATGTCTCAGCCCCCTGTTCGGGGCGCGCGTCAGCCCTATGGCCGCTCTCGTCTGCACATGGACTCCTGTTCGGCATCCCCGAGGTCGGCTGAGATCCTCTGCTCGCCGACGGCTCGCTTGACCTTCCGGCGAGGGGAGCCCCTAGCCTCGCAGCGCATTGCTTGACATCGATGACTTCGTCATACAGGAGGGGCATGTCTGCCAGACGAGGTGAAGCCTGGAGCCACGTCCTGATCAACGCTGAGCGGGCGCTGGCCGTCTCGTCGCTTGGCGAACTGGTAGCCCTGCTCCCCGATGAGCACGCCGTGACCGAGGTTCTCAACGAACACCTGGCCCAAGGGTCCGCGGTCCTGGTCCCGGAAAAGGGCTGCTGGCGGCTACGCTACGAGTCCTCCAGCGTGTCGGCGCAAGCCGCTTTCACCTTGGCGAAGCTGGTGATCCTGGACGACGGGTTCGCAAGAGTCAAACAATGTGCCCGATGTCGGCGGCCGTTCGTCGATCAGACCTCGGCCAGGACCGGCAAGAGGTGCGCCGAACACCTACGCTCACCCGGTGAGAACAGGAGGTACCCGTGACCCGCTGCCCCGAATGCGGAGCACCCACTCGGCCTCACTCGTGTCAGGAACTCTTCGAGATCGTGCTCGCACTCGACCACTCTCGGCTCCCACCCTGGGGTTCTCTGCACGGTGTCACGGTGTCCTGTTTCCTGCTCCAACATCCCAGCCGCCTGCTCGGGGCCGCTCCAACCCGTCCCTGGACGATCCTGCACACCTACCTCGACGGAGGGCTCACCGCCGTCACCCGGCTCACCGAACACACCCGCCGCGCCAACAGCCACCGCGACACCCGACCCTCTGAAGCCGTCTTCGGTGCACCGGTCACCCTCATCCCGCCGCCCACAGCCTTCAGCGTCACCATCCACGACGTTGCCCAGGACGGCACGTTCCCCGCCGAAGGCTTTCCAGAACGCCTCACCGCCTGGGCAAAGGACTGCATCACCGGCTGGAGCTCTCTCAGCACCTGATGACGCGGCGGCCCTGCACCAACGATGAAGGCCGAGACCCCTCCGATCTTCCTTAGGACTTGCTTTGCGGATCCTCGCCGTGGTGAAGATCCATAAAACAGGCCCTGGCCGCCTTTCGGTTATCTGCGGCGGATGGTTCGTACCGGTTGGCCGGGGCGCCAGAGGCGGATGACGAGTTCGTCGCCTTCGACCGAGGTGAGGACGGCCTCGTGGAGGTCGAGGCGGAAGGCGTGGAAGTCGCCGGGGGGCTCGTCGCCCGTGGTGTAGGCGAGCTTCTCGCCGGGATCGGTGATCTCGACCGCGACCCCGGCGACCTTGGCGTCACCGTCGTCGTGCGGGTGGGCGTGGATCGCGCACCGGCCGTCGCGCCGCAGGTCGAGGGCCTTGACCGCGCCGAGCATCGAGCCGAACGACAGGTCGGGCCCCTGGAAGTCGACCTCGCTGCCGCTCACCCTGGGGGAGCCGTCCCTGCGCAGGGTCGCGAGCACGTGGCTCTTGCTCGCCTCGAACCGGGCCCTCACCACCGAGGCCAGCTCACCGGCCTCACGCTCGAACTGTTGCCATGTCGCCATCCCCGCAGTGTGGCAGCCGCCCCCGACAAAAAGCCCCGACGAAAAGCTCCGGCGGCACAGCCCCGGTGAAGTGGTCCTGACGAACAGGGGGTCCCGTTGAGACGGTCTCGACGGGACAGCCCGCACAGGACGGTCAGAGGATCGTGGGGCGCAGTCGTACCCAGGCGAGCAGGAGCCAGCGTCGCCACTCGGGCAGCAGGACGCGGGTGAGGATCGCCTCCCTGACCGTACGGCGGCCGGGTCCCGCGGCGGCCCAGGAACGGACCACGTCCGTCAGGAGCTGGCGGGAGGCCGGGCTGGGGTGGGCGGCGTCGGTGAGAGCCGAGACCAGAGCGGTACGCAGATCCTCGCGGGCGGCCGCGGTGTCCAGCCAGACACGCAGGGCCTCACCGAAGTGGGGGAACTCCCGGGTGGCGGCGAAGGCGGCCCGCCAGGCGAGGGTGCAGGACATCGGGTCGACGGGACCGGACATCTCCAGCACCGACGAGTGCTCCTCGAAGTCCAGGGAGACGGTCAGGGTCAGGAAGAGATCGGTGCCGAAGGTCGTCCGCTGCCGGACGGAGGGGATGTCGTTCCTGGTGAGGGACAGCGCCAGGATGAGGACGTGGACCGGGTAGCCAGCGGCCAGTTCCCTGGCCCATCCCAGCAGGCGGGAGCGGAGCTGGGGGGTGCCGTTCGTGACCAGGTGGTCGACGGTCTCCAGGACCTGACGGAGTTCGGGGCCGCCGAAGGAGGGGAGCAGGTCGAGCAGGAGACGCATGGCGACGTCGAGCCTGCCGATCATGTCCGCGCCGGTGCCCTGGGCCGTGCTCGCGGCCCACTTCAGCGCCGTGGAGAAGACCGCCGCCGGGTCGAGGTCGGCCAGGGCGCGGGCCACGTCGAGGACCTCAAGCCTGACCCGCTCGTCACCGTGGGTCGCCAGGTGCTTGAGCCGGGTCATGGCGATCGACAGGTGGGTCTGGCCGAGGACCTCGCAGACCTGCACGACGGTGAGCTTCAGGCTCTGGGGGGCCTGGCGTTCCCGCGACCACTCGTAGAGCTTGGTCCGCACCCGGCCGCCGACGAGGGGATGCAGGCAGGTCTGGGTGAGCGCGATGTAGGCCAGGTCGGCGGCCGATCCGGTGGCCCAGGCCCGCGCCATCTGGGTGATCTTCTCGTACTTGTTGTATCTGGCCGCGAGGTCGGCGAACGTCCTGACGAGCCGGTGGCCGAGCGTTCTTTCCAGCGCGAGGACGGTGTCGGTCGGCAGTTTGGCAAGCCAGGAGAGCAGTTCCATCCTGGCCAGGGGATACTCGGCGAAGACGTGGGGCAGGAGCGACTCGGCGTAGCCGTACCGGCGGAAGACGATCTGGTCCTCGTCGCGTTCGGCGTCGAGCAGTTCGCTCAGGCCGGTGGTCGGGGTCCAGGCGAGGCCGCCCCCCGCCAGGGTGATCTCCAGGTGCCTGGCCAGGGACGACGCGGCGCCGTACACCTGGGTCTCGTCGGCGGGGGTGATCGTCGCCGCGGCGATCATCAGGGTCTGGTCCAGCAGGCCGGGGTGGGAGCCGAACCACTTGCGCAGCTCCTCGGCCCAGCCGAGGTAGGCGCGCTCGACCTCGTGCTCGTCGCCGCCCCTGCGGCTCACCTCGTAGACGATCCTGGCCAGGCGGGCGGCGTCGCCGGGGGAGGCGCCCCACAGCAGCCGTGTCCCTCCGGGCCAGTCCTGCCAGGGGGAGTCGAACAGACCCCGGCGGGCGAGGTGGCTGCGGTAGACGGTGTTGGCGGGCGGTGGTTCGACGGTGACCGAGGTCAGGAACTCGGTGAGGTGCCGCTGTTCGGCCGCCGTGCCGACGACGACGGCGAACGCGTTCGACGCGCGCACCGCGGCCAGGAAGGATCGCAGCCGCGAGGGCTCCTCGTCGCGGGCGCGGATCAGGTATCCGCAGGGCGTGGACGCCGCGGCGGCCTCCTCGACGTCGTCCTCCCCGGTGGAGAAGAACCGGATGCGCAGGGCCGGGTGCAGTCGCCGCAGCGCCGCGATGGCCGTGGTGACCACGCCCGCCCCCTCCGGGCCCGCCAGCGCGATGACGTGGTCCGCCGCGAGGATCTCGACGATCCGGCCGTGGTTGAAGGCGGGGATGTAGGCCCTGACCCGTTCGGCGATCTCGTCCTCGGACAGCACCATCGCGGGACGGCCCCGCACGATGGTGAGCTGGTTGAGGATGAGGTCCCGCGCGACGGTGTTCCCGAAGACGTTCTGGGAGCCGTCCCCGGTGATCGTGACGTCCTCGATCGTGGTCATGCTCAGCCCATCCTGAAGTCGCCGTTCACCGTGTTGCCGAAGGCGTTTCTTGATCCCCGCCCGTTGATCGTCACCCCGCTGATCGAGGTTCCGTCGCTCCGGGCGGGAGCGCCTGTCCCGGGGAGCGGCGCGGCGACGGCGGACGGTACGGGAACGCGCAGATAGGCGGTCTCGGAGAACTGTTTGTCGTCCATCCGGACCCGGACCTCCGTGAACTGGCTCTCCCGCAACGCCGTACGGCCTCCGGCGACGTAGTCGCGGAAGACCTGGTCCGACAGCAGGAACGCGGCGAAGGTGACGTCGGGGTCGCTCCCCCCGATGGCGTCCCGGAGGGGTTCGCTGTCGCAGAGACGGCAGACGGTGACGGTGGCGGCCGAGACGCCGGGGGCCTCCTCCCGTTCGTCGTCCACGAGGCCCGCGTGCAGGGCGGCGCGCAGCCGTAACCTCAGCCCTCTGGCCCGCAGCTCCGGCGCGGCGGCGGCCAGGGCCTCCTGGAGCCGGGCGGGGAAGGGATCGACGAGCGTGGGGATCGCCTCACCGGGCAGGACGGCGAGGACTCCGTCCCCGGTGCTCTCCTTGAACCGGGCGGACTCCCAGGTCTCGGCCAGGCCGCAGGCCGTACAGGCGGCGGAGAGGGCGCGGCGGATCTCCATGTGGAGGTGGGGCAGGTCGACGTCCCGGTGTCTGCTGAACTTCTCGGCGTCGACGGTGAGCAGCGCGCCGTACTTCTCCATGGCGAACCTCCTGTGGGGCCTCGGCTCTGCCAACGATGCAGGGGAACCGCCAGGTGTGTTGTCGTAAATCAGACATCCTCCTGTCCTGAAGCGGACAGGGCACCCGGCTTGGTTCGTACGGGGCAGGCCGGTCGCCGGTACGGCTTGGCCTCTCTACCTGGGGGTATATCCAGAAAAAGGGGAGTTTGGGGCAAATGGGGTGCGCCGGGCCCGGGATGCGTGACCCATGATCCTCACCGGCGGTTGGCGAGGTGCACGTCCTTGAGCACACGACCGATCAGTGACCACGCCATGCTGTCCGACTGCCGTTCGGCGGCCCTCGTCACCTCGGACGGCTCGATCGACTGGCTGTGCCTGCCCCGGTTCGACAGCCCGGCTCTCTTCGCCAGGCTCCTCGACGAGGACGCGGGACACTGGTCCGTACGGCCCGCCTGCCCCGTCGGGGTCGAGCGGGGATACCTGGAACACAGCCTGGTGCTTGAGACCACCTTCCGCGGCCGGGACGGGACCGTGGTCCTGCGCGACGCGCTCGCCCTCGGCCAGGGGGAACGCGGGCACGCGCTGGGCACCGGGTCGCCGGGCCTGCTGCTGCGCGAGGCGACGTGCGTCGAGGGACGGATGACGCTTGAGGTGGAGTACGCGCCCCGCCCCGAGTTCGGGCTCGTCCAGCCGTTGATGGAGTCCGTGCCCGGCGGCCTGGTCGCGCGGGGCGGCGCGAACGTCCTGACGCTGTCGGTCCCGGTGCCGCTGCGGGTGAGCGGATCGACCGCGCACGGCACCGTGACGCTTGAGGCGGGCGAGCGCCTGGGCATGGCGCTGCAGGCCAGTTCGGGCTGGGCGCCGGACCCGCCGCGCAGGAGCCAGGAGCGGATCCACCGCCGTATCACGGACACCGTCGCCGGATGGCGCTCCTGGTCGGACACGCACCTGGGCTACCGGGGGCCGTGGGAGCGGGAGGTGGACCGGAGCGGGCGGGTGCTGCGCGCCCTGACCTTCGCCCCGACCGGCGCCATCGTCGCCGCGGCGACCACCTCCCTGCCGGAGAGCATCGGCGGGGAGCGTAACTGGGACTACCGCTACACCTGGGTCCGTGACACCAGCTTCACCCTCCAGGCGCTGGCGACCGCGACGTGCGACGTCGAGGAGGCGGAGTTCTTCACCTTCCTCGCCCGCGCCTCGGCCACCCAGCTTGACCAGGGCGCCGACCTGCAGATCATGTACGGCGTCGGCGGCGAACGCGACCTGAGCGAACGGTCGCTGCCCCACCTGACCGGCTGGCGCGGCAGCGCCCCGGTGCGGGTCGGCAACGACGCCTGGCGGCAGCGCCAGATCGACGTCTACGGCGAACTGCTCGACGCGGCCGGTCTGCTCCACCGGAACGCGCACCGGCCCGACCCGCTGACCCGCGCCTTCCTCGTCGGCGTCGCGGAGACGGCGGCCCGCCGCTGGCAGGAGCCCGACCAGGGACTGTGGGAGGTGCGCGGCCCCGAGCGGCACTACCTGCACTCCAAGCTGATGTGCTGGGTCGCCATGGACAGGGCCGTGTCCCTGGCCCCGCTCCTGGGGGCGGACGGACGCGTCGCCGCCTGGAAGGAGACCGGGGAGCGCATCCGTGAGGCGATCCTGACGCACGGCTGGAACCCGGAGGTGGGCGCCTTCACCCAGGCCTTCGGTTCACGGGACCTGGACGCCGCCGCGCTCATGCTGCCCATGGTCGGCTTCCTGCCCGGTGACGACCCCAGGGTGTGCGCGACCGTCGACGCCGTCGCCACACGGCTGACCGACGGGCACGGCCTGGTGCGCCGCTACCAGGCGGCCGACGGGCTGCCCGGGGACGAGGGCACATTCCTGCTGTGCACGTTCTGGCTGGCCCACGCCCAGGCCATGGCGGGCAGGAGCGGCCCGGCCAGGCGGACGTTCGAGACCGCTGCGTCGTACGCCAACGACGTCGGTCTGCTCGCCGAGGAGGTCGACTCGGTGACCGGGGAGCCCATCGGCAACTTCCCCCAGGCCTTCAGCCACATCGGCCTGATCAACGCCGCGGAGGCCGTACGACGCGCGGAGGGATGACCCGGGGCGGCATGTCCGTCGCGCGGGAACGGCGCCGGGGCGACACGCCGTCGTCATCTGGGGGCTCCGCCCCGTGCCGGGCCCGGGCGCCGGTGAAGGCACCCGGGAGGGCGTCCGGACAGATGTCCGGGAAGAGCCCGGAAGGCATCCGGAGGGGCGGCCCAGTGGTCACGCGGGACGGCACCCGGTAGGCGCCGGGAAGGGCCTGGGAAGCCCCTCCTGGACAGGACAGGTGTCAGAAGGCGGTGATGTTCGACGGGGCGCGTTCGGCGCGGCTGAGGGCGCGCAGGACGGCGGTCGGGCCGTGCCGTCGCGCGGCCACCTTGGACAGCAGGACGATCACCCTGTCCACGACGCTCTCCGGCAGCGGCGGCGTCGGGACGCCCACGCTGACCGCCAGGTCGTCGGAGTGGACGACCAGTTCGACCGTCCTGGTGACCAGGGCGTCGTCGAACGTCAGCGACCACGGCCCCCACCACGGGAAGCGCACCGGCCGCTCCGGTGCGGAGGGCAGCCGTACGGCCAGCTCCTCGACGACCGAGTCGACGTGTTCCGCCAGCGCCCGCGGGCCCTCGGCCGCGATCTGCTCACCGCCCAGGCGGATGGTGACGTTGACCTCGTCGTCGAGGCCGGCGTCCACCCACAGGGAGCGGCCGTAGTGATCGACGAGGGAGACGACCGGCTCCTCGGGCACGGGGTCCTCAAGGAGCCGGGGGACGAGCAGGATCTGGTTGACCATGTGCCCGGCCAGGGCACCGACGCCGAACTCCGGCAGCGCGCTCGGCTCCTCCCACGCCGCGGTGACCGCGGGGTCACGCAGCAGGGCGGCGGCGGAACGCGCCGCGGACAGGAAGTCGTCTCTGATGCCGCTCATTCACGTCCTCCAGATCGGATCTTGTTCGCGTGCCAAGCGTCCCACGGAACCGTCGGCGGGTCAGGGGGCGGGCGCCTCGGACGGTCAGCGGCTGACGGCGTCCGAGGGGGAGAGCAGGGAGAGGTCGCGGCGGCGGGGGAGGCTCTCCCAGTCGCCCTCCGAGGTGACCGCGAACGCCCCGGCCGCGCAGGCGGTGGCCAGGCGCCGTTCCGGGTCGGCCTCCTCCATGGTCTCGGCGAGCCAGGCCGCGGCGAAGGCGTCGCCCGCCCCGACCGGGTCGAGCTCGGTCACCCGGTACGGCTCGGCGTGCCGCAGCACCCCGTCGGACAGTTCGACGGCGCCGAGCGCGCCGCGTTTGACGAGCACGTGGCGGGGGCCGAGGGCGGACAGGGACTTGGCCAGGCGGACCGGGTCGTCGCCCTCGGCGAGGAGGCCGCCCTCGGCCTCGGTGGCGAACAGGACGTCGGTGGAGGCCACGACGTCCCGCAGGGCGGCCGAGGCCTCGGCGGGGCTCCACAGGGCGCGGCGGTAGTTGACGTCGAGAGAGACCGTCACCCCGGCGGCGCGGGCCTCGGCGACCGCGGCGCGCACGGTCTCGGCGGCGGAGGCGGAGATCGCGAGGGTGATGCCGGTGACGTGCAGCACCCGGGCGGAGCGCAACGTCGGCAGGTCGAGGTCGCCAGGGCGGAGCCGGGACCCGGCGCTGCCCGAGCGGTAGTAGCGCACGTCGACCAGTTCGGCGGTCCGCCTGCTCTTGACCATCAGGCCCGTCGGCGCCTCGGGGTCGACGATCATTCCCCGGACGTCCACCCCCTCGCCGGCCAGTGTCGAGCGCAGCAGCTCTCCGAACTCGTCGGCTCCCACCCGGCCGAACCAGGCCGCGCGGCGGCCCATGCGACTGACGCCGATCGCCAGGTTCGACTCGGCGCCACCCACACCGAGGCCGAAGTCGCGGGCGTGCCGGAGCAGCCCGGTACGGCGTGCGGTGAACAGCGCCATGCTCTCCCCGAGCGTCACCAGGTCGATCATCAAAGGTTGGTCCTTTTGGTCTCGTCGGACATGCGGGTGGAGGCGGTCCCCTGCCTCCACGGGCCCGGCGTCCCCCCCCGACGCCGGACCCCGTCTGTGAACGGTCAGCGGGTCGAGCCCAGCTTCCTGGAGATGCGCAGCGCCGTCTCCGCGACCAACGGTCCCAGATCGCGAACCCGGACGGCGGTGATCCGTGAGGTGAGCCCGGAGATGGAGATGGCCGAGGTCACGCTGTCGGCGTGGTTGAAGATCGGCGCCGCGACGCAGCGCACCTCGGGCTCGTTCTCGCGGTCGTCGACGGCGTAGCCCCGCTGCCGGATGCGGCCGAGTTCGGTGCGCAGGCGGTCGGCGTCCACGATGGTGTGGCGGGTCATCCGCGGCATCCCGGCGGCCACGACCCGTTCGACGTCCTCGTCCTGCTGCCAGGCGAGGATGGCCTTGCCGACGGCGGTGCGGTAGACGGGCGCCCTGCTGCCGATCCGCGAGGCCATCCGCACGGTGGCCTCGTTCTCGACCTTGTCGATGTAGACCACCTCGGGAGGGTCGTAGACCACGAGGTGGACGGTCTCCTTGACCTCGGTCATCAGCCGGTGCGACTCCTCGGCGGCGACGGTCCGCAGGTCGAGCGTGGACAGGTAGGCCTGGCCCAGGTGGAGCGAGCCGTGCCCGAGCCGGTAGGCCCCGGTCTTGCGGTCCCGGTCGAGCAGCCTGGTCTCGATGAGCGGGAGGGTCAGCCGGAGCACGGTGCTCTTGGACAGGCCGGTGGCCTCGGCGAGCCGGGTGAGTGAGAGTCCCTGGCCCGCCCCCGCGTGGTCACGGACGTGTTCCAGTACCGCCAGGGCTCGCCGCAGCGAGGCTGACTGGTTGCGTTCCGGCGCAGGTTCGTTCATCACGCCCTCACGTGTGGTCATCAGGCTGAGTCGGGCACGAACCACAAACTATGGGAATTGGAAGTCTTCTTTCCAGTTTGCGACACAAGGTTCTGCAGTGCAGAACAAAGGACATTCCCCCCTTCCGGTGACAGGCGCCCCCTTCTTAGGGTCTGCCGCCAACGGGAGGAGAGACCTGTGAAGATCCTGAACTGGGCCGCCGCGGGTGTGGCCCTGCTGGCCCTGGCCGCGTGCGCGCCGTCGACCGCCCCGGCCGCGAGCGGGGGTGACGAGAAGTCCGGGACCCTGAGGGTGTGGCTGTTCGACGAGCCCAACCGCGCCCCCAAGGAGAAGGTCGTCGGTGAGGCGATCAAGGAGTTCACCGCCGCCAACGCGGGCGTGAAGGTCGAGGTCGCCTACATCCCGACGACCCCCGCCAGACACGAGAAGTTCAAGGGCGCATTCAACGACCCGGCGAGTGCGCCCGACGTCGCCGAGTACGGCAACACCGACCTGGCCGAGTACGCCGCCGCCGGCGGCTTCTCCGACCTGGGCCCCGACCTGTCGGCCTGGTCCGAGGGCAAGGACGTCGGCGCCGACCTGCTGAAGTCCGCGACCGTGGACGGCAAGGTCTACGGCCTGCCGTGGTACATCGGCATCCGCGCCCTCTACTACCGCACCGACGTCTTCGAGGAGCTGGGCCTCAAGCCCCCGGCCACCCTGGGCGAGCTGACCGAGACCGCCCGCGAGATCCGCAAGAAGAAGCCGGACCTGTACGGCATCGCCGTCGGCGGCGAGTACACCTTCGGCGCCATGCCGTTCGTCTGGGACGCCGGCGGCGACATCGAGAACCTCGCAGGCCCCGAGTCCCGCGCGGGCGTCAAGGCCTACACCGACCTGCTCAGCGACGACGTCTGCCCGCCGCAGGCCTGCGCGAGCCTGACCGGAGGCAAGACCGTCGAGCTGTTCGCCAGCGGCAAGGCGGCCATGGGCATCCTCGGCAACTTCAACCGCGCCGCGGTCGACGCGGGCGCCGCGGCGGGCAAGTACGCCGTGATCCCGCTGCCCGGCTCGAAGGCGGGCACCCCCGCCCCGGCCTTCTCCGGCGGCAACAACCTCGGCGTCATGAAGAACAGCCGGCACCGCACGCTGGCGGTGAAGTTCCTGCAGCTGCTCGGCGGCAAGACCTACCAGACCAAGATGTACGAGGCCATGGGCAACCTGCCCACCCTGACCTCGGCGCGTGACGAACTGGCGGCCAAGGACTCCTTCCTCAAGCCGTTCCTCGACACCGTCGCCGCGGGCACCCGTTTCGTGCCGATCGACCCGGCCTGGGTGAAGATCGACAACCAGAAGGTCATCCCGACCATGCTCCAGAAGATCGCCACCAAGCAGGCCACCGTCGAGCAGGCGACCGACGAGGCCGCGGCGGCGGTGAAGACCGCCTTCGGCCGGTCATGACCTCGGCGACCACCGCGACCGTGGCACCGGGGGCGTCCAAGACGCCGAAGGTACCCGCGGGCCCGGGACTCCGGGCCCGCGGGGGTGGCCGCCTGCGGCCGTGGCTCTACCTGCTGCCGTCCGCCGCGGTGCTGGTGCCGCTGTTCGGCTACCCGCTCTACATGCTCGGCCTGCTGTCGGTCTTCGACTACCGGCAGGCCCAGGTCAGCGGTGGGCAGCCGACCCGGTTCGTGGGGCTGGGCAACTACGCCCTCCTGGCCGCCGACGGCCGTTTCTGGTCGGTGCTCGGGCAGACGCTGGTGTTCGCCGCGGCGCTGGTGGTCTCGACGCTCGCGGTCGGCGCGGCGCTGGCCGTGGTGCTCACCAGGGCGGGCAGGGTGCCCCGTCTGCTGCTCTCGCTGGCCGCGATGGCCGCGTGGGCGGCGCCCGCGATGACCGGCTCGACCGTCTGGATGTTCCTGTTCGACGCCGACCTGGGGCTGGTCAACCAGGTCCTCGGCATCGAGGGCTTCAACTGGTTCTACGACCGGTGGGTCACCTTCGGCGTCGTCGGCGTCACCGTGGTCTGGCACTCCTTCCCCTTCGTCATGGTGACCCTCTACGCGGGCATCCAGGCCATTCCCGGCTCGGTGCTCGAAGCGGCCTCACTCGACGGAGCCTCGGTCTGGCAGTCCTTCTGGCGGATCATCGTGCCGATGCTGCGGCCGCTGATCACGATCGTCGTCATCCAGTCGATCATCTGGGACTTCAAGATCTTCACGCAGATCTACGTGATGACCAACGGGGGCGGCATCGCGGGCCAGAACTCGGTGCTCAACGTCTACGCCTACCAGACGGCCTTCGGCTCCTCCGAGTACGGCCTCGGCTCGGCGATCGGCGTGGTCATGACGCTGATCCTGCTGGTGGTCACCCTGTTCTACATCCGCGCCATCCACCGCAACGGGGAGAAGCTGTGAGCAGGTCCCGCCTGGTCGCCAACGTCGTGGCGGTGGTCGCGGCGTTCGTCACCTTCTTCCCGATCTACTGGATGGTCCTGTCCGCGGTGAAGCCGGCGGGGGAGATCCAGTCGCTCCAGGTGCGTCCGTGGACCCTGGCGCCGACCCTGGAGAACTTCCAGCGGGTGCTCGGCGGGGAGAACTTCGGCCGCTACTTCCTCAACAGTCTCGTCGTCGCCATGTCCGTCGTCGTGCTCTCCGGCGTGGTGGCCTTCCTGGCCGCCGTCGCGGTGACCCGGTTCCGCTTCAGGTTCCGCACCACGGTGCTGATCATGTTCCTGATCGCGCAGATGGTGCCCGTCGAGGCGTTGACCATCCCGCTGTTCTTCCTGATCCGCGACCTGGGTACGGCGGTGCCCGGTGTCGGCCTCAACACACTGGGCTCACTCGTCCTGGTACACCTGGCCTTCAGCCTGCCGTTCGCGGTCTGGATGATGCGGGGCTTCGTCGCCGCGGTCCCCGAGTCTCTTGAGGAGGCCGCGATGATCGACGGGGCGAGCAGGCCCGTCGTGCTGTGGCGCATCCTGTTCCCGCTGGTCGCGCCGGGTCTGGTGGCGACCAGTGTGTTCTCCTTCATCGCGGCCTGGAACGACTTCGTCTTCGCCAGGACCTTCATCATCTCGGCCACGGGCAACCAGACCCTGCCCGCGGCCCTGCTGGTCTTCTTCAAACCCGACGAGAACGACTGGGGGGGAATCATGGCGGCCTCGACGCTGATGACAATTCCCGTGCTGATCTTCTTCGTGGCCGTCCAGCGCAGGCTGGTGGCCGGGCTCGGCGGGGCGGTGAAGGATTGAACGCCCACGGCCTGCTTCCGCGACCGTCCACGGTCAGGCCGGGCCCGGGTGTCTTCACCCTGGTCCCGGAGACCGCGCTCGACGCCCCTCGGGAGCTGGCGTCGGTCGCCGCCTGGCTGCGCGCCACGCTCGGCCCGCCGACCGGCTGCGCGCTGCTGCCGCCGCAGGGGCCCGAGCAGGGGCGCCTCACCCTGGCCCTCGACCCGGACCTGGGGGCCGAGGCGTACCGGCTGCGGGTCACCTCCTCCGGCGTGTGGATCACCGGGGGCGACGCGGCGGGGGTCTTCAACGGCGCCCAGGTGTTCCGGCAGCTGCTGCCGCCCGCCGCGCTTCGGCGCGCCCCCGTCGCGGGCGCGCCGATGACCGCCCCCGCCGTCGAGATCGAGGACCGTCCGGCGTACGGCTGGCGCGGCTGCATGCTGGACGTCGCCAGGCACTTCATGCCCAAGGCCGACCTGCTGCGCTTCGTCGACCTGCTGGCCCTGCACCGGCTGAACGTGCTCCACCTGCACCTGACCGACGACCAGGGATGGCGTCTTGAGATCGCCAAGTATCCCCGCCTGACCTCGGTCGGCGGCTGGCGCCCGGCGAGCATGCTCGGCTCCCGCCAGCACGAGACCGTCGTCGGACGCCCGCACGGCGGCTTCTACACCGCCGACGACGTGCGGGAGATCGTCGCCTACGCGGCCGAGAGGTTCGTCACCGTCGTCCCCGAGATCGACCTGCCCGGCCACACCCAGGCCGTCGTCGCGGCCTATCCGGAGCTGGGGCTGCGGCCCACGGAGGTCCGTACCGGATGGGGGGTCTCCGAGGACATCCTCGACCTCACCTCGCCGGCGGCCCTGGAGTTCTGCCGTGACGTCCTGGACGAGGTCATGGAGCTCTTCCCCTCCTCCCACATCGGCATCGGCGGGGACGAGTGCCCGGGGGACCCGGCCGTGCGCGCCGTCTTCATCGGGGCCGTCGCGGAGCACGTCGCCGCCGCCGGGCGCACGCCGTACGCGTGGGACGAGATCCTGGAGGGCGGTGCGACGCCGGGGACGACGGTGGCGGCCTGGCGCGGGCCCAAGGCGACGACGGTGGCGGCGCGGGCCGGTCACCGGGTGGTCGCCTGTCCTGACATGTCGGTCTATCTGGATTATCGGCAGTCGGAGTCGCCCGACGAGCCCATCCCGATCGGGCCGCCGCTCACCCTGCGGGACGTCCACGCCTTCGACCCCGTCCCCGCCGACATGGACGAGCGGGACCGCCCCCTGGTGATCGGCGCCCAGTGCAACGTCTGGACCGAGCACATGGAGGACGCCAGGGCCGTCGACTACATGGTCTTCCCCAGGCTGTGCGCGTTCGCCGAGGTCGTGTGGGCGGCGGAGCGCACGCCGTACGAGGAGTTCGCCGGGCGGCTGGAGGTCCACACGGCCAGGCTCGACGCGCTGGGGGTCGAGTACCGGCCGAAGGAGGGGCCGAAACCGTGGCAGAGCCGCCCCGACGCGCCCGGCTGGCCGATGAGCAGGGCCGACCGTGAGGCGGTGATCGCCGGGTTCGGCGTCGGCGAGGGGCCCGCCCACCCGTAACGCTTTCCTGTCCGTCACGCGCCCCGCCCTCTTTCGTCACGCGCAGGCGCCTGCGCGAGGGGGCGGGGCGCCCGTCCTATGAGCCCTGTACTGGGCGTTTACCGTCGGTGAGGGGGATAACTGTCGCTCGGCACGCCTGACGCGCCAAAATTGGTCCGTGGTCAGGATCGGATCGGTGGGGATGAGCGATTGCGAGCGTGGGCAACTTCCGCCGCTGCTGGGCCAGCTGTTCGCCGACGGCGGGCAGGGACGCAGCATCGCGGCCGAGTTGCCCCCGGGAGACTTGGTGTGGCCCGACCCCGACTACTCGCAGTTCTCGCTGGACCATCTCCCGGCCTTCTGGCTCAGTGACGAGGCGGTCTCCGCCGACCTGTGGACCAGGCTGCGGGCCGAACACGAGCACTCGGGGCTGTGGCCGGTGCTCCTTGAGGACTCCGTACAGCCGTGGTCGGCCGGGCAGATCGCCCCCGACGCCGCGGCCGAGATCGACAACTACCGCGCGGACGCGTTCATGGCCGAGGTGTGGTCGGACTGGGTGGAACGGGCCCGCGCCGACCAGCTGGACCTGCTGGCCCCCTACGGCCCGCAGTGCCCGGGACCCGCCCCCGCGGGCAGTCTCGTCGCCGATCCCGACGTGGTCGCCGACTGGTACGCCGGGCTGGTCGCCGAGCGCAGGGCCCCGCTCGGCCTGGTGGCCGCGGAGCGGGGCGCGGACGTGCTGGCCGTCATGGGCTGGCAGGGCGCGCTCAACCACAACGAGTGGATGGTCCCGCTGGCCGCCGTCCTGCGCAGCTGGGAGGACAGGTTCGGGGCCAGGGTCGTCGGCCTGGGGTTCAACACCCTGGACCTCAGCGTCGCCGCGCCCCCCGTCACCCCCGAGCACGCCCTGCACGTCGCCGCGGAGCACTGGACGTTCTGCCCGGACAGCGTCACCTACAGCTCGGGCACGCTGATCGACTACGCCGAGCGGATCACGGGGAGGAACGCCTGGTCGTTCTGGTGGGACTGACCGTCCGGGGCGCCCGGGTCACTTCGGAGGCTGCGCCGAGGAGTGGTCGGGCAGCGCGAGCGGCCGGTCGAGCAGGAAGTCCAGCAGCAGCGAGCGGTACACCTTCGGCTGCCCCCGCTCGACGGCGTGACCCGCCCTCCGTACGTAGACCAGCCTCGACTCCGGCAGCGTGCGCCGGTAGTCGCGGGTCACCGGCCAGGCGACGTAGTCGCACTCGCCCCGCATGATGAGCGAGGGCACCCGCACCTGGCGCAGCGCGGGCCTGGGGTCGGTGATCCCGGCGAAGTCGGCGTTGGTGACCTGGTTGACGTAGAAGCCCTGCGGGTTGTCGTGCGGCTTGGTCGGCGGGCCCGCCGTGCACCCGGTCCCGTCCTTGCCGGCGAGCGCGAGCCGGTGCAGGTGGGAGTCGGCCTCGGCGTCGGGGACCAGCGCGTGCGCCGCCTCAGGGTTGATCCCCATCAGCGTGAACAGGGCCAGCACCCTCGGCTCCTCGTTCAGCTCGTCGAAACGGGCGCGGTCCTGCGGGGCGACCCGGTCCCAGGGGCTGCCGTAGTTCCCGCCGGGGAAGGCGCCCTCCCAGATCGGTCCCGGCGAGACGAAGACCGCCTTGGCCACGTTGTCCGGGTGGGCGGCCATGTACTGGGCGGTGAGCGAGCCGCCCCACGACTCCCCGACCAGGATCACCCGTTCCGCGCCGATGGTCTTCCTGATCGCGTCGAGGTCGGCGACGTGCCGGGCGACGGTGTAGCCGGAGACGTCGGCGAGCCGGGTCGACCTGCCCGCCCCGAGCTGGTCGTAGGAGTAGACGTCGAAGCCCAGCGCGGCCAGCTCCGCGCCGCTGTCGGGAAGTCCCTCGTCCGGGGTGCCGGGACCGCCGTGCAGGAAGATCACCGGGGTGGGGCGGGGCTTGGCGGCCTTGAGGGAGACGTAGGCGATCCTGGAGCCGGTGGGCAGGTCCCAGAACCCGACACCGGCGGGGGCGGGACCGTGGGCGATCACCGGCAGCGGCCGGAACACCGTGACGGTGGCCGTCCCCGCGACCACGACGGCGACCACGGCCGCGAACACGGCGGAGGCGACCGTACGGCGGCGCGCGCCGTACAGGGCGAGGCAGGGCAGGCCGAGCAGGAACGCGACGATCACGAGCGTGACCAGGCCCGCCGCGCACAGCGCCGGGACCGACGCGGTTGCGGCGGCCGTGCCGAGGAAGGCGGCCACACCGGCGGCGGAGGCGGCCAGGGCGGTGACCACGAGCAGCAGGCCCCCGGCCAGGCGCCGTACGAGCGGCGCCCTGGAGGCGGGCAGGGAAGGGGATGGTTCTGTCATGGAACTCACGCTAGGAACGTCACTCCCGGTGATCGTCCTGCCGGAGAACCGTTTCCCACCCCGCCGCGCGGCGGGGGGTCACCGCGCCCCGGGACGGACCAGACCGGCCTCGTAGGCCGCGATGGTGGCCTGCACCCGGTCGCGGACCCCGAGTTCGGCGAGGATCCGCGCGACGTGGTCCTTGACGGTCGCCGGGCTGATGCCCAGCGCCGCCGCGATCTCGGCGTTCGACAGGCCGCGGGCCACGTGGAGGAGGACCTCCGTCTCACGGGGGGTCAGGCCGGAGAGCCTGGCGGCCTCCTCAGGGCCGGGCCTGCCGGTGAAACGGTCGATCAGCCTGCGGGTCACCCCGGGGTCGAGCAGCGCGTCGCCCCCGGCGACCACCCGGACCGCGTCGATGATCCGCCCGGGGTCGGCGTCCTTCAGCATGAACCCCGCGGCCCCCGCGCGCAGCGCCGCGAACACGTACTCGTCCAGGCCGAAGGTGGTCAGGACCACCACCCGCGTCGCCGGGACCTCGGCGGTGATCCTGGCCGTCGCGGCCAGCCCGTCGAGCCCGGGCATCCGGATGTCCAGCACCGCCACGTCCGGGCGCAGGGCCGTGGCCTGCGCGACCGCGGTCTCGCCGTCGGCGGCCTGGCCGACGACCGTCATGTCCGGCTCGGCGTCGAGCACCGCGGTGATGCCGATCCTGACCACCGCCTGGTCGTCGGCGACCGTCACCCGGATCACGCTGGGAACACCTCCGGCAGCCATACCCGAATCCCGTCCTTCGTCTCGGTGACCGTACCGCCCGCGGCGTCCACCATGGCACGCACCTTCCTGGCCTCCCCGGGACCGGAGAGCACCAGGCCGTCGTCGCGGTAGGTCACCGTCACCGTCACGCCGTCGGCCAGCAGCGCCTCGGCCAGACGGTAGGCGGCCACCTCGACCGTCGCGGGCAGCGGACGGCGCCGTCCCTCGTGCTCGACGAAGGCCCCGCGCCTGACGGCCAGTGCCGCGATCCCGGCGACGACCGGGGGAGGTGTGTCGTCCGCCGGGTCGCAGCCGCCGCGAAGCTCGTCGAGGAGCTCCCTGAGCGCGGTGAGCCCGGCCCTGGACTCGGTGAGGACCAGGTCGAGCCGTCCCTGTTCCGACGCCTCGACCACGGCCCGCGCCCGTGCCCCCGCCGTACGGCGCAGCCCCGCGGCGATCCGGTTCCGCTCGGCGCCCGCGGCCTCGGCCGTGCGGCGGTCGAGGCGTTCCCGGTCGAGGGCTTCGGCCCGCCACCGTCTGCGCCTGCGCCCGCCGACCAGCAGCCCCGACCCCCACGCCAGCCCCGTCGGTACGGCCATCCCCGCGCTCAGCGTGGCCCAGACGGCAAGGGGAGGGCCCGTCATGCCCGGGACGAGGGGAAAGGCGGCGAGCCCGGCGACCACGAGCGGGGCGGGCCAGCCGCGGGAGCCGTACGCGCCGACGGTGTACAGCAGCGTCAGCTCGACCCACCAGCACACGAGGACCAGCTGGGCGGAGTGCGGCACGGTCAGCCCCGCCGCGTCGCACGCCAGCCAGGCCAGTAACGTCCCCTGCGCCACGGCCAGGCTCAGCTTCGGCGCCAGCCTGCGCCCGCGCAGCGGCAGGGCGTGCAGGACGAGCAGGACCAGCAGCAGCGTGCCCGAGGCGGGGGAGACGAACGGCCGCGGCGCCTCCGTGGCCAGCAGCCCGAATCCCGCGGGCAGCGCGACCGCCAGCACCACGAGGGCCCAGTCGAGCGCGGCGGCGCCCCGCCAGCCCGCCGTACGGCGTGACCACAGGGGCCGCGGGGGCTCAGGGGACGTAGAAGACGCGGTGGGCGCGGTGGGCGCAGCGGGCCCGGTGGCCGGGGAGGGCAGCGGGAGCGCCGCTCTGACGGCCCATCCGGCCCCCTCGGGGCCCGCGCTCAGCGTCCCTCCCACGGCGCGTACGGCCCTGCCGAGGGAGGCCAGGCCGGTTCCGGTGCCGAGCCCTCCGGCGGCGGGACCGCCCCCGTCGGTGACCGTGACCACCAGGTGTCCCGCGTTCTCCTCGACCCGGACGCGTACGGCGGCGCCGGTGGCGTAACGCATCGCGTTTGTCAGGCTCTCCCTGACGATGCGCAGGGCGAGCGCCGCGGTCCCGGGTGGCGCGGAGGCGGCCGTGCGCCGGTAGTCGGCCCCGGGGTGATGGCCCGCCAGGGCGTCGACGTCGGCCAGCGTCGTCTCGCCGCCGCGCCGGTCGATGCGGGCCAGGCGGTCGAGTTCGGCGACGGCCAGACGGCCCGCCTCTGCGGCGTGGGCGGTCGCCTCCGCGGTCATGACGGGGTCGGCGAGCCGCAGGGCCGCGGCCGAGGCGACCGCGATGCCGGTCAGCCGGTGCGCGGCCACGTCGTGGAGTTCGGCGGCCAGCCGGTCGCGCTCGGTGGTCGCGGCCAGCCTGGGGATGGCGGCCGAGGCGGCGCGGTAGGCGGCGAGCGAGGCCCGGCCCGTCCTGCGCCGCCGGTGGGAGCGGCCGAGGGACCACACGACGGCGGCGGCGCCCGCGGCGAGCGTGCCGAAGCCTGCGGCGTCCCTGAGGCTTCCGTTCACGACGCCGATCGTGATCGCCACCACGAGGGTGACGGCGACGGCCCCGGCCGCCGCGGTTCCCGCCGTGCCGTACAGGGCCAGCGCGTAGAGCGCCGCGACGGTCACCAGCGCGGCCAGGCAACAGCCGAGGGTCAGTGACACGCGCTCACGCTACCGGGTTCGCCCGTGATGTCCGGAAGAACGAGCCTCCCACCGGCCCCGCGCCCGGGAGCCGATGGGAGGGGTTCGCGTGCCCTACGGCCTCACGGCCCGTACGGCGGGTACCGGGTCACACGCGCTGCCAGAGCGCGGGGACGTTGGCGGGCTCCCAGCCGGGCAGGGAGGTGTGCGCCTGCAGGCACCGGTAGGCGGAGCCGCCGTAGGTCACCACGCTCCCGGCGTAGTAGGAGACACCGGCGGCCCAGGGCTGCGCGGGCGGCGTCGCGGTCGTCGTCAGCGTGGGCGTCGAGGAGGGGGAGACGGTCGGGGTGGGGGTCGGGGTGAGCGTCGGCGTCACCGTGGGCGTCGCCGTCGCGGTCGCCGTGGCGGTCGGGGTCGGGGATGGGGTCGACACGTTGCCGAAGGTCACGTCGGAGCAGGTGTAGAACGCCTCGGCGCTGTCCGAGCGCTGCCAGATCGAGTAGATGATGTGGCGGCCGGTCTTCGGGGGCAGCTGACCCTGGATGACGTACTCGCCGTTGACCTTGGACGGGTTCCTGACCTTCGCCAGCAGGGTGGAGTCCAGGTCCGACCACTTCAGCGGCTGGAGCGGGTCGAAGCCGTCCTTCGTGATGTAGATCTCGAAGGTGCCGGGGTGGTCGGCGGTGTAGGGGTAGCGGAAGGTGTAGGCGCCGCCGCCGGTCGGCATGGCCGTGGAGGGCCAGTCGGTGCGGGCCGCGTCGTAGGCCCGGTACTTGGCGCGTCCGGCGCTGCACAGCTGCCCGTCAGGGATGATCTCCCTGTGCTTTCCGTTGGCGGTGCCGATGTTCAACTCGTCCCAGTCGTAGAGCGGCTGGGTGTCCCATTTGCCGACGGCGGCCTTGCAGGCCGGGGTGTCGGGCGACTCCGGGTTCTCCAGATAGCAGGCGTAGACCCGGCTGACGGGTGTTCCCATCGATCCATGGGCGGACGCAGAACCGGCCATGACCGTCGAGAGCAGGACGGGTACGGCCGCCGCGGCGGCGATCGCACCAAGCTTCCGATTGTTCATGAAGGGCTTCTCCTGGGGGGTGTAAGGGCGGAGAACGTGCAGGTCAGGCCCATGATTATGGGTTAATTATTAGGTAAGTTTCCTAACAGTTTCACCGAACTTAACGCCATGGGCGGAGTGGGGTCAAGACCTGGCCAATGTCCCTTTCTTGGGGGTTGAAGGTAGATCTTCTGGGGTTTTCATGGCTTTTGCTTTGCTTTGTCCGTTTGTGGTGGGTAGTGTCCTAGTTGTTCTCGACCGGTGACTTGCCCCTCACGAGAAGGAGCGGTCGGTCGACGTCGAATCCCGAAGCCTCCCGAGGGCGACGGGAACCGGGGACCCACCTTTTGGGGTGAATCCGCCGCGACAACGCGGCGGTAGGGCAACTCCACCGCCCGAACCCGTCAGCTAACCCGGTAGACGAGATGGAGAGGAGATCCCCTCATGGATCACGTCGTCGCCTACCCACCGGCACGCACCGCCTTCGCGCGGATCGACTGAGACTTCCGCCGCGCCTGACCGCGGCACCCCCGCTTCGCACCGCGCTCCGTGTGCGCCCGCCTGTTTCCTGGTGCGGCCTCTCTTCCCTGTGAGCGCTCACGCCCCGTGCCCCACTGGTCGCCGAACGTCTTCGGCCCGGCACGAGCGGCTGTCCTGTTCCCTCGTGAAAGAGCCCTGTCTTCATGCGTTTCTCCGCTGCCCTGCGCCATCGTCTGCTCGCCGCCACCCTCCTGAGCGCGAGCGTCCTGACCTCCGCGGGTGTCGTCTCCGCGCTGCCCGCCGCAGCCGACACCGGCACCGGAACCACCGCCACCTCCGCCCCGGCCGCCGCTGAGCCCGTCCTGCTCAAGGGCTCGACCAAGGCCTCCTACTTCTGGGACGACTCCTCCGGCCGCGCCGGTGACACCGGTCTGCCCGCGAGCGGCAAGCCCATGCAGAAGGGCATGATCGCCAGCCCGAGCTGGCCGCTGTTCACCGAGGGCTACGTCCTCTACAACGGCAAGAAGGCCAAGTTCTTCGTCGGCGACCGCGGCCCCGGCGTGCCGTCGAGCAGCGGCGTCATGATCGACCTCGACGCCAAGACCTTCGCCGACCTGACCGGTGGCAGCTTCAACTCCGACACGCTGGGCGTGGACGGTGTCGACGGCCAGGGGCACATCAAGGTCGAGTACGTCATCACCAAGTGGGGCGACGGCGTCGGCAAGAAGAACTACCCCGTGGCCTTCTCCAGCGGAGCCTGGAAGCTCATGGACCACAACCCGGCCACGCCGCCGCAGACCGCCCTGGCCGACGCGCCGCGGCCGTAACCCCTCATCGCGAAATATCCCCCAACCCCCTGAAATATCCCCCAGCCCCGAAGACCCCCGACCCCCTTCGGATCCCCGCTTCCTGAGATCCCCGAAGGTCCCGCTCCTCTCCCGGGACCCCTCCTCCGATCCCCCTCGGAGTCCGAGACCCCCTCAGGAAGGACGAGGGCGGGCACCCCGCACAGGTGCCCGCCCTCGTTCCGTGTTCACCGGCCGTGCCGTACGGCCCGCGGGCCGGACCCTCGGTCTCTCCTCGGCGTCGCGTGGTCCCTCGCGGCCGTCCTCGCCGCTCCGGTCACCGGGGCGTCCGGGCGCGGGAGGTGATGGCGGCCAGGTTCTCCGCCGTCCTGCGTCCCTCAAGCCGCAGCAATCCGAGGTTGGACCCCGGGCGGGCGAGGATCGTGAGGACGATCTTCGGGCCCGCGGTGTAGAGGAGCGCGTAGCCGCCGGCCGCGGAGACCAGCGTCTCCTCGAAGGTTCCCCTGCCCGTCATGTCCGCCATCCGGCGGCTGAGGGCCAGCAGCGCCGAGGAGAGGGCGCCGGTCTGCTCGGCGAAACCGCCGTCCAGGTCACTGGCTATCGTCAGGCCGTCCGCGCCGCACACGACGCTTCCGTCCACATCGGGTGTCCGCTCACGTAGCCGGGTCATCTCCTGGCGTACCTCGTCGCGGATTTCCACCGGCACCCTCCTTCTGGTCCGCTTCAGCGTCCGCGGTTTCACGGGCGTCCTCGAAGGCGTCGGACCGGGCTCAGGCGAGTGCCCTCAGCGCGTTCCTCAGCCGGATGAGCAGGTCGACGTCGGCGGGGTCGCCCGCCGTCACGGTCCCCCCGGGAGCCCCGGCGGGAGGCCCGGTCGCGGGCGGGCACGGTGGCCCGGCCGTGTCGAAGCACCCTCGCGGGCCGGGCCGGTGCCGTTCCTCACGCGGGAACGGCGGGGCGGTGAGACCCCCGGCACGGGCGGTCAGGTGACCCGACAGGGACTGGAGACGATGCCGGGCCAGGGCCAGATCGGCGTGATGTACATCAAGACGGACATAAATCACGAGCAGGCCGTCGAACACCGTTTCCAATGGTTTTAATAAATGGTATCCGTCGTCGGTGGTTATGATCACTTCACGGATTCCAGTGGGCTCGCCGGGGAGGCTCACGGCGAGGCCGTCGAGCATCGCCCGTAAGGTCTCGCCGAGCCCCGCGACGGCCCTGCCCGCGCCGGTTTCGCGGACCGCGCCGCCGCCCGCCACGGCCGTCCCGCCGGTCTGGTCGATCAGCACCGCGTCCAGCGCGCCGGGGATGGCCATGGCCTCGGCCAGGCAGCCTTCGATTCCGAGCACGGGGTCCCCCTCGCCAACGACTCCACAACGCCGCCCGGTCAGCGTAGGGAAACCGCTCCGAACCCGGAGCTATTCATGAAAAGTCAGATATGGCGAGGAAAAGAATTCCGCCGGGCGGTAGAAGGTTTGTCAACCGACGAGGGGAACGTTTACTACTCGTCGGGGAGGAGGGCTTTCTCGTCGGGTTTGTGGACAAGAACATTCTTCACATATGACTCGGTCGAGGCGGGCAGCCCGACGTCCTGCCCGGCTTTCTCGGAGATGAACCAGCGGTGGTCGAGCACCTCGTGGAAGAGCTGGGCCGGCTCCAGTTTGCGCCGCATGTTCGCCGGTACGGCCTCGATCGTCGGCTGGAACACCTCGGCCAGCCACCGGTGGGCCACGACCGCCTCGTCCTCGTGGCGCAGGCCGCGCGCGACCCGGAAGGCGTCGAGGTCGTTGAGCAGCCGCCTGGCCTGGTTCTCCTCGACGTCCAGACCGGTGAGCCTGAACAGCCTGTGCTGGTGGTGTCCCGCGTCGACCACCTTGGGGCGCACGACCAGCCGTCCCGTGCCCGCCTTGCGGCGGACCATCATCTCGGCGACGTCGAAACCGAGGTCGTTCAGCTTGCGGATCCGCTGGTCGATCCGGTGCCAGTCCACCTCCTCGATGATCTCGTCGGAGGTGAGCTCGCCCCAGAGCCTGTGGTAGCGCGCGCAGACCGAGTCGGCGACCTCCTCGGGGTCGATCGAGGAGTGCAGCAGCTCGCCCGCCTGCAGGTCGAGCATCTCGCCGAACAGGTTGACGTGCGCGACGTCGATGTCGTGCAGCCGCTGCCCCTCGCTGATCATGGGGTGCAGCTCCCCGGTCTCCGCGTCGACCAGGTAGGCGGCGAAGGAGTCGGCGTCCCTGCGGAACAGCACGTTCGACAGCGAGCAGTCACCCCAGTAGAAACCGGTCAGGTGCAGCCGCACCAGCAGTACGGCCAGCGCGTCGAGCAGCCGGGTGAGCGTCTCGGGGCGGATGGTGCCCGACATGACCGCGCGGTAGGGCAGGGAGAACTGCAGGTGCTCGGTGACCAGCGCGGAGTCGAGCGGCTCACCGTCGGCGTCGGTCCTGCCGGTCACCACGGCGACCGGCTCGACCGCCGGGGCGTCAAGCCGGTTCAGGTCCCACAGCAGGCGGTACTCGCGTTTGGCGTAGTGCTCGCTGATCTCCTTGATCGCGTAGACCTTCCCGGAGAGCCTGGCGAAGCGCACCACGTGCCGGGAGATGCCCCGGGGCAGGGCGACCAGATGGTGGTCGGGCCAGTTCTCAAGAGGGATGTCCCAGGGCAGCCGGATCAGGTCCGGGTCGCTCGGGGTGCCGGTGAGCTGCAGGGGCATCGCGTCGATCCTCACGTCGACAGGGCGGGGACGTCGTCCCCGCGGGGGGCCTGGTGGGAGGCTCGCGGGAGGGTCAGTCCTCGCCGAGGGGGAAGGCGGGAGCCCGGCGGCGCCGTACGACGGCGGAGAGCTGGTCCTCGGTGAGCGTCCTCGGCTCGCCGAGGGCCCTGGCCCGCACGTAGACCTCGCAGAGCCATTCGAGCAGTCTGGCCGCCTCGAAGGCCTGCGGGAGTTCGTCGCCGAGGGTCACCCCGCCGTGGTTGGCCAGCAGTACCGCCTGCCGGTCGCCGAGGGCGGTCATGACGTTCCCGGCCAGCTCGGCGGTGCCGTACGTGGCGTAGTCCGCCACCTTGACCACGCCGCCGAGCAGTGTCGTGTTGTAGTGGACCGGAGGCAGCTCGGTCATGACCGCCGAGACCACGGTGGCGAAGGTCGAGTGGGTGTGCACCACGGCCGTCGTCCCCGTCGCCGCGTAGATCGCCAGGTGCATGGGGGTCTCGGAGGAGGGCGACAGGTCTCCCTCGACGAGGTCGCCCCCGACGCCGACGACCGGGCAGGCCTCGGGTTCGAGCCGGTCCAGGGCCAGACCGCCCGGGGTCACCGCGACCAGGTCGCCGAGACGGACGCTGAGATTGCCCGACGTCCCGAGAACGAGCCCGGTCTCCACGATCCGGCGACCGTGTTCACACAGCAGCCGACGCTGCTCCGCCAGCAACATGCCCCAAAAGTAGGGTCTTGCGGCGGTATGCGGCAAACCGTCATTATCTGGTCTAGACCGGCTCTTCCCAAAGGGTTGCTTCAGGACCTAGATTCTTTACCCACACGCATGTCGCGAGTCAATGGCGATGTGCGAAGTATCGGGTACTGTGTGCAAATCTGCCAAGGTCAGGATTGCTTTGCTGTCTCGTTGCTACCGGATTTGTCGCAGAGACATCACGGCTCGGTCTAGACCGGCTGCGAACCCTTGACGCTGTAGTCCGGGGCTACGTACCTTCAGGCAAACGTTTAGGAAACTTTCCTAATTGATCCCCCGCCCAGGAGGGTTACAATGTCCTACTCGGCCGGTACGCCCGGAGATATCACCCGGCGGCAGATGCTCCGCCGGATCGGCCTGACCGCCCTCGTCGCAGGCCCCGCCGCAGGACTGCTCAGCGCGTGCGCGACCGGGGGCAGCAACGCTCCCGCCGCCACCACCTCCGCGGCCCCCTCCTCGGGCGGTGCGGTCTCCCCGGCCAACCCGTTCGGTGTCGCCGCCAACGCCCCCCTCGAAGTCGTCATCTTCAAGGGTGGTCTCGGTGACAGTTACGCCACCGACGTCCACGAGCCGATGTACAAGAAGGCCTTCCCGCAGGCCACCGTCAAGCACGTCGCCACCCAGCAGATCGCGCAGACCCTGCAGCCGCGCTTCGCCAGCGGCGAGGTGCCCGACGTCATCGCCAACTCCGGCACCGACCTCATGGACACCGGCGCCCTGCAGCAGGAGGGCCAGCTCCTGGACCTCACCGAGCTGTGGGACGCCCCCTCGATGGACGACCCCGCCAAGAAGGTGCGCGACACCGTCGCCCCGGGCACCATCGAGTCGGGTCTCATCGACAACAAGCCGTTCCTGATGAACTACGTGTTCTCGGCCTACGGCCTGTGGTACGACTCGGCCCTGTTCGAGAAGAACGGCTGGACCGCGCCGAAGACCTTCGACGAGTTCAAGGCCCTCTGCGAGAAGATCAAGACCGCGGGCATCACCCCGTTCGCCTACGCGGGCAAGAACGCCTCCTACTACGCGTACTGGATGATCCTCATCTCCGCCGCGAAGATCGAGGGCAACCAGGTCCTGATCGACATCGACAACCTTGAGGACGGCGTCTGGAAGCGCGACTCGGTCAAGCAGGCCGCCGCCGCCTGGGCCGAGATCGGCAAGTACATGGACAAGTCCTTCGAGGGCCTGATCCACACCGAGGTGCAGACCCGCCAGAACCAGGGCAAGGTCGCCCTCTACCCGTCGGGCTCCTGGCTGGAGAACGAGCAGAAGAGCCAGACCCCCGAGGGGTTCAAGTACGCCCTGACGCCCACCCCCAGCGTCACCGCCGCGGACAAGATGCCCTTCGAGGCCATCCGCGCCGCCGCCGGCGAGGCCTACATCGTCCCCGCCAAGGCCAAGAACCCCAAGGGCGGCCTTGAGTACCTGCGCATCATGCTCTCCAAGGAGGGCGCGCGCGGCTTCACCGAGAAGTCCGGCAACATCACCGTCGTGACCGGTGCCGCCGACGGCCTGGACCTGTCGCCCGGTAACGCGAGCCTCAGCGCCGCGCAGACCGCCGCGGGCCAGAACATCGTCACCTTCAGCGCCTTCGAGAACTGGTACAAGGAGCTGGAGACCGAGCTGCGCAAGCAGACCAACGCCCTCATGTTCGGTCGTATCTCCGCCGACGAGTTCTGCGACAAGATGCAGAAGGCCGCCGACAAGTCGAAGTCCGACTCTTCGATCACCAAGCAGAAGCGGACGGTGTAGTCCCCCATGCGGCATGGCAGGTACCGGTTCATCTTCGGCTTTCTCGCCGCGCCGGTGATCCTCTACGTGGTCTTCGTGATCAGCCCGTACCTACAGGCTTTCTACATCTCGTTGACCAACTGGAAGGGCATCTCGGCGAACCCTCAGTTCATCGGCCTGGAGAACTACACCCGGCTGCTGGACGACGAGGTCTTCTGGGCCGCGGTGCGTCACCATGGTGTTCTGTTGCTTGTCATGCCGCTGGTCACCATCGTGATCGCCCTGTTCTTCTCCTTCCTGCTCAACCTGAGCGGAGGGCAGCGGGGGGGCAAGATGAGCGGGATCTGGGGTTCGAAGGTCTATCGTGTGATCTTCTTCCTGCCCCAGGTCCTGGCGGTGGCCATCGTCGGTGTGCTCTTCCAGGCGATCTACCGTCCCGACGAGAGCGGTGTCCTCAACGGCCTGCTCGATCTGGTCGGCATCGACCCGGTCGGCTGGCTGATCGCCCCCGACCTGGCGCTGTGGTCGATCATCGGCGTGATGGTCTGGCAGGCGGTCGGCTTCTACGTGGTGCTGTTCTCCGCGGGAATGTCCTCCATCCCCAAGGACGTCTTCGAGGCCGCCGAGCTTGACGGCGCGAACCGCGCCACCCTCTTCTTCAAGATCACGCTCCCGCTGCTGTGGGACACCATGCAGGTCGCCTGGGTCTACCTGGGCATCGCGGCCTTCGACGCCTTCGCCCTGGTACAGGTGCTCTCTGTCGACCGGGGTGGTCCGGACAACTCGACCACGGTCCTGCCGCTGGAGATCTGGCGGACCGCGTTCAACTTCTCCAAGTTCGGCTACGCGTCGGCGATGGGCGTGGTGCTCTTCTTCATGACCATCACCTTCGCCGCGCTCACCCTGCGCGTGACCAGGCGCGAGAGGATCGAGTTCTGATGGTTTCCAAGCCCGCCTCCCACGGCAGGCCGAGGCGCAGGCGCAACCCCCTCGGGGCCTTCGGCGCGCTGTCCCACGTGGCGCTGCTCGTCTGGGCGATCCTGATCATCGGCCCGATCCTGTGGACGTTCCTGGGGTCCTTCAAGACCAACGCCGAGATCTTCGGCGACCCCATCACGCTTCCCTCGTCCTACCATTGGGACGCCTGGGGCCGGGCCTTCCAGAAGGCCCACATCGGCCAGTACATGCTCAACACCGTCTTCGTGGTGACCTGCAGCACGGCGCTGACCATGCTGCTCGGCTCGATGGCGGCCTACGTGCTGGCGCGTTACAGCTTCCCCGGCAACCGGGCGATCTACTTCCTGTTCGTCTCGGGCATGACCTTCCCGGTCTTCCTCGCGCTGGTGCCGCTGTTCTTCGTGGTGCGCCAGCTCGGACTGATCGACACCCACTTCGGGGTGATCCTGGTCTACGTCGCCTACTCGCTGCCCTTCACGGTGTTCTTCCTGTCGGCGTTCTTCAAGACGCTGCCCACCTCGGTGGCCGAGGCGGCGATGATGGACGGCTGTTCGCACACCAGGACGTTCTTCCAGATCATGGTGCCGATGGCCAAGCCCGGCCTGATCAGCATCACGATCTTCAATATCCTGGGTCAGTGGAACCAGTACCTCCTGCCGATCGTGCTGCTTTCCGGCAACGTCGAGGACAAGTGGCTGATCACCCAGGGCGTGGCGAACATCTCGACGAACGCGGGCTACGAGGCCGACTGGCCGGGCCTGTTCGCCGCGCTGAGCATGGCGATCATCCCCGTCATGATCGTTTACATCATCTTCCAGCGTCAGATCCAGTCGGGCCTGACCTCGGGCGCCGTCAAGTAACGAACAACAGGCGTGTCCCGCGGACCTCTCCGCGGGACACGCCTTCGGCGTTCTCTCGGCGCGCCGAAGCGCCGTGCGGGCTTGGCGCCGTGACGACCGGCGTGATCTCCTGGACCGATGGACCTGCTTGACGACTCCGCGATCGACCGGAGACTGGCCGACCTGCCCGGCTGGCGGCGCGAGGGTGACGAGATCCGCCGGACGATCACCGCGAAGGACTTCCCCTCGGCCATCCGCATCGTGGACGAGGTCGCCGTGGAGGCCGAGCGGATGAACCACCATCCCGACATCGACATCCGCTGGCGCACTCTCCACCTGGCGCTGTCCACCCACGACGCCGGCGGCCTGACCGACCTGGACCTCACCCTCGCCGCCCGGATCGACGAGATCGCCACGCCGTACAGCTGAGCCGCGGGGGGCGCGGGATGTCGGGCCGCGGGGGCCGCGCCGTCCCCGCGGCGGCTCATGACGGGGCGGCGGAGGCCATCCGTTCCTGCTCCGTGAGAAGCTCGTCCAGCGCCTCGGCGTCGTCCGCGTGGACGGTCATGGAGAGGTTCGCGTCCAGCTGGACCCTGGAAAGGGCCCTGGTCAGCCGGGTCGCGTACCACCGGCCGGTGTCGCTGCGCCAGATGGACCACGTTCCGGCGTAGCGTCCGAGGACGCGCTCGACGTCCGTCTCTTTCACGGGTTCTTCCACAGAGGACCGCACTCTGTCACCACCTTCGTGCTTGCCTGTCGCATCCCATGATGGGTTCGCGTCAGGTGGGCCGGTAGTGAGAGGCGCTCTCCGGGAGACTGAGAGGCGCTTTCCTGCGAGCGGCTCTCAGGGCGTCTCGGGGATGCGGGACATCATCCGCTCCATGCCGTTGACCCAGTTGTCCCGCAGGGCCGTGGCGGCCCCTTCGAGGTCGCCGGCGATCAGGCACTCGGCGATCCGGCAGTGCTCCTCGGCGGCGCGTTCCATCGGGGTGCTCTCCCCGGCGACCAGGTGTGAGTAGCGGCGCATCCCCGCCTTGACGCTGGTGATCAGGTCGAGCAGCCGCTCGTTGCCGCAGCCGCCGAGCAGCAGGTCGTGCCACTCGTCGTCGTGCCGTTCGATGTCCTGCTGTTCGGCGACGTCGTCGGAGAACCCCTGGGCGAGCCTGAGCAGTTCGGGGGCGGTCCGTCCGAGGTAGGCGGGGTCGGAGCTGTCCAGCGCCAGCGCCTCAAGGGCCGCCACGATGGCGCACAGCTCGCGGAACTCCTTACGGCTCACCGGGGCGAACCGAAAACCCCTGCCCTGGTTGCTCTCCAGCACGCCCTCGCCGGCGAGCGTGATCAGCGCCTCGCGCAGCGGCGTACGGCTGACGCCCAGTTCGGCGGCCAGCGCGGCCTCGTTGATGTCCGTTCCGGCCGCGAAGTCCCCTCGGTCGAGCCTGAGCATGAGCTCGTCGCGGATCTGTTCGCGGAGGGGGCGCCGCTCGATCGGCATGGCTCTCCTCGGGATTGATCTTGACCGAAACCTACCACTTGACGCAGTACAAAATACTGCACTATGAATTCTGCATACAAAATAGTACATGGCACAGATTGGAGTTTCGGGTGGGCCTGACCAGGGTTTCCGGTCTGCTGTTCGGCGGGGACTACAACCCCGAACAGTGGCCGGAGCACGTCTGGGACGAGGACGTCCGGCTGATGGCCGAGGCGGGGGTGAACATGGCGACCGTCGCGGTCTTCTCCTGGTCACGCCTGGAACCCCGCCCCGGCGAGTACGACTTCGGCTGGCTCGACCGCGTCATGGACCTGCTCCACGCCAACGGCGTCGCCGCCGACCTGGCCACCGCCACCGCGACCCCGCCGCCCTGGCTGGTCCGCGAGCATCCCCAGGTGCTCCCCGTGGACGCCACCGGCACCCGCCTCGACTTCGGCTCCCGGCAGAGCTACTGCCCGAGCTCCCCGGTCTTCCGCACCGCGACCGTACGGCTGGCCCGCGCCATGGCCGAACGCTACGGCGACCACCCGGCGCTGGCCATGTGGCACATCAGCAACGAGTACGCCGACCACACGCTCGAATGCTTCTGCGAGGAGTCGGCCAGGCACTTCCGCCGCTGGCTGCGCGAACGCCACGGATCGGTCGACGGCCTCAACGCCGCCTGGGGCACCTCCTGCTGGGGACAGCACTACACCGCGTTCGACCAGGTCAACCCGCCCAGGAAGGCGCCGGGGCCGGTCAACCCCGCGCAACTGCTCGACTGGCGCCGCTTCTGCTCCGACGCGCTGCTCGAATGCTTCGAACTGGAGCGGGAGGTGCTGCGGGAGGTCACCCCGGAGATCCCGGTGACCACCAACTTCATGAGCGTCCTGCACGGCCTGGACTACTGGAAGTGGGCCGGGGCCGAGGACGTCGTCAGCGACGACGCCTACCCCGACCCCGCCGACCCCACCTCGCACGTGACCGTCGCGCTCAGCTACGACCTCATGCGCTCGCTGCGGCGGCAGCCGTGGATCCTGCTCGAACAGGCCGCGAGCGCGGTGAGCTGGCGCGAGGTCAACGCGCCCAAGCCGCCGGGGATGATGCGCCTGCACAGCCTGCAGGCCGTGGCGCACGGCGCCGACGGCGCCATGTTCTTCCAGTGGCGGCAGGCGAAGTACGGGCCGGAGAAGTTCCACTCGGCGCTGCTGCCGCACGGCGGCGTCGCCTCCCGGGGCTGGCGGGACACCCTCGCCCTCGGCGCCGACCTCAAACGGCTCGCCGAGGTCGCCGGAACCCCGACCACGGCGCACGTCGCCCTGGTCCTCGGCTGGGACAGCTGGTGGGGTCTTGAGGCCCCGGAGTCGATGCCGTCCAACCGGCTCAGGCTCAAGGAACTCCTGCAGGCGTGGTACGGACCGCTGCACGCCGCGGGCGTCGCGGTCGACCTGGTCCCGCCGCTGGGCGACCTGTCCGGCTACCGCGTGGTGATCGCGCCCAACCTCTACATGTGCACCGGGGAACAGGCCGCCTGGCTCGAAGCCTTCCCCGGCCACCTCGTCGTCGGCCCGTTCAGCGGCGTCGTCGACTCCGACGACCAGGTCCACGAGGGCGGCGCCCCCGGCCCGTTGCGCGCCCTGCTCGGTGTGACGGTCGACGAGTTCTGGCCGCTGCCCGAGGGAACGGTCCAACCCCTGCGGCTGGCCGGGCGGGTCGTACCGGCGCGGACCTGGGCCGAGTGGCTGCGCGTCGAGGACGCCTCCGGGGACACCCTCGGGGACGCCTTCGGGGGCACCGAGGTGCTCGCCCGCTACGAGGGCGGTGACCTGGACGGACAGGTCGCGATCACCCGGCGCGGCAAGGCCGTCTACCTCGGTTGCCTGCCTGAGGACGTCACCCCGGTCCTGACGGAGGTCCTGGCCGCCGCGGGAGTCGAGCCGGTGGCCGTGGTGCCCGAGGGCGTCGAGGCCACCCGCAGAGGCGACCACCTCTTCCTGCTCAACCACACGACAGACCCGGTGAAGGTGGACCTCGCCGAGCCGGGAACCGACCTGCTCACCGGCCGTGACCTCGCGGGCCCGATCGAGATCCCGGGCCGCGACGCCGTCGTGCTGCGCCTGGCGAACTCCGGCGCCCGCCGTACGGACACGGAGAGCCCGCTGACGAACGAAGGAGAACGGTGACACACCCCTACATCCCGAACGCCGAGCCCGGCGTACGGGCCGAGATGCTCGCCGCCGTCGGCGCCGCGAGCGTCGAGGACCTCTACGCGGACATCCCGGAGGGGCTGCGCCTGCGCAGGCCGCTCGACCTGCCCGCGCCGCTGGCCTCGGAACAGGAGCTGGTCGCCCACATGCGCGCCCTGCTGGCGCGCAACGTCGACACCACCCAGGTGCTCAGCTTCCTGGGGCACGGCTGCTACCCGCACCACGTGCCGGCCGTCTGCGACGAGGTCAACGGCAGGAGCGAGTTCCTCACCGCCTACGCGGGCGAGCCGTACGAGGACCACGGGCGTTTCCAGGCGATCTTCGAGTACGTCAGCATGATGGCCGAGCTGCTGGAGATGGACGTCGTCAACGTCCCCACCTACGACGGCCACCAGGCGGCCGGGACCGCGATCAGGATGGCGGCCCGCTACACGGGTCGGTCCAGGGCGCTGGTCAGCGGGGCCGTCTCCGCCGACAGGATGAGCAAGCTGCGCGACTTCCTCGGACACGACATCGACCTGGTCGTCGCCCCCGTCGGGCCGGACGGCGAGATCGGCGAGGTCGAGATCGACGAGACCTACGCCGCGATCTACCTGGAGACCCCCAACGTCTACGGCGTCGTGGAGACCAGGGGCCGGGAACTGGCCGACCTCGCGCACGCGGCGGGCGCCCTCCTGGTCGTCTCCGCCGACCCGATCTCGCTGGGCGTGCTCGCCCCGCCCGCCTCCTACGGCGCCGACATCGCCTGCGGCGACATCCAGTCGCTCGGCATGCACCAGAACTACGGCGGCGGCCAGGCGGGATACATCGCGACCCGCGACGAGGAGCGCCTGGTCGCGGAGTTCCCCTCGCGCCTGTTCGGCATCGCGCCGACCACGGTCCCCGGCGAGTACGGCTTCGGCGATGTCTTCTACGACCGGACCTCCTTCGCCCTGCGCGAGGAGGGCAAGGAGTGGGTGGGCACCGCGGCCGCCCTGTGGGGCATCACCGCGGGCGTCTACCTCGCGCTGATGGGCCCGCAGGGCATGCGCGAGATCGGCGAGACCATCCTGGCCCGCACCCGCTACGCCATGGACCGCCTGGCGGAGGCCGGGGCCACGGTGCCGCACTCCGGCTCCGTGCACTTCCGCGAGTTCACGATCGAGGTGCCGTCCTGCGACGCGCTCCTGGCCGTGCTCCGGGAGCACGGCATCCTCGGCGGCGTCCGCCTGGACGACCGCACGCTGCTGGTCTGCGTGACCGAACTGCACTCGAAGGACGACATCGACCGGCTGGCGGCAGCCGTACGGGAGGGGCTGGCATGAGTGGGCACGCGGGAGAGCCGTTCGCCGAGCTGCCGGTCGCGCCGAAGCCGCCGCTGCGCCGCTTCCACCAGGCCCGCTGGGACGAGCCGATCATCTTCGAGCAGTCACGGCCGGGACGCAGGGGCGTGGCCGTACCGGCCGCCGGGGTGCCCGCGGTCGAGCTGCCCGCCTCGGTACGGCGTGCCGAGCCGCCGAGGCTGCCGGAGATGTCGCAGCTGCACGTGCTGCGGCACTACGTCAGGCTCTCCCAGGAGAACCTGGGCGTCGACCAGGCCATCGCCGTCGGCCAGGGGACCTGCACGATGAAGTACAGCCCCAAGGTCAACGACCGGTTCGTCAACGACCCCAGGATCGCCGAGCTGCACCCCCTCCAGCCGGAGGACACCGTGCAGGGCGTCCTGGAGATCTACTGGCGCCTCGAACGGATGCTCGCCGAGATCTCCGGCATGCACCGGGTCTCGCTCCAGCCCGCCTCAGGGTCGGCCGCGATCTACGCCAACGTCGCGATGATCCGCGCCTACCACGCCTCCCGGGGCGAGGCGGAACAGCGCGACCAGGTCATCACCACGATGTTCTCCCACCCGTCGAACGCCGCCTGCGCCAAGGCCGCCGGGTACGAGGTCATCACGCTGCTGCCCGACGAGAACGGCTACCCGGACATCGAGGCGCTGCGCGCCGCCGCCGGGCCCAGGACCGCGGCCCTGCTGATCACCAACCCCGAGGACACGGGCATCTTCAACCCGCGTATCGAGGAGTTCGTCAGGATCGTGCACGAGGCCGGTGGCCTGGCCTGCTACGACCAGGCCAACGCCAACGGGCTGCTGGGCGTCACCCGCGCGGCCGACGCCGGGTTCGACCTGTGCCACTTCAACCTGCACAAGACCTTCTCGACCCCGCACGCCTGCGGTGGCCCGGCGGCGGGGGCCAGCTGCGTCTCCGAGGCGCTGGCGCCCTTCCTGCCGTCCCCGACCGTCGAGTTCGACGGCGAGGGCTACCGCCTCGACGACGACCGGCCGCTGTCCGTCGGCAAGATGCGGCCCTTCCTGGGCGTCACCCCCAACGTGGTGCGCGCCTACGCCTGGATCATGGCGCTGGGCGCCGACGGGCTGCGCGAGGTCGCCGAGACCGCGGTGCTCAACAACAACTACCTCATGCGCAAGGTGCTGGACATTCCCGGCGCGGGCGCTCACTGGGACAGGAACCGCCTCGAACAGGTCCGCTACTCCTGGCAGGGGCTGTTCGAGGAGACGGGCGTGCACTCGGAGGAGATCGGCGTGCGCGCCGCCGACTTCGGCGTGCACTACTGGACCAGCCACCACCCCTTCCTGGTCCCCGAGCCCTTCACCCTCGAACCCACCGAGTCCTACTCCAAGGAGGACCTCGACGAGTACGCCGCGATCCTCGCCCACGTCGCCGACGAGGCCCGCCGCGACCCGGAGTTCGTCAAGGGAGCCCCCTACAACCAGACGATCCACAAGATCGACCCCGCCTCGCTCGACGACCCCAAGCAGTGGTCGCCGACCTGGCGCGCCTACACCCGCAAGCATCTGACATGACGTCCGTACGGCCCGGCGCCCCCGGCTTCACGGTCGGCCTGCTCGTCAACCCGGTCGCCGGGATCGGCGGCCCGGCCGGGCTCAAGGGCAGCGACGGCGAGCGGGCCCAGCGGCTCGCGCTGGCCAGGGGCTCCTCCCCGAAGGCGGGGGAGCGGGCGGCGCAGGCCGTACGGGCGCTGCTGGCCAGGCGGCCCGGCACGCCGATCCTGACCGTCGCGGGGCCGATGGGGGAGGACAGCGCGCGGGCCGCGGGAGCCGACCCCCGGCTGGTGCCGTTCGTTCCCGGCGCCCCCTCCGGGGGCCGGGACACCACGGCGGCCGTCGAGGCCATGCGGGAGGCGGTCGACCTGCTGCTGTTCGCCGGAGGAGACGGCACCGCGCGGGACGTGCTCGACGGGGCGCCGTCGTGCCCGGTGCTGGGCGTCCCGGCCGGGGTGAAGGTCTACTCCGGCTGCTTCGCGCTCAGCCCGGCCACCGCGGGGGCCATGGCCGCCGAGTTCGCCGACGCCCGCGAAACGGCCGAGGCCGAGGTCGTCGACCTCGACGAGGACGCCTACCGGCGGGGCGAGGTCGGCCCCAGGCTGTACGGGGTCCTGCGCGTGCCCGTGGCCAGGGAACGCCTGTCCGGCCGCAAGCTGGGATCGGCCGCCTCCCCGGGCACGACGGAGGCCGTCGCGGCCGAGGTCGTCGCCCGCATGCGGCCCGGCGTCCGCTACGTGCTGGGCCCCGGCGCCACCACCATGGCCGTCGGCGGGCGGCTCGGTCTGGCCACCACCCTGCTGGGCGTGGACGTGGTCCAGGACGGCGCGCTGGTCGCCGCCGACGTGACAGAAGGGCAACTCCTCGACCTCGTGGACGGGCGGGAGACCCACGCCGTCGTCTCGGTGATCGGGGGGCAGGGATTCGTGCTCGGCCGGGGAAACCAGCAGATCAGCCCGGCCGTACTGAGAAAGGTCATGGCCTCCGGCGGGCTCGTCGTCCTGGCGACCCAGCGCAAGCTCGCCGGGCTCGGCGGACGACCGCTGCTGGCCGACACCGGAGACCCCGCGACGGACGCCCTCGTCGAGGGCTACGTCCCCGTCATCACCGGGCACCGCGAGAGCGCGCTGTACCGGATTCGATCCGCCACCGAGGAGTTCCGATGACCATCATGACCAACGCGCTGAGCGGCAAGGTCGCCATCGTCACCGGCGGCGCGTCCGGCATCGGCGCGGCCACCGCGCTGCTGTTCGGCCGCCAGGGCGCGGCCGTCGTCGTGGCCGACATCGACGGCCAGGGCGCGGAGCGGGTCGCGCGCGAGATCGAGGCCGCGGGTGGCAGGGCCGTCGCCGTCGAGACGGACGTGGCCGCCGAGGCCGACTGCGAGCGGGCCGTACGGACCGCCGTCGAGACCTTCGGCGGGCTGCACGTGGTGTTCAACAACGCCGGGATCATCCGCCGCGCCACCGCGCTCGAACTGACCGCCGACGAGTGGGACCGCGTCATGGCGGTCAACGTCCGCTCGGTCTTCCTCATGTGCAAGCACGCCATCCCCGCGATGAGGGACGGCGGCTCGATCGTCAACACCGGCTCGGGCTGGGGCCTCAAGGGCGGCGGCGACGCCCTGTCCTACTGCGCCTCCAAGGCCGCCGTGGTCAACATGACCCGCGCCCTGGCCATCGACCACGCCAAGGCCGGAATCCGCGTCAACTCCGTCAACCCCGGCGACACCGACACCCCGATGCTCCGCGAGGAGGCCAGGCAGCTGTCCGAGGACTGGACGGCCTTCGCCGCCGACGCCGCCGACCGCCCGATGGGCCGTGCGGGAACCCCCGACGAGATCGCCCAGGCCGTCCTGTTCCTGGCGAGCGACGCCGCCAGCTACGTCACCGGCGCGGCGCTGGTCGTCGACGGTGGCGGCCTCGCGTGACCTTCCGCAGGGCCCTTCGCGAGGCCTGATCGCCCACAAAGCCTGATTTTTCGTGAGAAAAGCACCCCCACCCCCCGCAAGGAAAGCTCCAGGAGGCACACCGTGTCCTTTTCCCCGTCCAAGAAGTTCCTGGCCGCGGCGGCCCTCGTCGCGACCGCCGCGACCGCGGCGTGCAGCGGCAGCGGTGGCGGTGGTGGCGGCGGGGCCGCGACCGGCGGCGCCGCGGAGGGAGGGAAGGTCACCATCAGATGGTCGACCTGGGGCTCGGCCGAGGACGTCGCCCTCTTCAAGGGCTTCAACGACGACTTCATGAAGCGCCACCCGAACATCGTGCTGAAGATGGAGACCGTCCCCAAGTACGAGGACTACCACCCCAAGCTGCTGACCCAGCTCACCTCGAAGACCGCCCCCGACGTCTTCTTCGTCGGCGACGACAACGTGGGCAAGTTCGTCGCCGCCGGGGTGCTCGCCCCGCTCAACGACAAACTCGTCGGCCCCGACAGCAAGAGCAAGCCGGAGGACTTCTTCGAGGGCATCTACGGCGGCGCCAGGAAGGACGGCCAGGTCTACGGCGTCCCCAACGACACCAACCCCGAGGTCCTCTGGTACGGCAAGAAGGCCCTCAAGGACGCCGGCATCACCGAGGACCCCGCCGAGCTCAACGCCGCGGGCAAGTGGACCATGGCCAAGTACCTGGAGATGAACGCCAAGCTCAAGGCGGCGGGCAAGGCCGGGTCCATCTTCTGGAACTGGTACGGCTCCACCTACAGCGTCATCGGCGGCTTCGGCGGCAAGGTCTGGGACGGCGGGAAGTTCGTCGCCACCACCGACCCCAAGTCCCGCCAGGCCCTGGAGACCCTCGCCAAGGGCTACGCCGACAAGACCTTCCTTTCGGCCGACGTGCTGCCCGCGAGCAACGGCGCCAGCACCCAGTTCCTCAAGGGGACCGCGGGCTTCTACGCGGGCGGACGCTGGATGATCGACTCCCTGCGCAAGGGCGGTGACCTGCCCAACTACGACATCGTGCCGTTCCCGTCCGAGACGGGCCAGCCGATGCCCGGCGCGGTCGCCGCCTCCTACCTGTCGCTGAACAAGGACTCCGCCAACCCCAAGGAGGCCTTCACCTTCCTGAGCGAGTTCGTCAGCAAGGAGGGCCAGCTCCTGCGGCTCAAGGGCGGCGGCGCCGTACCTTCCGTGAAGGGGGCCGAGCAGGTCGTGCTCGAAGGCGGCTACCCCGCGCACGCCCAGACCTTCCTCGACGTCCGCGACACCGGCTTCGCCAACTACCCGGAGGAGGTGGCGATCCCCGGCCTCACCAAGGACATCAACGACCACCTGCTGAAGGTCTGGACGGGCAAGGTCCCCTTCGAGCAGGGCATGACCGAGCTGCAGGCACTCGTCGACGGCAAGATCGGCTAGCGGTGGCAGGCGTCGTCACCGAGACGCGCCCCACCGCGAAACCCGGCTCCGCGCGCGCGGCGGCGCGCGTGCGGAGCCGGGACGGCTGGTGGGCCGCGTTCTTCCTCGCCCCGCAGGTCGTCGGCCTGCTCGTCTTCCTGGTCCTTCCCCTCGGCTTCGCCGTCGTGCTCGCCTTCATGAAGTGGGACGGGCTCGGCGAGAAGTCCTGGGTCGGCTTCGACAACTTCGCCGCGCAGCTGTCCGACCCCGCCTTCGGCACGGCCGTCTGGAACACCGTCGAACTCGCCTTCCTGACCGTCCCGTTCGGTCTCGGCCTCGCACTGCTCATCGCCGTCGCGCTCAACCACGTCAGGGGCAAGACCCTCTACCGGGTCGTCTACTTCATGCCGGTCGTCACCAGCTCGGTGGCGGTCGCGGTGATGTGGCAGATCATCCTGGCCGGAGGCGACTACGGCGTGCTGAACAGGACCGTCCAGGACTGGTTCGGGATCACGCCGCCCGACTGGCTCGAAGACCCGAACTGGGTGATCGTCGCCATCGCGGTCGTGACCATCTGGTCCTCACTCGGCCTCAACGTCGTGATCTTCCTGGCCGGGCTGCAGACCATCCCGCCCTCGCTGACCGAGGCCGCCCGCATCGACGGGGCAGGGCCGATCAGGGTCTTCCGCTCGGTGACCCTGCCCATGATCTCCCCGACCCTCTTCTTCTCGACCGTGGTCGCGGTGATCAGCTCCTTCCAGGCGTTCGACCAGATCTACGTGCTGGTCGACCCCGACCACAACGACGGCGCCCGCACGATCGTCTACCAGGTCTACGACCTGGGCTTCAAACGGTTCGAGTTCGGGATGAGCAGCGCCGCCGCGCTGATCCTGCTCGCGCTGACGCTGCTGGTCACCCTCGTCCAGTTCGGAGTGCAACGGCGCTTCGTCCACTACGACTCGTGAAAGGGGGACGTCCATGTCCGTGATCCCCACGGGTGTCTCCCTGCCCCGCCGCCTGGGCGGGATCGCCCTGCACGTCGCACTCGCCGTCGGCGGGCTCGTCATGCTGTTCCCGTTCGTCTGGATGCTGCTGACGTCGTTCAAGGGCACGCACCAGATGCTCAACTCGCCCCTGGACTGGCTGCCCAACCCCTGGCGGGCGCAGAACTACCCCGACGCCTTCGGCGCGCTGCCCTTCGCCCAGGCCTACTGGAACAGCTTCTACATCGCGGTCCTCAACGTGGCGCTGACCCTGCTGACCTCGGCGATGGCCGCCTACGCCTTCGCCAGGATCCGCTTCAGGGGCTCGGGGCTGCTGTTCGGACTCTTCCTGGCGACCCAGATGGTGCCGGCGCAGGTGACGATCGTGCCGCTGTACCTGATGCTCTCCAAGCTCGGCTGGATCGACTCCCACCTGGCGCTGATCGTGCCCGGCTACGTCAACCCGTTCGCGGTCTTCCTGCTGCGCCAGTTCATCAGGGCGGTCCCGATCGAGCTTGAGGAGGCCGCCCGTCTCGACGGGGCGGGCCGCTGGACGATCTTCTGGCGGATCGTGCTGCCCAACGTCAGGCCCGGCATGGGCGCGCTCGGCATCATCGTCTTCCTCGCGAGCTGGAACAGCTTCTTCTTCCCGCTCATCTTCCTCAACTCGCCCGAACTGGCCACCGTCCCGCTGCTGGTCAGCCAGTTCGCCGGACAGCACGGCGCGACCGAGTACGGGCTCACCCTCGCCGCCTCGGCCATCTCGGTCGTCCCGATGATGATCGCCTTCCTGATCGGCCAGCGGCGCATCCTCAACAGCATGGCCATGTCCGGCCTGGGAGGACGCTGATGATGTTCGAACTACGCGACCTGGGGCGGACCCCCTTCACCGACCGGGGTTCCCGGCTGCTGGTGATGCCCGCCGACGACGGCTCCCTGTGGATCGCCCGCGCCGAGTACGAGACCCGGCTGGCGGACACGACCGTGCTGACCGGTCTGCGGCTGTTCTCCGGCGCCGTCGAACTGCCCGTACGGGGGGCCCACGCCGACCGTCTCACCTTCGAGGGCGGCGTCGAGCTGGTGTTCGCCGACGCGGAGACGCTGGTGCTGACCGGCTTCGGCGCACGGGCCGTCTGGGACGGCGGCGGGGGAGCGGTCGAGGGGACGCTGGTCCTGACCGGAGCCTCCACACTCGACGGCCCCACCCTGCTCGAACGGGCCGCGTCACGGTGGCGGGAGTGGTTCGGGCGGATGCCCGCCGTACCCGATGACCTGCGGGAACGGGCCGAACAGGCGTGGTGGACGCTCGGGGTGAACCTGCTGCCCATCGCTCAGGCGCGGGGCAGGCTGGGCGTCGTCCCCTCCAAGTTCGGCTACGTCGGCGTCTGGAACTGGGACGCCTGCTTCCACGCGGTCGGCCTGCGCCACGGCGCCCCCGAGCTGGCCCGTGACCAGATCCGCATCCTGCTCGGTCACCAGCGCCCCGACGGGCTCGTCCCCGACGTGGTGCACGACCTGGGCGTGCTCGCAGAGACCACCGACCTGCCCCGCTCCGACCACACCCGTCTGGCCCAGCACGTCGGTACGGCGGTCGGCGGGCCGGACCCGGGTGAGGCCGGGCAGCCGATCGGCGGCGTCGTGCCGGTCACCAAACCACCGCTGCTTGCCTGGGCCGTCTGGAAGATCCACGAGGTGGCGCCTGACCCGGGCTTCCTCGCCGAGGTCTACGAGCCGATCGCCCGCTCCCACGAGTGGTGGCTGACCGTCTCCGACCCCGACGGGGACGGGCTGGCCGAGTATCTCCACCCCTACTCGTCCGGCCTGGACGACAGCCCGATCTGGGACCACGGCCCCAGGGCCGAACCCCCCGACCTCAACTCCTACCTCGCCCTGCAGGCGGACCGGCTCGGCGACATCGCCGAGGCGCTCGGCCGTACGGCGGAGGCGGCCGGGTGGCGGGAGCGGGCCGCCGGGCACGTCGAACTGCTCGTCGCCAGGCGCTGGAACGGCGAGCGCTTCACCACCCTGGCCAAGACCTCCCGGGAGGTCGAGGTGGCCTGCCGTACCCCGCTTGAGCTGATGCCGCTGTTCACCGGCCGCCTGCCCGCGGCGATCGCGGAGAGGCTCCTCGCCGACCTGCTCTCGCCGAGCTTCTGGGCCGAACGCCCGGTGCCGACGGTCGCCTTCGACGACCCGGACTTCGACCCCGACGCGATGTGGCGCGGGCCGGTGTGGCTCAACGTCAACCACCTGCTCGTCGAGGGGCTGCGCCGCTCCGGCTTCGCCGAGGCCGCCGACGAGCTGGCCGTACGGACGCTGCGGATGGTGAACGACGGCGGCGGCCTGTACGAGTACTGGAACCCCCTCACCGGCGGCCGGGCCTGCCGGGCCACCCAGGGCTTCGGCTGGTCCAGCGCCCTCTTCCTCGACCTGGCCACCACTCACGGCACCTCGGCGACGTGAAGGCCGTGGCTACTCCGGCAGGACGCCGGTCAGGAGGTCGTCGAGTCCCGCCTGGACGCCGTCGAGGGTGAGGTCTCGCCGGTAGGCGAGCAGGTTCGCGGCCAGCGGGGCGAGCAGGGCGTCGGCCAGGAAGGACGGGTCGCGGTCGGGCCGGGCGTCGGCGATCAGGACCGCCAGGTGGCGGTGGTAGGCGTGGTAGGCCCCGCCGAAGCGGGCGAACGGTCCGGTGGTCTCCGCCACGAGCAGCAGGTCGAGCTGGTCGACCGTACGGCGGGCCAGCGCGCGCAGGAAGGCACGGATCCGTTCGGCGGCGGGCGCGCCGGGACCGAGCGGGGGCGGGCCGCTCAGATAGGACGTCTGGAACTCCCGCTCCCGCCGGTCGATGAGCGCGTGGGCGAGGCCGGACCTGTCGCCGAAGCGGCGGTAGAGCGTGCCGACGCCGACACCCGCCGCGGCGGCCACATCCGCCATCGCCAGTGCCTCGACGCCCCGGGTCGCCACGATCTCCTCGGCGGCGGCGAGGATCTTCGCACGGTTGCGCGCCGCGTCCGCGCGCCTGTCGCCCGGCCGGTCACCCGTGACCGGCCTGCCCACGGCCGAGCCGCCCGCGGACGGGGTGTCCGCAGCCGAACCACCGGCGGACGGGGTGTCGGCGGTTGAAGCGTCCGCGGCCGGGGGATCCCCGGCTGGGGGGTCCGCTGCTTGAGGTCGTCGGCTCCGAGGCACCCCCCAACCCTATCGACTTGCGATCCGGAATCGATTCCGCCTAGTCTCTGAAACGGAATCAATTCCGCATTGAGGGGGCAATGTCATGCTCAACGGACGGGTGGCGCTCGTCACCGGAGGCAGCCGCGGCATCGGTGCGGCGATCGCACGCAGGCTGGCGGCCGAGGGCGCGGACGTCGCGATCACCTACGCCCGCGCCGGGGAGAAGGCGCGGGAGGTGGTGCGGGAGATCGAGGCGGCCGGTGGCCGGGGCCTCGCCGTACCCGCCGAGGCGACCGACGCGACGGCGCTGGCGGAGGCGGTCGAGCGCACCGTCTCCACACTGGGCGGGCTGGACATCCTGGTGAACAACGCCGGGATCGCCCCCTACGGCCCGATCGAGGACTTCACCCTGGAGGAGGTGGACCGGACGCTGGCCGTCCACGCGAGGGCGTCGTTCCTGCTGGCCCAGGCGGCGGTCCGGCACATGGGGGACGGCGGGCGGATCATCAGCATCGGCAGCAGCCTGGTCGAGCGGGTGACCTCGCCCGGCTGGACGCTGTACTCGATGAGCAAGTCCGCGCTCATCGGGTTCACCAAGGGGCTGGCCCGTGACCTCGGGCCCCGGGGCATCACCGTCAACCTCGTCCACCCCGGCTCGACCGACACCGACATGAACCCGGCGGACGGGCCGGACGCGGAGGAGGAGCGCTCCTACACGGCGCTCGGCCGCTACTGCGATCCCGACGACATCGCCGCGACCGTGGCGCACCTGGCCGGGCCCGGCGCGCGCAACATCACCGGAACCTCCGTCACCGTGGACGCCGGGACCACGGCCTGACCGCGGCCCCGGCGACGGGCTACCTGGACCCGACCAGGGAGAAGGAGCCCTTGATGAGGGAGATCATCTGGGGGGCGACCCGCTCCTCGGAGAGGGCCTTCCTCTTGTCGTAGGCCAGCGCGGTGACGACGTAGGTCTTCCCCGAGGCCGAACGCCCGAGGTAGGCCAGGTCCAGCAGGCCGGGCTCCGAGCCGCCCTTGAACCAGACGGTCGGCCACTTCTTGGCGTCGAGGCCCAGGCCGTCGAAGCCGGACAGCGTCTCGTTCAGGGTCTTGGAGTTCAGCCTGCTCAGGCCCACGTAGGCGCGGCAGATGTCACGCGGGGAGCCGAACCACTCGATCGTGTCGACCTCGCGGGGCGTGGTCCACGGCTTCATGCCGGAGCCGTCCTGCTTGGCGACGACGTCACGCAGGTACTTCCGCTTCTTGGCGGTGCTGAGGCCCAGGTAGGTCCTGGCCTGCCGGGGGTGGTCGATCCCCTTGAGCAGGAAGAGCTCCCTGGTGGTCAGGAAGGGGATGTTCAGCTTGGGGTGGTCGGACCACTGGCGGACCTTGGCCTCGACGGCCCTGCGGCCGACGGTGTGGATGAGGATGTCGGCCGCGGTGTTGTCGCTGATCGAGATCATCAGCTTGGCGGCCTCGCGCACGGTGACCTTGCTGTTGTCCGGGCGCTCCCACAGGCCGCCCTCGCTGGGGCTCTTCCACTCCGGCTTGATCGTGAGCTCGGTGTCCCAGCTGAGCTTGCCGTCGCGGACCTTCTCGGCCACCGCGCCCAGCACGTAGAGCTTGAAGATCGAGCCGAGCGGCCTGGGCTTGTCCACGTTCACGCCGTGCACGACCTGGCACCGTCCCCGGGAGTCGATCTCCGCGGCGAGGAAGCCGACGTTCGGTGCGACCGAACGCATCCGGGCGTCCAGCTCCCGCCAGTTCTTCGGGCCGGGCGGCAGGGGCTGCGGCTGTTGGACCCGCAGGCTGTTGATCTTCCCGTCGTCGTCCACGGAGAGCGTGACGACGTAGTCCTCGCCGCCGAGCTTCGCCGTGCCGTACAGCGACGTGGGGTCGGCCTCGTTCAGGGTCTGCAGCGTCAGCCCCTTGAGTGCGGCGACGAACTTGTTGATCTCGGCGGGGGGGACCTCCTGCAGGAAGCCGGCCGCGAAGTGCTCCCGCAGCTCGCTCTCGGGCAGGGGGGTGCGGGACAGCGCGTCGAGGAGCCAGGTCAGCTGCCTGCCCGCCGGGGTGTCCGGGATCCGGGGGGCGGCGGCGACCGTCAGAGCGGTCCCGGAAAGGGTTACGGAAGAGGTGGCGGCCACGCTCTGCCCTCCGGCGGCCACGGTGCTCACCGGAACGACGGTCGCGGCGAGGGCGAGAGCGAGCATGCGCGTCGATCTGAACGGCGGTCTCACGAGGATCTCCTTGGTGGGAGGCGGGTTCTTCCGGCCGCACCCTCGGCGGCCTCGATTCGAAGGTAGGGACGGCGGGACCTGCGGGAACACCCGGCCGTCCTCCGTTTCCCGAGGTGAGGCAGACTGCATCGGATGTGTGGACAACCTCATGGACGGCGCCCCGTCCCGGGCGGCAGGCTGCGGTCATGACCCGTGTGATTCCGCCCGCCGCCCTCGCCGGGGCGATGGCCGCCGTGGCCGCGGGTGGCATCGTCGCCGGCGGGGCGCTGGAGACCGGCTTCCCCGTGCCGCTGAGCGTGTGGGCGTTCGTCGCCGTATGCCTGATCACGCCCACGGTCGGCTGGCTCATCGCGGCCAGACGGCCGGACAACGTCTACGGCTGGCTGCTGCTCGCCGCCGCCGACTGCCTGGGGCTCGGCGCGTTCGGGGCGGGCCTGCTGATCAGTGACCCCACGCTGCGGGGACCACTGGCCGTCGTAGCCGTCGTGCTGAGCTCGCTCTTCACCGTCTTCTACGGGCTGACCTGGGTCTTCGTCCCACTGCTCTTCCCCGACGGCCGCCTGCCCTCACGCCGCTGGCGGGTCGGGGCGTGGATCGCGGCGGTGGCGATCACGGTCCACTGGGCGGGTCTTCTGCTGGGCGCGGACGCGGTCTACGAGTCCATTTTCGCCAGGGGCAACCCGATCGGTCTCAAGGGCACCCCCGGCCTGGTCGCCGCCCTGGCGGGCGCGGTGGGGCAGGGGGTGGTCTACCTGGTCGCGCTGGCCGTACTGGTCTCCCTGGTACTGCGCTGGTGGCGTGCCGACGTCGCGGGGCGCCGCGTGCTCCGCTGGATGATCGCCGGGCTCACGGGCACCCTGGGTGGGTTCCTGCTGATCACGTTCTTCGGGCCCAGCGATTACGGCGCCGGCCTGGGGCTGGGGCTGTTCACCTCCATCGCCGCGCTGCCCATCGTGATCACCATGACCGTGTTCAGGCACCAGCTCCTCGACATCAGGATCGGCATCAGGGGACACCGGATCTTCCTGGTCTTCGACCTCAGGCCGACGGTCGACGAGCTGCTGACCGAACTCGGCCCGTCGCTTGAGGAGACCGAGCCGGTCGAGCAGCTGGGCAGGTTGGCGGAGGCCGTACGGGCGGGGCTGGAGACCAGCTGGGCGGCCGTGGAGCTGGCGGACGGCACGCGGGTCGTCGCGGGCGAGGAGGACGGCGAGGCCGCGCTCACGGTTCCCGCCGGGCTCGGGCGCATCGTGTGCGGCCCGAAGACGGTGGGGCGGCTGACCTCGGAGGACCGCAGGCTGCTCGGGGCGCTGGCGGTGCCGGTCGGCCTGGCGATCCAGAGCGTGGGGCTGGCCGCCAGGCTGGTCAACGCCCAGGAGGCCGAGCGGCGGCGGATCGAGCGCAACATCCACGACGGGGTGCAGCAGCAGCTCGTCGCGCTGATCGCGGGCCTGGAGCTGGCGCGGGCGACGGGTGGGGACGCGCGGACCATGACCCTGCTGCGCGAGGAGGCCAGGCAGACCCTGACCGACCTGCGGGAGCTGGCGGCGGGCATCCATCCGTCCGTGCTCAGCCAGGGCGGGCTGGTCGAGGCGGTCGAGGAGCGCTGCTCACGGCTGCCGACGACCACCACGGTGATCGCGGACCCCGGGCTGCGCGCGCGCCGCTTCCCCGACGAGGTCGAGGGCGCGCTGTACTTCACGGTGAGCGAGTCCATCGCCAACGCGCTCAAACACGCCTCCGCCTCCAGGATCGAGGTACGGCTGTCGCTGGAGGAGGGGAGGCTGCAGGCCGTGGTCTCCGACGACGGCAGAGGGTTCGAACCGGCCACGGCGGACCGCGGGGGACTGGCCGCGCTCGCGGACCGGATGAACGCCCTCGGCGGTGGGCTGAGGCTGGTCAGCGCCCCGGGGGAGGGCACGGCGGTACGGGCCTGGGTGCCCGCCTGAGCCCTCCGGCCGAAGGCCCCGGCCGACGGTCTCAGCCGAAGACCTCGGGCGGCGGCACCGGCACGACCACCGGGTCGCCGTCACGCAACGGCCTCGCCCCGGCGACGAACCTGGTCAGCTCCTCCCCGGACAGGCAGCGGGCCACGGTCAGGCCGCTCGCGGCCCTGCGGGTCAGGTCGGCGTACGGCAGCGCGACGCGGGAGGCGGCGACGATGAGGTTGCCGAAACGCCGCCCCCGCATGATGCCGGGCTCACCGAGCAGGGCGACATGGCCGAAGGAACCGCCGATCGTGGCCAGCACCCTGCGCGCGAAGGCGAGCCCCTTGCCGTCGGCGACGTTGACGACCAGCGTCCCCGCGGGCCGCAGGACGCGCGCGACCTCGGCCATGTACTCGACGCTCGCCAGGTCGAGCGGCATCGTGGCGCCGCTGAACGCGTCGAGCACGAGCAGGTCGGCCGAGGCGTCGGGCAGGGCGGCGGTGGCCGTACGGCCGTCGAGGATCCTGACCTTGAGCCGGGGCACCGACTTGAGCCTGAGCTGGTCCCTGACCAGCTGGACCAGACCGGCGTCCGGCTCCACGACGATCTGCCGGGACCCGGGCCTGGTCGCCGCCACGTAGCGGGGCAGGGTGCACGCGCAACCTCCCACGTGCACGGCGTCGAGAGGTCCCTCGGGAAGCAGGTCGACCACGACGGCCATCAGCTGGACGTACTCGAAGTCGAGGTAGGTGGGGTCCTCCAGGTCGACGTAGGACTGGGGCACGCCCTCCTTGGAGACGACCCACCCCGAGGGCCTGTCCAGGTCCTCCAGCAGGTCGACCTCGCCGAAGCTCACCGGATAGCGGCCGGGCATCGGCCCCTCCGGTTTCCGCCTGATCACTTTTGCCCCACTTTCCACTTCTGTTCCTGTACAACCGAGAGGACACATCTGGGAGAAACCGTATGCGTACTCGACCGGTCCTCGTGCTCGTCGCCGTCGTGCTCATCATGATCGGCGCGGGCGTCTACGTGCTGCTGCGGCCGACCGGCGCGCAGGTGCGCGCCGTGGGCCCGGGGCCCGAGGAGACGGGCCGCGCCTACCTGGCCTCCTGGCAGGACGGCGACCTCAGCGAGATGGGCCGGATGGTCGTCTCGCCGCCCGCCGACTTCGCCCAGCGGCACCTGGACTTCGCCCAGGACCTGGACATCGAGTCGGTGAGACTCGTCCCGGGCACGCTGGTGCGCGGGGACGGCCTGCACGCGGAGTTACCCTTCCGCGGCGTCAGGAAGGTCAGGAACCTCGGCGACTGGCCGTTCGAGTCGACGCTGCGGATGGTCCTGCGTGAGGGCCGCTGGAGGGTGGTGTGGCTGCCGGAGACGCTCCACCCGGCGCTGGCGGGCGGCGGCAGGATCGCCTTCAAGGAGATCCCCGCGCCGGAGACCGAACCGGTCACCGGTTCGGGGGCGCCGCTGCCGCAAGACAGCGGGGCGGAGGGTTACCGCGGGCTGTTCGGCGCGGGAGCCGAGGAGACCACCGGCTACGCCCTTGAGGCGACGGGGGCGGACGGGAGCAAGAGGGAACTGGCCGTCTTCCGGCCGCCGCACGTCAAAAAGCTCAGGACGAGCCTGTCCCGCCCCGTCCAGGCCGCCGCGGCGCGGGCGCTCGACGGTGTCGGCCACCCCGCCGCCATCGTCGCGGTACGGCCAGGCACCGGGGAGGTCCTGGCGGTGGCCGACCGGCTGGGCGAGGGCAACGGCGGACAGAGCGCCTTCCGCGGACTGTATCCCCCCGGCCCCGCGTTCAAGGTGGTCACCGCGACCGCCCTGCTCTCCGAGGGGCTCACCCCGGCGACACGGGTCGGCTGCCCGCGGACCTACACGCCCCCCAAGGGCAGGATCTTCCGCAACGCCGCCGACCACCCGGCCTCGGAGGCGGTCACCCTGACGACGGCCTTCGCGCTGTCGTGCGACACGGCCTTCGTCGAGCAGGCGGCGGCCCACCTGCCCTCGAACGGCCGGGGCCTGGTGCGGGCGGCCGAGCTGTTCGGCTTCAACGCGGAGGTGCCCGGCCTCGGCGAGTCCTGCGGCAGGATCACGCCGCCCGGCGACGTCGACGAACTGGCCTCGGACGCCATCGGGCAGGGCTCGGTCGTGGCGAGCCCGCTGTGCATGGCGCTGGTCGCGGCGGCCGTACAGGACGGTTCCTGGCACGGGCCGGTGCTGGTCCCCAGCCGGTCGTCGCGGGTGCGGCAGGTCTCCCGGCGGGCCTCGTTACCGGAGGCCACGGTCACCGCCCTGCGGTCCATGATGCGGGCGGCCGTCGCCGACACCACCGGGACCTCCGACGGCGCCGTGTCCGCCGACGGAACCCGCGGCCTCCCTCCGGGTACGGCGGGCAAGGCGGGCACCGCGCGGGCGGCGGACGGGCGGGAACACGCCTGGTTCGTCGGCTACCGGGGCGACCTGGCCTTCGCCGTCCTCGTCGAGAGCGGCGGGGAGGCGGCGGTCCCCGTCGCGGCCAGGTTCCTCAGAGCCCTGTGACGATGTCGGGCAGATCACAACCTACGGAGACGTAACCTACGCTAGCGTAGGTTCATGGTCACGACCACCGCCGAGGGCCTCGCTCTCCCCGGGGCCGCCAAGCCCCGCCTGCGGGGCTGGTTGCACGCCGGAGCCCTGCCCGTCTCCCTCATCGCCGGATTCGTTCTCGTCGCCCTGGGGCCGACCCTCCAGGCCCGGCTGGCGGCGGCCGTCTACGCCGTCACCTCCGGCCTGCTCTTCGGCGTCTCGGCCACCTACCACCGGAGCACCCTCTCCCCGCGTCTGGCCGGGGTGCTGCGCCGCCTCGACCACGCCAACATCTTCCTGATCATCGCGGGCACCCACACGCCCTTCGCGATGCTCGCCCTCGACGGCCCGGCCAGGACCGCGGTCCTGGCCGTGGTCTGGACGGGAGCCCTCGCGGGCGTGCTGTTCAAGGTGCTGTGGACCTCGGCCCCCCGCTGGCTGTCCACGGCGCTCTACATCGCCCTCGGCTGGACGGCCGCCCTCGTCCTCCCCCAGCTGATCGCGGGAGCCGGGGCCGTCGCGGTCGCCCTCGTCCTGACCGGCGGCCTGCTCTACACCGCGGGCGGAGTCGTGTACGGCACACGCCGCCCCGACCCCTCGCCCCGCTGGTTCGGCTTCCACGAGGTCTTCCACGCCCTCACCGTCGCCGCCTACCTCGTGCAGTACGCCGCGGTCTTCCTGGTGGTCTACACGGCGGCGTAGGGTGCCGTACATGACGACGATCAAGGAGCTCGCGGCCGAGCGCTATGTCTCCGTGACGACCTTCAGGAGGAACGGGGCCGCGGTTCCCACCCCCGTGTGGGTCGCGCCGGACGGTGAGGGGCTGGTCGTCTGGACGGTCGCCTCCTCGGGCAAGGTCAGACGCCTGAACGCCGATCCGCGCGTCGTCCTGGCGGCCTGCGACGTGCGGGGCAACACGCGGGGCGAGCAGGTCGAGGGACGGGCCTCGGTGCTGCCCGCGGAGGAGACCGAGCGGGTGCGCCGGCTGATCCTGCGGAAGTACGGCCTGTTCGCCAGGGTCCTGATGATCGTCAGCAGGTTCCGCAGGGGCGAGCACGGAACGGTCGGTGTCCGGATCGTCGGCGAGGCCTGAACCGGTCACAAGAAGGCGACCGGTCCAGGCCACTGTTTGAGCCGCTACTCAGACCGTGGCACCGGCCAGGCGGCGCGCCGCGAGTTCGGCGTAGAGCGCGGCCCCGTCGGGCAGCACCGCGTCGTCGAACTCCGCGTCCGGGGCGTGGTTGTAGGCGGCCCGCTCCGGATCACGGTCGGCCGGGCACGCGCCGAGCGCGACGAACGCCGAGGGGATCTGGTCGCAGACGTAGGAGAAGTCCTCGGAGCCGGTGAACGGGTTCGCCGCCTGCCGGAAGCGCTGCTCGCCGTAGACCTCCCTGACGGTCTCGGCGACGAAGCAGGCCTCGCCGGCGTCGTTGACCGTGACCGGATAGATCCCCTGGTAGTCGGCCTCGACGTCCAGCCCGTGGGCCGCGGCGATGCCCCTGACCAGAGTGACCGTCCGTTCCTGGAGCCGCTCCCGCGCGGACGGGGAGAACGACCTGATCGTCACCGCGAAGCGGGCCTCCTCGGGAATCACGTTGCTGACCGTGCCCGCGTGGAAGCTGCCGACGGTGACCACCACCGGGTCGAAGACGTCGAAGCTCCGCGTCACCATGGACTGCAGCGCCAGGACCATCTCGCACGCGGCGGGGACGGGATCCTTGGCGCGGTGCGGCGTCGAGCCGTGACCGCCCGCGCCGCGCACGGTCACCGTCAGCTCGTCGATGGCCGACATCATCGGGCCACCCTTGGTGAGGAACGTCCCCTGCGGAAGCATCGCGCTGGTCACGTGCAGGGCGTAGGCCGCGACAGGACGTTCGCCCGCCGCGTCGAGCGTTCCCTCCTCGATCATGAGTTTGGCCCCGTCGTGCCCCTCCTCGCCGGGCTGGAACATGAAGACCACGTTCCCGGCGAGCCGGTCGCGCCCCGCGGACAGCAGGTGCGCGGCCCCGGCCAGCATGGTGGTGTGCAGGTCGTGACCGCAGGCGTGCATCCTGCCCTCGAACCGCGAGGCCGTCACCCCGTCCGCCCCGGGGCGTTCGGAGACCGGCAGGGCGTCCATGTCACCCCGCAGCAGGACGGTCGGGCCGGGAAGGGCTCCGCGCAGCACCGCGGTGACGGAGCTGAGCCGTTCGCCGAGCCGTACCTCCAGAGGGAGACCGGAGATCGCCTCCAGCACCTTCTCCTGGGTGCGCGGCAGGTCGAGGCCCAGCTCGGGCTCCCGGTGCAGGGAGTGCCTGAGGCGGACCAGCTCGTCCCGCATGTCGGCGGCGGATTCACGAAACGACATCGATCATTCCTTCTGGCGGCTCGACGAATTGATCGCACGATAACCCGATTTAACCGGCCGGTGGTCTCGTCTTGTCCTGTTGCCGGATAGGAATCCCCGAGGAACGGGGAGGTCACATGGAAGAGCTGGCACGCACCTGGTGGGTGTATCTGGTCCGTGGTGTCTGCGCGATCCTGTTCGGCGTGCTGGCGCTGATCTGGCCCGCCATCACCGTCCTCGCCCTGGTCGTCGTCTTCGGCGCCTACGCCATCGTGGACGGTGTCTTCGCCCTGTTCGGCGCGGGCAGGGGAGCGGGCCTCGGTTCCCGGGGATGGATGATCTTCTACGGCGTCGTCAGCATCCTGACGGGCGTCGCGGTCTTCGTCTGGCCGGGCATCACGGCCCTGGTCCTGCTGTTCTTCATCGCGGCCTGGGCGGTCGTCACCGGCGTCCTGGAGATCGTGGCGGGGATCAGGCTGCGCGGGACCGCGGCGAACGAGTGGATGTTCGTCATCAGCGGCGCGCTCTCGGTGCTGTTCGGCGTCCTGCTGTTCATCCGGCCGGCTCCTGGCGCGCTGGCCCTCGCCTGGCTCATCGGCATCATGGCCATCCTGTACGGCATCGCCCTGGTGGCGCTGTCCTTCCGGATCAAGGGGCTCGCCTCCCGGTGGCGAGGGCCCTCGGGCACCCCTCGCGTCGTGTGATCCAGGACAATCTCCCGAAAAATCAGCTTCTCCGCGTAATGTCTCCATATAGAAGTGTCATTTACGGGGAATAATCCCTTCGAATCGCTATGGGGGAGACCTGTGGAGGGGACATGGACGTGCACGACCGCCTCGCTCGACATCTGCTCGTGGACGGCTACCGGCTGGTCCTCGACCTCGACCGGAGCAAGGGCTCCCGGCTCGTCGACGCCCGGACGGATCGCCGCTACCTGGACTTCTACACCTTCTTCGCCTCGGCGCCACTGGGCCTGAACCCCTTCGACGACGACCCCGAGTTCCTGGCCCTGCTCGGCAGGATCGCCGCCAACAAACCCGCCAACTCCGACCTCTACACCGGCCACCTCGCCGACTTCGTCGAAACGTTCGACCGCGTGCTCGGCGACCCGGAACTACCGCACCTGTTCTTCGTCGAAGGCGGGGCCCTGGCCGTGGAGAACGCGCTGAAGTGCGCCTTCGACTGGAAGAGCCGGCGCAACGAGGCGGCGGGCCGTCCCAGGAGCCTCGGCACCAGGGTGCTCCACCTCACCCGCGCCTTCCACGGCCGCAGCGGCTACACCCTCTCCCTGACCAACACCGACCCGGTCAAGACCGACCGCTTCCCGATGTTCGACTGGCCCAGGATCGAGGTGCCCGCCATCCACTTCGGGAACGTCGAGGCGGCCGAGACGCGGGCACTGGCCCAGGCGCGGGCCGCCTTCGAACGGCACCCGCACGACATCGCCTGCTTCATCGCCGAGCCCATCCAGGGTGAGGGCGGCGACAACCACATGCGCCCCGAGTTCCTGCAGGCCATGGAACGCATGTGCCACGAGTACGACGCCCTGTTCGTCATGGACGAGGTGCAGACGGGCGCCGGGATCACCGGGACCCCGTGGGCGCACCAGCAACTCGGCCTGCGCCCCGACATCGTGGCCTTCGCCAAGAAGATCCAGGTCGGCGGGATCATGGCCGGCCGCAGGGTCGACCAGGTGCCCGACAACGTGTTCCGCGTCAGCGGCCGGATCAACTCGACCTGGGGTGGCGGCCTGGTCGACATGGTCCGTTCCCGCAGGATGCTGGAGATCATCGAACGCGACGACCTGATCATCCGCGCGGGCGAACTCGGTCAGGACCTGCTCACCTCGCTGCAGAAGATCCAGGCCCGCTTCCCCGGCCTGGTCCGCAACGCCAGGGGGCGCGGCCTCATGTGCGCCTTCGACCTGCCGGACACGACCGCCCGCGACCGCCTGGTCGCCAGGCTCAGGCGCGAGGAGGGCGTGCTGGTCCTGCCCTGCGGTGACCAGTCGGTACGGCTGCGCCCCGCCCTTTCGGTGACCGCCGAGGAACTCGCCGAGGGCACGAACGCCCTCACCAGAGCCCTGGAGGCCTCCCAGGACCTTCGCCTCTCCGCGTGACGGTGTCTCTTTGCGCCCTGCCTCTTTGCGACGCCTTCGGCGTCGCGGGCTTGGGCGCTTCGGGTCGGCGCTTTCCCTCGTCACTGCGTCGCTGCGCTCCTGCGTTCCTCAGTCCAAGCACCGACGCGCCCAAGCCGACACTCTTCACACACGGCACCGGGAAAGCACAAGACATGTTGTCCCGCGTCACCTTCGGCGTCGCGGGCTTGGGCGCTTCGGGTCGGTGTCTTTTCCCTTGTCACTGCGTCGCTTCGCTCCTGCGTTCCTCGGTCCAAGCACCGACGCGCCCAAGCCGTAACCCCTTGTGTGACACCGGTACCCCCGGACAAAACCTTAGAGGGGGTGACGGGATCCGAGGCATCGGCAGGGTCTTGGGGAGTTCGTGGGGTCCGGGTCGTCGTGGGCGTGGGCGGATGGTGGCCTGAACGGGGGTTCTTCCGTGGGGTCCCGGGGGCGCGGGGTGGGGTGGGGCGGACGCTTTAGGCTGGCACGGTGAGGATCCTCCACGTCAGTGACTGTTACCTGCCGCGTCTGGGTGGGATAGAGGTGCAGGTGGCCGATCTGGTCCGGATGGAGCGGGAGGCGGGCCACGAGGTCGAGGTCGCGACCGCGACGCCGGGGGAGACACTGCAGGGCGTGTATCGGATCGTTGCGAAACTCCCCTTCGACCTGCCTGTTCACCCGTTCGGCGTCGGTCACCTGTTGCGTCTGGTGAAGGCACGACGGCCCGACGTGGTGCACGTTCACATGGGCGCGGTCTCACCGTTCGCCTGGATGGGGGTCCGCGCCGCCGTACGGGCAGGGCTGCCCGTCGTGGTGACCGTGCACAGCATGTGGGACCCGGTGACCCGTGCCCTCTACCGGGGGCTGCGGCTGCTGTTCGAATGGCACCGCTGGGGGCTGGTCGGCACCGCGGTGAGTGAGGCCGCGGCCCGGCCGATCCGCTCGGTCGCGGGGCGCAGGGTGCCGGTCCACGTGGTCTCCAACGGCCTGGACGTCTCGGCCTGGCGCCAGGCCGTTCCCGGCTCCGGCGGCGAAGCCGATCAGGACGCTCCCGTGCACGTCGTGGCGGTCGGACGGCTCGCACCCCGCAAGCAGCCGGTCAGATTGCTCAGGCTCCTCAAGGAGGCCCGCGCCCTGGTGCCCGCCGAGACGCGGATGCGGGCGACCGTCGTGGGTGACGGCCCGGCGCGCTCCCAGATGGAGCGCTATCTGCGGGCGAACGAGATGACGGAGTGGGTCTCGCTCCCCGGCCGCTACAGCCGTGAGCGAATCCGTGAGCTGCTCGCCTCCGCCGACGTCTTCGTCGCCCCCGCTCCCAGGGAGTCCTTCGGACTTGCGGCGCTTGAGGCCAGGGTGGCCGGGGTGCCGGTGGTGGCGCGGGCCCAGAGCGGAGTGGCCGACTTCGTCCGTCCCGGCAAGGAGGGACTGCTCGGCGAGAGCTTCGAGGGTCTGGTCGCCTCGGTGGCCAAGCTGGTACGCGACCGCGGTCTGCGCGAGTCGATCGCGGCCCACAACCGTGAGACGGAACCGGTGCGCTGCTCGTGGCCCGCCGTGCTTGAGGGCTTCGAGCAGTGCTACGCCGAGGCCCGTGCTCTGCGGGGCTGACAACGGGCTGACACCCGGTAAAGAACCCCCTGGATCAGCCTCACTGTCTGGCGCGCGATGCATGTTTATGGCACGCGGCGCACAGTCGGCAGGAGGCTGCCGGACGACGAAGCCCCCACCGGACGGCGGGGGCTTACCGGACACGGCATGAACTCGGCCCGGCCGAGCTCGGGTTCCCGGCCCGGTCGAACTCAGGCTGGGGAAACGCCCTGGGCGCCGACCCGGGCTCACCCGACCCCCAGAGCCATCGGTTCGGACGCCGATCTCTCAACGGTCCCAACCCGGGTGTCCAACACCAGAGCGTCGTTCTCCGCGTGGGTGTCCCCGTAACGCGCCTCAACCCAGGGCGCCCGGCACTGGAAACGAAGAGTTCGCCCCGTCTTTCCCGGCGTCAAGCGCGAGGAGCTCGGCTTTTGTGCTTCCCCGGCGCTAAGTGTGGAGAGTGCCGGTTTGGGCGCGTCCTCGGATCTGGACTGCGGAGCGAGGGGGCGTATCGGACGGACGATGAGGGAAGACGCCGACTCGAAGCGCCCAAACCCGCGCCGCCGAAGGAGCCACAAAGCAGCACATCTTGTGCTTTACCGGCCCCAAGTGTGAGGAGTTTCGGCTTGGGCGCCGTCGGTGCTTGGACTGAGGAACGCAGGAGCGAAGCGACGGAGTGACGAGGGAAAGCGCCGACTCGAAGGCGCCCAAGCCCGCGACGCCGCCAGGCGGAGCAAAGGGGACACAGCGACGAGGGAAAGCGCCGACTCGAAGGCGCCCAAGCCCGCGACGCCGAAGGCGGAGCAAAGAGACACAGCGCCGCCCCGCGCTGCCCCCCGCAGGCGGAGCGGCGCTGTGTCCCTCGGGTGTGCCTCCCTGGGAGCGGGAGGCACGGGGTGGAGAGGTCAGATCAGATCAGATCAGGAGGAGCAGGCCTTGCCCAGCTTGACGGTGGCTTCCTGGGCGCTCTTGGCCATGTTCTGCACGGTGGCGCCGGCTCCGGCCAGGTCCTTGGGGTCGATCTTGAAGTCACCCCAGGTCTTGGCGAGGTCGTTGAGCGCGGAGGCGAGGTCTCCGTCGGTCTTGCCGGCGAGCTCCTTCAGGTCGGCCGACAGCTTCTGGCTGGCGTCGTTGAACTTGCTGAAGTCGGTGCCGGCGCTGGCGGTGGCGGTGGTGTAGTCCGTGAAGGCCTTGGTCCAGGGCGCCTGGGCGCAGAACTCGGCGTTACCGGACCCGCCACAGGCGGCGGTCAAGGAGAGAAGTGCGGCTCCCGCGACGGTGGCGGCGATACGACGGGAGGAGAGGACGGAGAACATTTCTGCCTTTCATTACTTCTTGTGACAGAGAGAACAGTAGGGGATCTCCTTGCGGCGCACTTTCATGACGCTTACAGGTGGTGCCCGAGTGACGGTGGGTGAGATCCGCCAGAGTGCGGGTAGGAGCGCGGCATGGCTGAGGCGGTGATCGATTCCGGCGCGGCCCAGCACTCGCTCAAGCGGGTGATCGGGCGCCGGGTCCTGTTGCTCTTCGTGGTCGGCGACATCCTCGGTGCGGGGATATACGCCCTGGTGGGGAAGGTCGCCGGATATGTCGGCGGCGCTCTGTGGCTGCCGTTCCTGGTGGCCTTCGTGCTGGCCGCGCTGACCGCGACGGCCTACGCCGAACTCGTCGGGAAGTATCCCCAGGCCGCCGGGGCCGCGCTGTACACGAACAAGGCGTTCAACATCCCCTTCCTGACCTTCGTCGTGGCCTTCGCGGTGCTGATGAGCGGGATCACCTCGGCGAGCGCGGCGGCGCGCGCGTTCGGCGGCAAGTACCTCGGGGAGTTCGTCACCCTGCCGGTGATGGCCGGGGCGTTCGTCTTCCTGGGGCTGGTGACGCTGGTGAACTTCGCGGGCATCTCCGAGTCCATCAAGGTCAACGTGGTCCTGACCGTCATCGAGGCGTTCGGGCTCGTGGTGATCATCGTGATCGGGATCTACGCGTTGCTGTCCGGGGAGGGCGAGCCCGCCCGGGCCCTGGAGTTCCACCCGGCGAACGGCGCCTTCCTCGGTGTCCTCGGCGGTACGGCGCTCGCCTTCTACGCGTTGCTCGGCTTCGAGGACTCGGTCAACCTGGCCGAGGAGTCGAAGAATCCGCAGCGCGACTACCCCAGGGCGCTCTTCGGTGGTCTGGCGGTCGCGGCGCTGATCTATCTGGCGGTGGCGTTCACCGCGACGATGCTGGTGGACGCCAAGACCCTGACCAGTTCGACGGGCCCGCTCCTTGAGGTCGTCAAGGTCGCGGGCCTGGCGTTCCCGCCCAAGCTGTTCGCGCTGATCGCGCTGCTGGCGGTCGGCAACACCGCGCTGATCAACATGATCATGGCCTCACGCCTGGTGTACGGCATGGCCCGAGAGGGCATCGTGCCGAAGGTCTTCGCCTCGGTGCACTCGACCAGGGCGACGCCCTGGGTGGCCGTCCTGTTCACCACCGCGATCGCGGCGGTGCTGGTCGCGACCGGCGATGTCGGCGATCTGGCCGACACGACGGTGCTGCTGCTGTTGCTGGTCTTCGCGCTGGTCAACGTGGCCGTGCTCGTGCTGCGCAAGGATCCCGTCGGCCACGACCACTACCGGGCGCCCAGTTGGATGCCGGCGCTCGGCGCGGTTGTCTGCCTTGTGCTCGCGCTGCCGATCACGGGGCGCGGCGCCGACGTCTACGTGCGGGCGGGTCTGCTGCTCGTCGTCGGGGTGGTGCTCTGGTTCGTCAACAGGTTGTTCCTGTCAGAACGGGAGCGCTCGTCCTGAGGGGGTGCGCAGGTCGAGAGAGACGGGCTGACGTGGCGGCCGAGGCCTTTGGGTGATTCTTATGCGTTTCATGTCAGACTCCCTCTTTATTGGAGTTTGGGAGAGAGTACGACATTCCAAGGGCGATTTGGGGTGTCCATGGGTGATCGAATTTGTTTCGAGCCGTCCGGAGAGTTAAAACGGAGCATTCTCCGGATCGTGGGCGGGCTGGGAAGTCCGATGGGGCAGGGGATGCGTACGCCGGTTGCCGGTCTGAAGATCACGGCGAGGCGACAGGTAAAACTTGAAGTCGGAAGGAACGGACTCAGCGTCTGAGGACGAAATCGTCCTCGTCGTCACCGACGCCGACCGAGCCGACCGCCCACAGCGTGGCCGTACCGGGCGCCCGGGTGACACCCGTCCTGGTGACGTGGTCACTGTCCTCGTACTGCTGGTCGGGACGGCGGGGACGTAGGAGCGGGCCGTACTCGCGTGTCCACGCCGTGCCGTCGAAGCGGAGCATGAGCGCCTGCCCCGGATGGTCGGCGTCCACCCCGCTGATCCACACCTCGCCGGGACCGGAGGCGGTGACGCCCTGCAGGGCACCGCGGGCGACCGGCACCTCGGCCCTGGCCCACCGGGTCCCGTCCCAGTGCAGGACCAGCGGCTGCCCCTGCCTGATCCGGGCTCCGTCCCGTACGGCCCCGGCGGGCGCGACCTCGCCGACCGCCCACACGTCGGACGGGGAGACCTGCCAGACCCGCCGTAGCGTGCCACCGGGGATGGCGGGTGTCCGCGACCGCTCCCAGCGGTCGGGGGAGCCGTGCCAGACCAGCGGTGTGCCGTCCTGGGCCGCTCCGACCGCCCAGACGTGCCCCTGCCTGGCGGTGACCGCCTCGAAGGTGCCGCCGCCGGTGGGCACGTTGCGGAAGGCCGTGCCGTCCCACCGGATCAGCACCCCGCCGGACGGGCCGTTCCCGGTGAACCACGCTGTGCTCCCTGTGCCGCCCGTGGCGGCGACGTCCGTCAGCCGGTAGTCCTCCGCGACGCCGAAGGGCCGCCGCGCCGTCCAGCGCCGCCCGTCCCAGCGCGCGGCGAACGCGTTCACCCCGTTGCCCGCGACCCAGACGTCCCGGGGGCCGGCCACGCTGACGCCCGTCAGGTGGTTGACGTCGTGATCGTTCAGCCCGGTGACCTCGCGCCATCTCACACCGTCCCACCTGGTCACGGCGGGAGTGCCCTCCCGGTCCTCGGCGCCCCTCTGGTAGCCGACCGCCCACACCTCACGCGGCCCGGCCGCCGCCACGTCGAGCAGCGCGGAGCTCGCCGCCAGCTGGGCGGGCCTGACGGCCTTCCAGGCGGGGGAGACCGGCGACGGGTTCCGCTGCGCCGTACGGCTCGGCGGCGGTGCCTGGGACGCGGTGGGGGACGGCTCGGGGGGATGCGCGCCGCAGGAGGCCATCAGGGTCACCCCGGCGAGCACGAGCGTGACAGAGCGTAGATGTCCCATGCGGGCATCCTCCCTCAGAGTGCCCTCCGGACGGTGCCGATCCTGAATAGACCTGTCAGCCCTGGGCACCCTGACAGGGCGAGCGAGGACGCGTTCTCCGCCGCCTGGGCCGGGGACGAGGCACGTCAGACGGGACGGTGGGGCAACAGGGGGGATACGTCCGGCGGCATGGCCGCCGGGCTCACGAAGGGACCCGTTCCGTGTGAGACAGTTACACGGCTGGGAGAGGTTCGGTACAGAAGGTTGATGATGTTCGCGGGAAAAGAGCCGGAGCCGAGTTTCAGCGCCACGTCCGGGCTGCACGGTACGACGCTCGTGGTGCGGGTGAGCGGGGAGCTGGACCACTACCACACGCCGTTGCTGCGTGCGGAGCTCGGCAGGGCGTGGGAGCTCCTGCAGTCGCCGACCCTCATCCTCGACCTGTCGGCTCTGACGTTCTGCGACTCCTCCGGCATCGGTGAACTGCTCCAGGCCCGTCACCAGGGCCAGCTCGCGGGAGTACGGCTCATCCTCACCGGTGTCCAGGGAAACCTGGCCCGCAGGCTCAACCTGGCGGGCCTGACCCAGGTCTTCGAGGTCTTCCCCTCCGTCGCCGACGCCCTTGAGGCGGCCTGACCGGAGGTTCACGGTGTCCTGATCCGTCCGGTGCGAGGCCCGTACGGCCCTGCCGGGGCCGGGGTGACGGCCGGTAGCGTCGGCGTCGTGGCTGATGAGGGGACCGGAAGTACCGGCAGGGTCGTGGTGCTGGTCCTGCCCGAGGTGAACCTGCTCGACCTGGCGGGTCCGGTGCAGGTGTTCGACACCGCCGCGTTTCTCGGCGCGGGATACCGGATCGAGCACGTCGCCGACGCCGAGCGGGTGGCGACCGCCCAGGGGGTGAGCCTCGCGGGGCTCGGCGCCCTGCCGCAGGTCGCGGCCGGTGATCTGGTGCTGGTCCCGGGCCCCAGGCTGCGTGAGCACCGCGAGCCGTACGTCTCGGAGACCGTGGTCGGCTGGCTGCGTGCGGCGGCCGCCACGGGGGCGCGGCTGGCGTCGGTCTGCACCGGCGCGGTGGCGCTGGGCGAGGCGGGCCTGCTGGACGGGCGCCGCTGCACCACGCACTGGTCGCTGGTCGAGGCGATGCGCGCCAGATACCCGGCGGCGAGGGTGCAGGAGGCGGTGCTCTACGTCCACGACGGCCCGGTCAGCACCAGCGCGGGCGTCTCGGCAGGGGTCGATCTGGCGCTCTCGCTGGTCGAGCGGGACCACGGCCCGGCCCTGACCACGGCCGTCGCCCGCGAACTGGTGGTCTACCTGCGCAGGGACGGCGCGGGGGAGCAGATCAGCCAGTTCCTGAGGCACCGGTCGCACCTGGACTCCGCCGTCCACCGGGTGCAGGACCATCTCGCGGGGAGCATCGACGCCGCGCACACCCTGGCCGAACTGGCCGAGGTGGCGAACCTGTCCCCCAGGGGGCTCAGCCGGGCCTTCACCGCGGCGACCGGGATCACCCCGCTGGAGTACCGGCAGCGGCTGCGGCTCGAACGCGCCATGTCCCTGCTGCGCGAGACCAGCCTGCCGGTCGACGCCGTGGCCGTCCGGTGCGGCTTCCGCGAGGGACGGCACTTCCGCCGCCTGTTCAAGGCCAGGTACGGCGGGCCGCCCTCGGAGTTCCGGCGGGAAACCGGCTGACCGTCCGGGTTCTTCTCGTTCCCTTTCTTCCGCCGTCACGCGGCGTTCTCGTTCTTCTCGTTCCCGGTTCCCGATCGGGCCGGGACCCCTCACACCTCAGGAGCTTCCGCATGCCTCAACGCGCCAGATTGCTCGTACGGATAGTCCTTTTCATCGCCATCTGGGGTGTTCTCGTTGGTGGAACATGCGCGGCCGGGGTCGTGGTCTCCATGCGGGACAGCTACCCGGGGGCCCCGCGAGCCGTACCCGGGAAGCCTCCGGCGGGAGAGGCGCCGCGGGGACGGATCAAGGTCGCGGTCGTGGTCGGGACGAGCGGTTCGGTGACCACCGACGTGCTCGGGCCGTACGAGGTCTTCGCCCGCTCCGATCGGTTCCTCGTCCGCACGGTGGGCGCGCGCAGGGAGCCGGTCCCGTTGTCCGGCGGCCTGCGCCTGCTGCCCGACCGCACGCTTGAGGAGACGGAGACCGGGGACGCGGTGCCCGACGTGGTCGTGGTTCCGGCCGTGGTCGACCCCGAGGGCGAGGCCGAGGCGCCGCTGCGCGCCTGGATCGCCCGTCGGGCCGCCGCGGGCGCCCGGATCCTGGGCGTCTGCGCGGGCTCCCGGCTGGTCGCGGCCGGTGGCCTGCTCAGGGGACGCGCCGCGACCTCGCACTGGGGGGTCATCGGCGCTCTCCGGAGTGACTATCCGGACACCCGCTGGGTTCAGGGCAGACGTTACGTCGAGGACGGCCCGGTCACCACGACCGCGGGTGTGACCTCCGGCGTCGTCGGCGCGTTGCGGCTGGTCGAACTGCTGGCGGGGGAGGCCGAGGCCCGGCGTGTCGGCGCCGAGGTCGGTTATCCCGGCTGGTCGCCCGGCGCCTCGACCGTGATCCCGGCCGACGAGCCGGCTCTGGCGGACCTGCCCTACGCGCTCAACGCGGCCTTCCCCTGGTTCCGGCCGGTCGTCGGCATCGGGCTGAACCCGGGGACCGGTGAGATCGACGTCGCCGCGGCGTTCGAGGTCTACGCGGGAGGCTCCTTCGCGGCCCACGCGGTCGCGCTCGCGGGCACCCCTGCGGTCACCACCCGGCACGGCGTGACCCTGGTGGCCGAACCGGCGGACGGTACGGCGCCGGCCCTCTCCCGGCTGGTCGTCCCCGGGGTCGGCGCGGCAGGGCAGGTCGATCCCGCGCTCACCCGTCTGGCCGCCGGGCGTGGGCTGGCCGTCGAACTGCCGCACGCGGGGCGCGCCGCCGCCGAGTCCGGCTTCGACCCGGTACTGCGCGACCTGGCCGTCCACACCGACGTGGCCACCGCCCGCGCGACCGCGAAGTACAACGAGTACCCCGTCGAGCACCTCGCGTTGACCGGTCCCGCCTGGTCGTGGCGGCCGACGCTGTTGTTCCTGCTGACCGTGGCCGGTGCCGGGCTCATCGCCCATGTCGCCCTCCGTTCCCTCCGCCGTCGCCGTACCGGGCCCTGACCGGAGGGCGGTCGTCACATCGGGGGGTCGCCGGGGGCGTCGCCGAAGACGTCCCGCTGGGCGATGGACAGGGCCGTGAACAGGGCGCCGTTGAGGATCGCGTTGCCCTCGACGGTGCCCGCGCGGACCTGGGTGGGGACCGGTGAGAGCGTGTCGAGGTGCTCGCCGACCCGCGCGGCCAGTTCCTCACCGCCGGAGCGGCCCGTCTCCCCGCCGAGGACCACGAGTCCCGGGTCGAGGACGGCGACCGCGGTGAAGGCCATCCGGGCGATCCTGGCGGCCAGGGTGTCCTGGTCGAGCCCGGCGGCGGCCTTGGCGTCCAGCAGGTCGCAGAAGGAGCCCTCGGGGAAGCCGAGCGGCGTGATCTCACCCGCGCCACCCGAGGCGCCCCTGCGCAGCCTCCCGCCGAGGGTGACCGCGGCGCCCACGGCGTCGTCGAGCCAGAGCAGCACGAAGTCCTCGCGTCCCTGCGCGGAACCGGCGCGGTGCTCGGCGACGGCGGCGAGGTTGACGTCGTTCTCCAGGTCGATCCGCGCGTCGATCCTGCGGCGCAACGTCTGGAGCAGGTGCGGCTGCCAGCCGGGCACGCCGTTGTCCACGGCCAGTTCGCCGCTGTGCGGGTCGACCATCCCCGGCACGCCGAGGACGACGGCGTGCAGGCTCCGGGAACCGGCCGCCTCGGCGACGGCGTCGGCGACGACCCCGGCCAGGGGGGTGGCCGCCCTGGCGTGCTGGGGGTAGGTGGGCGAGGCGATCAGGGCTCCGTTCCCGGGGCCGATCTCGCGGCTCGCCGAGCCGACCGGGCTTCCGGTGATGTCGGAGACGGTCACGGTGACCGTGTCACGCCGTATGTCGGCTCCGGCCACGTGGGCACGGCCGGCCACGATGCCGTACAGGCGGGCGTTCGGCCCCCGGCGTTCGTCGCCGCTCTTGCCGACGACCTCGATGAGCCCGTTGGTCTGCAGGCGTTCGATGAGGTCGGACACGGTCGGGCGGGACAGCCCGGTGAGCGCCCGTAGCTGCGGGGCGGTCAGCGTTCCGTGTTCGAGCAGCAGGTCCAGGGCGAGGCGGTCGTTGATCGCCCTGGCCATCTGCGGAGTCGCGGTCCTCATTTATCCCCTTTTAATCAGGAAGCCTGCCTGTTAGTTTCTCACACCATGCGCAACGACAATCAACGCGCCCGCATCGCGGTCGCGGCGGTGTTCGCCGTCCACGGGGCGGTAGCGGGAAGCATGGCGACCCGCGTCCCGTGGCTGCAAGACCATCTGAGTCTCGATCCCGCTGCACTGGGGATCGCCCTGTTCTGTCCTGCGGTGGGGGCTTTCGTGGCGATGCCGATGGCCGGCCGCCTCGTCCACCGCATCGGCGGGCGCGCCGCCACGAGGATCCTGCTCGCCCTGTGGTGCGTCGCCCTCGCGATCCCCTCCCAGGCCCCCGGGTTCGTCTGGTTGTGCGCGATCTTCCTGGCGTACGGCGCGGCGGCGGGCACGTGCGACGTCACCATGAACGCCCAGGGGGTGATCATCGAGCGGCGCCTGGGACGTTCGATCATGTCGGGGCTGCACGGCATGTGGAGTGTGGGCAGCCTGGCCGGTGCCGGGATCGGGGTCGTCGCCGCCCAGGCCGGAATCGACGCGCGCCTGCACCACGGCGCCGTCGCGCTCGTCCTGCTGGTCGTCGGTTTCGTGGCGAGCCGCGGCCTGCCGGACGTCCGCCCTGAGCCGGGCGAGCAGGCACCGCCCCGCTTCGCCGTACCCTCGCGGGCCATCCTGGCGATCGGCGCGGTCGGGTTCTGCGCGACCTTCGCCGAGGGGGCGAGCATGAACTGGTCGGCCGTCTACGTCACGGACGTCACCGGGGCGGGGCCGGGCATGGCCGCCGCGGCCTACGCGACCTTCGCCCTGGCCATGGCCGTGACCAGGCTGCTGGGAGATCTGATCGTCCAGCGCCTCGGGCCGGTCGCCACCGTACGGGCCGGTGGCCTGCTCGCGGTCGCCGGAGGGACGGTCATCGTCACGGCGCGCGACCCACTGCCGGGCGTCGCCGGGTTCGCGCTGTTCGGCCTGGGAATAGCCGTGATCGTGCCGCTGACCTTCGCCGCCGGAGGCAGGGCGACCGCGGCGCCGAGTCAGGGCGTCGCGGGGGTGGCGACGATCACCTACCTGTCGGGGCTGCTGGCCCCCGCGGTGACCGGCTGGGTCGCCCACCTGACGTCGCTTCCCGTCACCTTCGCCGTGCTGTCGGTGATCGTCCTGACGACCGTCGTCACCGCGGGCGCGCTACGCCCCCGGGCCCCTCTGGGAGGCCGGACAGAGGCGGGCGCCTGAGCTCTCAGTGGGCCGCCCGCTCGGCGTAGCCGTTGATCGCTCCGGTCGCCGTGCAGGTCTGGGCTCCGGCGTCGCCGTAGGGCACGATCCGGTAGGGCGCCCAGACCTTCGATCCTCCCCGCCAGACCCGCGCGTACATGCAGTTGCCGTCGGGCCCCTCCCTGAGCGCGATCCCGACCGTCCTCCCCTTCTCCGTCTCCCCCTCGGCGATCTCCCGGACGACCCGCGGGTCCAGGTCCAGCCGCTGTACGGCCTCCCGGACCTTGGCCAGGTCCGGTCTGCCGGGGAGCGTCTCCTGCAACCGCTCATACATCCGGGGAGGAAACCTGGCGTGGGCCCTGAAGCCGAGGGGAGTGGTGGCCGGGCACGTGACCTCCTTGAGGGAGACGTCCGCGAAGAAGTCGGGAAAGGCGTTGCCGGAGGCGACGGCCTCGAAGCAGCCGACGACGTCGGGAACGGCACGGAGCGTCTCACGCCTGCCCTCCCAGACCTTGATCATTCCCTTGCCGGTCACCCTGACCACGGCACGGAACGGGTCCCGCCGGGTCCGCTCGGCGACGGACAGGACCTCGACACCCTCCCGCCGGGCGATGAGGAAGCCGAGATCCTCACTCTCCTTGAACCGGGTGCCCTTCAGAGTCTCGGTCAGGGTGCCGGCCTTCGCCCAGAAGTCCGCCCGTGCGGGGTCGTTCACGCCGCATCCCGTCAGCAGGAGCGCCAGCGCGGCCAGGGGGAGGAGAAGTCGGCGCACAAGATCATGTGTATCCCACGCGGGGAAACCGGTGCGAGACCTGTGCCGGAATAGTCCCGAGACGGTCAGGGTTGGCGGTGGCATGGAACCGGTTACACGTGGGCGTGTCCGTGTGGAGCGGAGCGCGAAGAGAGTGCGGGTCCTCTTCGGGGGCAGGGTGGCCGCCGACACCACCCGGGCACTGCTGGTCTGGGAGGTGCCCTACTACCCGACCTACTACTTCCCCCGGCGGGACGTCGCCGTCGAGCTGGAGCCCAACGGCGGGAGCGCGCACTCGCCGAGCCGGGGCGAGGCGGTGCTGTACGACGTGGCGGGAGTCGCCGGCGCGGCCCTCGCCTATCCCGAATCGCCCATCGAGGAACTGCGCGACCACGTGCGGTTCGAGTGGGAGGCGGCCGACGCCTGGTTCGAGGAGGACGAGGAGGTCTACGTCCATCCCCGCGACCCCTACACCCGGGTCGACGTCCTGCCGTCCTCGCGGCACGTGCGTGTCGAGGTGGACGGCGTCGTCGTCGCCGACTTCCACCACCCCAGGATCCTGTTCGAGACGGGCCTGCCGCCGCGTTACTACCTGCCGAAGACCGACGTCCGGCTCGACCTTCTCGTTCCCACCGAGACCGTGACCCGCTGCCCGTACAAGGGGGTGGCGGAGTACTGGAGCGTCAACGGCCGGCCCGACCTGGCCTGGTCCTACCGGACCCCGCTTGAGGAGAGCGGGCGTGTCGCCGGGCTCGTCGCGTTCTACGACGAGAAGGTGGACGTCTACGTGGACGGCGTCCTGCAGGAACGCCCGAAGACGAAGTTCGCCTGATCAGGCGGGCGGCAGGTCGAACGGATCGACGAGCGAGACCCCCGTCCCCTCGAAGTCCTTGACGTTGCGGGTGACCAGCGTCCAGCCGTTCACCCTGGCCGTCGCGGCGATCAACCCGTCCGCCGTGGGAATCGGCCGCACGGCGTTCAGCCGTCCCCACTCCTCGGCGACCTCGGGGGTGATCGGGGCGATGCGGTCACCGAACTGCCGCAGCAGTTCGGAGAGCCAGCGTTCCAGCACGGCGGCCTGTGCGGGATCCCTGCGCCTGCGGAGTTCGACCCCGCGGCGGATCTCGCCGACGGTCAGGCCGCTGAGGTGGAGGACAGGGCCGTGCGTGGCGGCGATCCACTCTCTGACCAGGGGATTCCCGTTCCGCTTACGCGCCTCGGAGACCACGTTCGTGTCGAGGAGGTACCCGGTGCCCATCAGTCGAGGTGAACCGTTCGGGGAAGGTCTCGGTCACGGGGGAACTCGACGTCGTCGTCCCAGTCGGGGGCCGAAAGCAGGAAGCGTCCGAAGTCGGGGGTCTCGCCCCTGAGACGACGGTATTCGGTGATGTCGATGACGACGGCGACCTCCTCCCCGTGCCGGGTGACGGTCTGAGGCCCTTCGCTCAGAGCACGCCGGATGACCTCGCTGAAACGCTGCTTGGCCTCCTGGAGTTGCCATCCGCCCATGGGTGCCTCCGCCGGGATCGACTGTCCAGTCTGTCTAGACGCACATATTGGCCGCCCGGGTCAGACGGAGGCGTGCTCGCGCCGGGGAGAGGCGGTGCGGCGGCGCTCGCGCAGAATGGTCCTGAGCACGCGCAGGCCGTCCCGTACGGCGTGCAGGTTGCTGACGCCGTGGATGCGGCTGCGCTCGTGGCTGGGCACCTCGCGGATCACGAGCCCGGCCTTGGCGGCGCGCACGTTCATCAGCGTCTCGATCTCGAAGCCGTCGCAGTCGAGGTTCAGGACCTCCAGATGACGCGCCCAGAAGGCGTTGTAGCCGTAACACAGGTCGGTGTAGCGGGTGCCGTAGAGACGGTTGGTGATCATCGTGAGGACGCGGTTGCCCAGGGAGCGGGTCCGGCTGATGTCGTCGGAGCCGCCGCCGGGGATGTAGCGGGAACCCTTGGCGAAGTCGGCGCCCTCGGTCAGGGCGGTCACGAAGGCGACGATCTCCCGCCCGTCCGTCGAACCGTCGGCGTCGATCATGACGATGATGTCGCCCTTCGCGGCGGCGAACCCCTCGGTGAGGGCGTTGCCCTTGCCCCTGCCGGTCTGCGTCACGACACGCAGCCCCGGACGGAGCCTCTCGGCGACGGCGACCGTGTCGTCGGTCGAGTTGCCGTCGACCAGTATGACCTCGTCCACCCACTCCGGCAGCGTCGCGAAGACGTGCGGCAGGTTGGCGGCCTCGTTCATGGCGGGGACCACCACGCTGACACTGACGGTGAAGAGAACGCTGCTCATGGCCGCAAGGATGGCCCGGGACCCCTGCAAAGTACTTGAAGTTACCTTGAAAGGGGGACTCAAAAAAGGAGAAATTTCCCTTGAAAGGGGCTCCTAAGGGGAGAGAGGCGACGCGCTCCGCGGCCGTGACCCGTCGCTGCGGCGCGGGGCGGCCGCCGGAGGGCGGCGGTCAGAAGGGGATGTATGGCGCTGAAAGGGGTCAAAAAGGGAGGGCTCTGCCCGAGGGAGTGCGCAGGTCGAGCGGAACCGGCTCACGCGGGGGCCGGGGGCGCTGGATGAGGTGGATCCTTTTCACGTTCCCGCTCCTTTCTGGGCTTGATCATCGGGTGTTACCCATGTGGAGCCCAAGAATCACCTATCGACGTATCACATGGAGCACACTGGCCACACGCTCCGCAGCCGTCGCGACGTCCTCGGCCTGACCGATACGCCCCGCCCACGAGAGCCAGAACCACCATTCGCCGTCCTCGTCGTGGGAGGCGAGGACGTCCTCCGTCATGGTGGGGGCCATCGGGTTGACCACGTGGAGGCGGGGATAAGGTCCGTGGGACGACCTCAGGTGCACCTGGAAGGAATGGGCCTCCAGCTGGGAGGCGAGCCGGCGCAGATGGTCGACGGCCTCGCCGCGCTTTGCCGTCATGTGGATCACTCCTGGCGGACGGTGTTGGCTTTAATGTGCAGAGTGCGGTTCGGGGGCATGTGAGGCAATCGGCCTTCGGGCCGGATCGGCGCCGGATCAGTGGAATACCTGGGAAAGTTGTCGCCGTTCCGTGCGTAAACCGCGAATAAAGGGAAAGCAATGCATGAGCATGCTTACGCTGTGCTTCGCTCTCGTTAATCTTGTGTAAACAGCGACGGGGAGGGCGCCGTGGCCCGAGGTGAACATTCTCCCGCGTGTGCGCGCCGCTGGCGTGAGCAGGCCGGTTCCGAGCAGTGGACGCCCTGGCAGACGGCGCAGGCCATCCACGGTTGCTGCGGGGTCAGCCTCCTGAAGGCCCACCGGCTGGCCAGGGGGTGGTCGGCCAGGCAGGCCGTACAGGAACTTGAGGAGATGTGCCTGCGCCAGGACCTGGGGGAGGCCCGGGCCAACATCGACCTCCTCAACGCCTGGGAGAACAAGCGCGCCCGTCCCCGCCCGCAGACCATCGACCTGCTGGCCCGGCTCTACCGGGCCAACGCCGTACGGCTCGGCCTGGCGGGTGACTACTGCGACGACGAGAGCGAGGCCAGGGTCGTCGTGCTCTCCGGGGGTGAGGGGCGCCAGCCGTACCGGGCCGAGGAACGGCGCGAGGGCGACGGCGCGGCTGACGGCAGGAACGACATGGAACGGCGGGCGCTGTTCCACCACGCGCTGCTCGGCTCCCGCTTCGTGATGAACGGGCGGCTGCTGGCCGAGGTCGAACGGACCCGCCAGGAGCTCGACCGCACCCTCGCCCGCGCCACCGTCACCGAGGACCAGCTCGACGCGCTCGACGAGCAGGTGCTCCGCTACCGCCGCGAGTACATCACCAGTGCCCCGCTGCCGATGCTCTACCGGCTGATGCTCGAACTGTGCGACGTGCGCGCGCTCGTCACCGCCCGCCAGCCCGCGATGGCCCAGCGCCGCCTGCTGAGCGCGACCGTGATGCTGGCGTTGCTCTCCGCGGACGCGCTGATGAAGCTCGGCGACACCCGCCAGGCCCACGCCTGGTACGGCACGGCGCGCACCGCCTCCGACGACATGGGCGACCTGCGGCTGCGAGCCCTGGTCAGGGCGCAACAGGCGATGCTGCCCTACTACTACGGGGACCTCGCCGAGACCGTACGGCTCGCCAGGGAGGCCAGGACACTCGCGGGGAACGCGCCCAGCTCTCCGGCGGCCCTCGGGGCGGCGGCCGAGGCGCGGGCGCTGGCCAGGCTCGGCGAGCACAAGGCCGCCAGGGCGGCGCTGGCCGAGGCGGAGCGGATCTTCGCCAGGATGCCTCCCGAGGGGCACGACCACCTGGCCTTCCGCTTCTCCGAACGCCGCCTGCAGTTCTACCGGATCGGCACGCTGATCGAGCTGGGGGAGGAGGTCGACTGGACGCCGGGTCCCTCCGGGGCCTACACCATCGACCCGGTGCTGCTCCTGCTCGACCAGGCCGCGCACATGGCCCGCGGGGGCAAGGCCGACGACGCCTGCCACCTGGCGGAGAAGGCCCTGCTCCAGGTGCCGCCGGAGCACCGCACCTCCATCGTGCTCAGCCGCGCCAGGGTGGTGCTGTCGGAGGTGCCGGAGGGCAGGCGCAGAGCCGCGGCGGTGCGCCGCCTGACAGACCTGGTCGTCGATGCCCTGCCGGTGAGCTGATGGGCCCGCTCGCGGAGGGGGCGTTCCGGGTCCTGCGCGAGGTCTGCGAGGATCTCGGGATCGATCACCGGGACGCCGAACTCCTTCGTGTGCGAAGCAACGCCGTCTTCAAGCTGCGCGGCGGGATCGTGGTCAGGATCGCCACCGCGCCGAACGCGCGGACCAGGCTTCCACTGGTGCTCGCGGTCGCCCGCTGGCTCGCCCAGCAGGGCTTTCCCGCGGTGCGTCCCGCCGACGAGATCTCCGAGCAGCCGGTGACCCACGAGGGCGGCGTCGTGACCTTCTGGCACTACGTGCCCGCGAGCGGCCGTCCGACGACCACCGAGCTGGGAGAGATCCTGCGCAGCCTGCACCTGCTGCCGGTGCCCCCGGTGGCGTTGAAGCGCTTCGCCGATCCGCTGGCCGAACTGCGGGTGACGGTCGACGGGTCGGCGGTGCTCACCCCCTGCCAGCGGGCCTGGCTGCGCGACCGCATCGCCGAGCTCTCCGAGCGCTGGGCGGGGCTGGACATGGACGGCTCGCCGGTGCTGCTGCACGGGGACGCCTGGATCGACAACCTGCTGCGCTGCACGGACGGTCACGTGGTGCTGTGCGACTGGGACGGCGTCGCGGTCGGACCCCGTGAGTGGGACCTGGTGCACACCTACCACGGTCAGCGCCGGTTCGGGCTGAGCGCGGCCGAGGTGGACGCCTTCGCCGACGCCTACGGCAGTGACCTGCGCTCCTGGCCGGGCTACTCGACGCTCATGGAGATCCGGGACATGTACGCCGTGGGCATCCACATCCGCAACGCCGGGGCCGACCCGTTCTCCCGCAGCGAGCTGCCCCGCAGGCTCGACTCCCTCACCCGAGGTGAGCAACACACCCGGTGGTACATGTCGGAACCGGCTACTGTCTCCCCCTAAAGATCATGATTTGGGGGACATGTCATGCCGAAAGTCACGCTGCACAACACCTTCCATGTGCGTAACACCCCGGCGGCGCTCCGGGCGCACCTGAGCCAGCCGCAGAGCTACGTGGGGCTCTCGCCGCTGGTGGTCGCGGTCAGGGACGTCAGCACGGTGGACGGGGAGACGCGCTACGTCTCGGTCGAGCGGCTCAGGCTGCTCGGTCTCGTCAGGTACGAGAGCCTGGTGAAGGTGACGCTCAGGAGCACTCCGGAGACCGTCGAGGGGGAGGCCGCGGGTCCCGGCGGGGTCAAACTCGGCTACCGGTTCACCCTGCGGGACCGGGACGGCGGGACCGAGGTCGAGGACAGGCTCGTGGTGCAGGCCTGGAACCGTACGCTGCTGGGTCGTGCGGTGCGGAGGGCGCGCGAGGCGCAGCTCGCGCGTGCCGGGGTCCTCGTCTCACGCCTGGGCTGAGCCGGTCTCCGGGAGACTCACCGGGCCTTCATCGGGCCCTCACAGGACCTCCACAGGGCCCTCGTGGGTCTTCGCGGGGTCTTCGCGAGGTCTTCATGGGGGTTCTTCCGCGAGGACGGAGTGGGGTGCGGGACGTGGGATCAGTGCGTTCCGCGCCTGCCCAGGCCCGAGGGCTTCAGGGTGTTCGTCCATGAGATGCCCGGCTCGACCTCGCCGGGATCCACCGGTTCTCCCATGCCGGAGCCGGGCCCGGTGGCGGGGGCGACGGTGGAGACAGGGGCGGAGGCGGCGGGGCCGGCGGCAAGGGCGGGCAGGGGCGCGAGCGCCGCGAGGGCGACTCCCAGGGCGGTGACGGACAGGGCGCGGGCGGGTCTGTTCCCAGGGCGCATCATCACTCCATGAAAAATAGTCCGAAGGTGGAAAAACGCCGCGACATGCTTCCGGGCGCGAGTTCAATACTCCCCTGGTGCTCTTCTTGGTAAACGACACGCAGCCCGTATCAATGTTCGAGTAAAGTGCCATAATTGGCGTGAAAAATAATGATATTTCGTGGATTTTCGTGATGATGCGGCCTTTTCTGGGCGGTCCTCCGAGTTCGTCGGCCATGACCTTCGCGCCCACCGGTGTGGCACCGCGGCCCGGAGGGATCGGGATGTCCCCGGGGAGGGCGGGCTCGGGAAGGCTGGAGTTGACAGCGGTATACGGCCACCCGTCAAGTGATTCGGATGGGCGATCTAATGTCTTATGGGGCATGCCGCCGGGGATTTGTCGCTTTCCGCTGAGTCGTCCGGGGGCATGCCTGCCCGGTGGCCGTGAGGGGCGCCAGTACCTTTCAAGCATGACCACCATCGCTGTCACAGGAGTAACCGGCAGGCTCGGCGGGCGTGTCGCCGCCAGGCTCGCCGCCGCGGGGACCAGTCAGAGGCTCGTCGTCCGCGATCCCGCTCGCGCGCCCCGGTTGGACGGGGCCCAGGTCGCGCGGGCGGACTTCGCCGACGGGGAGGCCGCGCGCCAGGCCCTCGACGGGATCGAGACCCTGCTCATGGTCTCGGCCTCCGAGGCCCCCGACCGCGTCGCCCAGCACCGGGCCTTCGTGGACGCCGCGGTCGCCGCGGGCGTCGGCCACCTGGTGTACGTCTCCTTCTACGGGGCCGCCCCCGACGCCACGTTCACCCTCGCCCGCGACCACTGGGCGACCGAGGAGCACATCCGGGCCACGGGGGTGCCGTTCACGTTCCTGCGGGACAACATGTACGCCGACCTGCTGCCCCTGATGGCCGGTCAGGACGGTGTGCTGCGCGGTCCCGCGGAGGACGGGCGGGTGTCGGTCGTCGCCCTCGACGACATCGCCGACGCCGCCGTCGCGGTCCTGGGCTCACCCGGCGAACACGCGGGCGCGACGTACGACCTGACCGGCCCCGAGGCGATCACCCTTGAGGAGGCCGCCGCGATCATCACCGAGGTCACCGGGCGTCCCGTCACCTACCACCGGGAGACCGTCGAGGAGGCCTACCGCTCCAGGGCGCACTACGGCGCCCCCGACTGGGAGGTCGACGCGTGGGTCTCGACCTACACGGCCATCGCCAAGGGTGAGCTGGCCGGGGTCGGCGACGCCGTACCGCGGCTGACGGGGCATCCGGCGACCCCGCTGGCCACCGCGCTGGCCCGCTGAGTCCCGTGGTTCCCTCGGGAGGGGGTTCGCCCCCTCCCGAAATAGATAAGCAACTTATATAAGTCGGTGATACAGTCCTGCCGTGTCGCCGCACGAGTCATCGGACGGCCTCGACGTCGAGGCCCTCGCCCTCGCCGTGGAGAGGTTCACGGGAGTCTTCATCCGCCTCGCCTCCGTTGAGCGGATGAGCTTCACCACACTGGGGGTGCTGCACACCCTGGCCGGCAGAGGGCCGTTGCGCCTGTCGGAGCTGAAGGAGAGCGAACAGGTCACCCAACCGGCGATCACCCAGCTCGTCACCCGTCTCGAACGCGACGGCCTGGTCAGGCGGCGGCCCGACCCGACCGACGGCCGGGCCGTGCTCGTGCACATCACCCCCGCGGGCGCCGAGATCGTCCACAGCCGCCGCGAGAACCGGATCGCCAGGCTCGCCGAGCTGGCCCGGCACCTGGACGCCGGGCAGCGACGGGCGATCGCCGAGGCGCTGCCCGCGCTGTCGGAGATGTCCGCCCTCGCCGTACGGCCGCCGGACGAACCGCCGCCCGCCGCCGGTGACCGGTGAAAGGAACCGCATGATTCCCCTCGAACCGACCCCGATCCACGTGCCCGACCAGGTCCTGGACGACCTGAGGGTACGGCTGAGCCTGACCCGCCCACCGCTGGAGGAGGACGGCGACTGGTCCTACGGCGTCCCCCGCGGCTACCTGAACGAGCTGGTCACCTACTGGCGCGAGGAGTACGACTGGAGGGAGGCCGAGGCCGCGATCAACGCCTACGAGCACTACCGGGTGACCGTGGACGGCACCCCGGTGCACTTCATGTACAAGGCGGGGGCAGGACCCCGGCCGGTTCCGCTGATCCTCACCCACGGCTGGCCGTGGACGTTCTGGCACTGGTCGAAGGTCGTCGACCGGCTCGCCGACCCCGCGGCCTTCGGCGGCGACCCGGAGGACGCCTTCGACGTCATCGTGCCCTCCCTGCCCGGGTTCGGGTTCTCCGGTCCGCTCCCAGGGAGCCACGACGTCAACTTCTGGAAGGTCGCCGACCTGTGGCACAGCCTCATGACCGGCGTCCTCGGCCACTCCAGATACGCCGCGGGCGGGTGCGACATCGGCGCCCTGGTCTGCGGTCAGCTCGGCCACAAGTACGCCGCCGAGCTGTACGGCATCCACATCGGCTCCGGCCAGAAGCTCACCCTCTTCAACGGCGACCGGGCCTGGGACCTCGCCCAGGGCGCGCCCATCCCCGAAGGGGCGCCCGACTCCGTCCGCGAGCGGATCCTCGCCCTCGACCGGCGCTTCGCGGTGCACCTGGCCGTGCACATGCTCGACTCAGGCACCCTCGCCCACGCGCTGAGCGACTCACCCGCGGGCCTGCTGGCCTGGCTCCTGGAACGCTGGACGGCCTGGAGCGACAACGGCGGCGATGTCGAGACCGTCTTCGACCGGGACGACCTGATCACGCACACGATGATCTACTGGGTCAACAACGCGATCGGCGCCTCGATGCGCTACTACGCCAACGCCAACCGGCACCCCTGGGCGCCCTCCCACGACCGAGAACCCGTCGTCGAGGCCCCGACCGGCATCACCTTCGTCGGCTTCGAGAACCCGCCCGGCGTCACCACCGACCGGCGGGTGCGCTCCTTCCTCGACGGCGACCGGGCGGGCTGGTACAACCACGTCAACCTCACCGCCCACGACCGGGGCGGCCACTTCATCCCCTGGGAGATCCCCGGCGCCTGGGTCGACGACCTGCGCCGCACCTTCCGCGACCGCAGGCCCTGAGGCCCTGCGGTCCTGGGCCCGTGCCCGGCACGGGCCCGGGACCGTGTGACGGTACGGCTCAGCCCTCGATCAGCGCCATGCTCGGGTAACGATCACCCTTGACGCTGTCCGGGGGCACGGCCGCGTCGAGCGCGGCGAGCTGGTCGGCGGTCAGGGTGACGTCAACCGACGCCGCGTTCTCCTCCAGATAACGCAGCCGCTTGGTGCCGGGGATGGGGATGACGTCCTCACCCCGGCCCAGCAGCCACGCCAGGGAGAGCTGGGCCGGAGTGCAACCGGCCTCCTCGGCGATCTTGCGGACCTCGGCGGCGAGCTCCTCGTTGCGCGAGCCGTTCTCCCCGGCGAAGCGGGGAAGATACCTGCGGAAGTCGTCGTCGGGAAGCCGGTCTCCCGTGCCGAGGCCGCCGAGCAGTCCCCTGCTGATCGGAGAGTAGGCGACGAGCGCGACGCCGAGCTCCCTGGCCGCGGGCAGGATCTCCGTCTCAAGACCCCGGGCGAACAGTGAGTACTCACTCTGCAGCGCGGCGATCGGGTGCGTGGCGTGGGCCCTCCTCAGGGTGTCCGCGCTCACCTCCGACAGGCCGATCCGGCCGACCTTGCCCTGCGCGACCAGCTCGGCCATCGCGCCGACGGTGTCCTCGATCGGCACCTGCGGGTCACGGCGGTGCAGGTAGTACAGGTCGATGTGGTCCACGCCGAGCCTCCTGAGCGAGGCCTCGGCCGCCTGCCTGACGTAGCCGGGGCTGCCGTCGACCCCGCGCTCCTCGCCCTCCCCTCTGACGACGCCGAACTTGGTGGCCAGCACCACCTCGTCCCTGCGGCCCCTGATCGCCCGGCCGACCAGTTCCTCGTTGTGGCCCCTGCCGTACATGTCGGCGGTGTCGAGGAAGTCGATCCCCAAATCGAGCGCGCGACGGATGACCGCGACCGACTCGGACTCGTCGGCCTGACCGTAGAATTCCGACATCCCCATGCAGCCGAGTCCGATGGCCGAGACCTCCGGCCCGTTCTGACCAAGACGACGCCTGTTCATGTGAACTCCTGTGCCCTGTAGAAGTCGATCAAGTGATCGAGGCCCCTGTGTTCGGGGCGGCCCCGGTGTCCCACGATGTCTCTTCGAGCGCGCTCAAGGTCAAGTCTCGGGTAGCCCCAGCTCTACCCTGAGAAGGGCTACCCTGATGAGGTCTGCCCTACCCTGGGTGGTCTTCTCCCAGTTCAGCGCCCTGGGGTGACGAACGGCCCCCTGAAGGTGACCCCACCCCGCCCCGGGGTTCCTCCGGGAAGGCTCAGGGATCACTGGGGACCGTCTCCGGTACTGCGGAACGAGGCCGCTCGCCAAGGTTGAACCCATGGCACGTCAGGCTTTTGCGGGATCGAAGATGCTTGTGGGCGGTTACGTGGCGATCGGCGCCGGGGCCGTGACGATGACGGGACTTCACCTGGTCACCGGGCTCGACCCGGTGCACACGGTGATCAGTGAATACGCCTTCCAGACCGACGGCTGGCTGCTGCCCGTCTCCCTGGGCCTCTTCGCCGCGGCCGCGACCACGTTCGGCGTCCTGCTCGCCCGGCGCGGTGAGGACCGGGGGGCCGCGACGCTGATCGCCGTCTGGGGGCTGTGCATGCTGCTGATCGGCGCCTTCCCCACGGACAAGCCCGGTGTGCCGCTGTCGATGTCCGGCGGCATCCACAGGTACGCGGCGTTCGTGGCCTTCCTGGCGATGCCGCTGGCGGGCCTGATCCTGGCCAGGAGGTACGCGAGCAGCCCGTACTCCCGCCCGGTCCGGCTGCTGAGCCTGGCCTCCCTGGGCGTGCTGGTCCTGGTGGTCGCCCCCTACGTCGTACGGATGCTCGGCATCGACCTGACCAACGACGACATCCCGGCCGGGGTGACCCAGCGGCTGGTCGTGCTCTTCGAGGTCGGGGTGCTCGTGATGCTCGGCCCGGTGCTGCGGGCCTGCCACAGCCGGGAGCGGGCCACCGCCAGGGACGCAGTCAGGGCCACCGTCCAGGCCACGGTCCCGGCCTCTCCGGCGGGCGTGGCCGTACGGGGGGACAGGGGGCAGGGCGCGCCCGCTTCCATGGCGCTTCGATAGGCGGTTCTTGAGTGGGTGACCTGCGGTTCAGCGGAAAACATCTGTTTTGTCGCCCATCTGCCGTACGCTCCCGGAAAATCGATCGACCGAATCGACCGAGAGGTGTGGCATGGCGGCGCGGAGCACGTACCTGGAGCTGTCCGAGGACGGCGGAGGCTCCCACAAGTTCTACGAGGTCGTGCACGACGGGCTGCAGGTGACCATCAGCTACGGCCGCATCGGCGACTCGGGCCAGACCAAGATCTCCTCGTTCACGACCGAGGAGAAGGCCGCGGCCGCGGCCGCCAAGAAGATCGCGGAGAAGGTCAGGAAGGGCTACGCCCCGGCCGTGCGCGGGGTGCGGCAGCGCCGCTCGGTCACCCGGCGCAGCGTGGAGAGCGTCCGCTCGACCGCCTCCCAGGCCCCGGTGCTGTGGCGCTTCGCCAGTGGAGCCGCGGCCTTCGGCATCTTCGTCGACTCGGAGCGCTGCTGGGTCGGCAACCAGAACGGCGACGTCTACACCGTCACCCACGGCGGCACCGTCACCGGCCGTTTCCGGCTGCCCGATGGGGTGAAGTGCATCGTCGCCGACGACTTCTGGATCTACGCGGGCGCCGACGACGGCAAGGTCTACGACCTCAGCGGGAAGGTGCCCAGGGTCGCCTACGAGATCGCCGACGACGTCGACATCTACTGGCTGGACATCCACGACGGCGTGCTCGGCGTGTCGGACAGGGCGGGCCGGATCACCACGATCGACCACGAGGACGAGTTCCAGTGGGCACGCAAGGGGCGGGGCGAGTACGCCTGGATGGTCCGCTGCGACGACGACGCCGTCTACCACGGTCACTCCACCGGCGTGGCACGCTACGACGCCGCCGACGGCAAGCCGGTCTGGGAGACCGGTGTCGCGGGCGCGGTGCTGTTCGGCTGGCAGGAGGCCGACTCGGTCTACGCGGGCACCGGCCGGGGCGCCGTGCACAGGCTCGCCAAGTCGGACGGCAGGACCGAGGCGGTCTACCGCTGTGACGCCACCGTCTTCTCCTGCGCGACCGCCCCCGGCGGCCGGTACGTCTTCGCCGGCGACAACCACTCCTCGATCTACTGCTTCGACCAGAGCGGCGAACGCCTGTGGAAGCTGGGTACGGGCTGCGGCTCGGCCTTCTCCATGCAGTACCTCGACGACCGCCTCTACATCGTGACCACCGACGGCACCCTGGCCTGCATCGACGCCACCGAGGAGGCGATCAGGGCGGCCCAGGCGGGCACCGTCCCCCAGGCGGTCGACGTCAAGGCCGCCGCGAGCCTGGCCGCGGTCGAGCCGGTCGCGACGCTGGAGACCGTGGTGTTCGACGCCGTCACGGACGCCGCGGGCGGCGTGGTCGTCGAGTGCTTCAGGGAGGGTGACCGGCTGCGGGTGCGGGTCGTCAGTGAGGGCTACGACCCGCGCTGGAACGTGCAGTTCCCCAAGGAGGTGCGCGAGGCGGGTGCCCGCTACCTCGTCGAGGGCGTCCGCCAGTCGGCGCGGGGCGGCTTCTACCGTGCCTACGGCGACATCAGGCGCCTGCTCTGACCTCACCGCCCGCGGGCCCGGCCGGGAGACACAGCGGGCCCGCGGGAATCAAACAGCCGCGGACTCGGCGGGAAGGACACAGCGGGCCCGGCGGAAGAGCCGCCGGGCCCGCGTCGCCGTACGGCTAACGCCCTGAGTCGGAGCCGCCGAGACCGGCCCGGCGCAGGGCGTCGGCCATCGCGCCGCCCGGCGCGCTCCGCCGGTCGCCGCCGCGCTCCTGCCGCTGCCTGCCGCCGCCGTTCTCCCTGCCGCCACGCTGACGGTCGCCACCCTGCCCCCTGGGGGCGCCGCCCTTCGCAGGCCCCTGGGCGGGCTCGTCCTCAAGGCGGAGGGTGAGCGAGACGCGCTTGCGCGGGATGTCGACGTCGAGCACCTTCACCCTGACGATGTCGCCGGGCTTGACCACCTCGCGCGGGTCCTTGACGAAGTTGCGCGACAGCGCGGAGACGTGCACCAGGCCGTCCTGGTGCACGCCGACGTCGACGAACGCCCCGAAGGCCGCCACGTTGGTGACGACGCCCTCCAGCAGCATGCCGGGCTTGAGGTCCGACAGCTTCTCCACGCCCTCCTTGAACGTCGCGGTCTTGAAGGCCGGACGCGGGTCACGGCCCGGCTTCTCAAGCTCGGACAGGATGTCGCTGACGGTCGGCAGACCGAAGGTCTCGTCAACGAAGTCCTGCGGCCGCAGCGAACGCAGCACGGTGCCGTTGCCGATCAGCCGGGTGATGTCGCCACCGGTCGCCGACAGGATGCGCCGTACGACCGGGTAGGCCTCCGGGTGCACGCTTGAGGCGTCGAGCGGGTCGTCGCCACCGGGGATGCGCAGGAAGCCCGCGCACTGCTCGAAGGCCTTGGGGCCGAGCCTGGCGACGTCCTTGAGCGCCTTGCGGGAGCGGAAGGGGCCGTTGGCGTCGCGGTGCTGGACGATGTTGTCCGCCAGCGTCGAGCCGATGCCGGAGACCCGGGTCAGCAGCGGGGCCGAGGCGGTGTTGACGTCGACGCCGACCGCGTTCACGCAGTCTTCGACCACCGCGTCGAGCGAGCGGGACAGCTTGGTCTCCGCGAGGTCGTGCTGGTACTGCCCGACGCCGATCGACTTGGGGTCGATCTTGACCAGCTCGGCCAGCGGGTCCTGCAGGCGGCGCGCGATCGAGACGGCGCCGCGCAGCGAGACGTCCAGCCCGGGAAGCTCCTGGGAGGCGAAGGCGGAGGCCGAGTAGACCGAGGCCCCGGCCTCGGAGACCACGATCTTGGTGAGTCCCGGGACCAGCTTGACCAGCTCGCCGGCGAGCTTGTCGGTCTCCCGAGAGGCGGTGCCGTTGCCGATGGCGACCAGCTCGACGTCGTGCCGCTTGGCCAGTGCGGCCAGCGTGGCCAGCGACTCGTCCCAGCGCCTGCGCGGCTCGTGGGGGTAGATCGTGTCGGTGTCCAGCACCTTGCCGGTCGCGTCGACGACCGCGACCTTGACGCCGGTGCGCAGCCCCGGGTCCAGGCCCATGGTGGCGCGGCTGCCCGCGGGGGCGGCCAGCAGCAGGTCACGCAGGTTGGCGGCGAAGACGCGCACCGCCTCGTCCTCGGCCGCCTGCCACAGGCGCATCCGCAGGTCGATGCCCAGGTGCACGAGGATGCGGGTGCGCCAGGCCCAGCGGACGGTGTCGGCAAGCCACTTGTCGGCGGGCCTGCCCTGGTCGGAGACGCCGAAGCGGTGCGCGACGCGCCCCTCGTAGGTGCCGGTCGGCTCGGGCTCGGGCTCAAGGGTGAGGGTGAGCACCTCCTCCTTCTCGCCCCGGAACATCGCCAGGATGCGGTGGGAGGGAAGCTTGGTGAACGGCTCCGCGAAGTCGAAGTAGTCGGAGAACTTCGCGCCGCCCTCCTCCTTGCCCTCGCGGACCGCCGCGACCAGGCGGCCCTTGGACCACATCCGCTCACGCAGCTCGCCGACCAGGTCGGCGTCCTCGCTGAAGCGCTCGACCAGGATCGCCCGCGCCCCGTCGAGGGCGGCGGCGGTGTCGGCGACCCCCTCGCCGACGAACGCGGCGGCGGCCGCCTGCGGATCGACGGACGGGTCGTTCAGCAGGCCGTCGGCGAGCGGTTCGAGCCCGGCCTCCCTGGCGATCTGCGCCTTGGTGCGCCGCTTCGGCTTGTAGGGCAGGTAGATGTCCTCAAGGCGGGCCTTGGAGTCGGCCGCCGCGATCTGCGCCGCCAGGGCGTCGTCGAGCTTGCCCTGGGAGCGGATCGACTCCAGGATCGCGGCACGCCGTTCCTCAAGCTCACGCAGGTAACGCAGACGCTCCTCAAGCGTGCGGAGCTGCGCGTCGTCGAGCGCCCCGGTGACCTCCTTGCGGTAGCGGGCGATGAACGGCACGGTGGCCCCGCCGTCGAGCAGCTCGACCGCCGACTGCACCTGCCGCTCGCGCACCCCCAGCTCTTCGGCGATCCGCTGATGAATAGACGTCGTCACGATCTCTCTTCCCTTGTGATGGCAGCCACCAAGCTACCGCGTGACGGGCGGCGCCGACCTCGGGGAAGGCGGATCGAACGGGACGGTCAGAGCCGGGCGCGATCCCGGCGGAAAGGGGTCAGCCGTGTCCACTCGACGGTCGCCTCGGCGGCGTTCCCGCCGGGCGTCCCGGTCACCCAGTGGGCGAGCTGGGGCCGTTCCCTGCTGTCCTGGACGACCCAGGTGACCCCGGTGTCCGCGCCGTCGCGGAACAGGCGGGCGACCCCGGCGCTGTCCACGTCGACCCGCCACGTCGCGAGCGCTCCCGCACCGCCGAGGGGGTGGACCCGTTCCCAGACGGCCGAGCCCTTGCGCATCGTCCAGACCCCGCCGCGCTGGACGGTCAGCATCAGCCTTCTCGCGCCGTTGGCCACCTTCGCGCCGAGGCAGACGCCGGCGCCGGTGCGCGGGTCGAGCGCGCTGTCGTCGTCGACCCGCCCCCTGAACTCCAGGGTGAAGTCGCACCCCCTGGAGACGTCGAGGGGGCGCCAGGCGTGGGAGGGCACGGGGCCGGTGCTCCTGAGACGGATCCGGCCCGCGTCGATCCGCGCCCCGCCGGTGAGCGTCCAGTCGCCGGTCGGCAGGTCGCCGTCAGGGAAGGGGCGGGAGATGTCGAGCCTGGCGACCTTGATGTTGGTCTGGTTGTGCTCCCAGACGACCACGAGACGGCCGGGTTCGTACTCGTCGGCGCTGGGGTAGACGTCCCACCCCCTGGCCGCCCCCCTGGTCAGCCTGGGGCCGTCGGCGAAGAGCCGTCCGGGCTCCCACGGTTCGCCGGGACGCCTGACCTTGTAGTGCAGGACCTCGCGGTACTGGTCGGGCTTGGCGGCCGAGGGGCCGGTGAACGGCCCGGCGAAGGTGTTGTAGATCGCGAGGTGGCGGCCCTGGGAGTCGCCGCAGAAGAACGTCTTGACGTAGTAGTTGGGCAGTTCGGGGTCCGGTCTCATCGGCGACCACGTCAGCCCGCCGTCCCGGCTGACGGCCGTGGCGCAGTAGGCGGCGTTCGCGCGGTAGTGGGCGTCCCGTTCGGCGGGGGAGGTCCCTCCGGTCAGGTCGAGGGTCCTGGCCACCATCACGATCGCGCCCGGCTCGTCCTGGGACGGAGCGATCTGCGGCTCCTCGACCGCGACGCCCGGCGGGTTCTCCGCCAGGCCGCCGGAGGTCCAGGTGACCAGGTCCGCCGAGCGCAGCACTCCCGCCCTGGTCGTGTTCCCCGCCCGCCGCCAGTACGGCACCAGCCACAGTCCGTCGTGCCTGAGCGGTCTGCCCGCGACGACCACCCCCCTGGCGTTGCCGGGCACGTCGACGACGACGGGGAGGTCGGCCCAGGACACGCCGCCGTCGAGGCTCCGCTTCGCGGTCATCGTGACGGGGAAGCCGTCGAGGTCGCCGGAGGGGTCGCGGTCCTCGGCGACCGTGATCCGCCCGAGCAGCGCGTACAGCGCGTCCCCGTCCTTCAGGAAGATCACGTAGTGGTAGCGGTGGACGGCGGTCGCCCCGGCCAGCGTGCCGACCGTCCAGGTCCTCCCGCCGTCGGCCGACCTGGCGTACATGATGGAGCCCTGGTCGGTCGGCGCCGGGTCGCGGGGGTCACCCACCCCGGCCCGCCAGGCGACCACCAGGCGCCGGGCGTCGAGGGCGACGATGTCGGGGACCCGGTTGCCCTCGTGCGCCAGCTCCCCGTCGGGGGTCCGTTCCGCGACGCCGTACACGATGACGGGGGTGGTGACGTCCGATCCGACGGCTTCGGTGTCCGGCCAGGCCATGGAGCACAGCGAACAGGTGCCGGATGGCCGGGGGGTTGCCGGGAGGTTACGTCCCGGTGGTCATGATGGCTTCCCCTGGGCGCCGTGTCCTGCTTGACGCCGATCGTCCCGTCGGCGAGGGTTGTCAGCCAGAGATCATCCGGTGAGGGGACGCCATGGCACCGACTCCGGCCCGCCTGTGGCGTTCCAGGCCCGTACGTCTCACCGCCGTCGCGGCTCTCGTGCTCGGCGCGGGCGTGGTGGCGCTGACCACGGGTGCCCGTACGGCCCCCGCCCCGATGGGGGAGGTCCTGCCGGTTCCCGTCTCGGTACGGCCCGCGGCGGACGCCTCCTACACGCTGCCGCCGGACGCGGTCGTCCACACCGAGGCGGGCTCCGCCGAGGCGGCGAAGGTGGGCGCCTACCTCGCCGGGCTGCTGCGCCCCTCGACCGGCTACGCCCTGCCGGTCGTCCAGGACGGGGGAGGTAAGGGGATCTCGCTGCTGCTCACGGGGGCGGACCCGGTCGTCGGCTCCCAGGGGTACCGGCTCGACGTGACCGGCGAGGCCGTGGTCATCCGCGCCAGGACGGGCGCCGGGCTCTTCAACGGGGTGCAGACGCTGCGCCAGCTCCTGCCGCCGAAGGTCGAGAGCCCGACCGCCGTGCCGGGGCCGTGGACGGTACGGGGCGGGCGGATCGTGGACTACCCGCGCTTCCCCTACCGGGGCGCGATGCTGGACGTGGCCCGCCACTTCCTCCCGGTCGAGACGGTCAAGCGGTACATCGACCGGATCGCCCTCTACAAGATCAACCACCTGCACCTGCACCTCTCCGACGACCAGGGCTGGCGCATCGCCGTGGACAGCAGGCCGAGACTGGCCGCGTACGGCGGGCGCACCCAGGTCGGCGGCGGCCCGGGCGGCCACTACACCAAGGCGCAGTACAGGGAGATCGTCGACCACGCGGCGCGGCGGTACGTCACGGTCGTCCCCGAGATCGACCTGCCCGGCCACACCAACGCGGCGCTGGCCTCCTACGCCGAGCTGAACTGCGACGGCAGGGCCAGGCCGCCCTACACCGGGACCGACGTCGGGTTCAGTTCGCTGTGCACCACGAAGGAGGAGGTCCACACCTTCGTCAAGGACGTCCTGGGAGAGGTCGCCGCGCTGACCCCCGGCCCCTATCTGCACATCGGCGGCGACGAGGCACGGGCCACCCCGACCGCCAGGTACGCCGCGTTCATGAACCGGGTCCAGCCGATGGTCGCCGCGACGGGCAAGACGGTCGTGGGCTGGCACCAGATCGGCGAACCCGGGGTGCGCCACCAGGAGGGACGCGTCCTGCAGTACTGGGGGCGAACCGGCTCAGACCCGCTGGTGGCCGAAGCCGTGGCCCGGGGCGCCCGGGTGGTCATGTCACCGGCGAACCGGGCCTACCTCGACATGAAGTACGACCCGGAGACCGTGCCGGGCCAGAAGTGGGCGGGCTACGTCGAGGTGCGCGACGCCTACGACTGGGACCCGGGCTCCCACCTGGAGGGCGTGCCCGCCTCGGCCGTGCTCGGCGTCGAGGCGCCGCTGTGGACCGAGGCGATCTCGACGGAGGAGGAGATCGAGTACATGGCCTTCCCCCGGCTGCCCGCCGTCGCCGAACTCGGCTGGTCGCCCGGGGCCACCCACGACTGGGCGGCCTTCGCGCGCCGCCTCGGCGCGCAGGGGCCCCGGTGGGCGGTCATGGGCATCGACTTCCACCGATCACCGCAGGTCAGCTGGGACGAACAGGGCGACTGAGCCCGTTCCCTCCGGAGGCCGCCCGGGACGAACAGGGCGGCCGAGCCCTACCGTGCGGCGAGCTTCTCAAGCGCCTGCCCGGTGATCCGGTACGGGATCCACTCCTGCTGGGGCCCGGCGCCGAGCGAGACGTAGAACTCCGCGGCCGGGGTGTTCCAGTCGAGCACCTGCCATTCGAGCCTGCCGTACCCCCGCGCCACGCAGAGGCGGGCCAGCTCGGCCAGCAGCCGCCTGCCGTACCCCCGCCCCCTGGCGGACGGGAGGACGAAGAGGTCCTCAAGGTGGATGCCGTGCCTGCCGAGCCAGGTCGAGTAGGTGACGTACCAGATCGCGAAGCCCACGACCCGTCCCTCGTCGGGGTCCTGCGCGACGTGGCAGAACACCGCGGGCTCGGGGCGGAAGAGGGCCTCGTGCAGCTGCTCGGGCGTGGTCTCGACCTCCCGCAGGGCCTTCTCGTACTCGGCGAGGCCGCGGATCAGGTCGACGATCGCCGGGACGTCCTCCGGCGTTGCGGGACGAATCATGCCCGCAGTCTAGGGTCACGGGCCGGGCGGCCCGGCGTGGCCGTACCGGGGGTGCGTCCCGTAGGTTGTCTGGTCACACACGGGATGTCGGAAACGTCGGGAAAGGCGGGCAACCATGCGGGAAGAGCCGACCGGTGAGCGGTTGACGGAGCTCAGGCGGAGGTTCGACGCCATCGACGCCGACGGGGACGGCTTCGTCACCGAGGAGGAGTTCGGCGCTCACTTCCCCGGCCTGCCCGCGGAGGCCCTCGGCTCGCTGAACCGGGACGCGGACGCCGACGGCGACGGGCGGCTGTCCTTCGAGGAGTTCGTCAGGATCGTCGCCGGCGACTGACGGGTGGCCCTTCGAAGATCGCTTTCAGGGGGTCGGGTAGTGTGACGATACCTGGACCACCAACGGATCTCTCGGTGAGGACATGGCCATTCGCCCGGACAGACGGACGGACCTCGACGGGTCCCCCGTTCTCGTCCCGGCCGGTGAGCCGGGGCGGACGGTCCGCGCCGCGGGGGACGACCCCCGTGGCTGAGACGACCCGTGGCGAGGCGCGCAGGACGTCCTTCCCGATCGGGGATGACCTGTCCGAGATGCGGCGCCGGGCCAGGGAGTTCCTCGCGGCGGCGGCGCTCGGCGAGCTGCGGGAGACCAACTTCGTCCTGGCCATCAGCGAGGCCGCGAACAACGTGCTCGACCACGCGGGCACCGAGGGCCTGGTCGTCCTGCGCTGTGACGCCGAGCGGGTCGTCGCGGAGATCATCGACGAGGCGGGACTGCTCACCGACACCGGGGCGGGACGTGTCCAGCCGCCGATCGGCTCCCGCAGGGGCTACGGGCTGTGGCTGATGCGGGAGATGTGCGACTCGGTGGAGATCCTCACCGAGCGTGGCGCCTCGACGGTACGGCTGACCATGCTGCGTTCCTGAAGGTTCCTGAGGGTTCCTGAAGGCCACCGGGAGGGTCAGTCGCGGGAGAGCGGGTCGCGTCGTTCGCTGATCAGCGTCGCGCACCTGCGCACCCGGGCCTCGTTGAACGTGCGGGCCCCCGGGATCTGCAGCAGGCTCGCGCGCAGCGTCTCGTAGACCTCCTCGACGGGGTGCCCCTCGTGTGAGGCGCCGACCCGGCGGATCACCTGGGAGGCCCGGACGTCGAAGCCCGCCTCACGCGCGGCGGCGCCGGGCACCACGTCGCGCAGCGCGGCGTTGTCCATCGTGATGCGGACACGACGCATCCCTGGCTCCCCCTGTGGGCTCGGCCTACCTGGCCCGATCACCCTAGGAAGCCGTGCGGGGCCCGCGACGTCGTCGTTGCCGTGTCACGGCCCTTTCGTCGACGGGTCTTTACCCGTTCAGCGGGGGGTGGGGACGCTCTCCCCGAACACCCTCATCTGGGACTCCTGCACGTCCCGGTCGATGGGGAACGCGTCGGCCAGCCTGGTCAGTTCGAGCATCCGGCCGAGCACCCCGTGCACGCCCGCCAGACGCAGCCAGCCGTTGAGCTCGTAGGCCCGCCGCAGCGTCGTGAGCAGGGTCCAGACGCCGCTTGAGTCACAGAAGCCGAGTCTCGTCGTGTCGATGATGACGCGCGACTGTCTCCGCGTCAGCACCTCGGTGAGCGTCTCCTCAAGCCGTGGGGCCGATGTTTTGTCGAGATCGCCGTCGAGCGAGACCACGGAGAACCGTGGATGGTCGTTCACGGTGACGGAAAGCCGTGTCATGATGCCCCGCTGTCTACCTCAGCCTGAGACAGCGCCCTTATGGGAGCCGTGCGAAGACGGAAACCACTCCAACCACCGTACGCCCATGGCTGAGGACAGTTCAACGGGCGGGCAGGAACGGCGGACGGTCAGCGGACGGCCCGTCCCCGGCGGGAACCCGCGTAGGCGGCGAGCCGGGTCGCCTGCAGCCGCTCCGAGGGCCGCAGCGCGGGGTGGCTGTTCAGGACCGGGTCGAATCCCGGCGGATCACCGGCCTGGTCCGGCAGGGGGGTGTGGACGCTCAGCCGTACCAGGGGACGTCTGTCCGCGCCGTCGACGCCGAGGGTGAACTCCAGCGGCCCGTCCGCGACGGCCTCCCCGAGGAGGGCGGGTACGGCGGGCACTCCGGCGGCCGGGCCGTGCCCGACGGCGAGGAAGCGCAGCGGTTCCCCCGCGCGGTCGTAGGCCAGGATCGTCGAGTAGACCCCGGGGACGAAACGGCGCCGGGGCAGGGGCAGCAGGCCGGGCCACAGCGCCGAGCACAGCAGCAGGTCGAGGTCGCCCCCCGCCCCGCCCGCCCCGGGCAGCCGTACGGCCAGGCCGAGCACGTCGGGCAGGGGAGCGGGCAGGAGCCCGGCCCTGGACAGGCGGACCAGCGCGGGATGGTCGCCGGGTCCGTCGAGGGCGGGGACGCCGAACATCGGATGGTCAAGCGGGCGGAGCGTGGCGTGGAAGGTGGCGCCGTCCGCGAAGATCGCGCGTTCGCCGCGCGCGGAGGCGAGTCCTCGCGCGAGGGTCCCGGCGGCGGCCCTGAGGGTGGCCCTGGCAGTGGCTCCGACGTTGGCTCCGACAGTGGCCCCGACGTTGGCCCCGACGGTGGCTCCGGTGACGGTTCCCGCGACGGGCCCGGTGGCGGTGCCGGCCGCCCGGCCGGTGTGGGTCGTCCGCATCCGCTCCCCCTGTCGTCGTGCCCACCGTTACGGATACCCGCCGGTCGGGCGTGAAACAGGCGGGACGTGCGGGGGGAGGCCGTCTCGCCGGAGGTGACCGTGGAGACGGCGAGATCCCGTCGTACCGTCCGTCCCTAGGCGCCGGCGAGCTGTCCGGCGGGGTGGAGGTGGCCTCCCTGCTCGTCGTGGTGGTCGGCGTCCGCGTCGTCGAACCAGACCCCGCCGTCGGCGAGGTAACGGAAGCGGATCGGCTGCTGGGACGGGACGGTGAGGGTCACCTGGTAGGTGCCGTTCTCCTTGCGCTCCATCGGGTGGGCGTAAGGGTCCCAGCCGTTGAAGTCGCCGACCAGTGAGATTCCGCCGACGGCCCGGTCGGACGGCACGGTGAAGGTGAGTCTGACCTTCCCGTTCTTGGTGGGCTTACCACGCTTGATCATCGAGTCTCTCCTGACATCACTGTCTCCGTAGGTAACCGACCGTGATCGGCCAGGCGGCACGGGCCTCGGCCGCGACCCTCACCTGTGGGCCGCGATCAGGAAGCCGACATCCGGGTCACGACTGGCGGTAACGATCCACATGGATGGTTACCGCCAGTCATCGATCGGCAACATGGGGTGGTGAGTTTTGGCCGGGTTCACGTCCGACCTTGACTGGATCGTGATGCTCGGGTGGTTCGGGTTAACCTGCCGATGCTCGTGGAGATGGTCGGCGGAGTCCACGGTGCGGGTGGTTCGATAAAGATGTCCCGTGGACATCACTCCTATCTCGCCATCACACCTCGTCGAGGACCTCGCCGACCGGATCGCCGCGGGACCCCGTGCCTCCTGGGTGCGGGTGGCTCTCGACGGCGCGCCCGCCGCGCGCCCGGAACGGCTGGCCGAGGAACTGGTCGCCCCGCTGCGGTTGCGCGGGCGCGAGGTCATGCGGGTGTCCGCCGGTGACTTCCTGCGTCCGGCGTCGCTGCGCTTCGAGTACGGCAAGACCGACCCCGACGCCTTCTACACCGACTGGCTCGACGTCGGGGCCCTGGGCAGGGAGGTGCTCGGCCCGCTGGAGCCGGGGCGTTCGGGCAGGGTCCTGCCCACGCTGTGGGACGTCAGGACCGACCGGGCGACGCGTGCGCCGTACGTCACCGTGCCGCCGGGCGGGGTGCTGCTGCTGGACGGCGCCCTGCTGCTCGGCAGGGGGCTCGCCTTCGACCTGACCGTGCACCTGTGGCTCTCGCCGGGCGCGCTGGCCAGGCGGACGGAGGAGGGGGCGCGCTGGACGCTGCCCGCCTACGAGCGTTACGAGCGGGAGGTCGGGCCGGTCGGTGCCGCCGACGTCGTCGTCCGGATGGACGACCCCCGGCATCCCGCGCTGGTCGGACAGAGATGAGACGGCAGAGGTGAGACAGGGGTGGGGGCGGGCGGTGGTCGGCCGCCCGCCCGGCCGGGTCGTCAGACCCCGGTGCGCGAGGGCATCCTGCCCTCGGCGTAGCCCGCCTCGATGAGTTCGTCGCGCGTGCCGTGCGTTTCCCTGGAGGAGATCTCCGGGCCGTGGGTCTCCTCGATGCGCAGGGCGACGCCCAGTGCGAAGAAGGTCGGCGCCCACTGGCCGACGAAGATGCCCCAGCGGTCGGCCCGGTCGATTCCGGCGTGCTCGGCCGAGCGGGACGCCACCCAGGACGCCACCGACAGGCCGATCGACGCGAAACCCGCGGCGTACATGGTGCCGGACTTCACGCCCATCTTGCGAAGCATGTTGATCATTGTTCCCCCCGATGAGTGTTCGCTGGTATCGGTACCCTTTCGGGTTTTGTGTAACCAAATGTCCCGATCGGGGGGTGTGTTCTAGAGGTCGCCGACCTGTTTGAGCAGGCGCTCCCGCCGTTCCTCAAGCTCGTCCGCGAGGGCCTCCTGCTGGTCGGCCATGGAGATCAGCGCCGACCGGTCCATGGCGTCCGTCGGGCCGAGGTCGCCGACCTGTTCACGCAGCCCGGCGACCTCGGAACGCAGCCTGGCCAGGTCCTCTTCGACCTGGCGGAGTTCATCGTGGATGCTCATCCGCTGTCCATACCCCCATCCGGGGGGCCGATTCCACGCCCTACTCCACGGGGCGTAGCCGAGGGGCCCTCCCCGGTGGGATTCCCGCACCGGGGAAGCGGACGAGGCTTGGACCATGCGCCCTCATCAACGGTTCTGGTACGGCGTCGCGGCTCTGCTGCTCGCCGGGAGCGCCTTCCACCTGGCCGTCTACGCCGTGGACGGCGGCGGCTGGGCGGGGCCGGTCTCCTGGCGCAAGCCGATCCTGTTCGGCTTCTCCTTCGGTCTGACGCTGGCATGCCTGGTCTGGGTCACCGGCAGGCTCAGGCCGCCTCCCGCGCGGCCCCGGCTGCTGCTGGGCGCGCTCGGCACGGCCTGCGTGGTCGAGGTGGCGCTGATCGACCTCCAGCGCTGGCGCGGGGTGCCCTCCCATCTGAACTTCGGCACCCCGTTCGACACGGCCGTCTCGGCCGTGCTGGCCGTGACCGCGTTCGCCGGGCTGATCCCGCCGATCGTGGTCATCGCGGTCCGGGCCTTCCGGGGGCTCGACGCCTCGCCGAGCATGAGCCTGGCGATCAGGGCGGGGCTGGCCGTACTGCTGCTCAGCCAGGTCGCGGGCGGGGCGCTGATCGCCAACGGCAGGATCATCGGGCTGCCGCCGGACCGAACCGACCTGTCGATCCTCGGCGCGGCCGGTCAGCTGAAGGTCCCGCACGCGGTCACGCTGCACGCCCTGCAGGCGCTGCCCGCGCTCGCGGCGCTGCTCACCCTGACCTCCTGGGGTGAGCGCGCCAGGACGCGCCTGGTCGCCCTGGCCGTCGCGGGGTACGGCGGGCTCGTCGTGGTGAGCGTGCTCCAGGCCGTCCAGGGGCTCGCGCCGGCCGACCTCACCCCGCTCTCGGGGGCCGTGCTACTGGCGGCGGTGGCGGCCCTCGGCGTCGCGGCCGCGGCGGCACTGGTACGGCTGGACGCGCGCCGGGTCAGGGCGCTGGTCAGGCCGTCGGCGGGGACATTGGTCGGACGAAACGCCCGAAATGCATAGAACGCATGGAATATGCGAGGTTTGCACGACATGCGAGGCGTAGGGGATTAACGAAAAAGACGAACGCTTTCGAACACCACCTTAAGTCTCCATTAGGGAAAGATCCCATGTCATCCAGATATCCAATGTGTGGACAAGGCTGCCAAAGTTGTACTATCCGCGTCTGGAACAGAAGCCGTTGCACCGTCCTCGGGTGACAGGGAGCAAGCCATGGGCATACAGCATGCCGAAGACGGTGCGATGGGTGGTGTCCTCGCCTACTCGGGCGGGAGCAGTCCGACCATCCTGAGGATCCTCCTCGGCACGCAGCTGCGGAGACTGCGCGTGGCCAGGGGCGTCTCCAGGGAGGACGCCGGGTACGCCATCCGCGCCTCCCATGCCAAGATCAGCCGTCTTGAGCTCGGGCGGGTCGGCTTCAAGGAGCGCGACGTCGCCGACCTGCTGACCCTGTACGGCGTGATCGACCCCGCAGACCGGGACCCGCTGCTCGCGCTGGCCAGGCAGGCCAACGCCCCCGGCTGGTGGCACAAGTACGGTGACCTGCTGCCCGGCTGGTTCCAGGTCTACGTGGGCCTGGAGGAGGCCGCCTCCGTCGTCAGGAGCTACGAGGTCCAGTTCGTCCCCGGACTCCTGCAGGGCGCCGACTACGCCCGCGCGGTCATCATGCTCGTCCACGGCACCGCCTGCGCCGAGGAGATCGACCGCCGGGTCTCCCTCAGGCTGGCCAGGCAGGAACGGCTCAGCAGGCCGAACGCGCCCATCCTGTGGGCCGTGGTCGACGAGGCCGTGCTGCGCCGTCCCATCGGGGGGCCGCAGGTCATGGCCGCCCAGCTCGACCACCTGCTCCGGGTCACCGAGCTGCCCAACGTCAGGCTGCAGATCATGCCCTTCCACCGGGGCGGGCACGCGGCGGCGGGCGGCCCGTTCTCCATCCTGCGCTTCCCCGACAAGGACCTCCCCGACGTGGTCTACATGGAGCAGCTCACCAGCGCGCTCTACGTGGAGAAGCGGGAGGAGACCGACCACTACACGCAGGTCATGGACAGCCTGTGCGTGCAGGCCTACTCGATCTCCGACAGCAGGCGCTTCCTCGGCGAGCTGCGCGAGCGGCTGCCGTACTGATCAGGCCGGTTCCGCGCCGCCCTTCCTGGCCACCCCGCCGAGCACGATCATGCTCGTCGGGCGGGACGGCATCCGGGGGTGCCACGTCGCCACGTCGACCAGGCCCGGTTCGACCAGGTCGAACCCGTCGAAGAACGGCAGGATCTCCTCGTGCCTCCTCAGGGTGACCGTGACCGGACCGCCGGCGAGCGCGGCGCGGGCCCGCGCGACGGCCTCCTGGTCGCCCTCCGCGCTCGGGTGGCTGACGGCCAGGAGGCTCCCCTCGGGCAGGCGCTCACGCAACGGTCCGAGGACGCGTTCCGGCGTCTCGCCGGGGAACAGCTGCAGCACCGAGAGCAGCAGCACGCCGACCGGTTCGCCGAAGTCGATGAGCCGCAGCAGGTCGGGGTGGTCCAGCACGGTCCCGGGGCTCCCGAGGTCGGCACGGATGGAGACCAGCAGGGCGTCGGTGGCCAGGAGCACGTCGTTGTGGACCGAGACGACGGGGTCGTTGTCCACGTAGACGACCCGCGCGTCCGGGTGGGTCTCGCGGGCGACCTCGTGCACGTTCGGTGAGGTGGGGATGCCCGCGCCCAGGTCGAGGAACTGCCGGATTCCCGCCCGCGCCATGTACTCGACCGCCCGGCTGAGGAAGCTCCGGTTCGCCCTGGCCAGCACGGGATAGTCGGGCATCTGGGCGACGATCCTGTCGGCGTACTCGCGGTCCGCCGCGTAGTTGTTCTTGCCGCCCAGCACGTAGTCGTACACGCGCCCCACGTGGGGGGTGCCGGCGTCGATGCCGTCGGGCGGGGACTGGTCGCGGCTCACGCGGCGAGTGTAATCACCTCATCCTTAAACGATCTAGGGCGCCTCCGGGGTCTGACCTTCCTTACCGATCCGTGAGGAAGCAGTCGTTCCGCTTGTCAGGACTCGGGAAGCGGCCCACATTCTGAGCACCGGAACCGACGAATCCGCAGCTCAGGAGGCCTGGTTTGTTCGCCCCCCGTCTTTTTCCAGCTGTCGCCCTCTCTTTTTCCGTGGCCCTCGCACCCGCCCTCGCCCCAAGTGCGGCCACCGCCCGGACCCGGGCGCCGATCACCTCGATGGCCTCGCTCGGAGACTCCATCACCCGTGGCTTCAACGCCTGCGGCTTCTACCTCGACTGCCCCTCCCGATCCTGGTCGACGGGTTCGTCCTCGTCGGTGAACAGCCTCTACCTGAGGCTGAAGGAGGACAACCCCGACATCGTCGCGCACAACGACGCCAAGACGGGGGCCAAGGTCGCCGAACTGCCCGGCCAGGCCGAGAAGGCGGTCTCCCAGCAGGCCGGATACGTCACGATCCTGATCGGGGCCAACGACGCCTGCACCGCCTCCGAGGAGGACATGACCTCGGTCGCCGACTACGAGGCCGCCTTCCGTACGGCGCTGCGGACCCTGAGCGGCGGCCTGCCCGAGGCGGAGATCCTCGTCGCCAGCATTCCCGACGTCCGGCGGCTGTGGGAGGTCGCCAAGGACAAGACGGCCGCCCGCGTGGCCTGGGCCACCCTGCACATCTGCCAGTCGCTGCTCGAACGGCCCCGCTCGAACGACCCGGAGGACGTGGCCAGGCGTGAGCGGGTGCACGCCAGGGTCGTCGACTTCAACCTGGTCGCGGAGAAGGTCTGCGCCGAGTACCCCACCTGCCGCCACGACGCCGGAGCGGTCTTCGACCGGCGTTTCGAGCTGTCCGACATCAACGCCTGGGACTACTTCCACCCCAACGCCGGCGGCCAGCGCCTGCTCGCCGAGCTGGTCCACGCGGCGGACGATCGGTGAGCCGGTGGGCCGGCCACACACCGTGACCGGCCCGGCGATCCGACCGTTCCGCGACGAGGCGAGGGCGTTCCCGGGGGAGTCATATTCCCCGGGGGCGCCCTCGCCGCTGTCAAAAGGCGTTCTTACTTGAAAGTGTCTTTAAAGTTGGCGCCGATTCGTCAATGCGGCACACCAGCGTCGAGAGAGAAAGTCCTGCAAAAGGGGGCTTGTAACGCTCCAGCAACGCGTGGTTCACTGTCGCCGTCTCGGCAATTGTAAGTAAACTTTCCAGTAAGTGCGTCATAGTTGGGTGGTAAGCCATGGAACAGATCCAGCCGCTCTCCTACGGGCAGGAACGGCTCTGGTTCCTTCACCGCTTCGACCCCCGCGACCACTCCTACAACACCTGCCACGCCTACCGGCTACAGGGCGAACTCGACGTCCCCGCCCTCGAAGCCGCCTTCGCGGCGGTCGTGCGCAGGCACGAGACCCTGCGCACCCGCTTCGACGAGATCGACGGCAGGCCCGCCGCCGTGGTCCTGCCCGCCGGGACCGTGACGATCGACCGGTTCGAGGCCGGCTCGGAGGAGGAGGCCAGGCGGATCGTCGCCGAACGGGCCAACGCCCCCTTCGACCTGTCCGCGGCGCCGCCGGTGCGGGCCTCGCTCGTCCGCCTCGGCGCGCAGGACCACGTCCTGGCCGTGACACTGCACCACATCATCGCCGACGGCGCCTCGGTCATCGTGCTGCGCGACGAACTGGCCCACCACTACGCGGGCCGCGACCCCCTGCCGCCGCTGGCCCTGCAGTACGGCGAGCACGTCCGTGAACAGCGCGCCAGACAGGACGAGGCCGACGTGACCGAGTGGGCCGCGCGCCTGTCGGGCGTCCCCGCGCTCGACCTCCCCACCGACAGGAAGCGCCCTCCGCAACGCAGCGGCGACGGCGCCGAACTGGTCTTCGGCCTGCCCCCGGAGCTGGTCGCGCGGGTCACGGAGTTCGCCCGCGCCCGGCGGGCCACGCCGTTCATGGTGCTGCTGACCGCCTACCAGGTGCTCCTGTCACGGCACAGCGGCCAGACGGACTTCTGCGTCGGCACCCCCGTCGCGGGCCGCGACAGCACCGAGCTGGAACCGATGATCGGCTTCCTGTCCAGGATGCTCATGCTGCGGGCCGACCTGTCGGACGAGCCGTCCTTCGACGAGGCGCTCAGGCGCACCCGCAGGACCGTCATCCAGGCCATGGGCGCCTCCGACGTGCCGCTCGAACGGCTGCTCGGCGAACTCGGCCTCGAACGCGACGCCAGCAGGACCCCGCTGTTCCAGACGATCTTCGCCCTGCACACCCAGAGCGGCGAGGTGAGCGAGGGCCCGCTGCCCGGCCTGCGCGAGGAGTCCTTCCCGCCCGGCTGGGCCGCCGCCAGGACCGACCTGTCCCTCGACCTGTGGCCCCTGCCCGACGGAGGCCTGTCCGGCTCCCTCGTCTACAGCACCGACCTGTTCGACCGGGAGAGCGCGGAACGGCTCGCCGCCCGGCTGCCCGTCCTGCTCGCCGCCGCGCTCGACGCGCCGCACACGCCCGTCGGCACCCTGGACATCCTGCCCGACGGGGAACGCCGGTGGCTGCTGGACAGGGCGAACCCCGCGGAACGGCCGAGCGAGACGCTGGCCGACATGTTCCTCACCCAGGTGGCCGCCCGGCCCGACGCCGTCGCCGTCACCGCGGAGAACGGCCCCGGCCTCACCTACGCCGAACTCTGCGCGAGGGCGACCGCGCTGGCCGTACGGCTGCGCGAGGCAGGCGTCGGCAGGGGGTCGCTGGTCGCGGTCAGGGTGCGCAGGGGCCCCGGCACACTGGTCGCGCTGCTCGGCGTCACCCTGTCCGGCGCGGCCTACCTGCCCGTCGACCCCGCCTACCCGCAGGCGCGGGTGGACTACGTGACCGAGGACTCCGGCGCCGCGCTCGTCCTCACCGACGACGACCTTCTCGACCTGCCCCCGGCGGACCCGGCCGTCACCCTGCCCCGTCCCCACCTGGACGACACCGCCTACGTGCTCTACACCTCCGGCTCGACCGGCCGTCCGAAGGGCGTGGCCGTACCGCACTCCGCGCTGGCCAACACGCTGCTGGCCATCGGCTCCCTGGTCGGAGCCCGCCCCGAGCACGCCTGGCTCGCCCTCACCTCGATCGCCTTCGACATCTCCGCCATCGAGCTGTACCTCCCGCTGGTCACCGGGGGCAGGGTCGTCGTCGCCGAGGACGCCAGGGACGGCACCGCGGTCGCCGAACTGGCCCGCAGGGCCGGGGTCACCCACGTCCAGGCGACGCCGTCCGGCTGGCGCGTCCTGCTGACGGGCGACCTGCCGAAGGTCACGGGCGTGACCGCCGGGGAGCCGATCCCGCCGCAACTGGCCAGGGAACTGCGGTCCAGGACGAACCGCCTGATCAACGGCTACGGCCCGACCGAGACGGCGATCTACTCCACCACGTGGGACATCCCCGTGGAACCGTACGAGATCGTGATCGGGCGGCCGATCACCGGGAACACCGTGCACATCCTCGACCCCGCGGGCGGCCTGGCGCCGCTCGGCGTGCCGGGCGAGCTGTTCATCGGCGGCCTCGGCGTCGCCGACGGTTACCTCGGCAGGCCCGCCCTCACCGCCGAACGCTTCGTGCCCGACCCGTACGGCGGGCCGGGGGAGCGCCTCTACCGCACCGGGGACGTGGGCCGCTGGCTGCCGGACGGGACGATCGAGTTCCTCGGCAGGACCGACAACCAGGTCAAACTACGCGGTCACCGGATCGAGCTCGGCGAGGTCGAGGCCGTCCTGGAGACCCACCCCGCCGTACGGCAGGCCGTGGCCACGGTGCACGAGGAGACCCTGGTCGCCGTCGTCGTCGCACCCGATCTGCCGGGCACCGGCGCCCTGCGCGAGCACATGGCCGCCCAGCTTCCCGGCTACCTGGTGCCGCAGTCGTTCGTCGTCCTGGAAGAACTGCCGCTGACCCCCAACGGCAAGGTCGACCGCAAGGCGCTGCCGGCGATCCTGACCGGGGCCATGCGGGAGCTGACCACCGCGGACACGACGCCGCCGCGCACCCCGAACGAGCGCCTGGTCGCCGAGGTGTTCGCCGAGGTGCTGGGACGCGAGACGGTCGGCGCGCACGACGACTTCTTCGCCCTCGGCGGCCACTCCCTGCTGGCCACCATGGTCACCGCCCGGCTGCCGGTGCGCGTCCCGGTGCGGGAGGTGTTCACCAGGCCGACGGTCGCGGCGCTCGCCGAACTGCTGGACACCGAGGACACCGGCCTCGGCGACGTGCCCGTCCCGCGCCCCGCGGGGATGACGCCGCCGCTGTCGCCCGGGCAGGAGCGGCTGTGGTTCCTCAACCGGTTCGACCCCGCGGGCAACGCCGCCTTCAACATCAACCTCGTCCTGCGGCTGACCGGTTCCCTCGACGTCGAGGCGCTCGGCAGGGCCTTCGACGGGGTCGTCGCCCGCCACGAGACCCTGCGCACCCGGTTCCCCGAGGTGGACGGCCAGCCGGTCGTGGTGATCGACCCGCCGAGGCCGGTGGAGATCGAACACCTCAAGGGGGACGCGACGACACTCGTCCCCGAGCGGGTGAACACCCCCTTCGACCTCACCGGGGAACCGGCCGTGCGGGTCACGCTCATCGAGCAGGGCCCCGACGACCACGTCCTGTGCGTGGTCGCCCACCACATCCTCGGTGACGGCTGGTCGCTGAACATCCTGCGCGACGAACTGGCCGTGCTGTACTCGGGAGGCTCGCTGCCCCCGGTGCCGCTGCAGTTCGGCGACCTGGTCGTGTGGCAGCGCGGGCGGGACTCCTCGAAGCTGTTCGACTACTGGAGCGCCCAGCTGGCCGACCCGACCCCGCTGGCCCTGCCGACCGACCGGCCGCACGCGGTCGGCGGCACCAGGCACGGCGCCGTCGTGGGCTTCAGGCTCGACCCGGCGGAGGCGGACGCGCTCGTCGCGATGGGCCGCCGCAGGGGCGCGACGCTGTTCATGACCCTGCTGGCCGCCTACCAGGTCCTGCTGTCCCGGCACAGCGGCCAGGACGACATCCTGGTCGGCACCTCGAACGCGGGCAGGGACACCGTCGAGCTGGAGTCGGTCATCGGCTACATCACCGACGTCCCGGTGCTGCGCGGCGACCTGTCGGGCGACCCGACGTTCACCGAGTTCCTCGCCGCGACCCGCGCGACCGTGCTCGACGCCTTCGCCAACCAGGGGCTGCCGTTCGAGGAACTGGTCGGCTCACTCCAGATCGAACGCGACCTGACCCGCACCCCCGTCTTCCAGACGATGGCGGTCCTGCACACGGAGAACTCCGGGCGGGTGCCCAAGCCCTTCCCCGGGCTGTCGGCGGGCCAGTTCTCCGGGGGCCGCGCGCAGGCCAAGTTCGACCTGATGCTTGAGGCCTGGCACGACGCCGGGGACCTGTACGTCGAGCTTGAGTACGACACGACGCTGTTCGAACGGGCGACCGCCGAGGCGTACGCCACCCGCCTGGAGACCCTGCTGCGCGGGATCATCGCCGACCCCGACCGGCGCCTGTCCGAGCTGCCCATGCTCACCGAGGCCGACGAGGCCTTCCTCGCCACCGCCTCGCGCGGACCGGCGCTGACCGCCCCGGTGCCGGTGCCCGAACTGCTCGCGCGGGCCGTGCGGGAGCGCGGGGACGCCCCGGCCTTCGGCTGCGCCGGACGGGTCGTCACCTACCACGAGCTGGACGAACTCGCGGAGAAGGCCGCCGCGGGCTTCGAGAGGGGACGGATCGCCGTCGTCCCGGTCGACCGCACCCCGGAGGGCGTCGCGGCGCTGCTCGGGGCCTGGCGTGCGGGCGCCGCCTACCTGCCGCTCGACCCGGCGCTGCCCGAGGAGCGGCGCGCCTTCGTCGAGGAGGAGATCGAGGGCGTCGCGGCCGAGGGGGTCGCCTACGTGATCTACACCTCGGGCTCCTCGGGGACGCCGAAGGGCGTGCTCGTCGAACACGACGGCCTGGCCGCCCGGGTCGCCTGGATGACGGGGGAGTACGGACTCGGCCCCGACGACCGGGTCGTGCAGTTCGCGACCCTGAGCTTCGACACCCACGCCGAGGAGATCTACCCGGCGCTGGCGGCGGGGGCGCGCCTCGAACTGCTGCCCGAGGGCGCGGTGACCCTGCCCGACCTGCTCGCCACGCCGGAGGGGAGCAGGGTGACCGTGCTCGACCTGCCCACGGCGTACTGGCACCACCTGGTCGGCCAGATCGACGAGATCGCCTGGCCGCCCGCGCTACGGCTGGTCATCCTGGGCGGGGAGGAGCTGAAAGCCGACGCGGTCGCCAGGTGGCGCGAACGCTTCGGCGACCGGGTGCGCCTGGTCAACACCTACGGCCCGACCGAGGCGACGATCATCGCGACCGCCGCCGAGATCGCCGGGCCGGGCGCGCGCGTGGGGGAGACGGGGGAGCGGCCCCCCATCGGGCGGCCCATCGGCGGCGTCCACGCCGCGATCCTCGCCGAGGACGGCTCGCTCGTGCCGCCCGGCGCCCCCGGCGAGCTGTGCCTTGGCGGCTCGGGCCTGGCCAGGGGCTACCTGCGGCGCCCCGGCCTGACCGCCGAGCGCTTCGTGCCCGACCCGTACGGCGCGCCGGGTGAGCGCCTCTACCGCACCGGCGACCGCGCCCGCTGGCGTCCCGACGGGAACCTGGAGTTCCTCGGCCGGATCGACGACCAGATCAAGGTGCGCGGTTTCCGGGTCGAGCCGGGCGAGGTCGAGGCGCGCCTGCTGGCCCACCCCGCCGTACGGCAGGCCGTGGTCACCGCCGTGGAGGACACCCTCGTCGGCTACGTCGTGGTGGCTGAGGACGGAGGCGTGGACCCGGTGGCCGAGCTGCCCGGCTTCCTCGCCGGGAGCCTGCCGTCCTACCTGGTCCCCTCGGTGTGGGTGACGCTCGGCGAGCTGCCCCTGACCCGCAACGGGAAGGTGGACAGGAAGGCGCTGCCCGCGCCGTCCATCGACCGGCGCGCCCCCTCGGTGCCGCCGAGGACCGACGCCGAGCAGCTGGTCGCCGAGGTCTTCTGCGAGGTGCTCGGCGCCGCGGAGGTCGGCGCGCTCGACGACTTCTTCGCCATCGGCGGTCACTCGCTCCTGGCCACCCGCGTCATCGCGCGGATCAGGGCCATCACCGACATCGACATCCCGATCCGGGCGATGTTCGAGAACAGCACGGTCGCCGGTCTGGCCGGTCTCGTCGAGGAACTGCTCCTGGCGGAGATCGCCGGGCTCTCCGACGAGGAGGTCGCCCGCCTCGCCCAAGGGGCCTCCTGACCGGCCGGGACCCCATCCACGGAAAGGCCGCCGCCCGGTCCGGCGGCGGCTTTTCCGCACAACCACAGCAAGGAGCATCCCCCCGTGACCTACCAAGTCGTGGTCAACCACGAGGAGCAGTACTCGATCTGGCCCGCCGAACGCCCCCTCCCCGGATGCTGGCGGCCGGACGGGACCTCGGGCAGTAGACAGGAGTGCCTGGAGCACATCGAACGGGTGTGGACCGACCTGCGGCCGAAGAGCGCCCGATGAGCGCGGGCGGGCAGGTCGCCGAGGCCCTGCCCGGCAGCCCCGCCGGGCTCGTGGTCCGTTTCCAGGGCGGGCGCACGGCCAGCGGGCCGCCGACCTCCGGTCAGGCCAACATGATCCGCTGCGTGCTCACCGACCCGCCGGAACACATGAACTACGGTTTCGTGCTCACCGTCCCGCCGGGGAAGACGCTCGACGACGTGGTCGCGGCCGTGGTCCTGCTCATCTCCCGGCACGAGTCGCTGCGCACCACGTTCCGCGACGGCCTCCAGCACGTCGCGGGCGAGGGCGAACTGGTCATCGGGGTGCACGATTCACAGGGCTCCGCCGACCTCGCCGACGAGGTGGCCGCCAGGCTGCAGGCCGTACGGTTCGACCCGGAGGGGGAGCTTCCCGTGCGGGTGGCGGTGACCCTCTCCGACGGGGTGCCCGAGCGCGTCATCCTGGTGCTCACGCACACCACGGTGGACGCCGTGGGGCTGAGCCTGCTGCGGGTGGAGCTGAACCGCCTGCTGTTCGGGGAGACCCCGGAGCCCGTCACCGCCCCCCAGCCGCTCGACGTGGCGTGGACGGAGCGGAGCCCGGCGAGCCTCAAGCGGGCGCAGGCCGCCATCGAGTACTGGCGGACCAACCTGGAGCGGATTCCCCGCTCGACCTTCACCGCCTCCGTGGACGACGGCGACAACGACTGGCTGATGCCCAGGTTGCAGGTGCGTTCGACGGTGGCCGCCCGGGCGCTGGGACGGATCGGGGCCCGTACCGGCGTCAGCCGCTCGGCCGCCGTGCTCGCCGCCTACACCCTGCTCGCCGGACTGCGGTCGGGACAGCGTACGGCCGTCGCCCTGGCGATCTCGGGCAACCGGTTCCGTCCCGAACTGCGGGACTACGTCGGCCCGCTCGCCCAGGACGCCCTGGTCCCGATCGACCTTGACGAGCCCACGTTCGACGGTGTGCTGCGGCGTACCAGGGCGGCGGCGCTGGCCGCCTACCAGAACAGCCGGTTCGACTCCGACGCGCTCATCCAGGTCATGGAGGAGGTGCAGCGGTCGAGGGGGGTCTTCTTCGCCAGGGACATCGTCTTCAACGACATGAGCGTCCACGGCCAGGGGCGCCGGGCGGGCCGTACCGAGGAGTACGAGCAGGACGTGCGCTCCCACTGGCTGCCCGAGGCGACGATGCCGACCCGCGTCTCACTGTGGGTGCGCACCGTCGAGGGGGAGGTGGACTTCACCCTCTGGGCCGACCCGCGCTGCCTGCCGCGCGCGGACGCCGAGGCGTTCGGCGAGGGGATCGCACGGCTGCTCATCGAGGCGGCGGACCGGGACGTGCCGCTGTCCGAGGTGTCCGGGCTGACCGGGGTCGTTCCCCTGGAACGGGGGGAGGGGTGGACGACGATCGACGCGTGCTGGGTCCACCTGCCGGAGGTCGAGCGGCTCGTCCGCGACGCGGTCGGGGACCGTCCCTTCCACGTGACCGAGGACGGCGGGCGGCTGGTGTGCCACCTCGCCGGGCCCGTCTCGCCGGTCGAGGTCCACACCGCCTGCGTGGGGAGGCTGTCGGGACGGATGGCGGCGATGGCCCCCCACCACTACGTGGTCCACGACGGCGCGCCCGCCTCCCCGGACGGCTGGGCCGCCCTGCCGGTGCTCGAAGAGGGGACGGGCCGGTGAGGCGCCGCTCCTGTGGAGGCCCCTGGTCCTCCTGGTGCTGGCCGGACCGCGACACACGCCGAAAGTCGTCCTGACGTGCGGTGACATGTCGTGATGTGAACTTCCGGCCGGTGCGGTGGCCGCGCGCCGCACCGGCCGGAAACCCCCCTCGGAAGGGAGCGGGAAAGGGCGTCGATTAAGAACTCGCACGATGTGCGAGTTCTATAGTACGGTGTGCGAGAAAGGTCTCGAACACCGTACGAGTCATGGAGTAGTCATGTCGTCCCCCCACCCAAGACGGTGGTTGATCCTCGGTGTCCTCTGCCTGAGCCTGCTCGTGCTGGTCGTCGACAACGGCATCCTCAACCTCGCCATCCCCTCCCTCATGCGGGAGCTCGGCGCGACCCCGGCGGACATCCAGTGGATCATCAACGCCTACATGCTGGCCTTCGCCGGTGTGCTGCTCACGGTCGGCGCCCTGTCCGACCGCTACGGCAGGCGGCGCTTCCTGGTCATCGGCCTGGCGCTGTTCGGCGGGGCCTCTCTGATCGCGACGTTCGCCCAGAACCCCGCCCAGCTCATCGCCTGCCGGGCGCTGATGGGGTTCGGCGGATCGTTCCTCATGCCGAGCACCCTGTCCATCATCATGAACGTCTTCGACCAGTCCGAGCAGCGCAAGGCCATCGCGGCCTGGAGTTCGGTGCTCATGGCCGGCGGGATCGCCGGGCCCTCGCTCGGCGGCTTCCTGCTCGACCACTACTGGTGGGGCTCGGTCTTCCTGGTCAACGTCCCGATCAGCGTGATCGCGATCGCCGCGGCGCTGCTGCTCATGCCGGAGTCCCGCGGGCAGGCCAGGCCCATCGACCTCCTCGGGGCGGTGCTGTCGACCGCGGGCATGGTCGCCCTGGTCTGGATGATCATCTCGGTGCCCGAGCGGGGCTGGACCTCGCCCGCCGTGCTGGCCTCCGGGCTGGCCGCGATCGTGCTGCTGACCGTCTTCTTCCTCTGGGAGCGGCGCAACCCGCACGCCATGCTGCCGCTCGGGCTCTGGCGTGAGCGCAACTTCAGCGGCGCCAGCTTCTCGATCGTGCTGCTGGCCTTCTCCGCGGGCGGCCTGCTGCTGATGCTCACCCAGTACCTGCAGTTCGTCCTGGGGTACGGGGTCCTCCAGGCGAGCCTGGCGCTCATCCCCTACATGATCGCGGCCATCGTCTTCAACGGCCTGGGCGCGACGCTGGGCAAGAAGCTGTCCAACCGCACCCTGGTGACGGCGGGCATGCTGGTGTTCGCGGCGGGCTTCGTGGTGCTCACCCGGCTGACGCCGGACAGCGGCTACGGCCTGTTCATCTGCGGCCTGATGGTGATGGGCGTCGGCGGCGGACTGGTCGGGCCCGCGGCCTACGCCTCACTGATGAGCGCGGTGCCGCCGGACCGGGCGGGCATCGGCTCGGCGCTCAACGACACCGTCCAGCAGACCGGTGGCGCGCTCAGCGTCGCCCTGCTCGGCAGCGTCCTGGCCGCGGCCTACTCCTCGGGCATGCCGGAGGGCGCGCCCGCTCCGGCCAAGGAGTCGATCGCCGTCGCGCTCTCCCTCGGCGACCCGTCGCTGGCGAGCGCCGCCAAGGCGGCCTTCGTCAACGCGATGTCCTCGGGCATGATCGTCGGCGCCGTCGGTTCGGTGGCCGCCGCGTTCATCGCCTGGGCCCTGTTGCGCCCGATCGCGACACCCGTCATGGAGGGGGCCGGGTCTCCGGCGGATTCCCGGGAACAGGTGGAGCAGGTCTGAGCCTCGCTCACCTTAGAAAAGGGCCGATAAATATACATTTATCGGCCCTTTTTTCTGTTCTTGAGCTTTCTTCGTATTTGAGGGGGTTGTGGCCCTTGTTGGGTCGCTGACCAGGTGAATCACGGCCTCCGCTGTCGCCGGGAAAGTGATTCGACGCGTGTTCTGCCGGGTTCTCCGTGGCCTCCTCCGGCCAGCCGTACACCCGGATTCCGATTTCCGTGGACAGTCGTCGCGTTTCGCGGTCTCATGTCTCCGCCAGTTCTGTATGAGGCATTTTCGGGATTCGGAGAAACGCATGAAGAATCGGCGAACAATGACGCGAGCCCTCCTCGCGGTCGTGATGATGGCCGGGCTGGGAACCGTCCAGGCGCAGCCCGCGGCGGCGGCGCCCGCCGACGGGATCCGCATCACCCACTTCCTCGGTGAGCGGGACCTGCCGCACAGGGCCCAGTTCCAGGGGACGGTCGTCGGTGGCCTGTCCGGCATCGACCGCGACCCGCTCACCGGAACGTGGTACTTCATCTCCGACGACCGGGCGCGCTACAACCCCGCCCGCTACTACACCGGAAAGATCGACATCAACCCGCTCACCCGGCGCTTCGAGGGCGTGAGCATCACCGGGGTCACCACCCTCCTGCGCCCCGACGGGACGCCCTACCCCGGCTACGGCCAGCCCGAGGCCGCCGACCCGGAGGCCATCCGCTTCGACCCGTGGAGCCGCAGGATCCTGTGGAGCAGCGAGGGGGACAGGCCGAGGGAGGGCACCACGGGCAACCCGGTCGTCCAGATGTCGCTGCGCTGGGTCGACCGGGGCGGCCACGACCGCGGCGGCCTGCCGATCCCCGGCAACCTCACGATGACGAACACCACCTCGGGCCCCCGCCACAACGCCGGGTTCGAGGGCCTGACCTTCACCCCCCACGGCATCGCGGCCATCGTCGAGGGACCCCGCTTCGAGGACGGCGACATCATGACGACCGAGCGCGGCGCGCTCTCCCGCATCACCGTGTGGGACAGGAACGGCAGGACCCGCGCGCAGTACGCCTACCCGATCGACCGGCTGCCCGCCGCCCCCGTCCCGGAGACCGGCAGGTACGACGGCGGCGTCTCGGAGATCCTGGCCGTCGACGACGACCGGCTGCTGTCCCTCGAACGGTTCTGGATCGAGGGCGTCGGCTACCGGGTCAAGCTGTACGAGATCGACCTGCGCGGCGCGACGAACGTGCTGGGCAGGGACAGCCTGACCGGCGGCGCGCCGTACCGGGCCGTCACCAAGCGCCTGGTCCACGACTTCAACGCCGGTGGAGCGACGGTGCAGAACCTGGAGAGCCTGGGCTGGGGGCCGCGCCTGGCCTCCGGCGAACGCGTCCTGGTCGTCGGCTCCGACGACAACTTCGACGAAAGTGAGATCACCCAGTTCCTGGCCTTCGCCGTCCGGGACCACTGAGCGGTCGCCGGAGTTAGCCTGGTTGCGGGTGACATATCCCATACCGGGTCGAGGAGGTCGCGGTGGCGCGGGAGGACGAGAACACGTGGGTTCCCGAGGCGGTCCGCAGGTCGGGTGACCACACGGACCAGAGCCACGAACACGTCGTCAAGGAGGTCAGGGACATCACCAGGGGCGGCAAGAAGGTGGTGTTCGAGATCAACCCCGGCGGAGGGGTCGACACGGCCCTGCGGCGCCTGTTCCCGGTGACCTACGACATCGACCTCGACCACGCCGAGGTCAGGGAGACCGGCGAGGACAAGTGACGCGTCCCGGCGGCGGGCGACCGCCGCCGGGACACTCCCTCAGGAGGTCATGAACTCCGCGGCCCGCTCCGCGATCATGATGGCCGGGGCGTTCGTGTTGCCCGTCGTCACCGCGGGCATGATCGAGGCGTCCGCGACCCGCAGCCCGGTGACGCCGTGGACCCGCAGCCTCGGATCGACCACCGCCGCCTCGTCCACCCCCATCTTGCAGGTGCCCGACTGGTGGTGGTAGGTGACCACGCTCTCCCTGATGTAGGCGTACAGCCCCTCGGTGGTGTCGGCCAGCACCCCCGGGTAGAGCTCGTAGGCCCCCAGGTCCTCCCGCAGCGCGGGAGCCGCCGCGATCTCCTGGCACAGCCGTACGGCCGCCGCCAGCGCCTCGACGTCGGCGTGCTCGGCGAGCACGTTGGGGTCGATGAGCAGCGGGTCCGCCGGTGAGGGGCCGGAGAGCCGGATGTCGCCGTGACTGGCCGGGCGGACCAGACCGGCCATGAGCGAGACGCCGTCCGGCGGCCCCTCCATCCACCGCTCGTACAACGGCGCGTCGAAGTGCAGCGGCTGCAGGTCGGGCACCGCCAGATCGGGCCTGCTACGCCAGAACAGATGGCTCTGGGTGCGCGGCAGCCCGTGCGAGACGGGAAGCTGCCGCTCCATCCCGGCGATCACCGGGACCAGCCAGTGGTCCTGGAGGTTGCGCCCGACCCCGGGCAGGTCGGCCAGTACGGCGATGCCGTGCGCGCCCAGCTCCCCGGCGTCGCCGATGCCCGAACGCAGCAGGATCTCCGGCGAGCCGATGGCCCCGGCGCTCAGCACGACCTCGTGCCCGGCCAGACCCCGTTCGAGCACGCCGTCGCGCTCCCACTCGACGCCGACACAGCGCTCGCCCTCGAACAGCAGCCGGTGGACGTGCGCGCCGGAGACCAGGGTGAACCCGTCACGCCCGGCCAGCGGCCCGAGATAGGCGTCCGCGGTCGTCAGCCTGCGGTGGTCCTGGATGGTGAACTGCATGAAGGAGACGCCGTCCTGCGACGCCCCGTTGTAGTCCGGATTGAACGGCAGCCCGGCCTGCTGGGCGGCCTCGACGATCGCCAGGTGGGCGGCCGAGGGCTCGTAGCCGGTCAGGATGTGCAGCGGGCCACGCGGCCGGCTCTGCGCCGAGTCGACGGCCTCGATCCTGGCGAAGACCGGCCGCACGTCCTCCCACGCCCACCCCGGGTTGCCCCTGGCGGCCCAGTCGTCGTAGTCGGCCGGGTTGCCCCGCACCCAGATCATGGCGTTCAGGTTGTGCGACCCGCCGACGGCCCTGCCGCGCGGCAGGTGCAGCCGGCGGCCGTGGGCGTGCCGCTGCGGGACCGTACGGTAACCCCAGTCGAGGGGGGAGTCCCACAGCTCGTGCATCCGCGTCGGGTCGTCGACCGCGGGGAAGCGTCCCTGCGGCCCGGCCTCGACGAGCAGCACGCTCGCCCCCGCGTCGGCGAGCCTGCGCGCGAGCACGGACCCGGCGGAACCGGCGCCGACCACGATCACGTCGGCCTGGAGTCGGGTCATGCGATCACCAGGCCGCCGTTGGGGCTGAGCGTCTGGCCGGTGAAGTAGCTCCCGCCCTCCCCGGCGAGGAAGGCCACCGTGTCGGCGATCTCCCTGGGCAGTCCGAACCGGCCGAGGGCGATGCGCTCCTCAAGGTCGGCGCGCATCCGCCCGCCGATGACCGACCCGAGCGGGGTCTCGATGTAGCCGGGCGCCACGCAGTTGACGCGGATGCCGTACGGCGCGACGTCGCGGGCCACGGCCCTGGTCAGGGCCTGGATGCCGCCCTTGGCCGCCGAGTAGTGCGGCAGGTGCTCGCAGCCGGTGAGGCCGCAGATCGAGGAGACGTTGACGACCACCCCGGAGCGCTGCCCGGTCATGACCCGCAGCGCGGCCCTGGTGCAGTAGAACGTGCCGTCGAGGTGTACGGCGATCATGTCCCGCCAGGCCTCGTCGGAGATGCTCACGGTGGCGTCGACCGTGGTGGCCGCGGTGCCGTCGGTCCGCAGCTCGTCGAGACGGGTGTCGAGCCTGGCGAAGGCGTCCTCGGCCTCCTGCCCGCCGCGTACCCCGGCGTTGTTGACCAGAATGTCCAGACGGCCGTGGGTGGCGGCCACCTCGGCGACCGCCGCGTCGATCGAGGCCGAGTCGGACACGTCGGCGACCAGCGCGTGGGACTTACGAAGCGTCCCCGCGGTCAGCTCCGCCGCCGACCTCACCCGGTCGAGCACGACCACGGTCGCCCCGTCCGCGTCGAGGCGCCTGCAGATCGCCTCACCGATGCCCGAGCCACCTCCGGTGACCAGGGCGACCCTGTCTTTCAAGGGGCCTTCCAAGGGGTTCACGAGTGTGCTCACCTCTATGTCCTTCTTGAGTCACGCCAGGCGCGATGACAGTCACGCTAACCACGGGTAAGCTCCGCGCACCTCGCCGGAGAGGGACAGGGTGAGCGAAAGACAAGGAGTGGTCACTCAGGGTCAAGTACGTTCACCTCCCTGTCCGGGAGCCTTAGCGGAAGTCCGGTACCACGACAAGAGACGGAGGGACGCCGTGAGTGTCGACGATGTCGGAACTAAGGGGACGCCCGCGCTGGACGCCCCGGATGTTCCGGGGGAGCGTCCTGGCGGTGGACTTGCCGCCCTGGCGCGCCGCGTTCCCGCGATGGAGTCCATGAGCGTGCTGGTCGCGACGATCGCGCTGGTCGTCGTCATCGGCATCCTGCACCCGGACTTCCTGTCGGCCGCGCAGCTGCTCGACACCCTGCAGGCGTCGGTCTACGTCGGCCTGCTCGCCGGAGGCATGGCCTTCCTGATCTCCATGCGGGAGATCGACCTCTCGGTCGGCTCGATGTTCGGCCTGTCACTCATCAGCATGGGCCTGCTGATCAACCAGGGGCTCTCCCCGTGGCTGGCGGGGCTGCTCGGCGTCGTGCTCGGCGGCGTCCTCGGCCTGGTGAACGCGCTCGTCGTGCAGTACATCGGCATCCCGACCATCGTGGCGACGCTGGCGACCCTGTCGGTCTATCGAGGACTGTCCCTGGCCCTGAGCGAGGGCCAGCAGGTGACCGGCATGCCGGTCGAGGACTCCTTCTTCACGATCCTGGGCGGCAAGATCTTCGGCGTCTACACGAGCGTGTGGGTGCTGATCATCTTCGCGATCGTGCTCACGGTCGTGCTGCGCTTCACCTCCTTCGGCTACCGGGTGCGCTCCATCGGCTCCAACCCCGACGCCGCCACCTTCTCCGGCATCTCGGCCAACCGGGTCAGGATGCAGGTCCTGGTGCTGGTCGGCCTGCTCGCGGGTGTGGCCGCCGCCCTCGGCCTGGCCTTCTTCACCTCCGGTGACCCCAACATCGGCACCGGGTTCGAGCTGCAGGCGATCGCGGCGGCCGTCATCGGCGGAACCCCGCTGCGCGGCGGCACGGCGACGGTGGTCGGCGCGATCTTCGGCGCGATCCTGCTGGCCGTGGTCGGCAGCGGCCTGCAGTACTTCAACATCCCGGTCAACTGGAGCTCCTTCGCCACCGGCGCGGTGATCCTGCTGGCCGTCTCGCTGGACAGCCTGCTGCGCAGGCGCCGCAGGCGCAAGGACGAGGCGCTCGGCCTGTAGGGCCTTCCGGCCTGCGGGGACCCGCGGGGAACGGCCTGTGGGGACTGTTCCATCCACCTCTAACAAAACCCGGTGAGCCGAACTCGGCTATCCGGAGAAACCTGATTTATCCCATAAAAATAGAAATTAAGAGGAGCCAACCCATGACCGCTGGACCGAGGCGCCGCCGCCGTACGTTCACCGCCCTGTCGATTCTCACCGCCTCGGCCATCGCGCTCACGGCCTGTTCCTCTGGCCCGTCCGGCCCGTCCGGTTCGCAGGAGACGGCGGGCGCGAGCGGGGGAGGGGACGCCAAGAAGCCCCTGAAGATGGGCTTCATCTACGCCACGTCCACCCAGAACCCGTTCCAGGAGATGGCGTTCGGCGCCAAGGCCGCCGCCGACCAGGACGGCAACGTCACCCTCAACCAGGCCGCCCCCGTCGGGGTCAACGGCCCCGCCCAGGTCCAGCTCTTCCAGTCCGCGATCAGGAACTCCCCCGACGGCATCGGCCTGGAGACCCTCACCCCCGACCTGTTCGTCCGGCCGATCAACCAGGCGACCGACCAGAACATCCCGATGGCCGCCGTGGACACCGCGCCCCCGCCCGGGACCAAGGTCGGCCTCTTCGTCGGCAACAGCAACACCGAGCTGGGCGTCGCGCTCGGTGAGGAGTTCATCAAGCACGTGCCCGAGGACGCCACCGGCGACGTCGTGATCGGCAACGACATCCCCGGCCTCCAGCTGCTCAACCAGCGCATCGAGGGGCTCGTCTCGGTCATCAAGGCCAAGCGTCCCAAGCTGACGATCAAGGGCCCGTTCGACGCCAAGTCCGAGCCGACCGACAACTTCAACGCCTGGCAGGGCATCGTCAAGGCCAACCCGAAGGCCATCGCCTTCCTCGGCGTCGGCGGCCAGGACGGCGTCTCGCTGCCGCTGATCAAGCAGCAGACCGGCCGTGACTTCCTCGCGGGCTCGGCGGACATCCCGCCGGAGGCGCTGCAGGCCGTCAAGAAGGGCCAGCTGTTCGCGCTCTCCTCGCCCGAGCACTGGCTCAAGGGCTACATCGCGATGCGCCTGCTCATCGACAGCAAGCGGACCGGCAAGCCGGTGCCGACCGGCTGGTGGAACCCCGGCACGCTGGTCGTGAACAAGGACAACGTGGACGAGATCATCAAGCGGCAGACCGACGAGACCAGCCGGGCCGCCTACTTCAAGGCGGTCGTGGACAAGCAGCTCGCCGACCCGAACACCTACCTCAAGCCCATCGGACAGGCCAACTGATTCCGCGGGGCGGTCGGCCACCCCGCTCTTTCGGCCCGGCCGCCCCGCCGTACCCCCTCTCCCCGACAGTCAGCCCGCAGCATCCGCAGTAGGAGGAGCGCACACCATGGCGATCCTGGAGGCCAGGAACATCGGCAAGACGTACGGGGGCGTCGTCGCCCTCAAGGACGCGGGCATTCACATCGAGGCGGGCTCCGTCCACGCCCTCCTCGGTGAGAACGGCGCGGGCAAGTCGACGCTGATCAAGATCATGTCCGGTGCGGTGACCCCCGACCGGGGCGGTATCACCCTCAACGGCAAGCAGGTGCGCTTCCGCAACACCGGTGACGCCGCGCGGCACGGCGTCGCCGTCGTGTCCCAGGAGCTCAACCTCTTCCCCGACCTGGACATCCTGGCCAACCTCTACCCGGTGACCGGCCCGCGCAGAGGACCCTTCCTCGACCGCAGGGCCATGGCGGAGGCCGCCGCCCCGGTGCTCGACCAGCTCGGCCTGAACGTCCCGGTCAGGACCAGGCTCGGCGACCTCTCCCTGGCGCAGCGCCAGCTCGTCGAGATCGCCAGGGCGCTGCTGACCAAGCCGCGCGTCCTGATCCTTGACGAGCCGACCTCCGCGCTCGAACAGGCCAGCGCCGACCGGCTGCTGAACGTCGTACGGGTCCTGCGCGAACACCAGGTCGGCGTCGTCTTCGTCTCGCACATCCTCGAAGAGGTCATGGCGCTCAGCGACGTCATCACCGTCCTGCGCAACGGCCAGGTCGTCATGGAGGCCCAGGACAGGAAGTCGCTGTCCATGGCCGAGGTGGTCACGGCCATGCTGGGGGACAAGACCGTCCAGGTCCAGGAGAAGGCGACGCTCACGGCCTCCCCCGAGACGGCCGGTACGGCGGGCGGCGAGCTGAGGATCGTGAACGCCGGATCGCGGGGCGCGCTGTCCGAGGTGTCGCTGACCGTACGGCCCGGGGAGATCCTCGGCCTGGCGGGCCTGGCCGGCTCCGGGCACCAGGCGACGCTCGAACTGGTCGCGGGCCTGCGCAGAGCCGACAGCGGCGAGGTGCGGCTCCCCTCAGGACGCCGCGCCCCCAACGGGCTGCGCCGCAGCATCGCGGCGGGCGTCGCCGTCGTCTCCGGCGACCGCCGCAGGTTCGGCCTCATGCTGGACAAGCCCATCTGGGAGAACATCGCCCAGGTGCGGGCCGTGGCCCTCAACCGCGACGGACTCTTCCTGCGCCGTACGGCCCTGCGCACCCGGGCCCGTGACCACGGCGAACGGATGAGCCTGCGCTGTTCCAGCGTCGACCAGCGCACCGGCCTGCTCTCCGGTGGCAACCAGCAGAAGGTCGTGCTCGCCAAGTGGCTCGACGCCGACCCCTCCGTGCTGCTGCTCGACGACCCAACCCGGGGCGTCGACGTGGGCGCCAAGGCCGAGATGCACACGCTGATCCGTTCGGCCACCCAGACGGGGACCGTCACGATGCTCTGCTCGACCGACGTGGAGGAACTGGCCTCCCTGTGTGACCGGGTGGCGGTCTTCTACCGGGGCAGGGTGGCGGCCATCCTCGAAGGCGAATCCCTGACCCAGCACAACATCCTGGAAACCATGAACACCGGCGAATCCTGATTTTTCTGGATTTTCTGGGTGAGTGGAGACCGCGAACGCCCCGCCGGCCAACCGGCGGGGCGTCGTCATGCTCGTATCGAGCCGAGCGACCGTAGCGCTTCCGTACGGCGGGCAGGAAGGACGCCCGAGACTCTGCGCGCTGACTCACCACCCTCCGGCAACCCGGCCTGTTCCGCCGGTATCAGGATCGTCTTGACCTTCTGTTCGGGTGCTTCGACGTCGCGCTTGAGGCTGTCGACGGACAGGCCAGCGTTCGTCAGCGGGGGAGACGACGATCCTGCTGGACGTCGCCACCGGTTCCCGCGCCGACACCAGACCCGCCCCGGGTGGCGGGTGGATCGTCCACCAGCACGGTCCGGTTCGGCTGTGGGACGCGGTGAAGGAGGCCGTACTGCTGTGGCAGGAGGCCGGATCACCGCACCAGTCCGCCTTCGGCCTCACCGCCACCCGCGAACGCCAGTACGTATGGCTCGGCGATTCCACCGGCCCAACCTGGGATCTACCCGCATGATTGACATGCGGGCTTTGGGGGTCCTTCCCGAACTGGGGATTCTTGCAGGTCTACGGCTCGGAGGGCTCACCGGTGATCCGCAAGAGCACGCCCCGCCGATCACTGACCGGCGGGGCGTCGTCATGCTGGGAGGGGATCGGACTGAGCGATCATCTGTTGTTCGGCGGCATCGGATGATGGGCGAACAACTCCCGCACCTCGGGAAGGTCGCGATACGGCTGAAGATGCTCCAGGATGACGCGGGAACGCCGGGCGAGCCGGTCGCTGACCACCTCTCCCGACAGATTCAGCATGCGCCATGCCACACGAACGGCTTCCTCTGGTTCGCCACCGTCTGCCAGGGCGACCGCGAGCCACGACAGATAGAGGGCAAGTTCCCGGGTGTGTGAGGCGTCGTAGCGGCCGAGCACGTCAACCAGCAGGGGCACCGCCCTGAGCGGTCGGCCCAATTCGGTGTATACCCGGGCCTCCATGATCTGGAGTTCTCCGGTGTTCACCCAGTAGACGTAAGGAGGGTCAGCATCCCGAGAGCCGACGGCGAACGCCGTGGCGGCTTGCCCGAGTGCCTTCATCGCGGCTTGAGCCTCTCCCACACGAGTGTGGGCCCAGGCCAACCGATCCCAGGCGAGCGCGCGTACCCCAGGTGAAGGGTGTCGTTCGGCGGTCTTCAACGTCGCGTGGGCGAGTTGGACGCCCTCGCCGGGATCACCGGTGTTGGTTATCTGGTAGGCCAGAGACCCCAGGAGGTAGGACTCCAGGGCGGCGTCTCCGGCTTCCCGCGTCGCGTTGATACCGAGCCGGTAGGCCTGAGCTGCCTGTTCGTGGCGCCCGGCGTCGCTGGCGACCCATCCGGCGATCTGGGCGAACTCTCCGACGCTGACGAGTAGTGACCGGCCCACTTCTTCGGTGTGAACCGTCTCCCGGTAGAGCCGTACGGCGGTGTCCAGTTCACGGAACGCTGGTTCGATGAGGTCGCCTCCGGCGAGGACGTCGTCAGCCAGTCTCAGGCCGTGGACGCGCGCTGAAAGGTCGGTGACGGCGCCCATGCTGATCCGGCGCCCCGTCCCGGTGGTGAGCAACGCCTTGGGATCTCCCTCTGGTAGAACCCGCGCCAGGATCTCTTCGGGCGTCCTACGGGGCCTTTTGTATGGATCGCTGAACAAGCGGTCTTCGGCAATCCCGAAAGCGTGTGCATACAGGACACGATAGGGGTCTTTGGGTTCATGTTTTCCCGCTTCCCAATTTCCGATATTTCGGACAATGCTCTCCCGTAAGGGAAGGGAGCGTCGAGTTTCCTCGTTGGCGACCTCCATCAGCCGTTTGGCCATGTCCCGCTGTGACCACTGACGACTGCGCCGCTCATCGCGTAGTCGCGCAGCCCAGGGGGGAATTTCGTCAGCCACGGGTGCACCTCTTCCGGGAAGGGGAAAGGCTCTTTCCTCTAGTTTCCTCCGTCCCCGACTAGGCGCACATGCTTTCGCTGCGATCTCATGAAGTCGTCTGAAAGCGGAACCCCACAGACTGGCAGGCCGTGTGGGGTTCCTGATCGCAACGGAGGTGCGATCGTGAACGATGGTAAGGCCACTGCGCCTTCACCGACCATCCCGGGCTGGCGGCTGATTCTCAGTGATCAGAGCCGTTTCTGGGCTTTTCGCCGGAAGCCTTTCTCCGATGCGGCACGAAGGGCCGGGGCCGAACCGGATGTGGACGCCGACACCTTCGACGAGATTCGGGCCGTCGTCGAACACCAGGAGGAGATCGCCCGGGGAGTCGCGTCGTGATCGGACGACCCCGGCACAGCGGGCGGCACCGGGACGGGCAACCGCTCACACAGGTGTACCGGCGGCTGTGGGACGGCCCCGCCCGTTCCGAGGCGGAAAATATGGACCGTTCCATCCAGGGATGGAGCGTGTTCTACAGCCTGGGCCGGCGCCGCTTCTACGCCATCGCGGCCTGGCCGACCCCCGAACCACTCATCGTCTCCGACCCCGACGCAGAAGGGCTTCGGCAACAGATCCACCAGGTGGAGACCACCCTCATCCGGCGGACCCTCCCACCCATCCCCGGGCAGACACGACCTCCTGAACAGGCAGGACCTCCCGGGCAGGTACGGCCTCCCGGGCAGGCAGGGCCTTCCGGGCAGGGGCGAGCCCCTGAGCGGGCACGGCCCCCCGAGCGGGTACGGCGACGCCCGGCCTCGGATGTCCGGCGTGACGCCGTACCGCCCTTGGCCGAACGCGGCGGAACCCGACTCCCGGCTGTTCGGCGCGGAGCCGTACCGCCCCTGGGCGAGCGTGGCGATCCTCGGTCCCGAGCGCCGGACCGTCCCCGACCGCTTTCCGAGGCGTGATCTTCCAAGCCGGTACGGCGGGCGGGGAACTCATCCCACCCCCTGCCCGCCGTACCCCGTGAACGTGCGGTCCAGGAGGAGGGGCCTGGGCCGCACACCCAACGGCGGCTCCCGAGCGCATCGGGGAAGGGGAGCCCGTCGGCGCCGGTCACCACGGAGCGACCGGCCTCCTCAGGCGCCCGGCCAGGCAACCCCGCCGGCCGGGCGCCCTCCCTGCCATCCGTCGCGGACAGGAGTCCCGTGAAGAACCCGCTGAGCGCTCTGCTCGACCTGCTCTCCATAGCCCTCCCCGGGCTCCCGGGCGCAGAGACCAAGCCTCAACTTCCCGGAGAGCCTCTGAAACCGCCCACGCCCACGGCGCCTCCGGAGAACCGGGAGAACTCCTGACATGGCGCCGGGGTCGAGCCGGCTCTGTGGATCGCGGTGCGGGACTCTCTCGCATGGCCGGTGATCGCTGTCCGGCTACGAAGGGACCGTCCATGACCGACCATGATCCCGAGCATGAGCAGCGGCTCATCGAACTGCTCGGCACCATCCATCGCGGCTGGAGATACCAGGCCCGGAACGTGCCCGGTCTGCCCCGGTGGTGGGCCTGTCGCTACCAGCCGGTCACCCCGGCTCAGCACGCCGCCGGAGCACGTGACGTCCTCGCCCGCACCACCGTCCGCCGCCTGGCCCAAGCCCTGGGCCGCCAGGACGAGATCACCCACATCATCCGCACCTGAACCCGCCTCATACGGGACCTGAGGAGAATCACATGTCCCCTTTCAAGGTCGTCACGCCCGACGGCACCTTCACCACCGGCCCGGACACCACCGAACGCCTCCTGACCCCCGGCGAGGTGGCCAGGATCTTCGGCGTGGACCCCAAAACCGTCAACCGCTGGGCCCTGACCGGTCGCATCCCCTCGGTGAGAACCCCCAGTCGCCAACGCCGCTACCGAGAAAGCGACATCAGAACCCTCCTCAACGGCGGATAGTCCCTACGGCGCCGTGAGGTCGCGCACCCGGTACTTGACCTAGATCTCCTGCGCCACATCGGCCTCCCCGGTCTCTGCTGGGACGCGGGGAACCCACCGAGAGCGTGCGCGACCTGGCAGGAAACCTGCGCGGCCCACCCTGGAGAGGCAGACGCCAAGCTCACGCTCCAGAGCAACCGCCCGAACGCATCAACCCCAAGGGGGAGGGCTTTGGATACCGGCCCCGAACGTGAGGGTTTTGATCGTGTGCTTTACCGGTGCCGTGCGTGAGGAGTGTCGGCTTGGGCGCGTCGGTGTCTGGACTGAGGAGCGAAGGAGCGCAGCGGATGAGCGACGAGGGAAGACACCGACTCGAAAGCGCCCAAGCCCGCGCCGCCGCCAGGCGGAGCAAGGAGACACAACCTGCGACGCCGAAGGCGGAGCAAAGAGGCAGGACTACGCCGTTTCCCAAGCAGAAACCGCCATCCCGCCCTGGGCGTCCCTGGTGAGGCGGTATTCGCGGGGGGAGACGCCGTAGGTCGCCTTGAAGAGGCGGCTGAAGTGGGCGGCGTCGACGAAGCCCCAGTGGGCGGCGACGGTGCTGACCGAGAGAGTCCACTGGTCCGGGTCGACAAGGTCGCGGCGGCAGTGCTCCAGCCTGCGTTCCCTGATGAACCGGGAGACCGTGGTCCCCTCCATCCTGAAGAGCTTGTGCAGGTAGCCGGTCGAGATGTGCACCGCGGCGGCGACCGTGTCCGGGGTGAGGTTGCCGTCGTCGAGGTGGGCCTCGATGAAGGCCCTGATGCGCAGCAGGAGCGACTGGGGGGAGCTGGGCGGCGGTGTGCCCTGTTTGCCGAGCCGTTCGGAGAACAGGGTGGCGAGCAGGTCGAGGATGTTGTCGGCCAGCTGGAGCGACTGGTTCTCCCCGATCTCGTCCATCTTGGTGACGAGGTTCATCAGCAGAGGGGAGACCAGCGCCCCGACTCCCTGGCGTCCGGAGACGCGGTTGGCCGTCACCTGGTGCATCTCGTGCGGCCGCAGCCTCAGGAAGCGCTGGGGGAACATCAGCACCAGCATCCGGCAGGTGTTGTCGAAGGCCACGGTGTACGGCCTGCTGGTGTCGTAGACGGCCAGGTCACCGGGGGTGAGGGGGGCCTCACGGCCGTCCTGCATGACCAGGCAGTAGCCCTGCAGCGGCATGCTCAGCTTGTAGTAGTCGGTCTCCGACCTGGCGATCAGACGGCGGGTCCGTTCGGCCTTGTGGGCGTCGGCCGCGACGTCGCTGACCAGCATCACGCCGAGGCTTCTGCTGCGCATCTGGCCCCGGAACGTCTCGCCGTTGGCGAGGGTCATGTCGAGGGGCACGAACGCCTCGGAGATCGCCGAGCACCAGAAGTCGGCGCGTTCGCGGGCCGGCAGGTCGGCTGTGCGCAGTAGAGACGACATGCTTCCTCCTGCATGGGGCGGTGCGTCCAACTGCAGGAATGGTGCATCGCGTGCCGTTATTTGGCAATGGTCCCGCAGTGTCCCTGTCACATGACAGTAACCGGAAACCGCTGGAGCGTGACAGGCAAGTGCTGTGCCGTCACAGACAAGGCCGCTCGGTGCGCGACGCCGTACAACTGATCCTGACCGTCCCTACAGGCGGTCGAAGGGCGACAGCGAGCACGGGGAGGCCGTGGAGAACATGGCAGTGTCGACGTTTCTGCGACCGCAGGAGAGCGGTCCCGACTCTCCCGTCCTGGAGAAGCCCGGCAGGCTGCTCATCGGTGGTGAGTGGGGCTCCGGCAACTCAGGGCGGACCTTCACGACCTACGACCCGGCGACGGCCGCCCCGCTGGGTGAGCTGGCCGAGGCCGACGCCTCCGATGTGGACGCCGCCGTCGACGCGGCCAGGAAGGCGCTGCGCAACCCCGACTGGGCGCAGATGTCGCCCGCGGCACGGGCGCGGGTGCTCTGGCGGATCGCGGACCTGATCGAGGCCAACGGCGAGGAGTTGGCGTACCTGGAGACGAGGGACCAGGGACAGCCGCTCGGGGTCGCCAGGGGCGTCTCGGTCACGGGCGCGGCCGAGCACTTCCGCTACTACGCGGGCTGGACCACCAAGATCGAGGGCGCGACCTCTCCGATCTCCCTGCCGAACACCCTGCACTACACCCGCAGGGAGCCGGTCGGGGTCTGCGCGCTGATCACGCCGTGGAACTTCCCGCTGATGATCCTCACCTGGAAGCTCGCCCCCGCGCTGGCCTGCGCCAACACGGTGATCATCAAGCCGGCCGAGCAGACCTCGCTGACCGCCCTGCGCCTGGCCGAGCTGTGCGTCGAGGCCGGGGTGCCCGAGGGCGTCGTCAACCTCCTCACCGGCGGCCCCGACGTCGGCCGCGCCCTGGTGGCGCACTCCGGGGTGGACAAGGTGTCCTTCACCGGCTCGACCGAGGTCGGCCGGGAGATCATGCGCGCCTCTGCGGGCAACCTCAAGCGGGTCACCCTGGAGCTCGGCGGCAAGACCCCCACGATCGTGGCGCACGACGCCGACCTCGACAGGGCCGTCGCCGGTTGCGTCCAGGGCGCCCTGTTCAACAGCGGCCAGGTGTGCGCCGCCTACTCCAGGTTCTACGTGGACCGCAGCCGGGTCGACGAGTTCACCGAGAAGGCCGCCGCCGCTGCCGCCGCGCTGCGGCTGGGCCCCGGCCTTTCCGACACGACCGACCTGGGCCCGCTCGTCACCGAGGAGCACCTGCGCAACGTGGACGGCTTCGTGCGTTCCGGTGTCGAGCAGGGCGCCCAGCTGGTGACCGGGGGGCAGCGTGCCGACGGGGACCTGGAGAAGGGCTTCTTCTACCGGCCGACCGTCTTCGCCGGGGTGACCGACGACATGCGGATCGCCAGGGAGGAGATCTTCGGCCCGGTCATCCCCGTCATGGCCTACGACGACCTGGACGAGATCGCGGAGCGGGCCAACGACAGCGAGTTCGGTCTGGCCGCCTCGGTGTGGACCAAGGACCTGTCGACCGCGCACACGCTGGCCGCCGCCGTACGGGCGGGCACGGTGTTCGTCAACATGCTGCACGTCCCCGACCCCGCCGCGCCCTGGGGCGGCTTCAAGGCCAGCGGGACCGGCCGGGAGATGGGGCCGTACGCGCTGGAGGCCTACACCGAGGTCAAGGGAGTCTTCGTCAACCTGGACCGGTGAGGAACCTCTGTGGTTCCCGGCCGGTGACAGGCCCGGTGACCGAGGGGTAGGGGGCCGGGTACGCCGGTGTGTTCGCGCGGTGGGCTCCGCGTGGACACACCGGCTCTCCTTTTTCCGGCGCCCGGCGCCCGGCGCCCGGACGGGGCGTGTAGAAGAGGGGCCGCGTTCGGATGGGCACCTGCCCTGCGAGGAGGTCCCTGTCCCGCGAGGGGTCAACCGGGAGGCCGTGGCCGTACGGAAATCCCGCCCGTGGAGGAGCAAGATCGCAGGTGGGAGGCGGCTCGATGTGTCCGGTGTCACCGTACGCCTTCTCTTCGTGTTCACCCGGGCTTAGGGTTCAGGTCGCCCGGCGTCGATAGCTTCCGGATCTCGTCACAGACCAGGTCGTAAAGGAAAGCTCCATGTCACGTCCCCTCCTCGCCGCCCTCGCCACCGCGGCGGCGTTCACCGTCGCCCTCACCGGCGCGGCCGTGGCTCCCGCCGCCGCCGCTCCCAAGGAGAAGGCTCCGCGGGTCACCTCCGACGTGACGCTGCCCGCCCCCGCCCTGGCGGAGTTCGAGAGCGGTCTCGTCAAGGACGACCGCGGTGTGAAGCTGGGCGGTGTCGGCAGCGGCCTCTACCCGGCGGGCCGTCCCGGCGAGTACTGGATGGTCACCGACCGGGGCCCGAACGGCGAGCCGAAGATCAACGGTGAGAAGCGGCGCACCTTCCCGGTGCCGGAGTTCGCGCCCGCCATCGTGCGCGTCGCCGTACGGAACGGCAAGGCGAAGATCGCCGAGACGATCACGCTGAAGACGTCCGACGGCACGCCCATCACCGGTGTGTCGAACCAGGAGGGCCACGACGAGGTTCCCTACACCTGGGACGGCATGGCCGAGCTGCCCTACGACCCGAACGGCCTGGACACCGAGGACATCGTCGCCGACGGGCGCGGCGGCTTCTGGCTGGTCGAGGAGTACTCGCCCTCCCTGGTGCACGTGGCGGCCGACGGGCGGATCCTGGCCAGGTACGTGCCCAAGGGCCTCAACCTGACCGGGACGGGTTACCCGGTCCGCGAGACGCTTCCCGCGATCTTCGCCAACCGCCAGCAGAACCGCGGCTTCGAGGCGCTGGGCATCTCGCCCTCCGAGCGCGCTCTCTACGTCGCCGTGCAGAGCCCGCTGGGCAACCCTGACAAGAAGACGGGCAAGGCGTCGAGCGTCACCCGCATCCTGCGTGTCGACCTGCGCACCGGGCGGCCGACCGCCGAGTGGGCCTACAGCATGGAGAACGTCGCGACCTTCGACCCCAAGGCCGAGCAGGGCGACATGAAGATCTCCGCCCTCAACGTGCTGAGCCCCGGCCGTCTGCTGCTCCAGGAGCGCACCGACGCGGTCGCCCGCCTGTACACCGTCGACGTGCGCCGGGCGACGAACCTCCTCGGCGGCGCGCAGGACGACCCGGCGACCAAGCCCTCCCTTGAGGCCTCGCTGCCCAAGAACGTCACCGTCGCCACCAAGTCCCTGGCCGTCGACCTGGCCGCGATCCCCGGCCTGCCCGGCAAGATCGAGGGTGTCACCGTCCTCGGCCCCAAGACCATCGCGATCGCCAACGACAACGACTTCGGCCTCGGCTCCTTCGGTTCGGACGGCCGTCTGGTCGACTCCGGCGTCACCAGCCGCATCCTGACCATCAGCCTGCCCCGCCCGCTGAGGTAACCCCGCAATCCCCTCTCCCGACGACCCCCGTGGGCCGCCGCCTCCTCGGCGCCCACGGGGGTCGTTCTTTCTCCCCGGAAAACCCGGCCGTCGGCTGGAGTAATATTCGCGCGAGAACCTCAATATTTATTGATGCCTGGGAGGGGGGAGGATGGGTGACCTTCCGGCTGAACTCAGTGTCGGGGAACTCTCCACGCGCAGCGGTGTCGCGATATCCGCTCTGCATTTCTACGAACGGCAGGGGCTCATAACGAGCCGCCGCACGGAGGGCAACCAGCGGCGCTACCGGCGTGACACACTGCGGCGGGTGGCGTTGATCCGCGTCGCGCAGCGGGTGGGGATACCGCTGGCCGAGATCGGCACCGCCCTGGAGGACCTGCCGAGCGCGCGTCCTCCCACACGGCAGGATTGGGAGCGCATGTCCACGCGGTGGCGTGACCAACTCGACGCCCGGATCCGCGAGCTCCAGAAGCTGCGTGACGACTTCACCGACTGCGTCGGCTGTGGATGCCTGTCGATCGACCGCTGCCCGATGGCCAACCCGGACGACACGCTCGGCAGGCTGGGCTCCGGCCCGCGGCGCCTGCTGGAAGGGGTGGGCGAGGCCAAACGGGCGGAGGCGAATACGGCGTGCTGCCGGTGAACGGCCGCCCTTTCCCGGCCATAATTTCATGGAGGTTTTAGGGGTAATCCGCGGCCTTCCGGAAATCACACGGAAACGCCTTTCTCCGCCGCCTGCCGTACGGCGGAGCCACCGCGCAGCAGGAACGCGCACAGCAGCACGGAAAGCAGCGTGAGACCCGCCATCGCCCAGAGCGTCAGCCGCAGCCCCTCGGTGAAGCCGGGCCCGGCCAGCCGTCCTCCGGTGGTCGCGGCCAGTACGGCACCGCACGCCGCGATGGCGATGGTCTCGCTGCCCAGCCGCGCGGTGTTGAGCATGCCCGCGGCGGTGCCCGCCCGGTCGGCGGGGGCGCTGCCGATCGCCACCCCGTCGATCAGCCCGATCGAGGCGCCGACGCCGAGCCCGATCGTCAGCAGCGGTCCCGCGAGACCGGGTGTCCCGGCCTCCGGCCCGGCCAGCGCCAGCCAGGCGGCCCCGGCGCCGACCAGGACCAGCGACAGCACGACGACGGCCGCCGGTGACACCCATCTGGTGACCGGCCCGATCAGCGAGGGCAGGACGAGCGTCGGGGCGGTGAGCATGATCAACGTGGCGCCCGCCCGCTGCGGGCTCATCTCCAGCACCTCGGTGAAGTAGGACGGCAGGTAGACCAGCAGCGGCACGAGCACGCAGACGATCGTCGCCGCCGCCGTGGAGAAGGCCAGGAAACGCGGGCCGGTGAACAGCCCGAAGTCGAACATCGGGTCCGGCCTGCGCCGTTCGATCCCGGCGAACACCGCGAGGCACACCAGGGAGGCGGCGAAGGCCGCCAGCGGCAGCGGCGAGGTCCACCCGAGGTCGGGCCCCTCGACGAAGCCGGTGATCAGCAGGAGCAGGAACAGGGTGAACGTGACGGCCCCTCCGGTGTCGACGCGGCGGGGCGCCGGGTCCCGGGACTCGGGCAGCAGGGGCACCACGCAGAGTACGGCGAGCGCCACCGCGGCGGGCAGGCCGAACACCATGCGCCAGCCGAACGCGCCGATCAGGGCTCCGGCGACGGTGGGACCGAAGGCGAGGCCGACCCCGAGCGCGGTGCCGAACAGGCCGAAGACACGGGTCCTGGCCCGCCCCTCGAAGGAGGTGGCGAGCAGCGCGCCCCCGCTCGCCCCCGCGGCGGCCGCGCCCGCTCCCGCGACGGCGCGGACCACGTCGAGCAGCACGATGTCGGTGGCGAGGGTGCTCAGCAGGCCGGTGACGGCGAACACCGCGACCCCGGCCGCGTAGACACGGCGTCTGCCGGCCAGGTCGGCCAGCGAACCGGAGACCAGCATGAAACTGGCGAAGGTGGCGTTGTAGCCGTTCACCACCCACTGGACGGGGGCGAGCCGCGCGCCCAGGTCCGCGGCGATGTCCGGCAGGGCGACGGAGGCGCCGGTCAGGGTGATCGGCAGGGAGACGGTGGACAGCAGGACGGCCACAAGGACGAGGATCTGTTTTTTTCGCATATCGCTCCTGTTCAATGGGAAATTTCGGGATTTCTTAAGCGTGGGACGTCAACAAACGTTGAGGTCAAGGGGGTTTTCCGGGGTCCGCGCTCAGGCCGCCCTCACGACGGGCCCTTCCCTGACGGCCACCGGCCGCTGGACCCTGACACCGTGTCAGGCCGTACAAGGGGAGGCATGCCGATGGACATGGAAGCCGCGCTGGCCGAGATCGTGCGTGAGGGCAGGGCGCCGGATCTGCACGGCGTCGTCGTGACACGCGGGCGGGACCTGATCTTCGAATACTACGGGGAGGGGCCGGACGTCGCCTGGAACGCCCCCCTCGGCACCGTCACGTTCGGGCCGGACACGCTCCACGACCTCAGGTCGGTCACCAAGAGCGTCGTCGGCCTGCTGTACGGCATGGCCCTGGAGGGAGGCCATGTCCCCGACCCCGCCGAACCGCTGTACGCGTGTTTCCCAGAATATCCTGATCTAGCGGGCCGTACCGGACTGACGGTGGGACACGCGCTGACGATGACGCTGGGCCTGGAGTGGGACGAGAGCGTCCCCTACACCAGCCCGGCCAACAGCGAGATCGCGATGGAGACGGCGCCCGACCGTTACCGGTACGTCCTGGAACGGCCGTCCGTCGAGGAGCCGGGCACGACCTGGCGGTACTGCGGCGGCGCCTCCACCCTTCTTGGCGGCCTCATCGCCAGGGGAACCGGCGTGCCGCTTGAGGAGTTCGCGCGTACGGCGCTGTTCGAACCGCTCGGCATCACGGCCTTCGAGTGGGCCAGGGGCGGCGACGGCGTCGCGGCGGCGGCCTCCGGGCTCAGGCTGACCCCCAGGGACCTGGCCGGGATCGGTCGGTACGTCCTGGAGTCGGACTCCCCGTGGATCTCCCGCATGCTCACGCCGTACGTGGCGATCGGGGAGGGGCTCGACTACGGCTACCAGTGGTTTCTCGGGCCCGGCTGGGTCGCGGGGGTCGGCAACGGGGGGCAGCGGCTGTACGTACGGTCAGACCTCGGGCTCGTCGTCGTGGTGACCTCGGGCCGGTACAACCTGCCCGACGCCCAGGAGACCCCGGTCTTCGTCATCGAGGAGGTGGTGCTGCCCGCCCTGCTTCCCGGCGGATGAACCGCGCTCAGGCCACACCTTCGCACGGCCGGCGGGAACGGCTCTGGGCCGGGCCGCGCCCGCCGGTCCCGTACGGTGAACGGCACCGGGTCTCCTGGGGGTCAGCGGTAGATGGCGACGGCGGCATCGCGGATGAGGGTCTCGACGATGCCGATGACCTCCCTGATCATGGGGGAGTGCTCGGCGGCGATGGCGCGCAGGCGGACGACGAGCTGGTTCGACGGCTGGCCGAGATAGAGCGCCGCGTCCACCTCCAGCACGCCGACCAGGCCGCACAGCGCGGCGCAACGCGCGTCGGGCGGCTCCCTGCCCTCCGCCGCGGCGCGCACCCCGGAGCAGGCCCGCACCACCCACGCCATGTCGGTGATCTCGTGGCGGGTCTGCGAGAGCAGGCCCATGCGGCGCCTGGTCACCTGGGCGAGGGCGCCCGCGGTGACCAGGCTCGCCTGGGTGTGCCGGCAGACCTCCCCGGCGGCCTGCCTGATCCAGGACCTGACGTCCCCGCCCGAGCGGTCCCGCCGTACCAGGGACAGCAGGCCGTCCACGACCGCGTCACCGAGAGTGGTGTCGTCGGCCAGGGCGCCCCTGCCGCCGGAGACGGTGACACGTTCGCCGACGACCAGTTCGAGCAGCGCGGCCCCGGCCAGCCCGATGGCCATCGACGAGGGATGGACCAGGGGTCTGCCCGACTGGTCGTGGGCGATGAGGTACAGCTCCTGGGGGAGCGGCAGCCCGTTCATGCGTGGTCGTCCTTCGCTACGGTCGTCTTTCGCCTTCGCCGAGGTCGTCCTTAGCAGCGGCCGGTCCGGGACGGGGCGGGGCCCCTACCGGCCGTGTACGGCCTTGCTCTTCCCTGCCTCGTGGGAACCCGGCAGGTCGGGCAGGGACGGCCTGCGGCCCATGGCGTACAGGGCGGCCAGGACCAGGGCGCCCAGGGCGAGCCAGAGCAGGCCGACCGTCTGGGCCATGACGTTGGCGTTGATCACGACGAAGATCAGGATCGCCATCCCGACCAGCGGCACGACGAGATGCGACCAGAAGGCGGCCGAGCGCATGCGGACCACGTAGTGCACGACGACCGAGACGTGCAGCACGACGAAGGCGACCAGCGCGCCCATGTTGATCAGGCTGCCGAGCAGGCTGACGCCGTCCTCCCTGGCGGACATGAACAGCCCGAGCGCGACGGAGAGCCCGGCGACGAGCAGGATGGCGTTGGTCGGCACCGAGTGCCGCACCGAGACCTTGGCCAGGAAGGACGGCAGCTGCCTGTCCCGCGCCATCGCGTAGAGCAGGCGGGAGACGGCGACCTGGGCGACCAGGGTGTTGGCCAGCCCCCAGGAGATCGCGGTCGCGGTCGCGGCGATGTGGGAGAGCGTCTCGCCGCCCGCGACGGCCGCGGCGTCGTAGAAGGCGGTGTCCGAGGCCTGCTTCAGCAGCCCCTCGGGGTCGGGTACCAGCAGGGCGGCGACCCAGACCTGGGCGACGAACAGCACGCCCGCCAGGATCAGGGCCAGCCGCATGGCCCTGCCGACCTGGGCGGATCCGCCGGTCGACTCCTCGACCAGCATGCTGATCCCGTCGAAGCCGAGGAAGGACAGGACGGCGATGGACACCGCGCCGAACACGACCGGCCAGGAGAAGGTCTCCGGGTTGAACAGCGGGGAGAGGCTGAAGTCCCTGCCCCTGCCCTCAAGCAGGGCCCAGAAGCCGATCACCAGGAACAGCGCCAGCACGGCCAGCTCGGCGATGATCATCACCTTGGTGAGGTTCATCGTCATCCGGACGCCCCGCAGGTTGATCACGGTGTTGACGGCCACGAAGAAGAGCAGCCACAGCCACACCGGGATCTGCGGCACGGTCGAGTGCATCGCGATCGAGGCGACGAGGTACAGCAGGCACGGGGCGAGTACGTAGTCGAGCAGGATCGCCCATCCGGTCATGAAGCCGACCGGCGCGGAGATGCCACGGCCCGCGTAGTTGTAGACCGAACCGGACAGCGGGAACGCCTTGACCATCTGCGCGTAGGAGGCCGCGGTGAACAGCAGCGCGACCATTCCCACCAGGTAGGTCAGGACCGGCATGCCGCCCGAGGTGAAGTAGACCGAACCGAAGATTGCGAACGGGGCTATGGGAACCATGAAGATCAGGCCGTAGAACACCAGGTCGACCAGGCCGATCCCACGGCGCAGTTCCTGCCGGTATCCGAACCGCTCGATGCTCTCCTGCGGCTGCACGACAGCCTCCTGTGGCGTCATCTGTCAATGTGCGGGCGCGTCCGCCCGCCCGGGGGGTGATGACGGACGGTGGCGGAGCGTGTCCGGTGATCCTTCCGCAGTGCACGGAATGCCGCAAGCGCGTACCATATATCGTCATATTTTCCCCAAAAACAGGGGTTATCTGGCGGCCTGGGAAGTCTGATGGCGCGCCGGGTCAAGCACCCCGCAGGAGAGGCGGCTCACGGGGTGAGGAGCCGGACGGGCGCGGTGTGAGGCGCCCCGTGAGAGGTTCGGGGCGAGCGGGCGGGGTGTCAAGAGCCCTGTGAGGGGCGGGATCCGTCAGGCGTCCCGCGAAGGGACGTCCGGCGCGAGAACCAGGTCGAACCAGACGCCGACCTCGTCGCTCAGGCGCAGCGCGCCGAACAGGGCGGAGTAGGGCTTGATGCCCCACCGGCTCTGTGTGAGCGTGACAGAGCCGCGCACGCGCCCGTCCGCCAGCAGGGCGTCGATCGTGACGGGCCGGGTGACTCCGGCGAGGGTGAGGTCGCCCTCGACGCGGAACGCCTCCGGGGCGCCCGCGACCAGGGAGGACCGGAACGCGATCACCGGATGCCGGGCCGTGCCCAGGACCTTCTCCCCGATGTTGCGCAGGATGTCCCGCCGGTCGGCGTCGCTCAGGGGCCTGACCCCGCCGACCCCCTCGCGCACCTGGAACGAGGTCGCGTCCACCTCGACGGACACCGAGGAACGGGCCGGGTCCTCGGCGTCCACGACCGCCTCGCCGTGCCAGCGGGCCGCCTCAAGCGTCAGGTCGTGCCCGGCCTTGGCGCCCAGCCCGGTGCGGGTCGTGCGCACCAGCAGCGGACCGTTGCCCGGGCCCAGCGGGTAGGTGCCGGTGACGATGTCCACCCCCTCAGGCTAACTCCGGTCGCGGTCTCCGCCGTCCGGGGGAACCTCCGGGGTGACCGTAGACTTGGCGGCGCCGTGCGGGGACGAAAGGGACAAACGGCCGCGCCGAATCGTCTCACGGGCCGACGAGCTCCAGGCGGCGTTCCGTTCCCGGCGGCAGGCCGTTGACCCTGGAGGCGTCGTGCGGGTGCTGCTCATCGACAACTACGACTCGTACACCTTCAATCTGGCGCAGCTCATGGCCCAGGTCTACGGGCGGATGCCGGTCGTGGCCCGCAACGACTCGGCCGCGCTGCGGGAGGCCGGCCAGGCGGACTACGACGCGATCGTGGTCTCACCCGGCCCGGGAAGACCGCAGGAGCCACGCGATCTCGGACTGGCCGCCGACCTGCTGCGCACGACCCGGCTGCCCGTGCTCGGCGTCTGCCTCGGCCACCAGGCCCTCGGCTGGCTGGCCGGTGGCGAGGTCGTGCCCGCCCCGGAGCCGCGTCACGGCTACGTCGACCGGGTCAGGCACCTGGGGACGGACCTGTTCACCGGGATCCCGCAGGACTTCGCCGCGGTGCGCTACCACTCGCTGTGCGTCGAACCCGGCGGGGCGCCCGACCTCGTCACGACCGCCTGGACCGGGGACGGGGTGACGATGGCGCTGCGGCACCGTACGCGCCCCTGGTGGGGGGTGCAGTTCCACCCCGAGTCCGTCGGCACCCGGTACGGCGCCCGCCTGGTGGAGAACTTCGCCACCCTCGCCCGCGAGCGGATCACCCTCACCCGGGGCGGCGCCGTACCCTCACGGGAGCACGAGCCTGAGGCCGTGCCCTCACGGGACCGCGATCCCCTGGTGGAGCACGGCCCGGTGGCACCGGGGGAGCGCGGGCTAGGCGGTGGATGGCTCCTCAGGGTGCGCACCGCCGCCTTCGAGGCCGACGCCGAGCGGACCTTCCGCCGCTGGTTCGCCGAGAGCCCCTCGGCCTTCTGGCTCGACAGCAGCCGGGTCGAACCCGGTCTGTCCAGGTTCTCCTTCGTCGGCGACGGAGGCGGCCGCCACGGCGAGACGCTGCGCTACCGGGTCGGCGACGGGAAGGTCACCTCGACGGCCGCCGACGGCACGACGACCTCCCTGCCCGGCTCCGTCTACGACGTCCTCGCCAGGCGGCTGGCCGAACGCGCGCTCGGCGACGACCCCGGCCTGCCCTTCGACCTCGACGGCGGATACGTCGGCTACCTGGGCTACGAGATGAAGGCCGAGTCGTTCGGCTCGTCCGGAGCCGCCGCCCACCGCTCCGGCCTGCCGGACGCCGTGTGGATCTCGGCCACCCGTTTCGTCGCGATCGACCACCTGGCGGGCCGCACCTACGTGGTCGCCCTGGCCGGGCCCGGCCCTGAGGACGCGCGGGAGGCCGACCGCTGGGCCGACCTGGTCGCCGCGGACCTGCCCGCCGGGGGAACCTCCGGGGAACCCGCCGCCCGACCCGCCGCCCAGGAGGAGTTCGACGTCGAACCATGGCTGGCCCGCTCCCGCGACGGCTACCTGGCCGACATCGCCGAATGCCACCGCCTGCTGCGGGCGGGGGAGAGCTACGAGATCTGCCTGACCACCACGGCGCGGCTGCCGTACACCGGGGACCCGCTGGACTTCTACACGCGCCAGCGCCTGCTCAACGCCGCGCCGTACGCGGCCTTCCTGCGGTGGGACCGGCACCGGGTCGCGTGCTCCTCACCGGAACGCTTCCTGCGGGTCACCCGTGACCGCACCGTGGAGTCGAAACCGATCAAGGGTACGGCCCCGCGCAACCCCGACCCCGTCCTCGACCGTCTCGTCCGCGACGGCCTGGCGGGGGACCCCAAGACCCGCGCGGAGAACCTGATGATCGTGGACCTGCTCCGCAACGACCTGGGGCGGATCTGCGAGGTCGGCACGGTCGAGGTGCCGAACTTCATGGCGGTCGAGTCGTACACGACCGTGCACCAGCTGGTCTCCACCGTACGGGGCAGGCTGCGCGCGGACGTGGACGCGCTGACCGCCACCCGGCACTGCTTCCCCGGCGGCTCGATGACGGGCGCGCCGAAGATCAGGACCATGGAGATCATCGACAGGCTCGAAGGCGCCCCGAGGGGGATCTACTCCGGGACGCTCGGCTACTTCGCGCTCAGCGGCGCGAGCGACCTCAACATCGTGATCCGCACCGCGGTGATCGGCGACGGCCACCTCACCGTGGGCGCGGGAGGGGCCGTCGTGCTGGACTCGGACCCGGCCGCCGAGTACGAGGAGATGCTGCTGAAGGCCCGTGCCCCCCTGCGCCCGCTCCAGGCCGTACGACCACACTGACGACCGGGCCTCCCGGAGAACGGGCAGGGCGGATCAGGGCACGGTCCGGCCGGAGGTATAGCGGCGGGGCATGGAAAAACGTTGGCTATCGGTTCCCGCCGAGTACGGACATTGTGGGAGGAACACCCTGAAGGAGGCACCATGAAGCGCAGTGTCATCGCCGCCCTTCTCACCGCCGCCGCGCTGGGCGCCATCCCGTACGGCGCGCAGCCCGCGACGGCCGAGGTCGCCCACCACGCGGTGGGGATCCAGGCCTGGCAGGTCGGACGTTCCTGCAACGTGGGCGACCTGTACTACTACGAAGGCCACGTCTACCGCTGCCTGGCGAGTCACACGTGCAACCTGAGCTGGGCGCCGCCCAACACCCCGGGCCTGTGGCAGCTCGTGCAGTGACGGCCCGCGTCCGGCCGCCCCCGGTTCCCCCGCCGGCCGGACGCGGTTCGGTGGTCTTCTCATCCCGAGGCATGGAGTTCGTGCCGGTCGTGCGCGGTGGCATGCTGGAGGGCCGGCGACCGCGAGGAGCACAGCGATGACCCTTTCCCCCAGCACACGGCGCACCCCCCTCGACCAGGAGGAGAGAGTCCGGGCGGAGGCGGGCTTCGTCCCCCTCGTCGTCCACCACCTCACCACCGACGGGAGCTTTCGGGTGTCCGCCGACACCCCGGAGATGGTCGAACTGTTCCAGTCGGTGGCCCGCAGGGCGGGAGAGCTGCTCCAGCGCCCCGTGACCAGCTACGCCAACGGCAGATACATCGTCATCGCCTTCGCCCAGGAATCCCTCCCACGGGTCTGACCGTCGGCACGGAGTTTCAGACGCCTTTCTCCTGAACGGGGACGGCTTCCTTTCCCGCGCCCGTGAACCCAACCGGTCGGCGTCCCGCACACGGCCCTGTGCGCCGCCTCCCCGTGGGCGTGGAACGAGCGGGCACGCCGGTGGTGGTCCCGGTCCGGGAGAGGGTCAAATGGACCTCTCCGGACCGGAAGCGAGGAAACAGCAGTGACCACTCTGCGGATCACGGTCACCGACGTGACCGATGACCAGTACGGCGCCGTCGTCCAGGCGCTTCGCGACGCCGGTCTGCCACCGAGCCAGTGGAGTGTCAGGACCCAGGCCGAGGTGACGCCTTCCGGCCCCGCCATGTGGCTGGCGCTCGCCCTGTTCGCCATGGCGGTGGCGATGCTGCTCGCCTGGATCTGGGCGGGGGAGTGGCGCTGGGGCGCCACGGCCGTCTTCCCCCTCCTGGCCGGAGTCATCAGCCTCGGGGCGTCCCTCTCAAGGGGAAATCCGAAGAGGAAATAGCGATCTCACTGTTAGCCTCTTTCCTCCGTTCCCTCCATAGAGGAAGAAGAGTGAGCGAAATGCCGGTCTTCGGGGTTGAAAGGTGCGATGTCCGGTGAGTCCCGTGTGGATCGTGGACATCGACGGCACTCTCGCTCTGCGCGGAGACCGGCGCCCGTACGACTGGCACCGGGTGGGGGAGGACACTCCCAACCCTCCCGTCGTCGCCGTCGTCCAGGCCCTTCTCCTCGCCGGACACCCCGTCGCGTTCGTCTCGGGACGCAAGGAGCAGTGCCGCCGCCAGACCGAGATGTGGCTCGCCACCCACGTCACCAGCCTCGGCGACACCGAGGTGTGGATGCGTGGTGACCACGACGACCGGCCCGACACGGTCGTGAAGCGCGAGATCTACACCAGGCGCTTCGCCCACCGTCCCGTCGCCGGGGTCATCGACGACCGGGCCTCCGTCACCGCCATGTGGCGCTCGCTGGGCTTGACCGTGCTCCAGGTCGCCGAGGGGAACTACTGATGGCCGGGTGGATGAAGCACGGCGGCCCCGAGTTTCAGGAGATCGCCGACAAGCACACGATCTTCCGCTTCCAGGTCGGGTCCGGGCTGCACGGCACGGCCATCGCGGGCACCGACGACCGCGACGAGATGGGCATCTGCGTCGAGCCCGCCGCCTACGTCGTGGGGCTGCGCAGGTTCGACCAGTACGTCTATCGCACCCAGCCCGAAGGCGTCCGCTCCGGCCACGGTGATCTCGATCTGACCGTCTACAGTCTCCGCAAGTGGATGCGGCTGGCCCTGGACGGCAACCCCACGGTCCTGCTGGGGCTCTTCGTGCCCGAGTCCGAGATCGTCTCCATCACCGACCTCGGCCGTGACCTTCTCGCGGAGGGGCCCGGTTTCATCCTGTCCCGCCAGGCGGGCCACCGCTTCCTCGGCTATCTCCGGTCCCAGCGGGACCGCATGGTGGGGCACCCCAACGGGAAACGCACCAACCGGCCCGAGCTGATCGCCCTGCACGGATATGACACGAAGTTCGCAGGGCACATGGTCCGCCTCGGCGCGCAGGGGGTCGAGCTCATGGAAAACGGCACGATCACCCTCCCCATGCCCGAACCGTGGCGGTCCCTGATCATCGGCATCAGGAAAGGCGAGTACACCAGGGAGGAGACCCTCGCCGTCGCCGCCGACCTCGAAGCGCGCCTCGAAAAGCTGCTGTCCACCTCGCCGCTGCCCGAGACCCCCGACGGTGACCGCGCCGACCGATGGCTGATCGACGCCTACACCCGCACCTGGTCCGCCGAAGGAGACCAGCGGCCCTGAGAGCCTGATCCTTTCTTTGGGGGCTGGGGTCACGGTCGTCCTCAGATGAGGGTCAGGAGCGCAGGGACTCCAGCATGCGGGTGAGGGCGGCTTCGGTCTCGGCGAGGTCGCCGGGGTCGGCCGAGTCGGCGAGCCACAGGGCGGCCTCGTTCATGGCGCCGGAGAGCAGGTGGGTCAGGGGGGCGACCGGTCGCTCGGGGATGACACCGGTCTCCATCAGCAGGGTCAGCGCGTCGGCGAGATGACGCGCCGAGGCGGCCTCGTCGAGGGCGCGCCACTCCCTCCAGCCGAGTACGGCGGGGCCGTCGATCAGCATGATCCGCCGGACGTCCGGGCCGGTGCTCGCGGTGAGGAAGGCGTGGCATCCGGCGACGAGCCGGTCCCAGGGGTCCGGCTCGGCGTCGGCGGTCGCGGCCACGTGCCGGCCGACCTCCTCCTGCACCTGGGCGAGGACGGCGCGAAACAGCGCCGCCTTGCCGTCGAAGTGGTGGTAGAGGGCACCCTTGGTGACGCCGGCGGCGTCGACGATCTGGGACAGGCCCACGGCTCCGTACCCCTCGGCCGCGAACAGCCGCCTGCTCTCCCGCAGCAGTGCGCGCCTGGTCTGCTCGCGTTGCTCTGCTCTGCCCATGTCCCTCCTCGCGCTTTTGACATACCGATGGTACGCCAACTAGCTTTCGCATACCAACGGTATGTGAAAGGGGTTCGCCATGATCCTGACCAGCTTCTATCCGGTCGTCTGCACCGAGCACCTGGCCGAGAGCCGGGACTTCTACGTCGAGTTGTTCGGTTTCGAACCGACCTTCGAGGCGGACTGGTACGTGAGCCTGCGGCGTCCCGGCGCGCAGCCGTACGAGCTGGCTCTGCTCGACCACCGGCACCCGTCGCTGCCCGAGGCCTACCGGGCGCCGGTGCGGGGGCTGCTGCTCAACTTCGAGGTGGAGGACGTCGACGCGGAGTGGGAGCGGCTGGTCGTACGGCACGGCCTGCGGCCCGAACTGGAGCTGCGCAGCGAGGACTTCGGGCAGCGGCACTTCATCGTCGCCGACCCCAACGGGGTGCTGATCGACGTGATCACACCGATCGAGCCCTCCGCCGAGTACGCCGAGCAGTTCAGGGAGTGATCTGTGTCCGCGGCCGGCGCCACGGCCCGGCTTGAGAGGCCTGCCCGGCCCGGTCGAAGCCCGTCTCCTGAGATCCCTCAGGAGATGGACCGGAGACGGCCGTGGGAGCGGCGCCGGAGGTGGTCGACGGCCTCGGCCGTCCGGTCGTCGGCGGGGAGGAAGACGACGAGCTGCTGCGCCTCGGCGGGCAGTTCGAACGTCTCGCGAAGCAGGCGAAGCCGGTGTCCTTCCGGGTGGTCGAGCCGGAGAACACCACGTCGTGGCACCGCGTGACGCCTCAGGCGGCGGGTGAGGTCAGGCCCGGCGACGGGGGTGAGCTCGGCGGTGAGCCACTCCAGGTTCTCAAGGGACGGCGCCTGCCACAGGTCGAAGGCCTGCTCGTCCGCGACGTCGTCCCAGTCGACGAAGAACGTCCGGGCGCGGGGGTCGGTGAACAGGTAGCGGTTGAGGTTCGGACGGGCGGCGTCGAGCAGGCCGGTTCCCTCGGTGATCGACCGGTAGCCGCTGGTGTGGGCGAGGACGTCACCCAGCCGGTTGGTCACGATGGCGACACCGGGTTCGAGGAGACTCAGTGTCCGCAGGACGGACGGCCGCACGTGCCGGGACGGCGGCACGGGCCGGATGTGGACCGAGCACCCCTCGCCGGTGATCTTCGCGAGGTAGCGCAGGTGGTTGCGTTCGGAGGGGCTGAGACGGAGCGCGTCGGCGAGGGCGTTGACGACCGCCGGAGACGGGTTGCGGTCGCGGCCCTGCTCGATACGGGTCAGATACTCGACGCTGACACCGGCCCGCGCGGCGAGGTCCTGCCGCCGCAGACCGGGTGACCGGCGGCGGTCACGGTCCGGCAGCCCGCAGGACTCCGGCTGGATGCTGTCACGTCTGGCCCGGATGAAATCCCCCAGTGGCGTTCCCACTCCGAAAAGGTATCCGGTCGTGCGCCCAGGAGGGTGGCCCTCCTGGGGCCAGCCTGGGTTCGGTCTGGCCGCCGGACACCGTGTGGCGTGATCGTGGTGCGCATGGAGAATGTGTCGACACGACGTTCCGGTCAGGTGTTGCTGGTGTGGGGGCTGCTCGTGGTGGCGGCGAACCTGCGGGCGAGTCTGACCGGTGTCGGGCCGTTGCTGGATCAGGTGCAGGCCGATCTGGGGTTGGTCCCGGCCGTGGCGGGCCTGCTGAACACGCTGCCGCTGCTGACGTTCGCGGCGCTGTCCCCGCTGGTGCCCCGGCTGGCCGTGCGGTGGGGGGCCGAGCGGCTCCTCGGGGGCGCGCTCATGGTGCTGACGCTGGGGATCGCACTGCGGTGGGTGCCGGTGGCGGCCGGCCTGTTCACGGGAACCGTACTGATCGGGGCGGGCATCGCCGTGGGCAACGTGCTGCTGCCGAGTCTCATAAAGCGCGACTTCCCGACCAGGGTGGGGATGCTGACCAGCGCCTACGCCACGGTGATGGGTGGCGTCGCCGCGGTCGCGTCCGGGGTGGCGGTGCCGATCAGCGAGGTCGCTCCCGGCGGCTGGTACACCGCGCTGGGCTGCTGGGTCCTGTTCGCGCTGGTGGCCGTCCTGCTGTGGCTTCCGCAGATGCGGGCTCCACGGCGTGCCGTACAGGCCGTTCGAGGGCACCGGTTGCCGTGGGGCTCCGGGCTGGCGTGGGCGGTCACGGCGTTCATGGGGCTGCAGTCGCTGGGTTTCTACGTCGTCGTGACGTGGCTGCCCCGGTTCCTTCAGGACAACGGCACGAGCGCGGCCACCGCGGGATGGCTGCTGTTCCTGTTCCAGGCGGTCGCGGTGCTGACCAGCCTGGCGGTACCCGGTGTGATGCGCCGGGCGGGTGACCAACGCGTGCTGGCGGCGATCTGCTCGGCGGTCATGCTTCTCGGCTACCTCGGGCTTCTCGTGGCGCCGGGGGCGGCGCCGCTGTGGAGCGTCGTCCTGGGGCTGGGCGGCGGAGCCTGCCTGGTGCTCGCGCTGGCCTTCATCGGCCTGCGCGCCCAGGACGCGAACGTGGCGGGGGCGTTGTCGGCGATGGCGCAGTCGATCGGTTACCTGCTGGCCGCGGCGGGGCCGGTGGTCTTCGGGCTGCTGCACACGGTGAGCGCCGGGTGGCGGGTGCCGATCGTGGTGATGTGCGCCGCCGCAGCCGGCCAGACGATCGTCGCGCTGGCGGCGGGCGGGGGTACGGTGCGCCCGGCCACGGGCGAGGTTCCCGACCGCGTTCCGGCGCCCCGGTAGCGCCGGAACCGTACCGCCGAAGGACGTCCCTCCAGCCGGTGAACCGGAGAGACGTCCGCGCGGAGGTTCACCGGGCCAGGTCGTCCCACTCCTGGAGGAGGTGGGCCGTGGCCGCGGCGGGAGCCGTGAACGACCAGCGGCCCGGCGGCAGGTTCAGGGCGCAGCCCCCGTCGGCCAGCCTGGTGGTCGGCAGCTGTTCGTTGAGGCCCATGAGGAAGGTGCCGTTGACGGTCATCCCGTCCCACGCGCCCCGCACGGGCAGCACCGCGCGGGCGGTCACGCCCTCCGGGACGGAGAAGGTGAACTGGACCCCGTCGGGCCCGGCCCGCCAGCCCGACTCGACGGTCCCCGACGCGCTCTCGTAGCGGGCGTGCGCCTGGCGCAGCAGCGGGACGGGGCCGGGGCGCAGCAGCAGCTCGCCGAAGCCGCCACCCGTCCCGCGCGGGTCGTCGCCCAGGCCCGCCACGTGCCGGAACAGCCAGTCGCCCACGCAGCCGTAGGCGTAGTGGTTGAAGGAGTTCATGGCCGGGGTCTGCAGGCCGTGCCGGTGGTGCCAGGCGTCCCAGCGCTCCCACATGGTCGTCGCCCCGGCGCGGAGCTGGTAGCGCCAGGACGGGTAGCCCTCCTGGTTGAAGATCCGGCCCGCCAGGTCGTGGTGGCCGGTCTCCGACAGCACGGGCAGCAGCAGGGCGGTGCCGACGAAGCCCGTCATGAGCCGGTGCCCGTCGGCGCGGACCAGGTCGGCCAGCGCCTGCGCCGCCGCGGTCCTGTCCTCGGGCGGGACCAGGTCCCAGGCGAGGGCGACGGCGTAGCCGGTCTGCGTCTCGGTGTGCAGCCTCGGCCCGCTGAGGAAGGCCCGCTGGAAGGCACCTGACACGCGGGTGAACGCCTCGCCGTACTCCGGTGCGTGCGGCTCGCCGAGCACGTCGGCCACGTTCGCGACCAGGCGGAGGCTGCGGGCGAGGGCGGCGGTGGAGATGAGGCTCTTGGGCGTCTCGACCGTGCCGGGGGCCAGCCAGTCGCCCAGGGCCCTGCCCGGCCTGATGCCGTCCTCGGCCTGGGCCAGGCAGTAGTCGGCCCACCGCCGCATCGGGTCGTACGCGCGGCGCAGCGTGCGGTCGTCGCCGTAGCGCCGCCACAACAGCCACGGCACCTCGACCAGCGCGTCGGACCACACGGGGGAGTCGTATCCGTACTCGGGCAGGACCGGCGCGACGTGCGGGATCGCGCCGTCGGCCCGTTGCCCGTCGATCAGCGTCGTCACCCAGCCGGACAGGAACGCCTGCGTGTGCCGCAGGAAGCTGAGCGTCGAGCCGAACACCGAGATGTCGGCCGTCCAGCCGGTCCGCTCGTCACGCTGCGGGCAGTCGGTCGGCACGCTCACCAGGTTGCCGTCCGCCGACGCGCCGATGTTGGCGACGAGCTGCCGTACGGCGGGGTCGCTCACGGTCAGCGAGCCGGTGACGGCGAGCGCGGAGGACAGCAGCACCGCCTCCAGGTCGTCCGGCGTCAGCGCGCCCGGCCAGCCGGTGACCTCCGCGTAGCGGAACCCGTGCAGGGTGAACGCGGGCTCAACGACGTGCGAGCCGGGGCCGAGGACGAACTCGTCACGCTGGTCCGCGGTGCGCAGGTTGTCGGTGTAGAGCCGCCCGGTCGCGGTCAGCTCCTCCCCGTGCCGCACCACGATCCGTACCGGGCCCGGCGCGTCGACGCGCAGCCGTACCCGTCCGACGACGTTGCGCCCGAAGTCGGCCACCTGGACGCCCGGCGCGGGTTCGGTCACGGAGACGGCCGGCACCGTGCCGATCACCCGCACCGGGGGAGCGGGGTCGGCCTCGACCAGGATCTCCGGGACGGCCGTCGTCTCGGCGGGTTCGGCGGTCCGCTGGGAGGGGGCCTGGACGGTCTCGCCCATCACCAGGTCGGCGCGCGGGCGGCCGAGATCCCGCCGGGTCCAGGCCACGTCGGTGGCGAGCACGCGGTGGACCCCGTCGTCGTCGCGCACGAGCACCTGGGCGCTGGCGGCGGGCCGGTCGCCGTAGCGGCGCGGGCCTCCGCCGGCGACGTGGCCCGCGTACCAGCCGGGGGCGAGCCACAGCTCCAGCTCGTTCTCCCCGGGCACGAGCAGCTCAGTGAGCTCCAGCAGCCGGTAACGCGTCCTGTGGGCGTAGTCGGTCCAGCCGGGGGCCAGTTCCTCCTCGCTCAGCCGTACCCCGTTGAGCAGCGCCCGGTAGACGCCCAGCGCGGTGACGGCCAGCCAGGCGCGCCCGGGAGCGGGACGCCAGGTGAACGACCCGCGCAGGCTCACCGCCGCCTGGGGGTCACCCGCCAGCCAGGGGGCGTCCCACGCGCCGCGCGCCCGCAGGCCCGTGGTGAACGCGCCGGTCGCGTGCCCCTCCACACTCCACGTGTACGGCGTCAGCGGCTCCAGCCGCCCATCCGGCACGTCCACGTCGTGCGACCCGGCGGGTACGGACGACCGCCACACCTCGCGCCCGTCCGAGGACACCACCACGGTGGCCTCCCCGGACAGCCGGGCGTTCCACGACAGCCGGGGCGACGGCTCGTCCACGCCGACCGGATCCGCCAGGCCGCACGTCAGGCCCGCCGGTGACCGGGGCGGGGCCGAACGGATGAACGGCGTCTGCGCGCCTGAGACCTGCACCTCCAGCACCCCCGAATCCCGGTTCACGCATCTAGCCCGGTGGTGAAGGCGTTGTGCAGGCCGTCGATGTCGACACCGGACAGGTGCGGCGCCAGCACGTTGATCAGCAGCACGAAACACGCGTCCTGCTCCGGGTACATCCACCACTGGCACCCCGAGGCGCCACCGTGCCCGTACAGCCGCCGTTCGAGCAGCCCGGGAGCCGAGTGGCGCAGGTTCCAGGTGAGGCCCCAGTCCTGCCCGGCGTTGACCGGGTCGGGCTGCAGCTTGACCAGGCCCGTCGTCTGCGGGGTCGTCATGGCGGCCAGGGTGGTCGGGTGGATCAGCCCGCGGTCGCCGCGCAGCAGCGCCCCGCCCAGCGCCAGGAGGTCCTCGGCGCGGGAGAACAGCGCCCCCGCCGGATGGCGGAGCCGTACGAACTTGTCGAAGTCGAAGCCGGGCCCGAGCAGTTCGACACCGTGGACCTCGGCCGCGTCGCACGCCGGGTCGAACGTGATGCGCCCGCCGCCCGGCACCAGCGTGTTCAGATCGGAGTCGATCAGGTCGGCCAGGTCGCGCCCGGTGACGTCGCGGACCATCTCCGCGATGCCGGCGAAGGCCAGGTTGGAGTAGTGGCTGAGCGTGCCCGCCTCGAACATCGACGGTGCGGTGGCGAGGTGTTCCAGCAGGTCGTCGGGTGTGAGCGTCTGCTCGGCGATGCCGCCGGTGTGGGTGAGCAGGTGCCAGAGCGTCACGTCGGGCCGCGCGAAGTTCGGCAGCGCGTCCCGCAGCGGGCGGCGCAGTGACAGCAGCCCGCGTTCGACCTGACGCATGGCGACCAGCCCCGTCAGCGGCTTGGTCACCGAGAACAGCGCGAAGTGGTCCTCGATCCGGGTCGCCCGGCCGTCGTGCTCGCCGAAGGCCTCCAGCACCTGGATCCCGTCGGAGGTGGCGGCGCCGAACACCGCACAGGGCAGCCGCCCCTCCTTGATCTCGCGCCTGACCCAGTCGAGCGCGATGTCGTGAGTGGTCATCCTTTCAGGGAACCTTCCGTGAGGCCGGCCAGGACGCGCTTCTGCGCGGCGACGTACACCGCCACGAGGGGCAGCGTGGTGAGCAGGACGTGGGCGAAGACGAGGTTCCAGTTCAGGCTCTGCAGGGTGCCCGAGGCGAACTGGAACAGGCTCAGCGGCAGCGTGGCGTTCGCGCTGCCCTGGAGCAGGAAGAGGGCGAAGAAGAAGTCGTTCCAGACGTTGATGATCAGGATCACGCCGCCGACGAACAGCACCGGCCGCAGCAGGGGCAGCAGGATGCGGAAGAAGACCTGCGGGCGGGAGGCGCCGTCGATGGAGGCGGCGTGCTCCAGGTCAGGAGGGAACGCGCGGACGAACCCGGTCGCCAGGAAGATCACGACGCCCAGGCGGCAGCCGGTCATGGTCAGCACGTAGCCGAGCGTGCCGCCGTCCAGCGACAGGGCGCGCAGCAGGTAGACGGTCGGGATGATCGACGGCGGCAGCAGGATGGACAGCCCCATCACGAAGTAGGCCGCCTGCAGCCACCGCGACCGGCTGCGTCCGAACGCCCACGCCGCCGCCGCGCCGAGGAGCACCACGGCCACCACGATCGGCACGGTCACCTTGAGGCTGTTGAACAACCCCGTCAGGTAGCCGCCCCGGTCGAGCACGATGCCGTAGTTCTCGGCGACCGCCCACGTCCTGGGCAGTCCGAGGCCCAGTTCGGCGGCCTCACCCGCGGGTTTGAACGAGTTGACGACCACGAGCCAGACGGGTACGAGCACCCACGGGATCGCGAAGAGCGTCAGCGCCGTGTACTTGAGGACCGCCCTCATCCCGTCACCTCCCTACGCCGCAGCCACCACACGAGGGGCACGGCGGTGGCGATCACCAGCAGTGTCACGGTGAAGCCCAGCGCGCTGGCGGAGCCGAAGAAGCCCTGCCCCCACTGCTGGCGCATCACCACGTTCAGGGCCCGGGTGTGGTCGCCGGGCCCGCCGCCGGTGGTGGCGGCGATCACGTCGTAGGCGCTGAGCGCGCCCACCAGCGTGACCGCCACGTTGAAGGTCAGCGCCGGGGCGAGCATCGGGAACACCACCCGCCGGAACCGGGTCCACGGCCCGGCCCCGTCGACGGTCGCCGACTCCAGCAGCGACTTCGGGATGGAGTTGAGGCCCGCGATGTAGACGAGGGTGATCAGCCCGCTCCACTTCCACGCGTCGATGAACGCGACCGTCACCAGCGCGGTCGACGGTTCGCCAAGCCACGCCCACTCGATGCCGAGGAAGGAGTTGATCGCCCCGTCGGGGGCCAGCAGCCCGCGCCAGATGTATCCGGCGGCCAGCGGCGAGATGAGCGTCGGCAGGAAGAAGGCCGAACGGAAGACGGTGTTGACCCCGCTGGTCCGCTGGAGGGCCATGGCCAGCGAGAGGCTGACCGTGTTCTGGATCGCCATGCACATGATCGCGTACAGCACGGTCACGGTGACCGCGTTGGCCAGCAGGTCCTGCTCGATCAGGGTGCGGACGTTCTCCAGCCCGTTCCAGGTGATCTCGGCTCGGAAACTCGTCCAGGAGGAGAACGCGAACCGGACGTTGAGCAGGAACGGGGCGACGAAGAAGACCGTGACCAGCACGATCGCGGGCAGTGCCCACGGCAGCCAGGCCGCCCTGTTCCGCATCACCATCCGGGCAGCCCTGCCGCCTTGGCCGCCTGCTCGACCTGGCCCTGCAGCTGGGTCGCCGCCTTCTGCGGGTCCTTCTGCCCGGCGATCAGCTCGGACATGAGCTGCGCCAGGCCGCCCATGCCGGGGATGTCGGAGTTGAAGGCGATGACCGCGCCGGTGTCGTAGGCCTTCTTGACGTCCTGCAGCACCGACGAGACGCCCTGCGGGTTGGGCACGTCCTTGAAGACGGGGAAGGTCTTGGACGCGGTGATGTACTCGTTGTAGGCCGGGCCGGTCATGAAGCGCACGAAGTCGAGCGAGGCCTTCTCCCGCGCCGCGTCACCGGTCTTGGGCAGATAGAACGTGCCAATCGGGCCGGGCGCGTAGGTCGCGAGCGGCTTCTCGCTCGACAGGCCGACGAAGCCGACGGACTCGTCGACGGTCTTCTGGTCGCCGCCCGCGGCCGCGAGGAGGGCCGGGAGCATGTCGGAGTGCTGGGCGACCATGGCGGCCTTGCCGGTCACGAGGGCCTTCATGGAGTCCTCGAACTTGGCGGTGACGATGTCCTTGTTGAAGCAGCCGTCGGCCTGCAGCTTGGCGTAGGCGGTCAGGCCGGCGACGAAGGGCGAGCCCGGGTCGGCCAGGGTGCTGGTGTGGCCGGAGATGGCCTTGCCGTACGCGTTGGACTGGTTGGCGCTCGCCAGGTAGAGGATGGGCAGGATCTGCACCGGCCAGATGGACCCGCCCGACTCGAAGACCGGGGTGACCCCGGCGGCCTTGAGCTTGGGGCAGGCGGCGGAGAGCTCGGTGAAGTTCGTGGGCGGGGTCAGCCCGGCCGAGGTGAAGACCTTCTTGTTGTAGTAGAGGCCGAAGACCTGGGGGAAGCCGGTGATGGCGGCGTAGACCTTGCCGTTGACGGCTCCGGCGCTCTGGTAGAGGTCACCGGACCTGGCGATGTACGCCTCGCCTGTCAGGTCGCGCAGGTTCTCGGCCGGGTTGAGGGCGAGCAGGCCGCTCGCCGTCGCGTGGTACTCCAGGATGTCCGGGCGCTCGCCGGTGGCCCACTTGGTCTGGGTGGTGTCCTCGAAGCCGTCGGACGGGATCGACACGAGCTCGATCTTGTGGCCGGACTGCTTCTCGAACTTCTTGTACATCTCCAGCAGGGGCGCCGGGTCCGCGCTGTTGTGCCAGAGGGTCAGCTTCACCTGACCGGTCCCCTCCGGGGCGGAGGATCCGCAGCCGGAGAGGGACAGGGCGAGGACGGCGCCGATCGCCGCGCTGAGCATACGGGATGGTGCGTTCACGCCCGTGCTCCTGTTCGTTTGGGAGGTATCGTGTAGAACGTTCTCCATTGGTAGGGCACGAGAGAATCGTCCGTCAAGAGGTAGACCTGAGGATCAATGACGGGCTAGCCTCCCTCCACAAGAAAAGTGTGTAGTTCGTTCTACGAAAACTCTGCGAAGGATGACGCGTGACGAGCCGACGGGTGACGATCGCCGACGTGGCCAGGCGAGCCGGGGTTTCCACGGCCGCCGTGTCCAAGGTGGTACGCGGGGCCTACGGCGTGAGCGCGGAGATGCAGGCCAAGGTGACACAGGCCATCGACGAGCTGGGTTACCGCCCGCACGCCGCGGCCCGTGCCCTGCGTGGGCGCACCTACACCCTCGGTGTCATGCTCTCGGACACCCGTAACCCGTTCTTCCCCGACATCATCGAGGGCGTCACCGGCCGGCTGGGCGACACCGAGTACCAGGTGCTGCTCGGGCCCGGCGGGATCGAGCCCAAGACGCAGGCCAGGATGACCGACGCCATGATCGACCGGAGCATGGGCGGGCTCATCCTGATCTCACCGGTCATGACGGACGCGGAACTCGCCGCCATCGCGACGACCATCCCGGTCGTCGTGGTCGGCAGGCACGGCGGGGCCACGACCTACGACGCGGTCGTCAACGACGACGTGATGGGGGCGGGGCTCGTGGTCGACCACCTGGTCGGGCTCGGGCACACCCGGATCGCGCACATCACCCACCTGGAGCGGGCCCACGCCCAGGGACTGCCGCACACGGTGCGCGCCGAAGGCTACCGCCAGGCGATGCGCGCCCACGGACTCGCCGACGACGTGCTGGCCACCTCCTTCACCGAGGAGGGCGGCTTCGAGGGCGCGCGGGAGTTACTCGCGCGCGACGACCGGCCCACCGCGATCTTCGCCGGGGCCGACATCGCGGCGCTCGGCGTGTTACGCGCCGCCGACGAGGCGGGCCTGTCGGTGCCGGAGGACCTCTCCGTCGCCGGATACGACAACATCGGCATCGCCTCTCTCAAGCGCATCTCACTCACCAGTGTCGACCAGGACGGGCACGTGATCGGGGCCACCGCCGCGCAACTGCTCGTCGAACGCATCGAGGGACGCTCACGATCGGTGACGTCGTCGGTGTCACCCACGCTGATCGTCCGCGGAACCACAGGACCGCCTCGCCCCTGAGAACCGACCGCACGTCGGGGGGACTGTCGCGGATCAAGTGTTGAAACGATTCAATGGAAGGACCCCCCCACGTGAGACGACTCTCCCTCCTCGCCCTTCTCCTCCCACTGGTGGCCGTGCCCGCGCAACCGGCCATCGCCCAGACGTCCGCCGTGACCTGCCCGGTCAGGGTCGACCCCGCCGCGTTCGCCTCAGAGGCCCGCCTGAGCGCCCTGGCCGACAAGCAGGCGACGTTCGGCGCCAGGCCGACCGGATCGCCCGCGCACGCCGACTACGTCGACTGGCTGGAGGAGGAGATGTCGGCCATCCCCGGCATCCAGCTCTCTGCCCTGCCCTACACCATCGACCGCTGGGACAACCTCGGCACCGGCCTGACCGTCGGCGGTACGGCCGTGCAGGTCGCGGCCCCCGTGCCGTTCTCCTCCTCGACCGGATCGGGTGGCGTCTCGGCCCCGCTCGTCCACCTGGCGGCGGGGACGAACATCACCGCGGCCAACGCCGCCGGGAAGATCGTGGTCCGGGACCTGCCGTGGACCAACGTGCCCAACCTGCTGTTCTATCCGCCCACCCTCGGCTACTCCATGTATGACCCGGGCCTCACGATCAACCTGCTCGGCTCGGAGTCGATGGAGGCCCCGGCCGCGGCCGACGCCGACCTCAAGGCCGCCGCGGCGGCGGGCGCGCTGGGCGTGATCGAGATCAGCCAGCTCCCGCACGCGCAGATCAAGGACATGTACGCCCCCTACGAGGGCCTGCCGTACGGCGTGCCGGGCGCGTACGTCGGCGCCGACCAGGGCAAGCAGATCAAGGACGCGCTGGCCGCCGGGCAGCCGGTCCAGGCCTCGCTGACCGTGAACGCCGCCTGGACGCCGACGCCGACCCGCACCCTGCTCGCGACGCTTCCCGGCGGGAACGCCCAGAAGATCGTCGTGGAGAGCCACACCGACGGCATGAGCCCGGTGTGGGACAACGGCCCGCTCACCATGATCGAGATGGCCCGCTACCTGTCGTCGCTGCCGGTGGAGTGCCGCCCGCGCACCGTGCAGTTCGCGTTCGTGACCGGCCACCTCTACCAGCACCTGACCGGCCCCAACGTCCGTGAGGGCGGCGCGGGCCAGCTCGCCGCCCAGCTCGACGCCGAGTACGACCAGGGCAAGGTCTCCTCCGTCGTCGTGCTCGAACACCTCGGCGCCAAGCGCTACGACGCGGTCGCCAGGCCGAACGGCCTGCCGGGCAAGCAGCTCGTCGCCAGCCCCAACCTCACCGAACTGCTGCTGGTCCCCGTCAGCGAGAGCACGCCGCTGCGCGAGCTGGTCAAGGGCCACATCGAGTACTGGGACGTCAGGCGCACCGCGATCCTCAAGGGCCTGTCGGCGGCAGACCTCGGCACGGTGCCGCGCCACTGCAGCTTCGGTGGCGAGGGCACGCCGTACAACCAGCACCTGCTGCCCGTCATCTCGCCCATCGCCGCGCCCAAGACGCTGTTCTCGCCGCAGTTCGGTCCCGAGGCGATCGACCTGCAGGTGATGCGCAAGGCGTCGCTCGCCTTCACCGACGTCGTGCTCGACCTCGGCCCGATGGCCCAGACGGCCGTCGCGGGCGACGTGACCGCCATGCGCCAGCAGCGCGCCTCCGGCACGCCGGGATGCGCGTGAGCGTGGACGACAGGACGCCCGTGCGTCGGCGCACCGCCGCCGGCGCCGGGCGTCCGCCCACCGCCGGTGACGGCGGTACCCGGACAGATCCGACAGACACCACGCACGCGCACGCCGTACGGCTCACGCCGCGACCCCACCTGAGTCCGCGCACATGTCCTCGCCCGTGTCCTGGACGTGACCGGCACCGGGCGTGTTCGTTCCTTGACACCACTCACCGATCGCATTTCCCTCTCCTTGGAGGCGTTCGCGTCTCCGGACAATCCACGAGGTGACCATGGAGAACTTCACCCGTCGGCAGGCCCTGCGGGCAGGGGCGCTCGGCCTCATGTCGGCCGGATTCCTGTCGTGGACCGCCGAGGCCAACGCCGCCTCGACCATCGAGACGATCTACAAGGCGGCGGGTCCGTGGCCGGTCGCCACCGGCACCTCGGGCGGCCACCGGCTCTACTACCCCTCGACCCTGGGCGCAGGCGGCGTCGTCCACCCGATCGTCACCTGGGGCAACGGCTCGTGGGCCACCCCCGACAACTATCCGGGACTGCTCAACCACCTCGCCTCGTGGGGCTTCGCCGTGGTCGCCTCGACCGACACGACCACGGGCACCGGCGCCGAGATCATCGACGCCGCCCAGCACCTCGTCGGCCTCAACACCGACCCCGCCAGCGTCTTCCACGGCAAGCTGGACACCGCCCAGGTCGCCGCCGTCGGCCACTCCCAGGGCGCGGGCGGGTCCATCAACGCGGCCAACAAGTCGGCCGGGCTGATCAAGACCGTCGTGCCGATCGCCGTGCCCGCGCAGTGGATGGCCGGCCCCGGAGACGAGTTCTCCGTCGCCGCCCTGACCTGCCCGGTGCTCTTCCTCAGCGGCGCGGACGACTGGCTGATCTCCTCGGCCGGGACCCTGCAGGGCTACTACGACCAGGCGGGCGCCGGAGCGGGTAAGGCACTGCTCAAGGGCGCGGGACACAACGACATCCAGAACACCGGCGGGGCCTTCCTCGGCTACGTGACCGCCTGGCTGCGCTACCGCCTCCAGGCCGACACCCAGGCCCGCGGGGCGTTCGTCGGCGCCACCGCCGAACTCCCCACCAACACCGCCTGGCAGAACCAGGCCCTCAAGAACCTCACCTAGGAGAACCACCGTGGCGGATCACGCGCGGCGCGGACCCGCTCGCCGGGGCGGCGACCGGACGGCGCCGCGCGTGATCACGCGGACCACCGCCGGGCCGGTCCTCCCCGGTACGCCGCCCTTCGTCTCCGAGGCGCCGGGCGCCGGACACGCCGCGGGCCGTGGCCCACGCGACGCGCACCGGCGCCCCCGGCCGTCCGGGCACATCATGATCTTCAACGCACCCACCGACGACCGGAGGTTGTGACATGCAGTCCTACTCGAACGCGGCGGCGCCGACCCCGCTGCTGGGCGAGACCATCGGCGACAACTTCGAGCGGACCGTACGGCGCTTCGGCGACCGCGAGGCGCTCGTCGATGTGCCCTCCGGTCGCCGCTGGACCTACACCGAGCTCGACGCCGACGTGAACCGGCTGGCCCTCGCGCTCCTGGCCTCCGGGATCGCCAAGGGGGACCGGATCGGCATCTGGGCGCCCAACTGCGCCGAATGGGTGATCGTCCAGTACGCCACCGCGAAGATCGGCGCGATCCTGGTCAACGTCAACCCCGCCTACCGCAGTCACGAGCTCGACTACGTCGTCAGGCAGTCGGGACTACGCCTGCTCGTCAGCGCGCTCACGCACAAGGGCAGCGACTACCGCGCGATGGTCGAGGAGATCGGGTTCACCGACGTCGTCTACCTCGGCGACCCCGGCTGGGACCGGCTGCTGGCGCTGACCGCCCCCGAGGAGCGGCTGCGCGAGCGCATGGCCTCGCTGGGCGCCGACGACGCGATCAACATCCAGTACACCTCCGGCACGACCGGCTTCCCCAAGGGCGCGACGCTCTCGCACCACAACATCCTCAACAACGGGTTCTTCGTCGGCGAGCTCCTCCACTACGACGAGCACGACAGGGTGTGCCTGCCGGTGCCCTTCTACCACTGCTTCGGCATGGTGATGGGCAACCTCGGCGCCACCTCCCACGGCGCGTGCGTGGTCATCCCCGCGCCCGGCTTCGACCCCGAGGCGACGCTGCGGGCCGTACAGCAGGAACGATGCACCTCCCTGTACGGCGTGCCGACGATGTTCATCGCCGAACTCGCCCTCGCGGGGCGGTACGACCTGTCCAGCCTGCGCACCGGCATCATGGCGGGCTCGCCCTGCCCCGTCGAGGTGATGAAGCGCGTCGTCACCGAGATGAACATGGCCGAGGTCGCCATCTGCTACGGCATGACCGAGACCTCGCCCGTCTCGACCATGACCAGGTTCGACGACAGCCTGGAGCGCCGCACCGAGACCGTCGGACAGGTGATGCCGCACGTCGAAGTCAAGATCACAAGCCCGGAGAGCGGGCTGACCGTGCCGCGCGGCGAGCCGGGTGAGCTGTGCACGCGCGGCTACTCGGTGATGCTCGGCTACTGGAACGAGCCGGAGCGTACGGCCGAGGTCATCGACGACGCCCGCTGGATGCACACCGGTGACCTGGCCACCATGGACGCCGACGGCTACGTCAACGTGGTCGGCCGGATCAAGGACATGGTCATCAGGGGCGGCGAGAACGTCTACCCGCGCGAGATCGAGGAGTTCCTCTACCGCCATCCCGACATCGCCGACGTGCAGGTGATCGGCGTGCCCGACGAGAAGTACGGCGAGGAGCTCATGGCCTGGATCGTCATCCGCGAGGGCGGCACCCCCCTGACCGCCGAGGCCGTCAGGGAGTTCTGCGCGGGCAAACTCGCCCACTACAAGATCCCGCGCTACGTCCACGTCGTCGACGCGTTCCCGATGACGGTCACCGGCAAGATCCGAAAGGTCGAGATGCGTGAGGAGGGGGTGCGCCTGCTCGGGCTCGACCGGTGAACCGGTCATGAGGCCCGCGGTCACCACTCGTCTCGGGTGGTGACCACGGGCGCCCTGCCCGCGTGGCGCCGTTGGAGCGGGGACGGAGTCAGGCCCGCGTCGAGGCCCGCTCCACGAGTTCGGGCCGGAAGACGACCTGCCTGGGCTCCTCCGCTCCCTGGCCCGACGCCTCCTGGAGCAGCAGGTCGACCGCCGTCCGGCCGAGCAGGGCCGCCGGCTGCCTGATCGAGGAGAACGGCACGATCGCCGTGGCGGCGAAGTCGATGTCGTCGTACCCGATCAGCGCCATGTCCTCGGGAACCCGGAGCCTTCCCCGCAGCATGAGCGCCTGCAGCAGTCCCATCGCGAGCAGGTCGTTGGCGGCGAACACCGCGTCGGGGCGCTCGGCGGGGGAGCGCTCCTGCAGGGCCTCGCCGACGGCACAGCCCTCCGGCACGGTCAGGCTCCCGGTCGGGACCACCTCGATCGCGGCGCCCGCGACCTCGGCGACGGCGCGGCGGGCGCCCTCAAGACGGTCGGAGACCTGCCGGATGCCCAGCGGCCCGCCCACGAAGGCGATCCTGCGGCGGCCCCGCCCAAGCAGGTGCCGTGCGGCGAGGAACCCGCCTGCGACGTCGTCGACCGCCACCGAGGAGAAGCTGCGAGGGGGAGCCTGCCTGTCGACGAGCACGACCGGGGTGCCGCCGCGGCGCAACCGTTCGAGCCTGGCGAGATCCTCGTTGAGCGGCGTGATCAGCAGGCCGTGAACCCGCTGCTCCTCGAAGAGATCGAGATACGCCGCCTCGCGGGTGCCGTTCGCGCCGCTGTTGCCGAGCAGCACGGTCAGGCTCTCCGCGGCGGCCCGATCCTCGGCGCCGCGCGCGACCTCGGTGAAGAAGGGGTTGCGCACGTCGAGCACGACCAGGCCGATCGAACGGCTCCTCCCGGCCCGTAACTGCCGGGCCGCGTCGTTGCGGACGAAGCCCAGTTCCTCGATCGCGGAGAGCACGCGTTCGACGGTCGCCGGGGCGACCTTGTCCGGATGGTTCAGGACATTGGAGACGGTGCCCACCGAGACCGACGCCGCGGCTGCGACGTCGCGGACGCTCACCGTCATGGGTTCTCCCTCGCTGCGCCGGTCCGGCCCCGGATCGCCGGGACTCTTCGAGAAGATAGCGCGCCTCGGCCGACGTGACTTGCCCGCGCCGGGTCGTTGTAACTACAGTTTGAAACGTTTCAATTCTACCCTTCACGCTCTCGGCCAAGCCCCGCCACCGCGAAACCCGTTCGACGGCGGCATCCGACCGGCAGAAAGAGACGACCGTGACCACGCTCTCCCCCGACATCCTGGCCGAGCTCGAACGGCAGGCCATCGAGTTGCCGAGCTGGGCGTTCGGCAACTCGGGCACCCGCTTCAAGGTCTTCTCGACGCCGGGCACGCCGCGCGACCCGTACGAGAAGATCGCCGACGCCGCACAGGTGCACGCGTACACGGCCCTCGCGCCGACCGTGGCCCTGCACATCCCGTGGGACAGGGTCGACTCCTACGACGACCTGCGCCGGCACGCCGAAGGGCTCGGCGTCGCCCTCGGCACGATCAACTCGAACACCTTCCAGGACGACGACTACAGGTTCGGCGCCCTCACCCACGAGGACCCGAGGATCCGGCGCAAGGCGATCGACCACCACTTCGAGTGCATCGACGTCATGCACGCCACCGGCAGCCGCGACCTGAAGATCTGGCTCGCCGAGGGCTCGAACTACCCGGGCCAGGCCGACCTGCGCGGCCGCCAGGACCGCCTGCACGAGTCACTGAGGACGATCTACGACCGGCTCGGCGACGGGCAGCGCCTCGTGCTTGAGTACAAGTTCTTCGAGCCGGCGTTCTACCACACCGACGTGCCCGACTGGGGAACGAGCTACGTCCAGGTCGCCGCGCTCGGCGACAGGGCCGTGGTCTGCCTCGACACCGGCCACCACGCGCCCGGCACCAACATCGAGTTCATCGTCATGCAGCTGCTGCGCCTCGGCAAACTCGGCTCCTTCGACTTCAACTCGCGCTTCTACGCCGACGACGACCTCATCGTCGGCGCGGCCGACCCGTTCCAGCTGTTCCGCATCCTCTTCGAGGTCATCCGCGGCGGCGGCCTCAACCACCCCGACGTCGCGTTCATGCTCGACCAGTGCCACAACGTCGAGGACAAGATCCCCGGCCAGATCCGCTCGGTGCTCAACGTGCAGGAGATGACCGCGCGCGCCCTGCTGGTCGACCGTGCGGCCCTGGCCGCCGCCCAGCGCGGCGGCGACGTGCTGGAGGCCAACCACGTCCTCATGGACGCCTTCCACACCGACGTGCGCCCGGCCCTCGCGGAGTGGCGCGAGTCGCGGGGCCTGCCCGCCGACCCGATGAGGGCCTTCGCCGCGTCGGGCTACCTCGCCAGGACCGCCGAGGAACGCGTCGGCGGCACACAGGCGGGCTGGGGCGCGTGAACCCGTACGGCCCTGTGACCACCATCCGCCACACCGAAGGACTCCACTCATGACGAACCAGGCAGCCGCCGACCTCATCGCGCGGTCGAACCGCCTCGGCGCCGACCCGAAGAACACGAACTACGCAGGAGGCAACACCTCGGCGAAGGGCACCGAGACCGACCCGGTCACGGGCGAGCCCGTCGAACTGCTCTGGGTGAAGGGCTCAGGAGGTGACCTCGGCACCCTCACCGAGGCCGGACTCGCGGTGCTGCGCCTCGACCGGCTCCGCGACCTCGTGAAGGTGTACCCCGGCGTCGAACGCGAGGACGAGATGGTCGCCGCGTTCGACCACTGCCTGTTCGGCCTTGGCGGGCCGTACGGCGGAGCCGGCGCCGCGCCGTCGATCGACACGGCCATGCACGGCCTCGTCGACGCCGCGCACGTCGACCACCTGCACCCGGACTCGGGCATCGCCGTCGCGACCTCCGCCGCGGGCGAGGAGCTCACGAAGAGGATCTTCGGGGACCGGGTCGTGTGGGTACCGTGGCGCCGCCCGGGCTTCCAGCTCGGCCTCGACATCGCGGAGATCAAGGCGAAGAACCCGCAGGCGGTCGGCTGTGTCCTCGGCGGCCACGGCATCACCGCGTGGGGCGAGACCTCCGAGGAGAGCGAGCGGAACTCGCTCTGGATCATCGACACCGCCGCGGCGTACATCGCCGAGCACGGCAGACCGGAACCGTTCGGCGCGGTCGTACCGGGCTACGAGCCGCTGCCCGAGGCCGAACGGCGCGCGAAGGCCGCCGCGCTCGCGCCGACGATCCGCGGCCTCGCGTCGCACGACAGGCCGCAGCTCGGCCACTTCACCGACGGTGAGGCGGTGCTCGACTTCCTCTCCCGAGAGAAGCTGCGGCCGCTCGCGGAGCTCGGCACGAGCTGCCCCGACCACTTCCTGCGCACGAAGGTGAAGCCACTCGTGCTCGACCTTCCGGCGTCGGCGAGCGTCGAGGAGAGCATCACGCGCCTCAGGGAACTGCACGAGCGCTACCGCGCCGACTACCAGGCGTACTACGACGCCTACGCGACCGAGGACTCTCCCGCGATCCGCGGCGCCGACCCGGCGATCGTGCTCGTGCCCGGCGTCGGCATGTTCTCCTTCGGCAAGGACAAGCAGACCGCGCGCGTGGCCGGGGAGTTCTACGTCAACGCGATCAACGTGATGCGCGGCGCCGAGGCGCTGTCGACCTACGCCCCCATCTCCGACGAGGAGAAGTTCCGCATCGAGTACTGGGCGCTTGAGGAGGCCAAGCTGCGGCGGATGCCGAAGCCCAGGACGCACGCCACGCGCGTCGCGCTCGTCACCGGCGCGGCCTCCGGCATCGGCAAGGCCGTCGCCACCCGGCTCGCGGCCGAGGGCGCCTGCGTCGTCGTCGCCGACCTCGACCTGGAGAAGGCGCGGGCGGTCGCGGCCGAACTCGGCGGCACGGACGTCGCGATCGGCGTGTCGGCGAACGTGACGGACGCCGCCCAGGTGAAGGCCGCGATCGACGAGGCGGTGCTCGCCTTCGGCGGCCTCGACCTCGTGGTGAACAACGCAGGTCTCTCGCTCTCGAAGCCGCTCCTTGAGACGACCGAGGCCGACTGGGACCTGCAGCACGACGTCATGGCCAAGGGCTCGTTCCTCGTGTCGAAGGCCGCCGCGCGGGTGCTCATCGAGCAGGGACTCGGCGGTGACATCGTCTACATCTCCTCGAAGAACTCGGTGTTCGCCGGCCCGAACAACATCGCCTACTCGGCGGCGAAGGCCGACCAGGCCCACCAGGTGCGTCTGCTCGCGGTCGAACTGGGGGAGTACGGCGTCAGGGTCAACGGCGTCAACCCGGACGGCGTCGTGCGCGGCTCGGGCATCTTCGCCTCAGGCTGGGGCGCCAACCGGGCGAAGACCTACGGCATCCCCGAGGAGGACCTGGGCAGGTTCTACGCCCAGCGCACGATCCTGAAACGCGAGGTGCTGCCGGAACACGTCGCGAACGCGGTGTTCGTGCTCACCGGCCCCGAACTCGGCCACACCACCGGCCTGCACATCCCGGTCGACGCGGGGGTCGCCACCGCGTTCCTGCGATGACCGCCGGGTCGGTCGCCGCGGTCGACCTCGGGGCCACCAGCGGCCGGGTCGTCGTCGGGCACGTCGACCAGGCGGCGGGCGCGCTCGGACTCGACCACGTCGCGAGGTTCCCGAACGGGCCCGTGCGCCTGGCGTCGGGCCTGCACTGGAACCTCACCGGCCTGTACCGCGACCTCACACACGGGCTCGCGGACGCCTTCCGCCGCGAGCCCGGCGTCACGTCGATCGGCGTGGACTCCTGGGCCGTCGACTACGCGCTGCTGCGCGGCGACCGCGTCCTCGGCGAGCCGTTCCACTACCGCGACGAACGCAACGAGGCCGCGGTCGAGGCGGTGCATGCGCAGGTGCCGTTCGAGGAGCTCTACCGCCGCAACGGCCTGCAGTTCCTGCCCTTCAACACCGTGTACCAGCTCGCGGCCGAACGGGCCGGCGGATGCCTCGGCCTCGCCGACTCGCTCCTGCTCATCCCCGACCTCGTCGGCTTCCAGCTCACGGGCGAGAAGGCCGCCGAGCGCACCAACGCCTCGACGACCGGACTGCTGGAGGTCAGGACGGGCGAGTGGGACCGCGAACTCGCCGACCGGCTCGGGCTCGACGCGTCCGTACTGCCCCGCCTCGTCTCGCCGGGCGCCTCGCTCGGCGGCCTGCGGCCCGAGGTCGCCGCGGAACTCGGCGCTCCCGCCGGGACGCGGGTCGTGGCCGTCGGCTCGCACGACACGGCCTCGGCGGTCGTCGCCGTGCCGATGCGCCCTGAGGCCGCGGCCTACATCTCCTGCGGCACCTGGGGCCTCGTCGGCGTCGAACTCGAACGGCCGGTGACCACGGACGCCGCGCGCGAGGCGAACTTCACGAACGAGGGCGGCGTCGACGGCCGGGTGCGCTTCCTGCACAACGTCATGGGGCTCTGGCTGCTGTCGGAGTCGGTGCGCTGGTGGGAACGCGACGGGTCGCCGATCGACCTGCCCGGGCTTCTCGCGCAGGCGGCCGCGGTCACGACCGCGGTGCCCGTGTTCGACGCGAACGACCCGCGCTTCCTCGCCCCGGGCGACCTGCCGGGGCGCATCGCGCGGTGGTGCGCGGAACACGGGGTCGCCGCGCCGAGAAGCCGTGCGGAGTTCGCCCGCTCGATCGTCGAAAGCCTGGCCGAGGCGTTCGCGAACGCCGTGCGCACGGCGTCGGCCCTCTCGGGCGTCGGCGTCGAGACGATCCACGTCGTGGGCGGCGGCGCGCTCAACACGCTGCTCTGCCAACGTACGGCCGACCGCTCGGGCCTGCCGGTGCTGGCGGGCCCCGTGGAGGCCACGGCCATCGGCAACGTCCTGATCCAGGCTCGCTCCGCGGGCTTCGCCAACGGCGACCTGGAAACCCTCCGCGCCCTCGTCGCCCACGCCTTCACCCCGACCCGCCACGACCCGGCCGGTTGAACGGCGTGTACCGGTTCGAACTCCATGCGGGGGAGGGGTGACCTGTCCGTGAAGGGCGCACCGGATCGCGTACGGCCAGACTTGGCGGTGTCCGGCGTGTCCTGGCTCCCCGGCCTCCGGCCATCGACGAGAAGACTTTGGTGACTGTTCGTCGGCGGACACGCGGTGGGGCCGGTTCCCGGTGACGGAGACCCTGTGGTTCCCGTCGGAGATCGCGCTCGGCACCGCCCTGGACGACCCCGCTTCTCCGCGATACCTCCAGGACCGCCGAACGCCTGATGGGGAAACACTCCGCGACCGGCAGTGTGCGCGGTGGCGTACGGCGGCGGGCCTGCCGGTCGATGACCACCGTTGCCGTCGGCAAGGTCGCTCCACGTCACCTTTACTTGGACGGGTCACTTTATCGTGGCCTGCTGCCCCCGGACCATTGTCCACAACATCGGTCGCGGTTTAATCTGGGCGGATTCGGCCACCACCAGACATGCGTGAGGCGGCTTCATGGCGAAGAGGAAGCGTGGCGGTCCATCGCAGACACGAAAGGTTACTCGCCCGGAGCCTCCGGAGGCCGACGCATCAAATCCGACAGCTACCCCCGCCGGTGCCTCGTCAAATAAGAGAAGGCTGACGGTTGCCAACGTCACCGGAGTCGTATCGGCACTGGCGGCCGTCATCGGCCTTCCAATATCGGTCTGGGCCATTGTGGCGGACAGGGATGATCCGTCCGGCAGGACCACAACTTCCAGAACCGCTCCGCCTGGATCTGTGACACCAGATTCAAGTGTAACAACCGAACGGCTCCCACCGATCGCCGACGGTGTCTACCACATAAGGACCACGGGGCGGTACTGGCTGATCCTTGGGGCGAACTTCGCTTTCACTCGATTAGTCGAGGGGAAGGACAGGTTGTCTGACTACTCGGCGGCCTGGAGCGTTACCGAGAATCCCGAACGGGAAAACGAGGCCAGTATCAGATACGTCTCCGGACCCCCGTTCGATGATTATGGATATGACTCGAAAGATGATGTCAATAAACTCAGCTGGAATGTCAAGGACGATGAGGGTGACCCGATTCTCTCGTACAGCGAAGGGCGGGATTGGAATATCGTTCCCCTGCCGGACGGGTCGGGATACTGGATCACTCCCTCCTATGGGGGCGAATTCTGCCTGACAAGCAAGGGGCAGGCCAGGGAGCTGGTTCTGGCCCGGTGTCAGATGTCGAGCAAGTTGCAGCAATGGCACTTCGTGCCTGTCGGAGAGGCGACCGCTCACGAATAGACTGTTCGCCCGGCCTCCGAGCCCTCCGCGGCCGGTCATGGCGCCGGACCCCTTTGACCCCGGGACCAACAGGAGCGCCGCTGCCAGGCACTCCCGGGGAGCCCTGCCGGACGGCGTCGGTGCGGACCCCGCCTGCGCCGGGGGCGGGCGGGTAGCCGTAATCGCTCGTCGCGGTGCGGGGGAAAGACCCGTCCCCCGTAGATGAGGGTTTTCGACCGAACGCAGTGGAGCGATCGATCCCGATCAACCGCACAAGGGTCGTCGCCGCCGGGTGCGGCGCTCACGAGACGGTCCACGACCAACGTGTGGGCGGTCGAAACCATCCGCGAGATCCGGGACCGCGCGCCGTACCGCCGCGGTGCCCTCCCGGAAGGTCCCGTCCGTGGGCCGCGGACGGGAGCCTCTTCCCTTGCTCCGATTCCTGCTGGAAGGTACAGACATGCGATGGTTTCTCGCCATGGTCGTCTGTATGGCGGCGGCCATCGGCGTGTCGACCGCGGCCATCCGGGCCGGTTCACCCACCGATACGGCTCCCGTCCCTCTGTCCCGCGCGGCCCCCGTCACACAGCCGCCGACAAAGGCCGCGGCGACGTCGCCGCGCGTCAACTGCAAGATCACCAAGTGCATCGCGCTGACCTTCGACGACGGACCTTCCATGTACACCGAGCGACTGCTGGACATCCTGGAGGCGCAGCGGGTCAAGGCCACCTTCTTCGTCGTGGGCTACAACGCCGCCGCCCGGCCCCGCATCCTGCGCCACATCCACCGGGCCGGACACGAGATCGGCACGCACACCCAGAACCACCTCTCCCTGACCCGGCTGTCCTCCGCCGGGATCAGGCGGGAACTGCTCGGCCCCATCCGCCACATCAAGGCGGCAGGCGCCGAGGTACGGCTGTTCCGGCCGCCGTACGGCGCGACCAACAGCCGGGTGCGGCGCATCGCCAGAGGACTCGGCCTGACCCAGGTGTTGTGGACGGTGGATCCACAGGACTGGCTCCACCGCAACAGCGCCACCGTCACCCGGCGCATCCTGTCGGCGACCAGACGCAACTCGATCATCCTGTCCCACGACATCCACAGGACGACCGTCGCGGCCATGCCGAAGATCATCAGGACCCTGAAGGCCCGGGGCTACACCTTCGTCACAGTCTCGGACCTGCTCGACCGATGACAGGACCCTGAACCGGCGTTGTCGATTCCTCGGCGACCGTCAGGTGAGACTGTCGGCGCGTCCTGTTCCGGGGCCTTCCGCAACTCGCCCTCGTCGTCCACCCCACCGGGCGCACAACGGGCACGTCTGCGAGGCGCAGTCGGTTTTACCGGGCCGTGCACCGGGTTCGTGAACACGACCGTGTCCCGGTCCGCCCGCACCCAACACCACCGCCACACTCCTGAATGTGATCTTGCGTCAGCGGTCTACGTCATGGGTAAATCATTAAATGCCGGATGTGTCCGATGGAAATTCCGCTGACGTCACCCAGGACTTCCGAGCTCCTCGCTCTCCGGATGGCACCGAGGGTCTCATGGAACGGCTCTCGGCACTGGAAAAGAAAACAGCGGCGGAGAACAAGCCGTGGTGGCGGGAGACGTCCAACATCGTCGCGATCATCTCGTTGGCGCTTGCCGTCGCATCTGTGGTCGTGGGGCGGATCGACCTGTCCACGTCGGGCGACCAGGCACGGATGGAGAAGCTGGATGGCGTGGTCCAGAAACTGACCGCTATCGAGCGCGAGTACATGGAGCTGATGCGAAACTCCCAACAGGACAGGAAGGCGTACCCGCCTGATTATGTCAACAACATCAGCAGCAATCTGAACACGGATCGCGTCATACTGGCCCGCCAGGCCGCCAACCTCGTCGAGCAGGTCCCCCACCTGGCCACCTCGGCCGAGGTCTACGTGGTGGCCACACAACTCGCCGAATCGGGCGAGACGGACCGTGCTCTGGAGATATCCGTCAGGGCGGAGGAGATAGCCAAGAATTACCTGGAATACACCGCCACGGTTAGACTCCGCGCCCAGATCTACTTCACGATGGGGAAAATCGCCCAGGGCCGCACCCAGATGCAGCGGGCTGAGAACACGTTCACCGATCGGAAGGATTTCGCCCAGGCCACCACCCAGGCCCAGAAGGACTCGATAATCATCGACACCGAGCTCCGTTGGGCGCCTCTGGAATCGTCCGACTGCCAAGCCGCGTGGTCGCATGTCACGAAAGCCGCGGCCCTTCTCGACAGGGCGCAGATCGCAGGACCCGACAAGATAATCATGGAACAGAGAAGTGACGACCTTCGCCAAAGTACGCAGAAGCGGTGCCCGGCGGTCCTCGGGGTCCAGGTGAACGACGCGGTCGGGGCCGATGGTTCCGCGGGGGGCGTGCTCATCGTGAACGTGACGGCGGGCGGTCCCGCCGGCAGGGCGGGAATCAGGGCCGGAGACATCGTTGTGAGTGTGAACGGCGAGCAAACGCCGAAAGCCTCGGCCCTTCAGCAGGTGATGGCCAATCTCAAGCCAGGCGATTCGTGCCAGGTGGAGGTCATCACGCAGGGCAGCACGAGGACCATGATCGTGATACTGGGCCAACGCCCCACGTCCTGATCGCCTGCCCCGGGCGAAGGGCGTCACCTCCGGGCCGCATGAGTGCCCGGGGCGGGCGACGATCCAGGTGAGACACGGGGAATCCACGTAGGGGGCGCACCCCGGAACATTCCGCGTGCGGTCCACGACCGATGTCATCCAGTCACCGGTCGTACACATGGGAAAGGCCAGGTCAGAGTGCAGATGACCTGGTCCTGATCGCGCGCCCTGCAGGATTCGAACCTGCGACCGTCGGATTAGAAGTCAAGAGCGCAGCGACAGGGGATTGTGCCGCTCACCTGCGAGAACTCTCCTGGAGAGCGCCCGTGGACCTGGATTTGCGCACGTATTTGGCACGGCGAAGCTCTGGGCACTTCCTAGGTACGTGCATCCCCGGCTGTCGCGCAAGGTGTTCCCCGCTGTGGCAAGGGGGCTGCATGAGGCGCTTGCTGCCCTCGAAGGGCGCATAAGGTCGCTCTCCGTGTCTGAACGGCATGGATCTGGTTGGTCGGCCTCTCTGGGGTACGGGGTCGTCTAGCTCTTCATGTGCTGACTCTGCCGCAGAAATAGCAGAATCAGCAGAATCGACCGTGGCGGGATGTTCTCGCAGGTCACAGGCAGTGGCTCCACCGCTTGATCGTCTCCTGCAGAATCCCGCAGATTCCCGCAGAATAGCTAGATGCCTCCTGGTCAGGTTCCTGCGGGGGTAGGGCCGGGTTAATTCTGCAGGATTCTGCGGGATTCTGCAGGAGACGATCTACGCCTAGCGAGACGGTCGCTGAACTGCGAAAACACCCTGCCATGGCTGATTCTGCTGATTCTGCTATTTCTGCGGCGGCTCCTGCAGGGCCAGGGGGCGACGCGCTCAGGCGTACTGTCCGGTCAGTGATAAGCGGCGATAGCGGCGAAGTACAGGCCGAGACCGGTGGCGCCCGCGCCGGCACCTGCGAGGATCGCGTTCGCGATGCCGACACCGGCCCGGCGCGCGACCAAGGCTCCCGCGATCGCGATGTTGAGGGCGATGGAGAGGGCCAGCAGCAAGGACATGATCTCTATCAGGCTCATCGGGATGACTCCGAGGGACGTCGCGTTGGTCGACTCCTAATATCGGGAGCCGCTGAACACGACCGAGGCTGACTGTCTAGTAAGCCGTCCAGCAGGAATCGCATCGCAGATTGGACACTTCTACGGCAAGGGGGCTGGTCCTGGTCCTAGGGTGCGAGGCGAACTGAGGGTGTCTGGGTTGGGTGTCCAGGGACATGGCGGGCACCTGCTTTGGCGCATGAGGGAAGGGGGCGGTGGTGGCGGATTCTGCGGCTAGAGCACGGGAACCGGATTTCGCCGCATTGATCGCTGAGTTGGTGAAGTTTCGCGATGAGCGACTGAATCGCGAGCCATCGGATCGCGTACTCGCCAAAGCCGCCACCGTCAGCCCAACCACGATCGGTACGTGGTTACGCGGGGATAGCTTTCCCCAGCAGATAGATCAACTACTCAAGCTGCTGCAGGCCATACGTGGACAGGCTGAGGCCATGGGGTTGATCCGCAAGGCTGGGGTAGCCGCTCTGCTGGACTCAGACCGATGGCGCCGTGCCCACGAGGCCGAAGCCCGTCGGCGAGCGGAGGGAACCCGCGCTGCGGTGCAAGCGCAGCAAGGTCGGATCGTGCTGGAACGTATGCGACCGGGGCGACCTCTGGAAGAGGTGAGCGATCCCTTCCAATTGGAGGTGCACCACGCTATCGAAGCTGAGGGCGAGAGTACCGATCTTCCGGTATTGCCGGTGTACGTACAGCGTGAGCATGATCGGCTGCTAGAAGCGGTGGTGGAGCAAGCAGCAGCCGGTGGCAGCAGGATCGCAGTGTTGGTCGGCGGATCGTCGACAGGCAAGACCCGAACTTGCTGGGAGGCCCTACGACCGCTGCGGGAACAAGGGGGATGGCGGTTGTGGCATCCGATCGACCCCAGCCACCCCGACGCCGTGCTGGCCGACTTAACCTATGTCGGGCCGCGAACCGTGGTGTGGTTGAATGAAGCTCAGTTCTATCTAGATGACGCCTTAGGCGAGCGTGCTGCCGCCGGGCTGCGAGAGTTGTTGCGCGACTCAGGGCGGGCGCCGGTGTTGGTGTTGGCCACCTTGTGGCCGAAGCATTGGGACACCCTAACCACACGCACCACCCCAGACCTCCATGCTCAGGCCCGTGAACTTCTGGATGGTCACAAGATCAAGGTGCCGGACGCTTTCACCAGTCCTGACCTCGTTGTTTTGGCCTCTCAAGCCGCCAACGACCCTCGACTCGGTGAAGCTGCCGCACACGCTCAAGATGGTCAGATCACTCAGTATCTGGCCGGAGTACCTGTACTGCTGGACCGCTACCAGGAAGCACCACCGCCGACCAAAGCACTGATCCACGCCGCGATGGACGCGCGTCGACTGGGATGTAGGTCACCCCTCCCCTTGACGCTTCTAGCCGACGCTGCCCCGGGCTATCTGACCGACGCTCAATGGGATCAGACAAACGACGACTGGCTACAAGAGGCACTAACCTATGTGACCGCTGCCTGCAAAGGTATCCCGGGCATTCTTACCCCCGTTAAGCCCGTCGCAAATCGCAATCGTCGCCCTGGCCCCGCCAATTATTCGGTACAAATAGGATCTGGGCCACTGTATCGGCTGGCCGACTATCTCGACCAGCATGGCCGCCGCCATCGCGCCAACGAAATTCCACCCGTTGCCTTCTGGGGTACTGTAATTCGCGCCCACCCTGACGACCTGACTGCCCTCGGGGAAGCCGCCTGGGGCCATGGTATGCGCCGGGACGCTGCCCAGCTCTACAAAAACGCCACTTCCTACGGCAATGCCGAAGCTGCCTACAACCTTGTTAACCATCTGCGTGACATACACCCCACAGACCACCGTCCGGCTCGCTGGGCTGTCATCCACGCTAGTCTCGACAACCCGTCCGCTGTAGCTGAGTTATTGAATGCTCTACGGATGGCTGAGGCTCATGAGCAAGTGGCTGCTTTGTTGGCTCGTGATCCTGCCGCTCACGTCAGCTTTAATCGTCCGTTTGGCATAGGCGAGCTCTTGAATGCTCTGCGAAGGGCTGAGGCTCATGAGCAAGTGGCTGCTTTGCTGGCCCGTGACCCTGCCACCCACGCCAGTCTCGATAACCCGTCCGCTGTAGCTGGGTTGTTGAATGCTCTGCGGATGGCTGAGGCTCATGAGCAAGTGGCTGCTTTGTTGGCTCGTGATCCTGCCGCTCACGTCAGCTTTAACCATCCGATTGGCATGCGCGGGCTCTTGAGTGCCCTGCGGGAGGCCGGAGCTGATAGCCAATTAGCCGCATTGGCCGAACGCACCATTATTCGCGCCAACCCCGATTCTCCGGTTGTCGCGATTTGGTTGCTGAACGCATTGCAAGAGGTCGGGGCTCACAGCCAAATGACCAGGCTGGCCGAGCGTTTCATTACCCAGATTAGCTTGTATAAAATATCCTTCGTGGCCCGGCTGTTGTATGCCCTGTGGAGGGTTGGAGCTCATGAGCAAGTGGCTGCTTTGTTGGCTCATGATCCTGTCGCTCGCATCAGCTTTGACGATCCGTTCGGCATAGGCTGGTTGTTGGGTGCCTTGTGGAGGGCTGAGGCTCATGAGCAGGTAGCTGCGTTACTGGCCCGTGACCCTGCCGTCCACGCCAGCCTTGATGACCCGTCCGCTGTGGCTGCTTTGTTGGATGCTCTGCGGGAGGTTGGAGCTCATGAGCAGGTGGCTGCTTTGTTGGCTCGTGATCCTGCCGCTCACGTTAGCTTTAACCATCCGTTCGGCATAAGCGAGTTCTTGAATGCTCTGAGGGCGGCTGGGGCTCATGGGCAGGTAGCTACATTATTGGCCCGTGATCCCGCTGCCCAGCTTGGCCTTGAAGATCCATTAGCCGTTATTCGGCTGTTGAATTTGCTACAAGAAGCTACGTCTGACGATCATTTCAATACGCTGGTCGAGCGGCTTCCTGGGGCAGGATACTTCGATCAGTTCGTTCAAATTGGTGATCATGGAAAGCGATTCAAATTTGGGCGAGAGCCTGACGGGAGTGCCGCATCTTCTTGGACATGGGATGACCTTGAATAATCAAACGGGTGTTGATCTTTAATTAATGACCCCTTCAAGAGGATTCACGGTTTTCGCGAATCTAGGCTTTGATCAACTAGGAAGGCAGATGTTGGCGTCTGCCGTCGTAGTCTGGAGGGCAATGTGCCTCAGTGAGGAGCACGATGAGTCAGCACAGCGAGCAGCCCACCTATCTCCGGATCGCGGATGACCTCCGCAGCCAGATTCAAGCCGGCGACCCCCCACCGGGTGGCATGTTGAAGTCGGACGCCGCCCTCGTGCGAACGTACGGCGTTGCCCGAGGCACCGTCCGGCAGGCCGTCGCCGAACTGGAGCGCCTTGGCTTGGTGGTGAGCGAGATGGGCAAGGGGCGGCGGGTCGTCGGCAGCGTGATCGGTGAGCCCAGCCCCGCCTCAACCCGGTATGAGGCCATAGCCGCGGCTCTACGCGAGGACATCACCAGTGGTGAGCTAAAGCAGGGCAACCAGCTTCCTCAAGAGGCGGCTCTCGCTGAGCGGTTCGAAGTGTCCAAAGGAACAGCACGGCAAGCGCTCCAGCTGCTGGCCTCCGAAGGTCTGATTGCGTCGGTTCACGGCAAGGGTTGGTTCGTAGGCGGAGGACAGACCGCGTTGACTCGCACTGACGAGATTGCTCATTCCATTCGCAAGGCAATTCTCGCAGGGGATTTCCCGGCCAGCTCCCGCCTCCCAGGAGAAGCGACACTTGCCGGGCAGTACGGGGTAGCACGGGTTACCGTAAGGCGCGCCTTGGCCATACTGGAAGAAGAAGGAATCATCGTGAGCAAACGAGGAGTTGGACGAATCGTCACCCGCTCCTCCAGATGAACGGCAAGCAGCGCATCGACTAGTGAGTAGGTCTCTTACATGAACGAGTCGCAATCCGCTCCCCTGCCCTTCACGGCCGCCGAAGCACGCAAGGCCCTCGACGCCGCATGCCAGAAAAACGGCCTTCCCGTCGATGACGCGAAACTCATCCGTCTCGGCGAGAATGCAATATTCCAGCTTTCCGCAGAGAAGGTTATCGTTCGAATCGCTCGCGGTATCGAAGTCCTTCCCGATGTGATGAAAGAGGTTGCTGTCGCGGACTGGCTTCGCGAGTCGGGCCTGCCAGCAGCTGAGCCCGCAGACTACGAACAGCCCGTGATTGCGCTGGGCAGGCCGGTCACCTTCTGGCGACTGATCGAGGACAGCGGCGAGAAAGCGAGCGTGAGAGACCTCGCACGGATTCTCAGGCGGCTTCATCACCTCCCAGTTCCTTCTGACCTTCCTTTGCCTAGGTTCGACATCTTCAACCGTGTGTCCGAGCGCGTCGCCAAGGCAGAGGTGCTCTCCGATCAGGATCATGAATTCCTGGTGAGTCGCATAGCTGAGCTACGCGAAAGGCATCAAAACCTTCACTACCGACTGCCACCATGTGCCGTCCACGGAGACGCTCATCAGCAGAACCTGATTCCGGCCGTCGATGGCACGGTATTTCTCATCGACTTTGAACGGTTCGCCTTTGGGCCTCCGGAAACGGACTTGGCCGTCACCGCCACCGAGCGCTTCGTGGGCTGGCACACAGCCGCCGATTACGAGAGCTTCGCCGACGTCTACGGATTTGACGTCACAGCATGGGAAGGCTTCGCCGTGCTCCGTTCGATCAATGAGCTGAAGATGACCACATGGCTCATGCAGAACGTCAACGAAAGTGAGAAGGTGGCCCGCGAGTTCAGAACGCGCTTCACCTCGCTCCGCAGCGATGGAGCAGTGCGTTCGTGGACTCCGTTCTAGGAAATCGACGGATACTTCTCGCCGACCAGTCCGAAGAACTTCTCAACGTCGCGATTCCCGCGATACTCCCTCAGATCGGTGCAAAGATCAGAGACATACCGAATGTAACGCATCGACTTGAGAGATCCGGCAAGCTCTACCGCTTGGGTCGCCAGGGCAACAGCCTGGCACGGTTCACCCTGGTGGACGTACGTCACCGCCTGCACCATCCGGATGAAGGCGAGAGTGCGAGCGTATGCCGGATCAGTAAGCTCAAGGCATCGCTCGACGAACTCTTGTGCAATACGCGGCTTCCGTAGATCACGGAAACAGTGCGCGCTCTCACCCGCCAGTTCGGCATCGTCAAAATAACTGATCCACTCGGGATCGTTGGTAATGTCCCGGGTTTCGAAGAGCTTCTCTGCCTCGCGAAGCACCTGAGAGCAGGCTGCGTCGTCACCGTTCCCCGCATGGGCTCTTGCTTCCATGGCGAGAAAACTCGCCATGGTGGTAGCGCTGGCGACCCCCTTTGAGCCCTCCTGCGCCGCTCTGGCAAGCTGTATCGCCTGCTGGAAGTTCCCAAGGTAATTCGCTTGGTGGCTCATGTTGCCGAGCAGGCGTCCCCCGAGCATTCGGTCTCCTGCGGCTTGAGCGAGACGCAATGCCTGGATCATGTAGCGCTGGGCAAGTCCGTGGCGCCCAAGGTCGTAGGCCGTCCATCCCAGAAGCTGAGCGACTTCGGCAGCAGCGGAGAAGAGCGTTCTGCCGACAGATTCGGTGAATCTGCCTTCCAGGAGCGGACTGACATCCCGAACGTAGTACTGAGCGAGGGCTGCGCGAGCGTGTCCACCACCGAATTGGAAGTCCAGCTTCATGAAGAGCTGGGTGGTCATGCGGACGGCCTGGACGTCGGATTCGCCTACGTTGACCTTCATGCCGTTCGGCGCCGGCAACGGTTCGGCCCTCGATAACAGCCATGTCAGAAGCGGCTGCGTCCATGCGGAGGGCACCACAGCAGCTTCGACGGCAAGCGGATCTTCCGCCAGATCCCGGCGAGTGAGCCCCAGTAGCCGAGAGCCAACCTCAGGTACGGCATCGGCGTATTCGAGCCCTCGTTCCAGAGTCGTCGGCGCGGTCACTCCGCCCATACCGATGTCCTCTAGAGAGAAGCGCACACCGGTTTTACGGCTGAGCGCCTCGGCTATGAACTGCGCCGTTGTGGGACGCGGCTGGACCCCTTCGAGCCAACGCTTGACGTCCACATGCGTGCAACGGAGGGTAATTCCCTCTTCCTGCGCGACAAGCTGGACACGCGACGCGAGTCCCTTGTTCGAGCAGTCAGCCCGACGCATAGTCTCAGCCAACGCAAGGTTGGGCATCCGGGACATTCCCACCTCCGATCATGCTGCCAAGGGCAGGATGGCCCCAGTCAAGTCCGCTGGACCAGCGCTTCCGCTGAATTCGTAGATCTTGTTTGTCCAGCTCAGGGGTTAAATCACCCCCGAAAATCACCCCTCAAGCAACTGGGCACCTCTGCGATCACTCTGCCAGCAGCCCTGCGGCCTGCGGTTTCCTGGAGTCAGTCACAACGAGCGAGGTCCGGCGCGACGGGATCCCAGAGGAAACCAAGGCCTAGTCCTTGACTCTTGGCGACTGTACATGTTCTATGTCTCATAGAACTTGCTCAGCAAGTTCTGGCCTTGGAAGGACTCTCGATGTACTCCTCTCACCGTCCCTGGCGACGCGCAGCAGCCGTGGTCATTACGGCTCTGCTGCTGTTCTTCGTGGTTCGCGACCCGGCCCGGGCGGCCGACCTCACCACGCGGGCTGCCGCCGGTCTCGGCGTCGTCGCCGAAAGCCTCGTGACCTTCCTCGGAAGTTTCTGAAGGAGATCCGCATGACCACCACGACCAGCACGCAGGTCCGTATCGAGTCGTTCGGCTACCTGCACGGTGAACCGCCAGCCGCGCACCTGACCATCGACCTGCGCCGACACTTCCGGGACCCGCACGTCTCTCCGCAACTGCGCTACCTGACCGCCCATGATGCGCCGGTACGGGCTGCGGTGCTGTCCACCCCGGGCATCACGGACCTGATCGAGGCGACCGCCGCCGCCGTACGTGCGTTCGCCTGCGGTCCGAGCGCCGGACCGGTGCTCGTGGCCGACGGGTGCGCTGGGGGCCGTCACCGAGCCCCGACCTTCGCCGCCGCGCTCGCCGACCGGCTACGCGCGGCAGGGCTCACAGTCACGCTGTCCCACCGCGACCTGGACAAGCCCGTCGTCCAGCGCTGACCCGCTCCACCAGCCCCGACGGTCGAAGGCAGGGTTCGACTCCCTGCCGGGGCGCTCCGACCAACAGGCCGGTAACTCACCCGGGGACGGCCCCCATCCGCCAAGACCGAGGCCGCCCCCTTCGACTCCGTAAGGAGCGTATTCATCATGCTCCACCGAGCGACCCCGGCCAAGTCCGAGGTGTGCACGTCGGACTGCCGCAATGGCCAGATCTGGAACCCCGGCTCCGGTCCCTATCCCTGCCCTCTGTGCCAGGGCAACAACTCCACGCAGAAGGCCGACCGATGAGCAACCTGCGGCACGCCTACCTCACCTGGCGGCCCGCCGGCCATCTGCCCGGCTGCCGCCGTCCCGCCTGGGACGTGCAGACCCTCACCGTGGAGCGGCCCGGCGGGATGAGTGAGCTGGGGATGCGGGCGGTGTGCTGGTCGTGCGGCACCGTCCACAACCTCACCGCCCACATCGTCCCTGACACCGAACCCGACCTCGACTCCGACGCTCCCGGCGTCGACACCGGTGGTGAGGAGATGCGGTCGGAGGCGCATCTGCGGCTGACCGCGACCTGGGTCACCGGCTACGGCCAGCCCGCCATCCGGTCGGCTGGGCTGTGGCTGCACCCCGGCCCGGCTGTCCTGCGCCGCATCAGCACCCCGCCGGACCCGGTCGGCTACCTGGTCACCACCACCCCCGCCACCCCCCGCACCGCCGCCGACGTCGCCGGGTTCATCACCCGCCGCCGCGGCCCGCGAGGCGGGGTCGTGTGGAGCGCTGGCGTCGGCTACGACCCGCCCACCGTCACCCGGCACGGCCTGCCCTCCCGGACAGCTGCGGCCCGCTGGATCGCCGCCACCATCACCGCTCAGACCACCCGTCCGTAACCCTCGAAGGAGCACGTCATGGGCAAGAAAGTCGACTTCGCCGTGTACCGGACCAACCCCCACGCCCGGTTCACGATGGCCTACATCTGCTCGTGCGGTCAGCCGACCATCGGCTACAGCGACGACCTCAAGGGCCTGTACACCGGCGAGTGCGCCAACGGCCACTCCTCCACCGTGATGGCTAGTTGACCGGCCAGGCCCTCAGAACCAACCCGGGGCGGCGCACATCCGCCAAGACCCGCACCGCCCCGGTCTCCTTCTCCACTCTTCAGTAGTCAGGAGTTCTCGCCATCATGGCAAATCTCGTTCGCCTGCACACCACCGACTCGAACCGGCACACGGTGGGGGTCGAGCCCATCACCGACGGCCTCCGTCTGCGGGACCCGTCACTACCCGCGAACGCGCGTCTGGCCGTGGTAGAGCGCACCGGTGGCCGGTTCGGCACGGTGTGCACCACCGACCTGACCAACCACAGCGGCGCCGACCTGGGCGCCATGGCCCGCGTTTACGCCGACGCTTACGGCGCCCGGCTCGCGCTGAGTCTGCACCCGTCCCGGATGACGGACGAGCAGCTCGTCGCGGCCTGGGGGGTCGAGGGTGAGCCGCCGGTCTCTGAGTGCGCCTACGACCCCGCCTTGCACACCGGCCCCGAGCACAACGCCGAGACGCCCGGCGAGCAGGCCGCCCGCGAGGAGATCGCCCGCGAGGTGTGCGCCACCTGCCCCGCCCTCCGGTTCTGCGGCCTGTACGCCGCCAAGGTCGGCCCTTCCTCCGGCGTCTGGGCGGGCCGTACGCCCGAGCAGGTCGCCGAGCACGCCGCCCGCCTCGACCGGGTGGCCGAGTTCGGCAAGCAGGTGGCGTGATGGCCGCCCGGTTCCAGTGCTTGACCTGCACGCGCCGCCACAACGCCCTGATCGGGTGCACGCGTTGCGCGACCGGCCCCAGTGAGCAGATTCTGCGCTGCCCGACCCATGGTGCTCGTTCGTCGGCCCAGTGCGGTGCCTGCCGCATGATGCGCTCCCCGGCCGGTTGTTGAGATGTTCGCCCCTTTGCTGACCGACCCGGCGGGGTTGTTCTCCACCCTGACCGGTCTGCGTCTGCCCCACGGCTCGTATGTGATCTGCGGATCGGCCGCGTTGTATGTGCGCGGTCTGCGCGCTCACCTCGGTGACCTGGACGTGTTGGCGACCGGCTCGGCCTGGAGCATCGCCGCCACACTCGGCGCCCCACGGCCGACCCCCTCCGGACATGGTCAGGTCATCCACCATCCGCACGCTGCCATCGAGTTCGTGGACCGGTGGACGCCCGGCTGGTCTACCGACCGGCTGATTGCCACCGCCGACACGATCGACGGCCTGCCCTTCATGCGCCTGTCCTGCCTGCTGGCCTGGAAACAGGCCGCGCGCCGTCCCAAGGACCTGCCCGATATCGCCGCCGTGTCCGCCCTACGCCGGATGTGGACCGGCCATCACATCTCCGCCCTTGAGAGGAGGCCCGCATCATGACCACCACCCTTCCCTTGGCCGTCACCGCCGAGCGGACGGTGAGTGAGCTGGCCGGGCTGGCCGACCTGGCCGCCGCGCTACGTTCCCACGCCACCCGGCCTGGCCTGCTGATCACCCTGGCCCCCGACCTCGACCGCAACGCCGAGGCGTCGGTGAGCCTGTGCGACGGCACCGCCCGCATTGACGTCGGCCCCGCCTTGCTGACCTCCGACCCGCAGGCGTTGTATGGGGTGCTCGCTCACGAGATCGCTCACCACGCGCTGAACCACGGCGATGGCATCGTCCGCCGGTACCGGGCACGTGTGGCCCAAGCCGCCCTGCTGGGCGGGCTGGCCTTGAGCCTTCCCTCCCTGGCCGTGCTGGCGCTGGCCCTCCTGGTGATCGGTGTCCATCTGGCGGATGCGCGCCGGTCCCGGCTGGAGGAGTACGACGCCGACGCTCACGGGGTCCGGCTGCTGGAAGCGACCGGTCTACCTGGGCGCCAGATCATGGCCGCGGCGCTGGCCGATCTGCCCGCCGAATCGACTGGTTACCGCCTGGCGGGGTGGGTGTTCGGTCAGCACCCGACGGCCCGCGCCCGCCGCCGCACCCTCGCCGCGGGCCGTCCGGCCCGGCGGTTGCGGTGGGCGCTGATCTGGCAGCGCACCACCACCCCAGCCGCCGCCTGCTACGGCCTGGCCGTCACCCGCCCCGACATCACCCGCCCCGTTCCGGCGCCGGAGGTACACCCATGAGCCACCAGCACGAACCGCAGACCGTGGACTTCCTGATCATCCTGACCGCGAGCATCCCGATCTACAACGGGTCCCAGCAGTTCACCATCGCCCGCACCCTCGCCGTTGGCCCCCGCTCGACCCGGGAGGGGCTGCTGTCCTGGGCGCTGGACCAGCTGCCGGAGGACACCGCGGGCCGCGCGAACATCCTGTTCTTCTCCGCCGAGCCCAACGCCCTGCCGGGGGTGACGGGATGAACACCGTCCCCGCCCCATCCCCGGAGCCGTCTCCGGAGGAGATCGCCCAGGGGCTGGCGGAGATCGAGCGTTACGCCGCTGGAGTTGCCGCCCTCCGCGACCCAGCCCCGGCCGACGACCCGGCTGACCCGGTCCCCCCAGCGGTCCCGGTCGAGGACGGCGAGACCAAGCGAGTGCAGCAGCTGCGCGCCCAGGTCGCCGAGGCGCACCAGCTCGTCGAGTTGCAGGCCGATGAGGCGCCGCTGCTGGTCGATACGGCCAAGGTCCGTAAGCGTCGTGCCCGGGTGGCCGAGGCCGCGCGACTGTACGCGCTGAGCCAGGACCCCACCACGTTGGCCTGGGCTGATGCGCGGATGCGGCGGATCAGCACGGTCATGGCGATGTCGGCTGCCATCATCGCCCTGGCCGTCTCCTCCATCGGCGTGCAAGCGTCGATGGCCAAAGGGCTCGGCCTCGCTGACGGGGCGCTCGGGTGGTGGGCCGCCTTCGGCGTCGAGCCGGTCCTGAGCTTGCCGCTGCTGGCGGCTGTGGGGGTTCAGGCGTACGCCGCGATGCGCGGCAAGCCCGTCGATCGTAAAAGTGCCGAGGGCAAGCGGCTCTCCCGGATCGAGGCGCTGCTGCTGGGGCTGACGCTGGTCCTCAACTGCTGGCCGGCGCTCATCAACGGGCACGGCTCCCTCGACCAGGTTGCCCTCGGGTTGATCGTGCACAGTCTCGGCCCGGTGGGTGCGGTGGTCGCGGTGTGGACCCTGCCCACCCTGTGGGCGGTCCTGGCGACCCTGCCTGTACCGGGGGGTACCGGAGCCTGTACCACCCCCGGTATCAGCGAAAACACGTCTCCCGGCGAGGGTGGGGAGTACAGCCGGTACACCGGCGACCGAGCCGACATCGAGGTCCTGGCCGACCGGGTACGCCGACTGATCGCCGCCGGGCAGCTGCCCGCGGCCCCTGGGATTCACAAGATCCGCAAAGCGCTCGGGTGCGGCGCCACCACCGCCACCCGGGTGCAGGCGGCCCTGGGCGGGGGCGCCTGATGACCCCATCCCCGCACGAGCACCCCATGGTGCACATCCCCTCACCCGCCCAGCCACGGATGGGCTTCTGGCAGCGGGTGCGGGTCATCGCCCGGATCGCGGTGGCGCTTCTGGTGCTGCTGCTCACCGCCGCCGACGAAGGCATCAGCGCGCTGCTCGGCTGGCCGCCGCTACTGCCGACCCTGCGCCACCTGGTCGCCGTCGTCGCCGACGAGTACCGGGCCGCAGCCGACCGCTTCGCCAACGGTGACGTGGTGGAGGCCGATGTGATCGATACCGATGAGGAGGTCTGGCGATGAGCCGCCCCAATCCCAACCCCGCCCGTCCGGTCAGCCGACGTGGCATCACCGAACTGTCCGGCATCGAGTTCACCGGCTCCCTCGGGGCCGCGTTCCTCGCCTACGGGCGGGCGCTGACCGGCCTGGCTGAGCGGTGGAACGTGGAGCTGGAGATCGCCGCCGCCGACGCCGAGGCCGCGATGGGTTCCATGAAGGGTCACGCGTTGCTGTTCGGCCTGGACTCCAAAGTCCGCGCCCGCCGGGTGGCCCGGCGTCTCAAGCGCGCTCAGACCCTGGTCGCTGCGCTCGGTGCGCGTGGTGAGGAGTTCCACCGCAGCTACCGGCGCCACTTCATCCCCAACGCTTAACCCGACCTAGGAAGGAGGCCCGTTCATGGGGACTGGACAGCAGCGGCTGGATGAGATCGCCGCGATCGAGTTCCACGGCAAGGTTCCGGCCCAGATCACCGCCTACACCGTCGCCACCCAGCTCTTCGCCCACGACATCGCCCGCGAACTCAGCCACGCCGAATCGGCCGCGGAATCGGCGATGACGCAGTTGAAGGGGCACCCGCTGCTGCTGGGCATCGACATCCGCGCCCGCGCCTGGCGGGTCGCACGGCACCTGCGGGAAGCGAAGGAGTTGGCCGAGGGGATCTCGGCTGAGGCGGTCAAGTTCAACCTGCAGTTCCGCCAGGAGTTCCTGGAGGCGCTGCAGGCATTGGAGCAGCGCTCCGCCAAGGGCAAGGACTACAAGGGAAAGGTTGAGCTGTGATGGGCCGCAAGAGTTCCGCTCCGTCTCTGCAGGTGGTGCAGGAGGCCACCATGGACCGCCTGGCCGCCTCCGCCGTCTCCAAGGTCGGCGTCCTCGTTCCGCCGTGGGCCGTCCTCGGTGCCGAAGCCGCCGCCGGAGCCGTCTCCCATGGCCTGTGGGGGCAGGCCCCGGCGGTGACGTGGGCCGCGGTCGGCTGCACCCTCGGCTCGACCGTGCTGACCGGGTTGACATGGGCGGTGACGCACCAGCGGCGCCTGATCGGCCGGTTGCACGCCACCGCCACCACCGCCGCCGCGGCGACCTGGTTCACCGCCGCCACCATCACCGGCCTCGGAGCGCCCGTGGTCAGCGGCGCCCTGTTCTTCGGGGGCGCCACCCTGGCCCTGTCGTGGAACATCCGGACCGTCATCCGCAACACCTCAACCGACGGGGAGGGTGAGGGTTCCGGGGATGCGCTGGGGTCGCTGTTCGCCCGCGCCCGCGAGCAGGCCGGACTCAAAGGCGCCCGCGTGCGGGCCACCGAGGTCACCGCGCACAAGGTCAAGGGGCAGATGCAGCTGCCGCCCGGGGAGAAGACCGCCGATGAGGCGATCAAGAGCATCGACCGGATCGAGTCGGGCATGCAGCTGCCGCCCGGCAGCGTCACCGTCTCCCGCGACGACGACCGCGCCGATCGGGCGCACATCACGGTGTCCGACCCGCGCGCGATCCGCCAGCCGATCCCGTGGCCCGGCCCGTCCCACCCCGGCGCCTCCATCGACAAACCCCTCAGGATCGGCCTGTATCAGGACGGCGACGACGTGCAGTACCGGTTCGTCGGCCATCACCTGCAGATCATGGGCATGACCGGGTCCGGCAAGTCCATCGGCGGGGCGTGGAACATCATCGGGGAGATCATCACCCGCCACGACGCTGCGGTGTTCTCCATCGACATCAGCAAGGACGACCAGACCATGGGCCCTTTGCGGGAGGGGCTGGCCCGGTTTGAGAGCACCAAGGCCGGGGCGGTGCAGCTGATCCGCGCCCTGCACGCCGAGATCCCCAAGCGCACCAAGTGGTTGGCCGAACACGGCTACAACACCTGGGAGCCCGGCTGCGGCCTGACCTACTGGTACCTGCACGTTGAGGAGATCGCCAAGCTCATCAACGAACTCGGCTCCCAGGACGAGGACCTGCTGGGGGAGATCCTCAAGGAGATCCGCTCCGCCGGGGGCAGTGTGATCCTGTCGCTGCAACGCGCCGACTACACCCAGATCCCCACGATCTTCCGCTCCCAGATGGCCAAGATGTGCTTCGGCCTGTCCGACCCCGACGACGTCAAGTACGGGGTCTCCTCCCGCCAGAGGAAGGCCGACGTCGAGCCGCACGAGTGGGAGGACCATCACCCCGGCATGGCCTACCTCGACGGCAAAAGCGTCCGCCCCACCCACTACGCCATGCCGATGCGGACCTTCACCTGGGGCAGCAGTAGCGCCGAAGCGCGGGCCGCGATGGTCGCCCACGCCGCCGCCTTCCCGGCCGCCGGAAAGAAGATGGACGTCTTCACCGCTGCGCTGGCCCGCCCGACCATGCCTACCGCGTCCGTTCCCGCTGGGGGCTCTGTGCCCGCGCTGCAGCCCGTCCCGTCCGCTGAGGGGGAGCCTGATGAGCAGGAGGAGTTCGCTGCCGTGTTCGCCGACCTGCTGGCCGACGCCGCCGCACTCGTCATCGCGACCCAGCACGCTTCCCCGGCCATGCTGGGGCGCAAGCTGCGCGCCAACCGGCATGACTGCCTGCGGCTGCTGGAGGCGTTGCACCGCAAGGGCGTCATCGGCGCCCCGCACCCTGGCACGGACGAGCGGCCCGTCCTGATCGGCGCCGACGACCCCGCCGTGGCCGGGATCGTCGAGCAGCTGCGGACCGTCGGCGACGTCGTCACCGCTGCCCTCGCCCAGCTCGATGACCCCGACCCGGCACTCACCGCCACGCCCGACGACACCGTCCAGGCCCCGACCCCGGCGGAGGCCGACGCGTTGCAAGCCGACGGTCCCGCCACCCAGATGGACCCTCTGCAGGCGCGTGACCTTGTTCACGCCTGGCTGCGCCAGCGCCACCAGAGCGGGCGGCGCACTTTCACCGCCACCGATGATGAGCTGACCGCGACCCGCCGCGCGACCGGGTTCGGCCGCGGCTGGATCTACAAGGTGCTGACCGACCTGACCGACCGTGGCATCCTGGCCGTCGACAAGGCCGGAACCACCCGCACTTTCACCATCGTCGACTTGTCCCCCCTCGACGGCGACAGCGACGACGGCTACGAACGCGCCGCCTGACCAAGCGGCCCCAGGGCGGCGCCGGTCTGACCGGCCGGAGCCGCCCCACCCACCCGGCAGCCCCCGCTACGCCTCGCGTGCGGCTGCGCGTGGGGGAGAGCGACCGCCCCGAAATGATCTTGTCACGGGTGTCACGGCACCTGTCACGGGGGCTGTCACACCCCTGTCACGCCCGTGTCACGGGGTCGCTGTCACGGTGTCACACCCCCTCTGACCTGTAACTCCCTCCCCCGACCCCCGGCCGTGACAATCCCGGCTTGTCACACCCACCTCCGCTCCACCCTTTTGGGCCGTACCCGGCCCTCCATTTCTTCACCGAAGGACGTGTTTCCTCATGACGATCCGCCTCATCGGCCTACCCGACGAGACCGCCCCCGCTGTGCCCGCCGTGTCCGCGACCGTCCCGCTCACCGTCATCTACTGCGGCAGGCGTTACCGGTTGTGGGAGGGGCGCATCCTTCTCGACTGGAGCAAACGTCCCGTCCTGCAGCACCGCGTCGGGTGCGTGCTGTGCTGCCAGGAGCGCATCACCGCCGGTTCCAGCTCACCGGCCCGGCACCTGCCCACCTGCCACAACTGCATGACCTACCCCGGCCCTCGCCCTGACCCGTGCTGGTCGTGCGGCACGACCGCGCACTTCCGTGACGACGACGGCCGCCCCACCCACAAGGTCTGCCTGGAGCAGACCATCACCGCCGCCGCCCTCGCCGGACACGTCCCGACCGTGCTGGAAGGACAGGCCGCATGACGCACGCCGACGTGCTGAGCGTCGGGTCGGTGTGCACCGGCTATGGCGGACTGGACCTGGCCTTCTCGGCCGTGCTCGACACCCGCCTGGCCTGGGTCGCCGACCCCGCCCCCGCCCCGGCCGCGATCCTGACCCACCACTGGCCACACGTGCCCAACCTCGGCGACCTCACCACCCTCGACTGGACCACCGTCGAGCCGGTGGACGTGCTGACCGCCGGGTTCCCCTGCCAGGACCTGTCATACGCCGGACGCGGCGCCGGCATCACGGAAGGAACCCGCAGTGGACTGTGGCTCACCATCGCCCGAGCCGTCCATACGCTACGACCCCGCCTCATCCTCCTGGAGAACGTGCGGGCCATCGTTGGTCGGCGACCTGGCCTTGACGTCGTCCTCGCTGACCTTGCCCGCCTCGGGTTCGATGCGGAATGGACATGTGTCCGCGCGTGTGACGTCGGCGCCCCCCACCAACGCGAACGCTGGTTCCTCCTGGCCTGGCCTGCCGACTCCCACGGCCCGCGATTGGAAGGGCACCGGCTACCCCGGGCAGCTGCCGAACACGGTGGCTCTGCTGCCGACCCCCACGACCTCGGAGGGCACCGGAACCGGACCACCCGACAGCCCCCGCAACGACACCCTGCGAGCCCAGGTCGCACTACTGCCGACCCCACGAGCATCGGCAGCGGAGAACCGGCAGACCCGGCGCACCCCCTCGCAGCAGGCAGGCACGCACGGACTGTGCCTGGCCGCCGAAGTGGCCGAACTACCGCCCGCCCCAGGAACGACCTCCGAGACGAAACAGCTGTCGAATGGGGCCGCTACGGCCCGGCCATCACCCGCTGGGAGACCGTCACGGGCCGCCGCGCTCCCCGGCCAGCTGACGATCGACGACGCCTCGCCCCCGCCTTCGTCGAATGGCTGATGGGCCTGCCGCCCGGGTGGGTCACCGCCGTACCCGGCCTGACCCGCAACCAGCAACTCCACGCCCTGGGCAACGGCGTCGTCCCCCAACAGGCCATCGCCGCCCTGCACACCCTCCTGCCCGCCCACCGAACCACACCGACCGGGAACGAGGCCGCCGCATGACCACCCTGACCGAGGCCTACCGCGCCATGGCCGCGCTCGTGGCCGACCTTGACGGCCAGCATCGCCGCGAACGAGCCGCCTACGAGCAGGGCTACCGCGACGGCCACCGCAACGGTTGGGAGACCGGCTACGGCCACGCTCACCACGAGATGGCCAGCCACTGGGCCCGCCTGGCGAAGCACGTGCGCGAACTGGCCCGCACCCGCCCCTATGGAGAGCTGGACCAGCGCCGCTGGGACGGCCACCGCGCCGACTTCGCCCACCCCCGCCCCACCGATCGTCAGCGTCTTCGACTCGCGGCTCAGGCCCGGCGAAGCGCGTAACCACTGACCGACACCCGCATCCAGCCGCAGGAGGATCTGTGCTCGTATCACCGTCCGCAGCCAAGCCCGGCCGGGTCCCGGGAGCGGGAACGCGATGAGTGCCCCGGCCGACGTGCCCTGGCCTCACGAGCAGGCCGCCGCGCCGCGCACCTGGGAGGCCCCGCTTCCGATCGGTGCGCGGCCCGCGCTCCCGGCCTTCCCCTCCCACGCCTTCCCCTCCTGGCTGGCCGACTTCGTGGCCGCCCTGGCCGAGGAAACCCAGACTCCGCATGACCTGGCGGGCTGCATCGCGCTGGCCGCCATCTCCACCGCTGCCGGGGGCCGCGCCATTGTGTGCGTGCGCGGCACCTGGAGCGAACCGGTCAACATCTACACCCTCGTGGCCATGCCACCCGGCTCCCGCAAGTCCCCGGTGTTCCGGGCCATCGTCTCCCCGCTGCTGAGCGCAGAGAAGCTTCTGCAAGAGCAGATCAAGCCGCAGATCACCGAAGCCAAAATCGCCCAGAAAGTCGCCCAGGAAGCCGCCGAGAAGGCCACCCACAAAGCCACCACCGGCCGTGGGGACCCATCCCTGCTGGCCGAAGCCCAAAGCGCCGCCCTGGCCGTGGACACCATCACCATCCCGGTAGAACCCCGCCTGGTCTCCGACGACGCCACCCCGGAAACCGCAACCACCCTGCTCGCCGAACAAGGCGGACGCCTCGCCGTCCTGTCCGCCGAAGGCGGCATCTTCGCCACCCTCGCCGGCCGCTACTCCGGAACCCCCAACCTCGACCTCTTCCTCAAAGGGCACGCCGGAGACCTGCTCATCGTCGACCGGCGCGACCGCCGCGAACGCGTGGACAACCCCGCCCTAACACTGGGGCTGGCCGTTCAGCCGGAGATCATCACCGAGATCGCCAAATCCCCCGGCTTCCGCGGCAAAGGACTCCTGGGCCGGATCCTCTACAGCCTGCCCGCGAGCAACGTCGGATACCGCGCGATCGACCCCGACCCCATCCCCGACCTGGTCACCGCCACCTACACCGCGAACCTGGAACGCCTCGTGCTGACCATGCACGGCTGGACCGACCCCGCCCGCCTCGTCCTGTCGCCCGAAGCCGCCGAACTGTTCGCCGAACAACGCCGCCACACCGAACCCCGCCTACGCCCCGAAACCGGCGACCTGGGCCACATCGCCGACTGGGCCGCCAAATTCGACGGCGCCGTCGCCCGCCTGGCCGGACTCCTGCACCTGGCCACCCACATCGACGACGGATGGCGCCGACCCATCGACGGCCCCACCATGGCCGCCGCCATGGAACTCGGCGAGTACTTCACCACCCACGCCCTGGCCGCCTTCGACGCCATGGGCACCGACCCCGACCAAGAAGCCGCCCGCACCGTCCACGAATGGCTCACCCGCACCCGGCCTGAGCGCTTCACCGTTCGTGAGGCGTTCACCACGCTTCCACGAAGCCGCTTCCGCAAGGTCGGTGACCTGGAACCCGCCCTCGACCTGCTAGAGCAACTCGGCTGGATCCAGCGCGAGCCCGAACCGCCCCGCACCGGCCCCGGCCGCCGCCCTTCACCCAGGTACGCCGTCCACCCCGATCTCTGCCGCCCTGCCACCTGACCGCCGAAAAGCAAGGAGACACCACCCATGGCCACGGCCAAGCCGCGAGGGACGCTCACCCTCGCCGAACTCTGCGCCGAACTCCAGATCAGCCGACGCACCTTCTACGACTGGCGCGCGAAGGGCCGTGCCCCGCGCTGCCTCAAGCTGCCCAACGGTGACCTTCGCATCCGCCGCACCGACTTCGACCGCTGGCTTACCGACCTGGAGAGCGCCGCTTGAAGGACATCACCTACGACGTCCGCGTCTACAAGACCGAGATCTACAAGGGCAAGCGGGCCACCACGTACTACGTGCGATGGAAGGCGGGGGGCGAGCAGTGCAGGAAGCCGTTCCACAACGCGGCTCAGGCCGACACCTACCGGGGCGAGATTCAGGCCGCCGCGCGGAAGGGGGAGGCGTTCAGCACCCTCACCGGCGAGCCTGTCTCGTGGAACCGCGCGGAGCGCCCGGAAATGGGCTGGTACACCTTCCTCTGCAAGTTCGTGGACATGAAGTGGAAGGCCGCTTCGGCGAAGTACCGCCAGGACATCGCGCGGGCGCTGGTCGCAGCCACCCCCGCCATGCTCGCGAGCGACCGCGGCAAGCCCGATGACCTCGTTCTGCGTACGGCCATGCGCCGCTGGGGCTTCAACACCAAGCAGCGCGACGAAGCGCCCGGAGACATGGCCGATGCGCTCGCTTGGCTGGAGGCCAACACCAAGCCCGTGTCCGCGCTGGCCGACGACCCCGGCCTGGTGAGGGCGATGCTGGACCTGGCCACCTCCCGCCTCGACGGCAAGCGGGCCGCCACGAGCACGGTCCTGCGGAACAAGACCATCCTGCAGAACGCCTTGGACCACGCGATGGAGTTGAAGCTTCTCCAGGAGAACCCCATCAGGGGCATCAAGTGGAAGGCGCCCAAGAGCACGCACGAGGTGGACCGTCGCAGCGTCGTCAACCACACCCAGGCCCGTGCCCTGCTGGCCGCGGTGGAGGCTCAGAAGCCCAGCGGAAGACGCCTGGTAGCGTTCTTCGCACTCATGTACTACGCAGGTCTGCGCCCCGAGGAGGCCGTCCGCCTGCGAACCCACAACATCGCCCTTCCGCCCCTGGTCCTGAACGAGGAGAGCGGGCAGTGGGAGGAACCGGTGGGGGAGTGGGGTGAGGTGCGTCTGGACAAGGCCGCTCCGTTCGCTGGGCGGGAGTGGACCGACGACGGCGCGCTTCGCGAGGAACGTCCCCTCAAGCACCGCGCGAACGGAGAAGTCCGCCCCGTGCCGATCCCCCCGGCGCTGGTCCGCATCCTTCGGGCGCACCTGGCCGAGCCGTACGGCAAGGGCCCCAACGGCCGGCTGTTCTCCGGAGTCCGCGGGGAGGAACTGCCCAACATCACCTACCGGCGCGTCTGGGCCAAAGCCCGGCAAGACGCTCTCACACCGGAGGAAGCCGCCTCACCGCTGGCCAGACGGGTCTACGACCTCCGCCACGCCTGCGTCTCCACCTGGCTCAACGCGGGGGTGGCACCTACCCAGGTGGCCGAGTGGGCCGGACACAGCGTAGAAGTCCTGCTCCGGATCTACGCCAAGTGCATCGTCGGCCAGGACGAGGCCGCCAAACGCCGGATCGCCGAAGCGCTAGGGGAGGACGTCGAGCGATCTAAGGCCGGCTCGGATCTTAAGCCGAGGTGATTCAGAACGGTTCATCACGTCTATTCGGTGGGGCTTATAGGCGCAGCTGGCGAGCCCCACCAAACGGTGGTCATCTCCAGACGGCTGCCGGGATTGGCGGTGAATCGGTTGGCGATCTCGACCCAAAGGCGTTGGGCTTCTTCGTCTGCCAGAAGGCCCGTCACGCCGTTCATGGCGGTAACTGATACTTTGCGAAGATCATCCTGTGTTGTAAATCGATACGACCAAGCAGCGTGATCTAGCTTCCCGGAAAGATCTTTTAGAACCTTGACCGCATCGGGGTGGCCTGCCAGTACAAGGCCTGCGTAGTGACCTCCCCACTTATCGGCTCGTACGTATCCTTCGCGGTCGAGGAACATGCCCTCAACCAGTCCTGCGCGATAATCCGCTGGCCATGAGTCAAGGTCTGACGATGTCGCACACGCCTCGACCCCATCTGTTCTGACCACATAGGTTTCGTTCATAGCCCTCTGGCCCACTGCGACCCCGAGCAGGTGCTGCTCGGCTGGCTGAAGTGCGCTCAGGTTAGCTGCCTGAAGTCGGCGTGTAAGTTCACCGCTGCGGAAAACTCCCCCATCTCGAAGATCTCGGACCAGCACCGCTGGCTCACCGTCGATAAGGTGGCCGAGACGTCGAAGGCTCCAACGAGTCCATAGCAGTGCAGCTTCGATGCTGACAAAGATCATTTCTTCGGCGATTTCAGGCTGGACCTGACGCCCATGGCCAGTCCCATATTGGTTACGGATTTCGGCTAGCTGGAGCACGATTGTCCGTGCTCCCTGGGCCACGTTCCTTATCGGAAGGTCCTTCGCCAGCCCCTTTCCTGGCTGTCGGTCCAGGATTGCATGGGCGCCGTTTACGACACTGGGGAAGTCTGCACTGCTCGGGGCAGTCTGTCCGCGTGCGTCCAGAACTACCCTGGCCGTAGCTTCCACGAGTTCCTTCGCGGTTCCGATCACCAGCGCGTGATCTTGAGCGGCTAGGGCTCCTTCAAGCCGAGTTCGGTAGCTCTCGATCGAGGACCATGTGGAGGCATCAAGGCCCGCAGGGCGAGGAAGCTGTAGATCCATCCCCTAATTCTGGGGCTTCGTGGCACCTTGTGACCGCACCTTCGTGGGGTGCTATGGAGATCCTCGCAGTCGTACTCCGCATCTGCGGGGTCATCGTCCTCGCTCGGATACACGCGATGCTTCCAGGCGGACTGACCGCTCTGCATGGGCCGAGCAAGCGTTGGTGTCTTCGACGCTCTGAGGGCGGACGAGCGCTTGGAGCCTCCTCGAAACTTGCGCACGTATTTGGCACAACCAGCCGCAGCCACCCGCCTCTGACCGCACACCACCGCACACAACACGAGAGCCTCTGCCCGGCGTTGCCGCTGGTCAGAGGCTCTTTTGGCTGGTCATGCATAGCGCGCCCTGCAGGATTCGAACCTGCGACCGTCGGATTAGAAGTCCGGTGCTCTATCCAGCTGAGCTAAGGGCGCTCCCGCTTAATTGTGCATGATCCGGGGAGTGCGTACGCATCGGTTTCCCGTCTGTGTCGCGAGGATCACTCCGCAGGCCGGGGGCCGGGGAGCGTACCCAGGGGACATCTGCCCGGCGGAGTGGTCGTAGGGGCGGTGATCTGCGGCGCGTTGGGCGTTTCACCGGAAATCGTTCTCCTCGAAGGGAAAGGCGGTCTACGCTCGTATGCCATGTTCGCCGTCACGTTCCAGAAGGAGATTCCCCTGCTGGGCGGTGACGTGACCGACGGTGTCGTGCGGGTCGGCGACACCGTCCGCAGACCGGTCCGCACCTCGACGCGGTCGGTGCACGCGCTGTTGCGGCACCTGGAGAGCGTCGGATTCGACGGGGCGCCGAGGACCATGGGGTTCGACGAGGAGGGCAGGGAGATCCTGACCTACGTCGTGGGGGAGTCGGCCCCCAGGCCGCTGCCCGCCTACGCGCTCACCGACGAGTCGCTGGTCGCCCTGGCGGAGTTGCTGCGGCGCTTCCACGACGCCTGCGCCGGGTTCGTCCCGCCCCGGGGCGCCTGCTGGGAGACGGGGTCCAACGACGACGCGCCCGCCGAACTGGTCGGCCACTGCGACGTCAACCTCGACAACGTGATCTTCAGGGACGGGCTGCCCGCCGCGTTGATCGACTTCGACATGGCCAGGCCGACGACCCGGTTGTTCGACGTGGTGACGACGCTGCGGCACTGGGCGCCGATCGCCGACCCCGTCGACCTGGAGCCGCTCCAGGCCGATCTCGCGGTCGGGCCGAGGCTGCGACTGTTCTGCGACGCGTACGGCCTGGCGGCCCGGGACCGCCGCCGCCTGCTCGACCTGTCCAGGCTTCGCTTCAACCGCTCCTACGTCGCCATGCGCGCCAGGGCGGAGTCCCTGGGCGGTGGCTGGGCCCGGATGTGGGAGGGTGGCGCCGGGGCACGCATCCGTCGGGCGTGCGCCTGGCTTGAGAGGAACCAGGACCGGCTTCATGGCCATCTCATCTGAAACCCGGGCAGAGGCTCTGGGGATGCTCGCCGGGGTCGTCGCGGACGCCGTACTGGGTGATCCGAGGCGTGGACATCCGGTCGCGTTGTTCGGCCGGGCCGCGGCGGCGCTGGAGAGCCGTCTGTACGGCGACGCCCGCCCCGCCGGGGTCGTCCATGTCGCGTTGTGCGTCGGCCCGGTGGCGTTGCTCGGGGTGGCCGTGGCCAGGACGGGCAATCCGGTGCTGCGGGGCGCGCTGAGCGCGGTGGCCACCTGGGCGGTGCTCGGCGGCACGACGCTGGGGCGCGAGGGCGTGGCGATGGCGGAGTTCCTTGAGGCGGACGACCTCGCGGGCGCACGCGGCAGGCTCTCGCACCTGTGCGGGCGCGACCCCTCCCGGCTTGAGGCGGCGGAACTGGCCAGGGCGACGGTCGAGTCGGTCGCGGAGAACACCTCGGACGCCGTGGTCGCGCCACTGTTCTGGGGGGCGGTGGCCGGGGTCCCCGGGCTGCTGGCCTACCGGGCGGTCAACACCCTGGACGCCATGGTCGGCCACCGCAGCGCCCGCTACGAGCGGTTCGGCTGGGCCGCCGCCCGGCTCGACGACGTCGCCAACCTCGCCCCGGCACGGATCACCGGCCTGCTCACGGCCGTGTGCGCGCCCGTGGTCGGCGGCTCGGCCCGGCGTTCTGCACGGATGCTGCGCAGGGACGGCCATCGCCATCCCAGCCCGAACTCGGGTCGCTGCGAGGCGGCCTTCGCCGGGGCGCTCGACGTCACGCTCGGTGGCGTCAACGTGTACGGCGACCGCGTGGAGCACCGCCCGGAGATGGGGGACGGCCCCAAGCCCTCGGTGCCGGACATCCGCCGCGCCGTACGGCTGGCCAGGGCGGTCGGGTTCACCGCGGCGGGCGTGGCGGTGCTGGCGACGCTCCTGCGCCGACGGCGGTAGGGGCTTCTGAGTTCACGGCGCCGGAAAGGGCCTCCTGTGCCGGCGGCGCCGGGAGCGATCCTTTGCGGCTGCGGCGGCAAGAGAGGCGAGAGCGGCCCCCGGCGGTGCGAGCGAGCCCCAGGCCCCGGCTCCCTGGCCTGCATCGACGAAGGCGGCGTTTTTCGGACCCACGCCGACAGGGCCCGCCCACGCCGCCAGGCCGACATGGGCGGTACGGCATGCTGTGAGGTATGACGAGCCTTCCCCCACATGATGCTCCGGCCCCGGTCAAAGGGGCGTTGCTGGTCGCCGGGACCACCTCGGACGCGGGCAAGAGCGTCGTCACCGCCGGGATCTGCCGCTGGCTGGCCAGGCAGGGGGTGCGGGTGGCGCCGTACAAGGCGCAGAACATGTCGCTGAACTCCTTCGTCACCGCCGACGGCGCCGAGATCGGCAGGGCGCAGGCGATGCAGGCCGCCGCGTGCGGCCTTGAGCCCTCCGCGGACATGAACCCGATCCTCCTCAAGCCGGGCAGCGACCGGCGCAGCCAGGTCGTGGTCATGGGCAGACCGCTGGCCGAGGTGGACGCCATGGAGTACTGGGACGTCAAGGAACGGCTGCGCCAGGTGGCCGTGGACGCGCTCGGGCGGCTGCGGGAACGCTACGACGTGGTGGTCTGCGAGGGGGCGGGCAGTCCCGCCGAGATCAACCTGCGCAGGGGCGACATCGCGAACATGGGCCTGGCCAGGGCGGCGGACCTGCCGGTGGTCGTGGTCGGGGACATCGACAGGGGCGGCGTCTTCGCCTCGCTGTACGGCACGGTCGCCCTTCTCGATCCGGACGACCAGGCGCTGGTGGCCGGGTTCGTGATCAACAAGTTCAGGGGGGCACCGGAGATCCTCGCCCCCGGCCTCGACATGATCAGGGGACTGACGGGCCGCGAGGTGTACGGCGTGCTGCCCTGGCTGGACGGCCTGTGGCTGGACGTGGAGGACTCCCTGGCCCTGAACGGCAGGCCCACGGCCGCCCGCCCGCCGTACGGCCGGCAGACCCTGAGGGTCGCGGTGGTGAGACTGCCGAGGGTGTCCAACTTCACCGACTTCGACGCGCTGGCCGCGGAGCCCGGGGTGACGGTCAGGTTCGTGACCTCGCCCGCCGAACTCGACGACGTCGACCTGGTGGTGCTGCCAGGGTCCAGGGCCACGGTCTCCGACCTGGCGTGGCTGCGCGCGAGCGGACTGGCCGACGCGCTGCCGGGGCGGGCGGTGCTGGGCATCTGCGGCGGTTACCAGATGCTCGCCGGGGCGATCCACGACGACGTCGAGTCGGGGGAGGGGACGGTCGAGGGGCTGGGGCTGCTGCCGGCGACGGTGGAGTTCGCCGCGGAGAAGACGCTGGGGCGGCCCTCGGGGGTCGCCTACGGCTGCCGGGTCGAGGCCTACGAGATCCACCACGGCGTGGTGACCGCGCACGGGGGAGAGCCCTTCCTCGACGGCTGCCGATCCGGCTCGGTCTGGGGTACCACCTGGCACGGGGCGCTGGAGAACGACGACTTCCGCAGGGCTTTCCTCGCCGACGTCGCGGCCGTCAGCGGGCGTGACTTCGTCCCGGCTCCTGACGTCTCCTTCGCCGCGTTGCGGCAGGAGAGGCTGGACGCCCTGGGCGACATGGTCGAGCGGCACCTGGACACCGGCGCCCTGCTCCGGCTGCTCGACGGCGGTGCCCCCCGGGGTCTGCCGGTGCTGCCACCGGGCGGGTCCTTGCGTGAAGCGCCGGACTTCTCGCAGAATTTCGCACAACAGAAGCATGGGAGGTGAGTGATGCTCCGGCTCGTACTGCCCCTGCTCGTCATCGCGGTGATCATCCTGGTGGTCGTCCGCCCGGGGCCGCTCGTGCGCATGCTGCGGGGGAAGCCGCGGCCCGCGCTCGAAGAAGACCCTCGTGAGATCCTCAAGCGCCGTTACGCGGCGGGAGAGATCGACGAGGACGAGTATTTCCGTCGCATGTCGGGGCTCTCCCAGGACTGGTAGCTCCGTGGTTATCCGGATTTTTCAGTAACCGGCGTCTTTTTGGTTGATCATTGGAGGGGATCACCGCGCGCCGAGGAGCAGCATGTCCGGACTGGAAGCCGTCGTCGCCGCAGCGGGCAGAGCCGTCGCCGAACGCGCCCTGCGGGAGGGCCTGGCCGCCCGCGCCGCCAAGGCCGAACGCGACGCCGACCTGTCCGAGCTGATCCGGGCCGGCTTCCCCGACCGGTTCGTACGGCGCAGCCTGGAACGCCAGCTCGCCGCCATCGCGGACGGCGTCGAACGGCGGATCGCGGTCCTCGCCGAGCAGGAGTACGGCGGCCTCACCGAGAACGACAGGACGGCCGTGCTGCACGAGGTCGTCGCCGCCCTCGAATCGGCCGATCTGTCGGACAGGGCCCTCATGGCCGCTGACATGGACCCCGTCAAGCTCGCCAAAGATCTCAGGAAGGGCCTCGGCGACCCCGCGCGCCAGCTCGGCGAGGCCGGGGCCAGGCTGTACGACGTGCTGCTCGACGAGTGCCTCGACTGCCTGCTCAGGATCGTCAGGCAGCTGCCGCAGTATCTCCCCAGGGCCGCCACCGAGGCCCTGAGCCGCCTGTCCGCCGTGGAGGAGCGGATCGCCGCCCTCGGCCAGCAGGTCGCCTCAGGACTGGCCAGGCTGCCCGCCCGCTCGCTCGACGCGCCGACCGGCACCCAGGACGACGCGGAGTTCGAACGCCGCTATCTCGAACACCTCGGCACCACCCTCGACGAGGTCGAGCTGTTCGGCGTCCGGGTGGAGAACTACCGCCCCCGCGCGACGCTGAGCGTCGCCTACATCAGCCTCAACGTCTCGCTGGAGGACCGCTCGCGCGAGCGCGTCCCCGAGCGGATGCGCTTCGCCGACCTGACCGACCTGCCCGGTGCGGGCGGTGGGTACGAGGCGGCGACCCTGCGGGTGGAAAGTGCCCTCGGCCGTTCCCGCCGGGTGCTGCTGCGGGGCGACGCGGGCTCGGGCAAGAGCACGCTGCTGCGCTGGCTGTCGGTGACCGCCGCGCGGAACGGCTTCTTCGGGGACCTGGCCCCCTGGAAGGGCCGTGTCCCGCTCTTCGTCAAGCTCCGCAGCCACCCCTCGGGCAGGCTGCCGGGCCCCGAGGACGTCCTCGCCGACGTCGCGGCGCCGCTCGCGGGCCGGATGCCCGAGGGCTGGGCGCACCGGATTCTCGACGCGGGACGCGCCCTGCTGCTCGTGGACGGGGTGGACGAACTGGCCGTACGGCACCGGCCCGCGGTCAGGCAGTGGCTCGGCGGGCTGCTGGCCGCCTACCCGGGGACCGTGACCGTGGTGACCTCCCGGCCCGCGGCGGCCGACGCGCGCTGGCTGGCGGAGGAGGGCTTCTCCCCGGTCCTGCTGGAGCCCATGACCCCCGCCGACCTGCGCGAGCTGGTACGGCAGTGGCACGTCGCGATGCGGGGCTCCCGGAGCCTGCCGTGCGCGCCGGAGCGGCTCGACGAGTACGAGGGCGCGCTGCTGGCCAGGTTCGAGAGCAGCCCGCACCTGCGGGCGCTGGCCTCGACGCCGTTGCTCGCGGCGATGCTGTGCGCGCTCAACCTCGACCGGGGCAAACAACTGCCGCGCAACCGGATGGGGCTGTACGAGGCCGCCCTGGAACTGCTGCTCGAACGCCGGGACGCAGAACGCGGCATCGCCGTCGAGGTCACCCTCGAACCCGAGCAGAAGGTCCGCATTCTCCAGGACCTGGCCTGGCGGCTCACGATGCTGGGCCGCTCCGAGCTCTCCTCGGCCACGGCGCTCAAACGGGTCGAGGAGCGCATCGGGACCATGCCCAGGGTCGAGGCACCCGCGCGGGCCGTACTCGACCATCTGCTGCAGCGCAGCGGGGTGATCAGGGAGCCGGTTCCCGGGCGGATCGACTTCGTGCACCGGACGGTCCAGGAGTATCTCGCGGCCAAGCAGGCGGCCGACGACGCCGACGTCGAACCGCTGGTCGAGCGGGCCCACCTGGACCAGTGGCGCGAGACGGTGGTGATGGCCGCCGGGCACGCCAACGCCCCGGTACGGCGGGAGCTGCTCGGCGGCCTGCTCGACCGGATCGACGGCCGGGACAGGCACGCGCGCAGACTGCGGCTGCTGGCCGCCGGCTGCCTGGAGACGATCCAGGAACTCCCGCGCGACCTGGAGGAACGGGTCGAGGCGTGCCTGGCCGAGGTGATCCCGCCCAGGAACGCGGCCGAGGCGAGGGTGCTCGCGCTCGCGGGAGAGGAGGTCCTGCGCCGTCTTCCCGACGACCTGGGCGGCCTGTCGCAGGCGCGGGCGGTGGCGACGGTGCGGACCTGCTGGCTGGTCAACGGCCCGCGCGCGCTGCGCAGGCTCGCCGGGTACCGGGACGACCCTCGGGGGAAGGTCCAGGAGGAACTCATCGCCGGGTGGGACTACTTCGACCCCGACCACTACGCCACCGAGGTCCTCGCGGACGCGCCACTGCTCGATGAAAGGCTGGAGGTCGACAACCCGCGTCTGCTGGGCAGCCTCCACCGTCTGGAGCGGCTGCGCAGCCTCCACGTGTCCTGTCCCGTTTCCGGTGGGCTGGAGTTCCTGCGCGGCCTGCCGAGGTTACGCGGGCTGACCGTGTACTCCATGGACTCCATGGACGAGGCCGACCTCGGCGCCGTGGGGACTCTGACGGGCCTGGAGTGGCTGTCGATCGACGTGGAGTCGTCACTTCCCGCCGACCTGGAGCCCCTCACCCGGCTGTCCGCGCTGGAGGATCTGATCCTGCAGGGCCGGGGCTTCACCGGAGATCTCGCCTTCCTCGACCGGATGCCCCGTCTCGACATATTGACCCTCGCGGGTCTGGCGCTGATCGACGACTTCGGTCCGGTCGCCAGGCAGACCGAGCTGAGAAGTCTGCACCTCCATCAGGTTCCCCACCTGAAGGACCTGAGATTCCTCGCGGATCTTCCGCGGCTGGGGAGCTTCGCTCTCTCCGGCGGCGACGTCGCCGGCGGGCTACGCGTCCTGGCCGATCACTGTCCGCGGCTTCGTTCGGTGAGCCTGTGGGACACCACCGTCGACGACCTGGACGCGCTCGACGCCTTCGACGACCTCTTCCTGCTGCGTCTCGGGAGGTGCCCGGTGAGGGACCTGTCACCCTTGGCTCGTCGGCGCGGCCTCGAAAGCCTGACCCTCTACGAGACCCCGGCCTCCGACCTCGGTCCGCTGGCCGAGCTGTCGAAACTTGAGTTCCTTTCCCTTGAGAGATCCTCCCAGGTGACGGATCTGTCGCCGCTCGCTTCTCTGACCGAGCTGCGGTCGGTCTGCGTGCGAGGCATGACATCCGACCTCGACCTGGCCCCGCTGGCCGGGAAGCCGGGGCTTCGCGTGATCGCTGACCCAACTCAGAAGTTCCGCAACGTCCACCTGCTGCACCGCAGCGCGAAGATCGAGAGATCCTAACCCTCAGTCCCCGGCGACCGGGGCCGAGCGGTGTTCGGTGATCCAGGCGTCTATCCTGTCCCACTGGTCGAACAGCCAGGTGATCCGTTCCTCCCGGCCTGTGGGCACGTCCTCCGCCCGCACCCGCCACCACCCCGCCCTGACCTCCGCGCGCACCGGCAGCCTGCGCCAGACGTCGCCGAGGGTGACCAGGTCGTCCAGGCCGGTGTGGGCGACGAAGACCACGTCGGCGGACGGGCAGGCCTCGATGGCGGCCAGGGCCCCGTTGGGGCGGGGCGGCAGCAGGTGTTCGAGGCGCCGGGCGCGGGCGGCCTCCTCACGCAGCCCCCGGTCCTCCAGGCGCAGGATCGCCCGTCCCCGGCGTTTCGGGGTGAAGTTGCCCCCCTCGGGGAAGATCACCAGGGCGTCGTCGGCCTCCATGTCCGAGGCCAGGCGGCGGATCTCGGTGACGACGCCGCCCGTCTCCACGTCGGGCGGGACGAAGGCGTTCGGCAGCCGGTTGACCACGACGTCCAGGGACGGGTCGAGCTGCAGCGCCGCCTTCATCACGATCCTGGGGCGCCTGCCGTACCGGGTGAGCAGGTGGTGGACGAGCAGGACGGAGTCGCCGGGGCCCGCGTGCCGGGACAGGACGATCACCGGACGGGTCAGGCGGCGGGACAGCTCCTCGGGGGTCGCCCTCGGCTCGTCGATCTCGACGCTCAGCCCGAAGATCCGTACGGCGGCGCCGTACACGCTGGACAGCAGCCATCTGACCAGGGCGTAGTGCCGCTCCTCACGTTCGTCGTGGCTCAGCCTGCCGCCCAGGTCGATGATCCACAGCCACAGGCAGGCGATCAGCGCCATGGACTCCAGCGTCAGCCACGCCACCGCGAACCAGACGAGCCGGGTGCCGCGCCGTTGCGGGGGCGGCAGGCGCAGTGAGGCCGCGGTGACCACCAGCAGCCAGACAGGCAGGGTGACCACCGCGGCCACGGTGAGCACGATGACGAGGGGGGCGAGGACCAACCGGCGGATGATGCGCGGAGGAAGCACGGCCACCCCCTCTTCTATCGGGCCAGTTCGGCGAGGTAGCGGGAGGAGGCCTCGTAGGCTCGCCGGATGTGTCCGGAGATCTGCGAGGAGTCCCGGTAACGCAGCTGGGAGAGGTCGACGCCCGGCCTGTTCTCCGAGCCCGAGGGCATGACGTGCACCTCGACCCCTCCGGGCAGGGCGGCCATCTCCTCGGCGAAACGGTGCCTGCGGGCGATCTCGAAGGCGATCAGGCCGACCTCCCAGGGACGGCGCGGGACGGTCAGCGGCCGTTCGATCCGGCCGACGTGCAGGACGTAGACGCGGCGGGCGCCCAGGGCGACCGCCCGGCCGACCGGGATGCTGTGCACCAGGCCGCCGTCGAGGAAGTGGTCGTCGCCGACCCGGATCGGCGGCAGCAGGCCGGGCACCGCGCACGAGGCCAGGACCGCCTCGACCAGCGGGCCCTCGGTGAACCAGTGGGCGCGGGCGTGCTCCACGGAGGCGGCGACGCACTGGAACGGCACCGCCAGCTCCTCGATGCGGGACACGGGCAGCGTCCGGGTCAGCAGTTCGCGCAGCGGCTCCGGGGAGTGCAGGTGGGTGCCGCTCCTGGCCAGCGTGGACAGGCGGGTGACCCACGATCCGGCGAAGGCCGTACGGACGACCTCGGAGCGCCACAGGGAGGTGAGGTGCCTGACCGCGTCACCGGGGTGGGCCGCGAGCACCACGCCGTTCAGCGCTCCGACGGAGGTGCCGACGACCACGTCCGGTTTGACGCCCGCCTCGTCGAGCGCGCGCAGCATGCCCACCTCGTGGGCCCCGAGCACGCCTCCGCCGCCGAGCACGAAAGCGGTGTCCACATCCATGGCTTCACGATAGACGGCTTCGTCCCGGCTGTTTCCTGACGTCAAGTCTCGATCTTCGGTGATCTTTCCGGCAGATTCGAACCGTTGGTACGGCGACGGGAGGCGATGATGATCCGCAGGGCTGGGAAACACGCGGTTGTGCTGGGGGCGGGGATGGGCGGGCTGCTCACCGCGCGGGCGCTGGCCGACTTCTACGACCGGGTGACGCTCGTCGAGCGGGACGACCTGTCGGGGGAGGGGCCGGACGGGCCGCGCAGGGGCGTGCCGCAGGGCTTCCACGCCCACGCCCTGCTGCCCAGGGGGTTACGGATCATCGAGGAGCTGTTCCCCGGCGTCACGGAGGAGATGGTCGCGGCCGGGGCGGTGGCGTACGAGATGATCGTGCACTTACGGATGATCATGGGGGGCCACGAGTTCGCGCGGACGCCGACCGGGGAGCGGGGCATCTCGGCGACCAGGCCCTTCCTCGAACGGCACGTGCTGGGCAGGGTACGGGCGTTGCCGACGGTGACGGTACGGGACCGCAGCCAGGTCACCGGCCTCATGACGGACGACTCCTCCGGGACGGCACGGGTCGCCGGGGTGCGGATCGCCGCCGCCGGACGGGCCGGTGCCGACGAGGAACTGCCCGCCGACCTCGTCGTGGACGTCATGGGCAGGGGAGGGCGGACGCTCGCCTGGCTGGAGACGATGGGGTTCGAGCGGCCCGAGGAGGAGGTCGTCAAGGTCGAGGTGTCCTACGCGACGTGGTACCTGCGCCTTCCCGAGGGGTCGATGAAGGACAGGCTGGTCCTCGTCGGCACCTACCCGGGCCAGCCGAAGGGGGTGGCGCTGTGCCAGGTCGAGGGGGACCGCTGGCTGGCGACGCTCGGCGGCAACGCGGGCGCGCCCGCGCCCGCGGACCCCGCCGACTTCTTCGCCTGGGTCGATGAGGTCGTCCCCGCCGAGGTGGCCGCGGCGGTGCGCGCCGCCGAACCGCTCGGCGAGATCGGGCTGGCCAGGATTCCGGCCAGCGTACGGCGCCACTACGAGCGGTTGACACGCTTCCCGGAGGGGCTGCTGGTCGCCGGGGACGCGTTGTGCAACTTCAACCCGATCTACGGGCAGGGGATGTCGGTCGCCGCGCTTGAGGCGTCCGCGATGCGCGAGTGCCTGCGCGAGGGCACCGAGGGCCTGGCCCGCCGCTACTTCACCGCGGCGGCCAAGGCCCTCGACCCCGCCTGGCAGCTGTCGACGGGCGCCGACCTGGCCGCGCGCGACACGGGGGTGCCCATGACCCCGCAGGCCAGGTTCATGGACGCCTACGTCCGCAGGCTGCAGCGGGCCGCCTCGCACGACGCCGAGGCCGCGGTCGCCTTCACCCGGGTGACCGGCCTGCTCGACCCTCCGTCCGCCCTCATGCGCCCGTCCGTCATGTGGCGGGTCCTGCGGGGCTGAACCCTCGCAGGGTCCCTACGGGAGCAGGAGGAGCTTGCCGGTGGTACGGCGGGCCTCCAGGTCCCTGTGGGCCTGGGCGGCCTCGGACAGGGGGTAGCGGGCGGAGATGTGGACCCTGAGGTCGCCGGAGGCCACCCAGCCGAAGATGTTCGAGGCCCGCCAGGCCAGCTCGTCGCGGGTGGCGACGTAGGGACCGAGGCTGGGGCGGGTCAGGAACAGGGAGCCGCCCCTGGCCAGGACCTGCGGGTCGACGGGCGGGACCGGGCCGCTGGCCTGGCCGTACAGGGCCATCATGCCGCGCGGGCGCAGCGAGGCGACGCTGTCGTCGAAGGTGGCCGCGCCGACGCCGTCGTAGACGACGTGCACGCCGGAACCGGTCAGGTCGCGCACCGCCTCGGCGAAGCCGTCGTAGCGCAGCACCTCGTCCGCGCCCGCCTGGCGGGCCAGCGTCTCCTTCTCCTCGGTCGAGACCGTGCCGATCACCCGGGCGCCGCGCAGCTTCGCGATCTGGACGAGCAGCAGGCCGACGCCCCCGGCCGCCGCGTGCACCAGCACGTCGTCGCCGGGCTTCACCTCGTAGGTGGAGTGGGTCAGGTAGTGGGCGGTCAGTCCCTGCAGGGTCACCGCCGCCGCCTGCTCGGCGTCGATCCCCTCGGGTACGGCCAGCAGTTGCGAGGCGGGCACCACCGCGCGGGCGGCGTAGCTGCCCATCACTCCGGCCCAGGCCACGGTGTCACCGACGGACAGACCGGTCACGTCCTCACCGACGGCGGCCACGGTGCCCGCGCCCTCGTTGCCGGGGACGAAGGGCAGCGAGAGCGGGTAGCGGCCGATCCGGTGGTAGACGTCGATGAAGTTCACCCCGCTGGCGGCGACGTCGACGAGCACCTCACCGGGATTCGGCTCCGGGTCCGGGTGATCGGTGTAGGCGAGGACCTCGGGACCGCCGGTCGCGGAGACGACTATGGCACGCATCGTGCTGGCTCCTTCGCTCGTTGGATGGTTCGATCATCGTCCCCAACCCCGTGGGGGTCACTCGCTGTTCCCGCCGGAGGGCGTGGGGGAGTCGTCCTCGCGGGGGACGCCGCGCATGGTGAAGTTGTCGAAGGACGCCCTGAGTGTCGCGCTGCTCTTCTCCCCGACCCGGGCGAGCACGCCGACCTGGCCGCTGGGCAGCGGGTTGGCGTCGAGGACGGTCCCGACCTGCTCGCCGTCCACCCACATGGTCAGCCGCACGCCGTCGGGGCCGCCGGCGCACTCGGCCTGGATGCGTACCGGGCCCTTCTCCGGCAGGTCGACCGGGACGGCCTTGATCAGCTCGCCGCCGCCGCTCTTGACGGCCTTGCGGATGCGGGCCGTGCCGAGGGTGTCGACCAGGAACTCGTAGCGGGTCGCCTCGTAGCTCTCCTCGCCGCGGCAGAACAGGCCGTACTCGCCGGGCCCCTCGGTTCCTGGGCGGGTCCCGGCGTCGACGCCCAGCAGGAACCGGTCGGGGATGACCGGGGTCGGGCTGGCCAGGAGGTTGGGGACCACGGGCGGGGCGGTCAGGAAGCCGATCGGCGCCTTCTGCCGTCCCACCGGGTAGCCGCCGTCCACGTCCACGGCGTAGAAGCCGTCGGGGGAGTAGCCGTACCGGTCGGACGTGCCGTCGTAGACGCCGCCGCTCCAGCCGTTGCCGCTCTGGGTGAAGTCCTCCTGGTAGAGCAGGGGGAGGTTCTCCGGCGGCCCGCCCGAGGCCAGGCTGAGCAACAGCCCGGCTCCCGCGACCACCGCGGCCAGGGCGGAGACCGCCCCGACCACGACCGTCCTCGTGGTACGGCGTCGCCGCGGAGGGGGCGTGCCCGGCGGGACCGTCGTCCCGAGCGGCTCCTGGCCGGTCCACACGGCCGTCCCGCCCGCCTCGACGAAGTCGGGCACCGCGGGGCCGCGCTGCCAGGCGGCCTGGACCGAGTCCGCGGCCTGCTCGTGCGGGGCCGAGCGGCCGACCAGGTGGTCGAGGATCTGCTGGGAGGTCGGCCTGCGCAGGGGGTCCTTGGCGATGGCGTGGGTCACCAGCTCGCGCAGCGACCCCTCAAGGCCGTCGAGGGAGGGTTCGGTGTTGAGCACCTGGTAGAGCACCGACGGCAGGCTCTCCCCGCCGAAGGGGGCCTTGCCGCTGGCGGCGAAGGCGACCAGGCAGCCCCAGGAGAAGACGTCGCACGCCGCCGACAGCGGTTCGCCGCGCAGGGCCTCGGGCGCCATGTAGCGGGGGGTGCCGAGGATCTCGCCGGTCCCGGTGATCCCGCCGAGCGTGTCGAGCGCGCGGGCGATGCCGAAGTCGATCACCCGGGGGCCCACCGGGGAGAGCAGCACGTTGGAGGGCTTGAGGTCGCGGTGGACCACCCCGGCGGAGTGGATGGCGGCCAGCGCGGTCGCCACGCCGACCGCGAGCGAGTCGAGGCTGGAGCCGCGCAGCGGCCCGCCGTTCTGTACGGCCTCCTCCAGGTTGGGGCCGGGGACGTACTCGGTGACGACGTAGAGCTGGTCGCCGTCGAGCGCGGTCTCGATCACGGCGGCCGTGCAGAACCTGCGTACCCGCTGGGCGGCGTCGGCCTCGCGGCGGAAGCGCATCCTGAACTGGTCGTGGCGGCTGTACTCGGGGTTGATGACCTTGATGGCGACTCGCTGCCCGTCGGGTGCCTCACCGAGGTAGACGGTGCCCATCCCCCCTCTGCCGAGCCGGCCGACCACCCGGTACTGCCCTATTTGGAAGGAATCACCCGCATCCAGATCGTCCACCGCCACACCTAACCACCGCATCCGCCATTGCACGAACGGCTCAGCCTATCGAGATCTCCCCCGCCACCAGCCTCCGCAGCAGCGTGACGTCGATCTTTTCCAGGCTGTTCACGGAGAGTACGCCGTACGGCACGGCGCGCGCCCCCGCGACGGCGACCGCCCTGCACCCCGCGGCCAGGGCGGAGGCCAGGCCGACGGGGCTGTCCTCGACGGCCACGCACACGGCGGGGTCGAGGCCGAGACCGGCTGCGGCCAGCAGGTAGGGGTCGGGCGCGGGCTTGCCGCGCGGGGCGTCCTCCGCGGCGACCACCAGACGGAAGCGCTCCGCCCCGACCGTGCGGAGCACCGGTTCGACGATCCGCCGGGAGGAGGCGGTGACCAGGGCGGTCGGCACCCCGGCCGAGGCCAGGCCGTCCAGCAGCGCGAGCGCGCCGGGCAGCGGGGTCACCCCGAGGGCGATCAGACGGGCGAACTTCCCGGTGAGCCGCTCGCTGATCCACCCGAGGGGAACGCCGGGCCGTTGGAGGTGGGCGGCGGTGTGCTCGGCGGGGCGGCCGTGCACGTGTTCGGGGTCGACCTCGCCGGGCCGCAGGCCGAGTTCGGCGGCCACTTCCGCGCACGCCCGCCGCCACAGCCCCTCGGTGTCCACGACGGTGCCGTCCATGTCGAACAGGACGGCGCCCAGTTCAGGGGGCGGCGGTTCAGGGAGCATCGGCGCGGCCCGCGACGAGGACGGGCCGCCGTACGAGACCGACGCCGACCCTGGTGCCGGGCGCCAGCCGGGCCGTGTCGTGGCCGGGCACGTCGCTGAGCATCTCCAGGTCGCCGAGCCGTACCCGCAGCCTGGCCGAGGAGCCGCGGAAGGAGGAGGCGACGACGAGTCCCTCCCCCTCGGGGTCGGGGGACAGGAGCACGGCCTCGGGGCGGGCCAGCACGTCCACCTCGGGTGTGGCGGGCAGCGGGCCCTCAACGGGCAGCCTCAGGCCGAGGACCGTGACCTCCCTGCCCGAGAGGCGGCCCGGCAGGTGGTTCATCGTGCCGACGAACTCGGCCACGAACGGCGTGGCGGGCCTGTCGTAGACCTCGGCGGGCGGGGCGCACTGTTCGAGCCGTCCCTCCCGCATCACCGCGACCCGGTCGGCGACCGAGAGCGCCTCCTCCTGGTCGTGGGTGACGAAGACGGTGGTGATGCCCAGGTCGAGCTGCAGCCGCCGGATCTCCTCCCGCAGGGTGAGGCGCACCTTGGCGTCGAGCGCGGACAGCGGCTCGTCCAGCAGGAGTACCCGGGGCTCGGGTGCCAGCGCCCTGGCCAGCGCGACGCGCTGCTGCTGGCCGCCGGACAACTCGTGCGGGTAGCGCTCGCCGTGCGTGGGAAGCCCGACCAGTTCGAGCAGTTCGGCCGCCCTGGCGTGCCGTTTCGCGGCGGGCACCTTGCGGACCCGCAGGCCGAAGGCCACGTTGTCGCGGACGTTCAGGTTGGGGAACAGGCTGTAGGACTGGAAGACCATGCCCGTGTCCCTGCGGTTGGCCGGCCTGCGGGTGACGTCCTCGCCGTCGACGATCACGGCGCCCTCGTCGGGGTGCTCGAAGCCCGCGACACAGCGCAGCGCCGTGGTCTTGCCGCAGCCGGACGGCCCGAGCAGCGCCATCAGCTCACCGGGCCGGACGGTCAGGTCGAGGCCGTCCAGGGCGACCGTACGGCCGAACACCCGCCGCAGCCCGCGGAACTCGACACCGGCGGTCACGACGACCTCCTTCGTTCGACGCCCGCGCCGGACAGGGCGAGCGAGAGCAACCAGATGATCAACAGGCTCAGCAGCGAGACGGCGACGGACAACTGCCCCTCGGAGCCCGCGACCGTCACGATCCAGACGGGGAAGGTCCGGTAGCCGAGCAGCGCGGCGACGGTGTACTCGCCGAACACCAGCGCCAGGGTGAGGAACGCGGCGCCGGTGATGGCCGAACGCAGGTTGGGGACGATCACCCGCAGCAGCACGTACGGCCACGAGGCCCCCAGGCCACGGGCCGCCTCGACGAGGGTGCGCACGTCGATCGCCCGCAGCCCCGCGTCCAGCGACCGGTGGGCGAACGGCAGCGCCAGCACCACGTAGGCCAGCACCAGCACCACGGGGAACCGCTCGTCCTGGATCGCCATCAGCGTCCCCCAGAACGGCGTCGCGGCCAGCGCGTCCGGCCCGAACCGCAGCACCGTGCCGATCCCGGAGACGAACGTGATCGGCGGCACCACCAGCGGGAGCGTGCAGACCACCTCCAGCACCGGCCGCAGCCGGGGCGCGCCGAGCCGTACGGCCAGCGTCGCGGGCAGGGTGAGCCCGAGCGTGACCACGATCGTCGCCACGGCCAGGCCGAGCGACAGCAGCATGCTGGTCCCGAAGCCCTCGGCGGACACGATCCTCGGGTAGGGGGCCAGGGAGAACCCCTGACGCTCGTTGTAGGCGGTGAACCAGAACGAGGTGGCCAGCGGGAGCAGGAAGTAGACCGCCGCGAGTCCCAGTGTCAGGCCGCGCCACAGGCGGACCCGCCGCCTCCCGGCGGGGGCGAGGCCCCGGGGGGCGGCCTCAAGGACGGGGGTCACCGCAGCCATCGGCCGCTCCTCCTCTGCAGCGGCAGGTGCACCGCCATGACCAGGCCCGCCACGACGACCATGTCGAGGCTGAGCGCGAGCGCGACGTTCTCGTGCCCGACGAGCACGTCACCGGTGAGGGCGTCGGCGATCTGCAGGGTCACCAGGGGGACCGTGCTGCCGGTGATCGCCGCCGCGGTCGCGTACGCGGCGAACGCGCCGCCGAACAGCAGCACGAAACCGCCGAGCAGCGAGGGGGCGAGCACCGGGACGCCGACGTGCCGCCAGTACTGCCAGGCACTGGCCCCGCTGCTGTCGGCCGCCTCCCGCCACTGCGGTCTCAGACCCTCAAGGGCGGGCGCCATGACCAGCACCATCAACGGCACGGAGAAGTACATGTAGACCAGGACCAGGCCCCAGAAGCCGTACAGGCTCCAGCCCGACTCGCCGAGCCCGAAGACCGTGGTGACCACCCCGGAGTTGCCCAGGGTCGCCACCCACAGGAACGCCAGCGGCACCCCGCCGAAGTTGGCCAGCACGCCCGAGGCGGACAGCACCGCCCCGCGCAGCGCCGCCGAGGAGGAGGTGACCACCGCCTGGGCGAGGAGGGCGCCCAGGAGCGCGCCGAGCGCCGCGACCACCGCCGACAGGCGCACGCTGCCCAGCAGGGTCGTGAGGTAGTTGCCCCGCAGGCTCTCGGCCAGGTTGGCGGTGCCCAGGAAGGTCCGGCCGCTCGCCGGGTCGGTGACGGTGAAGGCGCCCGACAGCAGCGCCACCGCGGGAATCCCGAACGCGAACGCCATGAAGGCCAGCAGGGGCACGGCGGCGGGCCAGGCGCGCCCGGTACGGCGTCCCGCGGCGGCCGTACCGGGAGGGGACATGGTTTCGGCCATGGGTCAGCCGCCGACTGCGGCGCCCCAACCGGTGGCCAGGACTTCCTTCGCCTTGGCGACCTGGGCGTCGGTCGGGAAGGTCGGCTCGCCCTCGACGGGAGGCAGGTTGGCCTCGGCCGCCTTGTCCACCGAGCCGTCGGCCTGCATCGCGGGCAGCAGCACCGGGCGGGCGAAGCCGCCGAGGTAGAGGTTCTGGCCCTCGGTGCTGTAGAGGAACTCCTGCCACAGGCGGGCGGCGGCCGGGTGCGGGGCGTCCTTGTTGATGGCCTGCGCGTAGAGCTGGAAGTACTTGCCGTCGGAGGGGATGACGGTCTTCCAGTCGAGGCCCTTTTCGACGAGCTTGGGGGCGTAGGCGGCGTTGTTGTAGTCCCAGTCGACGCTGATCTGGGTCTCGCCCTTCTCGATGGTCGCCGGGGTGGTCTCGACGGGGTTGAAGTTGCCCGCGGCCTTGAGCTTCTTGAAGAAGTCCAGGCCCGGCTGGATGTCGTCGAAGGAACCGCCGTTGGCCAGGGCCGCCGCGTAGACGCCCGCGAACGCCGAACCCGACTTGGTGGGGTTGCCGTTCATCGCGACCTTGCCCTTGTACTCGGGCTTGAGCAGGTCGGCGAAGGACTCGGGGCACTTGGCGATCTTCTTGGCGTCACAGCCGATCGAGACGTAGCCGCCGTAGTCGTTGAACCACAGGCCGGTCGGCTCCTTCTGGTTGTCCGGGATCTTGTCCCACGTCTGCACCTTGTAGGGCGCGAACAGGCCCTCGGCGGCGCCGCTGATGGCGAAGGACTGGCCGAGGTCGAGCACGTCGGGGGCGCGGTCCTGGCCCTTGCGGGTCTTCACCGCGTTGATCTCGTCGGCGCTCGCGGCGTCCGGGGTCTCGCTCTCGATCTCGATGCCGTACTTGGCGGTGAACGCCTCGATGATCTTGCCGTAGTTGGCCCAGTCCGGGGGCAGCGCGATGACGTGCAGCCTGCCCTCCTTCTTGGCGGCCTCGACGAGCTTGTCCAGCCCGCCGAGGTCGGCCGCCGAGGTGGCGGTGGCCGCCGCGCCCGCCGCCGGGGCCTGCCCCGCGGCGCCGGAGGCCGCGTCCGAGGAGGACGCGGCGGGGGACGCGGTCGTCGGGGCCGCGCCGCACGCCGTGACGCCCGCGGCGAGGAGGGCGGCCAGGCCCGCGAGGCGGACGCGAGATGAGATCACGTTCTCTCCCAGAGGGGATGTCGTGCACTAAGCACAGAAATTCACGAACTTGTCCAAACAAGCTAGCCTTGGCGGGTCGGCTCCCGGTTGCCCCTCGATGAACGCTCGAAGTACGTCAGGGGAACGCATGAGCTGTGGCTTCATGAGTCATTCACCCTTGTCTAGGGTGAGGAAGGCGAAGCACCCGACGCGCCCGATGCGCGCAGCGCGGACACGAGGAATGGACGGGGCCTTGGTTGACACGGGAAACGGGGCGGAGCCCGGCGGCCGGGCCGCGGCGCGCTACGTGGGGATCGCCGCCGAGCTGAGGGAGGCGATCATGTGCGGCGAGTACGCCGTGGGCTCCCAGCTCCCCTCGGAGACGACGCTCGCCACCCGCTTCGACGTCTCACGCGGCACCGTCCGTCAGGCCGTCGCCCTGCTCGCGGCCGAGGGTCTGGTCGGCTCCCGGCAGGGGGCCAGGCGCATCGTGGTCGGCCGCGAGCGCAGCCAGAGCTTCGCCGAGCTGAACAGCTTCGCGCAGTGGGCGCAGGCGATGGGCTACCGGGTCAGCGGCCAGGTGCTCGAACAGCGCCGCCGGGGCGCGGACGCGGCCGAGGCCGTACGGCTGGCGCTCCAGCCGGGTGACCAGGTGCTCTCCGTGCTGCGGTTGCGCTCCCTCGAAGGCGAACCGGTGATGCTCGAACGCACCGTCTACGCGGGCTGGATCGCCCCGGCCGTCGAACGGATCCCCCCGGACTGCGAGTCGATCACCCAGGCCCTCTACGAGGACGTCGGCCTGGTCTTCGCCTACGGGGAGCACCTCATCGACGCGGTCTCCGCCGGCGTCGAGGACTCCCGCCTCCTGGTCGTACGGCGTGGCAGCCCGCTGCTGCGTCAGCGCCGGGTCACCACGACCCACGAGGGTCGTCCCGTGGAGTGGTCCGACGACCGCTACCGCGCGGGCAGCGTGACCTTCAGCATCCGCAACTCGGTTGACGCCAACCCACTGGTGAGACAGATGGGGGACTTGCGCCTCATGTCATGAGAACGTATGTTCGACGGGTCAGGCCCGTCTTCCCCCGGGCGCGGACGCGAACCGTGGGGAGATGTGCCGTGAGCAGACTCTACGGTGATCCGATCGAGGTCTGGACCCGTGACGGCCAGCCGGTCCAGTTCGTCTGGCGCGACCGGCTCTACGCCGTGCGCCAGGTGCTCGACCGGTGGGTGGTCGCACGCGAGTGGTGGAAGACCTCGGAGGGCGACCCGGGAGAGCGCCGTTTCTGGCGGGTCGAGGCCGACCCCGGAGACGGGCGGGGCACCTACGAACTGCGCTTCGACACCGCGGGTGAGGGCTGGCTGCTGATGCGGGCCTGGGACTGACGCCGTCCGCCGGCCGCCACGTGGAACGGCCCCGCCTGCGCGGCCAGGGTGAGGGCGTGTGCCGAGGCCCGCGCGCCCGCCGTCTGGATCGCGGTGACCTGCCGCACCGTCGCCGAGCACAGCAGCGCGCCGAGCGCGACGACCGCCAGGTCGGCGAGGCCGAGGCCGGTGAGGTCGGAGTTCCCGTGCGGGGCGCCGAAGGGCAGCCGGATCACGGCGACGGCGAGCGTGGCCAGCCAGCTCAGCCACCAGGCGGCCAGCAGCGCGACCCAGCGCGGGCGCCGGTCGGCGGGCGGGCGGGAGGCCCGCCACAGGCGGTGGACCAGCAGCGGAGGCAGGACCAGGTTGACCCCGGGGACGAGCCAGGCGGCCAGTACGGGCAGGGCGGGCGTCCAGGAGAGGGCGGCGTTCTGCCTGGCCTGGACCAGCCAGGTCAGATAGGCCGCCGCGCCCGCGACCGTGGCGACCGCGACCAGCATGACCAGGACGGCGAAGACGGTCACCGCGCCGACGACGGCCTGCGCGCCGGGGGCGTGCGGGTCACCGCCGAGCGCCGATATCTCCCGGGCGAGCCGCCTGCCCCGCACGTGCTCGAAGACCACCAGGGCGGCGACCGTGAGCACCTGGGCGGCGAGGGCCACGTGGACGACGAGGGCCGATCTCCTGGGCACCGGCGGGACGAAGCGCATGTGTCTCTCCCCCCGGGACGCGCTGAAGGACCTGCCCTTCTTGTATCCCGTCGGCCGCCCGGCTAATCAGCCCACAACGCCAGATTCCCAGGCCCAGGCCGCGACCTCCACCCGGTTGCGCGCGCCGAGTTTCGCCTGGATGCTCCCCAGGTGCGTCTTGACCGTCGAGAGCGAGACGAACAGCTCCGCGGCGATCTCCTGGTTGGTCCTTCCCCTGGCCACCAGACGGACGACGTCGAACTCGCGTTCGGTGAGCGGCTCGCTCGGCGGCCTGCCGCCGCCGTGGCGGGGACGCGCCAGGTGTTCGAGCAGCCGTACGGTCACCGAGGGCGAGACGAGGGCGTCCCCGGCCGCGGCGGCCCTGATCGCCTCGATGAGCAGGGTGGGCCCGCTGTCCTTGAGCAGGAACCCGGTCGCCCCGGCGCGCAGCGCGCCGTAGACGTACTCGTCCAGGTCGAAGGTGGTGACGATGACCACCCGCATCGGGTCCCTGGCCCCGGGCCCGGCCAGCAGCCTGGTGGCCTCAAGGCCGTCCAGCTTCGGCATCCGGATGTCCAGCAGGCACACGTCGGGCCGGAGCCTGCGCGCGTGCTCGACCGCCTCGGCGCCGTTCGCGGCGGTCGCCACGACCTCCATGTCCGGCTGGGCGTCCAGGATCATCTGGAAGCCGGTCCGCACGAGTTCCTGGTCGTCGGCGATGAGTACCCGAATCGTCACGCGATCGATTCTGCCAGCCCAACGCCGATGTCGGTCTTTCGGCTGATAAGGGAGTCCGGTTGTCGGGCCGGTCGGCCGATCCGCCGTACGGCCCCGCCGGGAGAGGGTCTTGGCCATGAGTGTTGTTCTTGAGGGAATCGGCCTGGTCAAGCGGTTCGGCCCGACCGTGGCGCTGGGCGGGGTCGGCCTCGCCCTGGCCGGAGGGGAGGCGCTGGCCATCATGGGGCCTTCAGGGTCGGGGAAGTCGACCCTGCTGCACTGCCTCGCCGGGATCATGAAGCCGGACGCGGGCGAGGTCAGGCTGCTCGGCGAGCGCATCGACGCGCTGGGGGAGCGCCGCCGCAGCGAGCTGCGCCGTACCCGCTTCGGGTTCGTCTTCCAGTTCGGGCAGCTCCTGCCCGAACTGCCCGCGGAGGAGAACGTCGCGCTGCCGCTGATGCTCGGCGGCGTGTCCAGGGGCGACGCCGTACGGCGGGCCCGCGAGTGGTTCGGCCCGCTCGGCCTGGGCGGCATGGAGGGGCGCAGGCCGGGTGAGCTGTCGGGAGGCCAGGCCCAGCGGGTCGCCATCGCCCGCGCGCTGGTCACCGGACCCGCGGTGATCTTCGCCGACGAGCCGACCGGCGCCCTCGACCAGGGCACCGGACACGACACGATGAGCCTGCTGGTCGAGGCGACCAAGCACAACGGCGCCTCCCTGGTCGTCGTCACCCACGACCTCCAGGTGGCCCGCTGGTGCGACCGCGTCGTCGAGGTCCGCGACGGGCAGGTCATTCCCGGTTCCACCCAGGCGATCGGGGTCGGGGGATGAACGGGGTCGTCGGACTCGCCTGGCGATTGCTGCGCGGCGGCGGTCGCAGAGGGCTGCTCGGCTCCGCGCTGACCGTGGTCGCGGTGGCCGTGTCCACCGGGCTGCTGCTGTTCGCCGTGACCGCCAACCTCGCCTTCCAGGGCAGGGCGGACCGGGGGGCGTGGCGCAACCCGGTCGAGGCCACCCGGGACGCCGTCGCGATCCAGGCCGTGCACCTGGACCACGTGGAGAACCGGCCGATCACCGTCGTCGACGTGGCGGCCCTCGAACCGGGGGCGCCCGCGCCCCCGGGCCTCGACCGCTTCCCCGCGCCCGGCGAGGTGTGGCTCTCCCCGGCGCTGGCCGAGCTGGTGAAGCGGCTGCCCGAGGACCGGCTCGCCGGACGGTTCACGGGGAAGGGCGGCGGCAGGGTCGGCGACGCGGCCCTGGTCCATCCGGACGAACTGGTCGCCGTCCGGGGGCAGGCCCCCGGCTCCCCGGCCATGACCGCGGGACCCGCCGTCGACGGGCACGACGACATCGCCCCCACGAGGATCTCCGGCTTCACCGGCACCAGGACGGACAACGCGATCGGCTACCAGATCCTGGCGCTGATCGCGAGCGTGCTGATGGTCGTGCCGCTGCTGGTCTTCGGCGGAGCGGCGGCCAGGCTCACCGTGGCCCGCAGGGACCAGCGCCTGGCCGCGCTGCGGCTGGTCGGGGCCACTCCCGGGCAGGTCGTCACGATGACCGTCGCCGAGGCGATGATCACAGCGTTCGCCGGGGCGGTGCTCGGCGCCGTGCTCTACTTCCTGATGACCCCGCTGCTCACCAGGATCTCGATCGACGGAGGCCCCTGGTTCGTCGCCGACACCTGGCCGGGGGTGCTCCCCGTGCTCGGGGTGCTGGCCGTGGTACCGCTGCTCGTCGGCCTGTCCGCCGTCGTCGGCCTGCGCCGGGTCGTGGTCAGCCCGCTCGGCGTCGCCAAGAGGGAGACGCCACCCGCGATGCGCTTCGTCCGGGTCCTGGCGCTGCTGGCCGTCCTGGCCGTGGTGCCCACCCTCGGGATGGGGGCGAGCGTCGGCGTGGTCACGGTCGTCCTGAGCCTGGCCTTCCTGGCGGTCAACCTGGTCGGCCCGTGGGTGGTCGGCCTGCTGGGCAGGATCGTCGCGGCCTCGGCCAGACGCCCCGCGGGGCTCCTCGCCGGGCGCCGCATGATCGACGACCCCCGAGCCGCCTGGCGGACCGTGAGCGGTGTCGCGCTGACCGGGTTCGTGGCCGGGTTCATCGGCCTGCTCACCCCGGGGGCCGGGCTGCTCGGTCACGCCGACGCCGAGAACCTGCGCCTGTCCGTGCCGCCCGCCAAGGCGGCCGAGCTCTCGGCGACGGCCAGGGAACGGCTGTCGGCCGCGGGGGTGCGGGCCACGGTCACCGTCAAGGCAGGCGGCGGACGCGGTAAAGGGCAGGGCAGGGTGCTGGTCGCGGCCCTCGGCACCTCCGACGTCGCCGTCGTGGACCGGGCGCGCACCGCCCTGGACGGCCTGGTGCCGGGCCGCAGCGCGACCACCGCGGCCGACGACGACCGCTCCGGCTTCCGCGTCCTGGACGACATCCGCACCGGCACGGTCACCGTGCTCGCCGTGTCGTTCCTGGTGGCCGTCGCCAGCGCGGGCATCACCGCGGCCTCCTCGATCCTGGACCGCAGGCAGACCTACGCGCTGCTGCACCTGGCGGGCACCCCGATGAAGGTGCTCGACGCGGCCCGCCGTACCGAGACGCTCCTGCCGCTGGCCGTCATGGGAGGCGGGGCGATCGCGGTCGGCATGTTCTGCGCGCTGCCGTTCGCGCTGTCCACGATGAACGTCTCCGGCCTGGTCACGCTGCTCGTCTGCGTCGGGCTCGGCTTCGCGGGGGTCGCCGCGGCGGGGGCGGCGAGCGCGCCGCTGCTGCGCTCGGTCACGGCCAACCCGGCGCCCAGACCCGACTAGTATCCCTATTCAACTGGTAGGGAAAGTTGTAAATATGCCGACGGGTCGTTACGGTAGGACCCACGGAGACCCCGGCAGGTGAAGGTGCCGCGGCGGGCGCTGACCTTCCCGCCGGGATCTCTCCGAAGACGGGGACGGCGCCTCACGGCCACGGGCGTCGCCCGCGGGACGGAGCCGGCGGCTCGCCTCGTTCGCCGGCTCCGGTTCGGGGCCCTGCGGGAAAAGACCGTTCGGGCCCTCCGGGAAAAGATCAAGGAGCGATTCGATGGCGATCCGTGTCGGGGTGCACGTCGACAATCCCTCGCTGTTCTTCCTGTCCCACCTCGACCACCTGCTCGAAGGCATCGAGATCCACCGCTACTCCGACGCGGGCAGGACCGGGGAACTGCTGGCCGACGGGGTCATCGACCTGGGCGGGACCGGCTCGACGCTCCCGCTCGCCGCCCAGGCGGCGCACCTGCCCGTCGCCTACGTGGCCGCCTCCGCGCCGCGCCACGGCCACGGCGCCCTGCTGGTGGCGAAGAACGGGCCGGTCATGACCGTGACCGACCTGCGGGACCAGCCGGTCTCGCTGCGCGTCGGCTCCTGGCAGACCCACTTCCTGGCCAAGGTCCTCGCCGACGCCGGGCTGTCCTACCAGGACATCGAGCCCAGGCCCGCCGCCTCGGAGGCCAGGCTCTGGCTGCGTGACGGGGTGGTGGCCGGCTGGGTCGCCGAGGGCGCCGACCTGGTCGAGGCCGAACGCGCGGGGCACTTCACCAGGCTCTCCGGCACCGCCGGGGTCGTCGCGGACCGCTCGGTCCTGTTCACCCGCAGGAGCCTGGCCGAGTCGGCGCCGCAGGAACTGGCCGCGGTCGTCTCGGCGCTGCGCGAGGCGGACAGGTGGGCGGCGGAGCATCCCGTCGAGGCCGCCAAACTGGTCGTCGAGGCCGTCGGCGGCTCCGTCGACTCCTGGACGACCGCGCTCAGACGGCTCCCCTGGCGGCTCGAACCGGTGAGCGGGACGTTCGTCGCCGAGCAGCAGGACGCCGCCGACGTGCTCTACGACGCCGGGTTCCTGACCGGCCGCGTCGACGCGCGGGCGGCGGTCGTGCCCGCCCTCGACCAGGTCGTGGCCGCGCGGCTTGGGGAGCCCCGGCGGGTCCAGGGCGTCGCGGCCTGACCGCCGGTCTCCGCCGATCTCCGGCTGTGGCGCGCCCGCCGCGGCCGGGCCGTCTCTCCCCCCGGAAGCAGAGCTCGTTCCGTACCGGTGCCCCTTCGGTGAGGTGTCGGAATTCGGCCTTCTGGGAAGCGTGATGTGTGTGCTCAATGCTGTCCGCAAGCTCATGTGCCTGGTCCTGTTGTCCGGCCTCGGAGCCTCGGGACTCGGTCCCGCGGTGGCGCGGACGGTCGCCCAGCCCAACATCGTGTTCATCCTCGTCGACGACCAAGAGGCGGGGGACCTGCAGAAGTTCCCGAACATCTGGAACGAGCTCGTCCGGGGCGGCACCTCCTTCGAGCACTTCTTCGTCTCCAACTCCTGGTGCTGTCCCTCCCGGTCGTCGATCCTGCGCTCGCAGTACGTGCACAGTCACGGGGTGCTGACCAACACGGCCCCCGAGGGCGGCTTCACCAAGTTCCACGACTCCGATCTGGAACGTTCCACGATCGGCACCTGGATGAAGGCGGCCGGCTACCGCACCGGCCTGATGGGCAAATACCTCAACCACTATCCCGGCGGCGCCGCCGAACCCACCTACGTGCCGCCGGGCTGGGACGAGTGGGACGTGCCGGTGCGCAAGCTCTACAACGAGTACGGCTACACGCTCAACGAGAACGGCACGCTCAGGCCGTACGGCTCCGCGGACGCCGACTACCTGCCCGACGTGCTCTCCCGCAAGGCCAACGCCTTCGTCTCGCAGGCGGGGGAGAGGCCGTTCTTCCTGTACCTCGCCCCCATCGCGCCGCACAACCCGTCCAACTTCGCCGCCAGGCACCGCGACGCCTTCGCCGGGGCGACCGCCCCCCGGACCCCGTCCTTCGACCAGGAGGACGTCAGCGCCGAACCGCACTGGCTGAGTTCGCGCGAGCGGTTCGGCGACAGGACGATCGCGGGCATCGACGAGCGCTACCGCCGCAGGCTCAGGGCCATGCTCGGCGTGGACGACCTCGTCGGCTCCCTGGTCGAGACCCTGCGCGTCGCCGGGAAGCTGGACGACACCTACCTCTTCTTCGCCTCGGACAACGGCTTCCACCTGGGGCAGCACCGGCTGGCCCAGGGCAAGACGACCCCCTTCGACGAGTCGATCAGGGTGCCGCTGGTGGTCAGGGGGCCCGGCGTCAGGGCGGGCGGCTCCGTCGGCGCGATGGCCGCCAACGTCGACCTCGCCCCGACCTTCGCCCAGCTCGGAGGCGCGACACCGGCGCCCTTCGCCGAGGGCCGCTCGCTGCTGCCGCTGCTGCGCGGCCAGACCCCGGCCCCGTGGCGGCAGAACGTCCTGCTTGAGTTCTACCGGCCGACGAACAGCAGCTCGGCCCGCCAGACCCCGGTCCCCGCCTACCAGGGCATGCGCACGGCCCGCTACACCTTCGTGCGCTACTCGACCGGCGAGTACCAGCTCTACGACGACGGCAGGGACCCCTACCAGCTCTACAACCTCGCCGCGCGGGTTCCCCCCTCGGTGATCACGGACTTCAACCGGCAGCTCGACGCCCTGGCCTCATGCTCGGGAGCCACCTGCCGTACGGCCGACTCCGTCGAACCGCCCTCCCTCACTCCCGGTCATTCGTAACGAAAAGTGGGCGGATCGGGCATCATGGCGGTTGATCGCGACCTTTACCGGAAGGAGCGCGCCTTGCGCGTCGCCCTCTTCGTCACCTGTGTGAACGACACGATGTTCCCCGGAACCGGCCGGGCCACGGTGACGCTGCTGCGCCGCCTCGGCTGCGACGTCGTCTTCCCCATGGGGCAGACCTGCTGCGGCCAGATGCACCTCAACACCGGATACCCCGAGGAGGGTGGACGTCTGGCGCGGCACTTCACCGACGTCTTCGCCGGACACGACGCGGTCGTCGTGCCCTCCGGGTCGTGCGCGGCGATGATCCGCGAGCAGTACGCGAGACTCGCCCCCGCCGCCACGGCCTTCGCCGAACGGGTCGCCGAGACGGTGCCGAAGGTCCACGAGCTCTCGGGGTTCCTGGTGGACGTCCTCGGGGTCACCGACGTCGGGGCCTACTTCCCGCACCGGGTGACCTACCACCCGACCTGCCACTCGCTGCGCGGCCTGCGCCTGGGCGACCGTCCGGTACGGCTGCTCGAACAGGTCAGGGGTCTCGAACTGGTCCCGCTGCCCGCCGCGGACGAGTGCTGCGGCTTCGGCGGCACCTTCGCGGTGAAGAACCCCGCCGTCTCCGCCGCCATGTGCGCCGACAAGGCCCGCAACGTCACCGCGACCGGCGCCGAGGTGCTCTGCGCCGCGGACAACTCCTGCCTGATGCACATCGGCGGCACCCTCGGCCGCCAGCGCACCGGCGTCAGGACCATGCACCTGGCCGAGATCCTCGCCTCGACGGAGGCCGCCCGATGAGGCCGGCGACGGGGCCGGTGACCTTCCTCGGCATGCCGGCCTTCCCGGCGAACGCGGCGGCGGCCGTAGGGAACTCCCAGCTCAGGTTCAACCTGCGCAAGGCCACCCACACGATCCGCGAGAAGCGGGCCTCCGTGGTCGACGAGCTTCCCGACTGGGCGCGGCTCAGGCAGGCGGGCAAGCAGATCAAGGACCACACGCTGCGGAACCTGGAGCGCTACCTCCTCCAGCTTGAGGAGGCGGTCACCGCGGCCGGCGGCCACGTCCACTGGGCGGCCGACGCGCGGGAGGCCAACCGCATCGTCACCCGGCTCGTCAAGGAGACCGGGGAGAGCGACGTGGTGAAGGTCAAGTCGATGGCCACCCAGGAGATCGGGCTCAACGAGGCCCTTGCCGAGGCCGGGATCACCGCCTACGAGACCGACCTGGCCGAACTGATCGTGCAACTCGGCGACGACCTGCCCTCGCACATCCTGGTGCCCGCGATCCACCGCAGCCGCGCGGAGATCCGCGAGATCTTCCTGGAGAGGATGGCCGCCTGGGGACGCCCCGCCCCCGAGGAGCTCACCGACGACCCGCGCGCCCTGGCCGAGGCCGCCCGCCGCCACCTGCGCGAGCGCTTCCTGTCCACCAAGGTCGCGATCTCGGGCGCCAATTTCATGATCGCCGAAACCGGGACACTCGTCGTGCTCGAATCCGAGGGCAACGGCCGGATGTGCCTGACCCTTCCGGAGACGCTGATCAGCGTGGTCGGCATCGAGAAGCTGCTGCCGACCTGGCGGGACCTTGAGGTCTTCATGCAGCTGCTGCCCAGGAGCTCGACCGGCGAGCGGATGAACCCCTACACCTCGACCTGGACGGGCGCGACCGAGGGCCAGGAGTTCCACCTGGTCCTGCTCGACAACGGCCGCACCCGGGTCCTGGCCGACGAGGTCGGCAGGCAGGCGCTGCGCTGCATCCGCTGCTCGGCCTGCCTGAACGTCTGCCCCGTCTACGAACGCGCGGGCGGGCACGCCTACGGCTCCGTCTACCCGGGTCCCATCGGGGCGATCCTCACCCCGCAGCTGCGCGGCATGTCCTCACCCCTGGACGCCTCGCTGCCCTACGCCTCGACGCTCTGCGGCGCCTGTTTCGACGTCTGCCCGGTCGCGATCGACATCCCCGAGGTCCTGGTCAGCCTGCGTGGCAGGGCCCCGCACCCGCGCGCGGAACGGTTCGGCATGCGCGCGGCCGGCTGGGTCCTCGACCGCCCGGAACGGATGGCACGCGCCGAGCGCATGGCCGGACGGCTGCGCCGTTTCGTCCCCCGGCGGATGCCCGGCCCGCTGTCGGCGTGGACCGACACCCGAGACCTGCCCGAGATCCCCGCCGAGTCCTTCCGCGACTGGTGGCTGCGCACCGACGGAGGAAGCCGGTGAACGACAGGGAACTGATCCTGGCCAGAATCCGCGCGGCCGTCACCCCGGGAGGCCCCGGGGAGCCCGGGGAGCCCGGGGAGATCGTCCGTGACTACCTGACCTCCGCCGGGCCACATGACGAGGCCGGGCTGATCGAGCTGCTGGCCGAACGCGTCGCCGACTACCGGGCCGTCGTGCACGTGACCGGCGAGGACGAGGTGGCCGCGACGATCGCCTCCGCGCTGGCCGTACAGGGTCTGACGAGGCCGGTCGTCCCGGGTGGACTGCCCGCGCAATGGGTGCCCGAGGGGGCCGTCCAGGACGATCCGGAGCTGTCGGCCGAGGAACTCGAAGCCGCCGGAGGCGTGGTCACCGGCTGCGCCGTGGCGATCGCCGAGACCGGGACGATCGTGCTGGACGCCGGACCGGGTCAGGGCAGGCGGGCGCTGACCCTGCTGCCCGACTACCACCTGTGCGTGGTGCGGGCCGGGCAGATCGTCGCGGGGGTGCCGCAGGCGCTGGCCGTACTCGACCCCTCCCGCCCGCTGACCTGGATCAGCGGGCCCTCCGCGACCAGCGACATCGAGCTGAACCGCGTCGAGGGCGTGCACGGACCGCGCACCCTTGAGGTGGTGATCGTCCGCTGACCGCGGGTTGCGCGGAGGCGGTCCCGTGAGATGGGCTTGGCGGCGTCCACCGCCCGCCTGGGAGGGTGATTGACCGCCTTCGCACCCGGTCTGTCCGTCACGACGCGACGGCTCCTGCTGCGCCCCTTCGACCCCTCGGACGCGCGCCGGATTCGCGTCGTGATCGAGACACGCGCCCCCTTCCTGCCGCCGGGCGCACCGGGCCGTCCCTTGGGCGTGGCCGCCTGGCTGGCCAGGGGCGCGCACGAGCTGCGCCGCTCCGGCCAGGGCGCGCACCTGGCGATCGAGGCCGACGGGCTCATCGTGGGGGCGATCAGCCTGTTCGGGACCCGGTGGGAGGCGGGGACGACGGAGATCGGCTACGGCGTGCACCCCCTGCACCGGGGACGCGGCTACGCCCCGGAGGCCGTACTGGGCCTGGCCCGCTGGACGTTCGAGAACACCTCCCTGCGCCGGATCGAGCTGCGCGCCGACGCCGACAACCACGCCTCCCTGCGGGTGGCGGAGAAGGCCGGGTTCGTCAGGGAGGGGACGCTGCGCGCCGCCGCGATGCGGCCGGACGGCCCACGTGACGTCGTGGTGTTCGGCCTGCTCGGAAGCGACCTCTTCCGAGGGGAGAACGGCCCCGGAGACGGGTCGGGCGGGACGGGGGAGACCGTTCGGTGGAGGTGAGAAAGATGGGGTCATATCCGATGCGTTTTATGGTTTCGTTACCTGTCCATGTCGAGCCGTTATCGGATATCCTCGCCAGTCGCTGCCGCGTATTCCCAGGTCAAGGTCATTGGAGTCCTGTTTCTATGAAGCCGCCGCTGCTGCTCATCGGGCAGGGCTCGCACGAGGACAACGAATCCGTCGAGTTCGGCAGGTTCGTCCATCGCCTCCGCTGCAGGCTCGACCGCAGCGCCGCCGAGGTCTCCGGCGGATACCTCACCAGGGCCAGGCCGCGACTGCGTGACTCGGTCGCCTCACTGGTCGCCCGCGGCCACCACCGCATGGTCGCGCTGCCGCTGAGCCTCACCGGCGACCTGCGCGCCGACGCCGAGACCCTCGCGGCGATGACCAGGGAGCAGGAGCGCCACCCCACGCTCACCTGCGACTACGGACGGCCCCTCGGCTCGGACCCCCGGATCCTGGCGCTGCTCGCCGAGCGCCTGGCGGACGCCGCCGCCGAGGTCGCCAGCCTCCGTCTCGTCCCCGCCGCCGCGGCCCCGCTCGACGACGAGCCCGAGCGCATCGAGATCGGCGAGACCGCCGTCGTGCTGGTCGGTGACGGCTCGACCAGTCCCGCGACGAACGCGGACGTGCACCGCGTCTCCCGGCTGTTCTGGGAGACCCACGCCCACGAGTACATGACCGTGGAGACCGCCTTCACCTCGCTCACCCCGCCCGGCGTGCCCGGCGGCATCGAGCGCTGCCGCCGCCTCGGCGCCCGGCGGGTGATCGTCGTTCCCTACCTGCTGTTCGCCGGGGGCGTCCTGGACCGCATCTGGGCCCAGGCCATGGCCTACGCCGCGGGCCATCCCGACCTGGACGTCCGCTGCGCCGACGTCATCGGCGACTGTGAGGGACTGGCCGACGTGGTCGTCGAGCGCTACGAGGAGGCGCTCAGCGGCATCACCTGGTGAACCGCTCCCCGGATGACCGTTCCTTGACCTCTGGCGGGACACTTGGGGACATGACCATCCTTGAGCAGACCCTGGCCGCGATCCGGCCCGCCGACCCGGACGCCCTCGCCGAGGCGAGGGCACACCAAGACAGGCTGACCAAGCCGAGGGGCGCCCTGGGCGTGCTCGAAGAGGTGGCCGTACGGCTCGCGGGCGCGGCGGCGGTGAACCCGCCCCCGCTGCCGGCCCCGGCGGCCCTGGCGATCTTCGCCGCAGACCACGGCGTCCACGCCCAGGGCGTGTCCCCGTGGCCGCAGGAGGTCACGGTCCAGATGGTCGGCAACTTCCTGGCGGGCGGCGCCGTGGCCAACGCCTTCGCGGCCCAGGTGGGCGCCTCGGTGACGGTGGTCGACGTGGGGGTCGCGGCCGAACTCGCCCCGGCCCCCGGCCTGACGCACGGCAAGGTCGCCCACGGCACCGCCGACATGTCCCTCGGCCCGGCGATGACCGTCGAGCAGGCGGTCGCGGCGCTGGAGACCGGGATCACGGTGGCCCGTGACCTCGTCGCTCAGGGGGCGCGCTGCCTGGTCACCGGGGACATGGGCATCGCCAACACCACCGCCTCCGCCGCCCTGATCTGCGCCTTCACCGGCCGTGACCCGGCGGAGGTGACCGGCAGGGGAACCGGCGTGGACGACGAGACGCTGGCCCGCAAGGTCGAGGTCGTACGGCGCGCCCTGCGGGTGAACGGCCTGGACGGTTCGAGCCTGTCCGCACTGGAGACGCTGGCCGCGGTCGGCGGCCTCGAACACGCCGCGATCGCGGGGTTCCTCCTCGGCGGGGCGGCCCTGCGGGTGCCGGTGATCCTCGACGGTGTGATCGCCGGATCGGCGGCGCTGGCCGCGGCCGGGCTCGCCTCGGACGTGGTCGACCACTGTGTGGCCGGGCACCGTTCCGCCGAGCCGGGTCACGCCGTGGCGCTCGCCCATCTCGGCCTGCGCCCTCTGGTCGAGCTGGAGCTCCGGCTCGGTGAGGGGACCGGAGGGCTGCTCGCCCACCCGCTGGTCTGCGCGGCCGTCCGGGTGATGCACGAGGTGGCCACCTTCGACTCCGCCGGGGTCACCGACAAGGAGGCCTGATCGTGGGGCTTCCGGGAACCCTGTGACGGACCGGGTGCTCCGTTACCTGGAGAACGCCGAACGTTACCCGGGGAGCAGCGAACAACGAGGCATTAACCGGTAGGTTTACCTCCTAACACTTCCTGCACAATTCATTGCGAACGGGAGATCTGTCACCATGTCGCCCTACCTGCTCGGTTTGCACCTCTCCGGGCGGCGGGTGCTCGTCGTCGGCGGGGGGCGTGTCGCCCAGCGACGTGTCCCGGCGCTGCTTGAGGCAGGTGCCCAGGTCACCATCGTCTCGACGAGCGTCACGCACGCTCTCGACGACCTCATCGCCTCCGGCCAGGTGACCTGGGAGGCCAGGCCGTACCGGGTGGGCGACGTGGACGGGGCCTGGCTGGTCCAGGCCTGCACCGACGACCGCGCGGTCAACACCGCGGTCGCCGCGGAGGCCGAGGCCAAGCGTGTTTGGTGCGTCCGCGCCGACGACAAGGACGCCTCAGCCGCCTGGACCCCGGCGAGCGGGCGGGTGGCCGAGGTCAACGTGGCGATCACCGCGGGAGGAGACCCCCGCAGGGCGGCCGGCATCAGGGACGCCGTCGTCGAGGCGCTTCGCGACGGCACGGTCGACGCCCGGCGCAACCGGACGAAGCCGGTCGGGGTCGCGCTGGTCGGCGGCGGACCGGGGGACCCCGGCCTGATCACGGTCCGCGGGCGGCAGCTGCTGGCCCAGGCGGACGTGGTCGTCGCCGACAGGCTCGCGCCACGGGCCCTGCTCGACGAACTCTCCCCCGACGTCGAGCTGATCGACGCGGCGAAGATCCCCTACGGCCGTTTCCTGGCCCAGGAGAAGATCAACGAGCTGCTGGTCGAGCACGCCAAGCAGGGCAGGTTCGTGGTCAGGCTCAAGGGAGGCGACCCGTTCGTCTTCGGCCGTGGCGGCGAGGAGATGCTCGCCTGCGCCCGCGAGGGCATCCCCGTCATCGTCGTTCCCGGCATCACCAGCCCGGTCGCGGTGCCCGCGGCGGCCAACGTGCCGGTGACCCATCGCGGCGTCAGCCAGGAGTTCCATGTGATCTCCGTGCACGTCCCGCCGGGTGACGCCCGCTCGACCGTCGACTGGCCCAACCTGGCGAGATCCTCGGGGACCCTGGTGCTCATGATGGCGGTCGAACGCATCGGAGCGATCGCCGAGACGCTCGTGCAAGAAGGACGTTCGCCGGAAACTCCCGTAATGGTGGTACAGGACGGTACTCTTCCCACCCAGCGCGCTCTTCAGGCCACTCTGGCCACAGTGGCCGAGCGTGTGGCCGAGGCTGGGATACGGCCACCCGCGATCGTGATCGTTGGCGATGTCGTGAAGGTCGGCCAGGAGGTCGAGATGGTTCGAGCGGAGCGGATACCGTGAAATCGGCTGCCAACAGGCCCACGCCTCAGGGCGAGCGTGACCGCCGCGGCGCCGAGGCTCCCCAGGGTTCCTCAGACGATGTCGCCGGAGACGAGGAGTCTCCCGGCGAGCGGACGATGACGTTCCCGGCCATCAGGCCCGACGAGCCTCCGCAGGCCCCCGGTGACGCCTTCGAGGACTTCCGGCGTACGGCGCAGGCCGCCATCTCGTCGGTGAACAAGGTGGTCGAGGCCGTCCAGGCGAAGGGCGACGCGCCCGCCGCCAAGGCACCCAAGGGCGCTCAGGGTTCCGGCGCCACGGGCACCCCGGCGCCGAAGAACCCCGCGCCACCGAAGAGCCCCACGCCCAGAAGCCAGCCCTCCCCGGGGCAGCCCTCCTCGGGCCGGACCGCCCCCCTCAGGCGCCCGGTCCTCCCGGCTCCTGAGGCCCCCGCCACTCCTGCCGCTTCTGGTGGAGACGGTGGAGCGGGGTCCATCTTCCGCTCGGGAAGCGGTCGCGGCCGGGGCAACTTCCAGGCGAGGAGAGGCACCACCTCACCCGCGCGGGACGGGCTCGCCGCACCGCAGACGGGCGCCCCGGGCCCCGGTACGGCACGGCCGGCGGGTGAGGCCCCCCAGGGTCCCGCGGCGAGGAGCGGCGCTCCTCAGAGCGACACGGCCCAGGACGGCGCCTCCCAGAGCAGGGCTTCCCAGGGCGGCGCGTTCCAGGACGGCGCTTCCCAGAGCAGGACTTCCCAGAGCAGGACTTCCCAGGACGGCGCTTCTCGGAGCGGTGCCTCCCAGGGTGGCGTTTCCCAGAGCGGCGCGACGATGCCGGTCGACGACGCCTTCGAGGCCTTCCGGCGCGCCGCCGAGGCCGCCATCTCCTCGGTGAACGAGGTGGTCGCCAAGGCCACGGCCGCGACGGCGGACCCCTCGGCGCCCGTCGGGGCGGACTCCCGATCAGCGAGCGAGCCCCCCGCCACCGAAGTTCCCGTGGCCGAGTCCGCCACTGAAGTCCCTGTGGCCGAGTCCGCCACCGAAGTCCCCGTGGCCGAGTCCGCCACCGAGACCTCCACCATCGAACCCCCCGTCGTCGAGACCTCCGAGGAGACCTCTGGGGATCCGGCCGAGGACTCTCCCGAGGAGGGCGCCGAGGCCACCTCCGGAGAAACGGCCGAGAACACGCCCGAAGAGGCCCCGGAGAACACCCCCGAGGGCCATGACCGGGACGAGGAGACCCCCACCGCCGAGGACCTCCCCGAGGAGGCCGCCGACGGCGAGAGCCGTACCGGTGAGGAGAACGATCCCGAGGACGACGAGGCGGCCGCGCTGATCGCGGCCGAGCGCGCGAAGCTCCTCGTCATCGAGGAGGAGGTCGGGGAAGAGGCCGGGGAGGAGACCGAAGCCCCGGGCGACGAACCGGAGGAGTCCGACGAACTCCCCGAGGGCGGACACGAGGACGGGGACGACCGGGTCCGGGAACTTCCGTTGCCGGAGGCCGTCTCCGAGGCCCTGACCAACGCGCTCGCCGCCCTGCGCAACACCGTCACCGACCTGCACTTCGGCCTGGAACTCCCCGGCGCGGAGGAGGCCAGGCGGGCCCAGAGCGAGATCCTGGCCCAGCTCGACGACTACGTGATCCCCAGGGTGCACATGAGCACCGCCCCGGCGCTCGTCGTCATCGCGGGCTCGACCGGGGCGGGCAAGTCCACGCTGCTCAACACCCTGGCCAACGCCAAGGTCAGCGCGACGGGCGTCCGGCGCCCGACCACCGGAACCCCCGTCCTCGCCTGCCATCCGGACGACCGCGAGTGGTTCGCGGGCAGCGACCTGCTCGGCAGTCTGCGGCGGCTCGACGCCCCCGAGGCCACAGCGGAACCGGGCGGCCTCGTCCTCGTCTCGACCGAACGCCTCCCCACGGGCGTCGCCCTGCTCGACACGCCCGACATCGACTCGGTCGTCGAGGAACACCACGAGATCGCCCACCGCATGCTCGACGCGGCCGACCTGTGGATCTTCGTGACCACCGCCGCCCGTTACGCCGACGCCCCCGCGTGGCGGCTGCTGCGCCTGGCCAAGGAGCGCGGTGCCAGGCTGGCCATCGTGCTGTCCCGGGTGCCGGTCAAGTCCCGCGAGGTGGTCACCAAGCACTTCGTCAGGATGCTCACCGAATACGGCCTCGGCGAGGTCGAGCGGTTCGTCGTCGACGAGAGCAGGGTCACCGACGGCATGCTGCCCGACCACGAGGTCACCGACCTGCGGCTGTGGCTGACCGAGCTGTCCGTCGACGACCAGCGCCGGGCCCAGGCCATCAGGACGACCCTGTCGGGGGCGCTCGACAGCTTCCGCATCCGCATCCCCGCGCTGGCCAGGCAACTTGAGGCCCAGGTCGCCTTCAGGAACGAACTGCGCGGAGACGTGGAGGCCGCCTACTCCGGTGCGCTGGCCGAGATCGAGGAGACCACCGGGAACGGCACGCTGCTGCGCGGTGAGGTGCTCGCCCGCTGGCAGGACTTCGCCGGGTCCGGAGACCTCATGCGGACCCTGCACCTGCGCAGGCCCGGCAGGTTCGCGGGCAAGGCGAGCCAGCAGGCGCCCGAACGGCTCAGCGCGCTGAAGTCCGCGCTCAGGGCCGGCCTTGAGTCCGTCGTCGTCTCGGCGGCGCAGCGGGCCGCGGAGGAGGCGGTCACCCGCTGGCTGAGTCGTTCGGGAGCCGGGGAGTCGCTGGCCGCGACCGCCGGGCTCGGCGACGTCTCCGACGACTTCTCCCGCAGGGCGGGCAAGGCCGTGAGCGGCTGGCAGGACCACATCATCGAGCTGATCCGCACCGAGGGGGTGACCAAGCGGGCGGTGGCCAAGCTCGTCTCCTTCGACGTCGAGTCGCTGGCGGTGATCTTCGTGATCGGCCTGCTCGGGTACGGCTCCGCGGAGGCGGAAGGCGCGGGCACCGGCGGGCTGCCGCAGCGGCTGGTGCACGCCCTCCTGGGAGCCGAGTCACTGCGGACCATCGGGGCCAAGGCCCGTAGCGACCTGCGCGCCCGGATCGCCACGCTGTTCGACGACGAGACCTCACGCTACTTCCAGGTCCTCGACGGCGCGGGCGTTCCCGACGAGTCCATCGCCACCCGCCTCTACCAGGCAACGTACAACCTTGAGGTCGCCCGATGAGTGTTGGCACCACCCAGACGCGTCAGGGGCTCGGCGGTCGTCTCGCCGCGCTGTCCCGGATCGTGGAACTGGGGCCGGGCAGGGTCGATCCCAAGCTCCTCACCGACTCGGGGCAGTTGCTCCTGCGCGCCGGTGACAGGCTCAAGCTGTCCTCGGAGCACACGGTGGTCGCGCTCGCCGGAGGAACGGGAAGCGGCAAGTCCACGCTGTTCAACGCCGTCTCGGGCCTGGAGCTCTCCCCGACCGGCGTCCGCCGCCCGACCACGGCCCGTGCCCACGCCTGCGTCTGGGGCCTGGACGGCGCGGGACCGCTGCTGGACTGGCTGCAGATCCAGTGGCGTCACCGATTCGCCAGGGCCAGTGCCCTGGACAAGGGGGAGGGCAGGCTGCACGGCCTGATCCTGCTCGACCTCCCCGACCACGACTCCATCCGCGCGCTCACCGACACCGAGGCCGACCGGCTGATCCAGGTCGCCGACCTCGTCGTCTGGGTGCTCGACCCGCAGAAGTACGCCGACGCCTCGACCCACAGGCGCTACGTGACCGAACTGGCGGGCCACGACGCGGTGACGGTCTTCGTGCTCAACCAGATCGACCGGCTCTCCGCCGAGGAACTGGCCGAGTGCGTCGCCGACCTGAACGACCTGCTGCGCCGCGAGGGAGTCGACGCCCCCGTCATCGTCCCCACCTCCGCGACCAGGGGGGAGGGGGTCGACGAGCTCAAGGCCGTCCTCGCCGAGACGGTGACCAGGCGCGGGGCCGCGGTCCAGCGACTGGAGGCCGATCTCGACCGGATCACGCTCCGCCTGCTGAAGGCCATGCCCGCCGAGGGTGTCCCCGTGCCCGCCTCCTCCGTGGACGACGCCCGCAGGATCGGCCTCACCGACTCCCTCTGCGACGCGGTCGGCGTGCCGGCCGTCGGCGAGGCCATGGAGAACGTGTACGGCGTGCGCTCGGCGGAGTGGGTCGGCTGGCCGTACACCCGCTGGGCGGCCAGGCTCAGGCCCGACCCGCTGAACAGCCTGCGCCTGAACGACCTCAAGGACGAGATCAGGGGAGAGGCGGCCGGGGCGGTCAGCGCGCAGGCCGCCGAGGTCGACAACGCGGTGCGCGCCCTGTCCGACGGGCTCACCGCGGGGATGCACGAGGCCTGGCAGAGCGGCGTCAGGGAGGCCGCGCGCTCGCACTCGGCCGAGCTGCCGCGGCTGCTGTCCGCGGAGCTGTCCGAGATCGCGCCCCGCCTCGACCGGGTCCCCGTCTGGTGGCGGCTGCTGCTGGTCTGGCAGTACTTCCTGGTCCTGCTCTTCCTCGCCGGGATCGCCTGGCTGGGTACGGCCCTGGCCTACGGCGTGTTCGAGGCGGGCACGCTTCCGCCGGGCCTTGAGGTGTTCGGCGAGACGGCCTCCATGCCCTGGGTGGGGCTGATGATCGTCTCCGTCCTCGGGCTCGGCCTGCTCACCGCCGTGGCCAGCCGTAACTTCGTCATGCTCGGGGCGGGTAACGAACGTGACAGGCTGGAGCGGGAGATGCGACGCAGGGTCGGGGCGGTGGCCTCGACCACGGTGATCGAACCGGTCGAGCGGGAGCTGGCCAGATACAACGAGTTCTACTCCGCGCTGCGGGGCGTGCGGGGCTGACCCATCAGGTCGGCGGTGCCGTTCCTCGGTAAGGAACATCCTTCAGAGCGCGGGTCTGCCGGGCCGGGCCGGGTGACCCGCGGCACGAGGCCGCCCATCGGTGGCGGACGAGGAGCTCGGGGTTTCCGATTTCCGGTGGATTATCCGGAAGGTTTTCCACAGCCCCGTCCCGGCGCCTGAGTTTTCCACAGAACGCCGTTCGGCCCGCCGGGTTCCGGTCCGCGCGGGCCACTGTGTCTTTCACACGCCGGGCACCTGGCCCGTTCTCCTGGGAGGCACGATGAACGACATCCACATCACGTTGACCGGCAACGTCGCGGCTGCGCCCCGCCAGCACACCTTCCCGGACGGCTCGCGGGTCACCTCGCTCAGGGTCGCCTCGACAAGCCGTTACTTCGATCGGGAAAGCCAGCAGTGGTGCAACGGCGAGACGACGTATTTCGGCATCCGTTGTTTCCGCGGGCTGGCCGACAACGTCGCCCAGTCGATCCGGGCCGGCCAGCCGGTCGTCGTCCAGGGGCGCCTGCGGATCCGCGAGTTCACCCATGAGGGTGAGCGCCGCTTCCTGCCTGAGGTCGAGGCCAGCTCACTGGGGCACGACCTGCGCTGGGGCCTGGGCAGCTTCAGCAAACCCCAGCGGGGCGGGGCGGCCCCGGTGCTGGGCAGGCAGGAGCGGCACGAGCTCGACAGGGAGACCCACGACTGGGCCATGGGCGGAGGCGCCGCATCCCTCGCCCCCGATCCCCACCCCGCTCTCGCGGACGGTTCCGGCTCCCTGTCCCTGGTGAGAGGCGGTGCCGACGAGGACGAGGCGCCCGGAGACTCCACGGGTCCCGGCGCCTCGGGGGAGTCCGGTGGCTCCGGAGGCTCACCCGGGGGCTCAGGAGGCGGAACGGCGAGCCGGACCGGCACAAGACGCGGTCGGGCGGCCCGCGACGCAGGGCAGACGAGCCAGGGCCCCGGGCGGGCGACGGGCACGGCGCGTGAGCCGGACGAGGCCGAGTCGGAGGACGAGACGCCCTGGCCCACACAGGCGCATCCGGCGGCCTGAACCGCAGACCCGAGTTCCCCCGCACTCGTGGTCGGCATCCTCACCGGGAGTGAGAGGATGCCGACCCTTCGAAGGACGTCATAAGGGACGCCATAAAGGACGAGGTGCCGGAGCGACCGGCGGAGGTGGTCCCACCGGGTGCCCGGAGCACCGTACGGTCCGGCCTGGCAGATCTCCCGGTGGGCCCGCGGGCCGCCCCGTCGGTTCGCCATGGTCCACCGGCGCACCGCACGAGGGCGCGCCGGACGGACCACACGCCACGGAAGTGACTCGTCCGGCCGGATGGCGGTCGCCATCGCCGGGTGACGCTCGCGTCGGATGGGTGTGGTCGGCAGCGCGTTGATCAGCGGTGTGCGATCGGCGGTGCGCCCGGTTGGTGGTCTGTGTCGGCGATGCTCAGATCAGCGGAGCACCGCGAAAGGAGGGGTCCAACCGGCTGGGGGACCGGGACATCCCGGGTTCCCACGTCGAACACGAAGCTTGCGCGGTGTTTTCGCGGGACGGGGTGGAACGTCGCGAGATGCCGCCTGAAGCGGCCGCGGGAGGTGAGAGATCTAGCGGGCAGGGCCTATGTCCAGGTCACACCTCGCAGCATGGGCTGCTCCTTTCCTCCATGGACCGTTCTTCGGCTGAGCTCGGTCCCCAACGGTGAGCCACCTGACAAGTGGAGCCACTCCGCCAAGGTAGCGGTTCCCATCGCGCGGCGCACACTCCGCAACTATCGTGTTACACATCGTTAGTCGGAGAAGGGGACGACATGGCGGCTCCCAGTCACACCTCGGTCAAATCGCGCGACACTGTGACGACTCTGGCCGATCGGTGGCCCATCCTTGGGCAGCGCCGTCCACTGGTTGTCTATCTTTGCGGCATCGTGGTGCTGGATTTCACGGCAATCGGGTTTTTCGCCGCATCTGCTGACTTCCACTGGCACGATCTACTCACCTTCGTCGCGTTGATGGCCTGCGGTGCCGTCTGTATCGAGGCGACCCGAAGGCTCGGTATGCCCGCGGGTGTCTCCCGTGACCTGTTGTCGGCCTGGTGGCTGCCCGCGGCCCTGCTGCTGCCGCCGGTCTACGCTCTTCTGGCGCCCATTCCGCTGCAGATCCTGCTGCAGAAGCGGGTGCGCGAGACAGTGGTCTACCGGAGGGTCTTCAGCTCCGCCGCCATCAGCCTGGCCGGGGGAGCCGCCTCGGTGCTGTTCCACAGCGTGGTCGGTGAGCTGGACATCCCGACCCAGGGGACGGGCGGGCCGATCCTCGTCGCCATCGGCTGCGCCGTCCTGTTCACGGTTCTGAACACCGCGCTGATCGCCATCGCGGCCCACACCGCCGTCCCTGACACCCGCTGGCGGGAGGTGCTGTGGGACCGCGAGAGCCTGATGCTCGACGTGGTCGAGCTCTGCCTGGGGGTCCTCGTCGCCATCGCGTGCGGGGTGAATCTCGCCCTGCTGGCGCTGGCGCTGCCGCCGGTCGTGCTGCTCCAGCGCAGCCTGCTGCACGCCCAGCTCCAGGCCGCGGCCCGCACCGATCCCAAGACCGGGCTGCTCAACGCCGCCGCCTGGCAGCGGGAGGCCGACACCGAGATCGTCAGGGCGCGCCGTACCGGTGAGACGCTCGCCCTGCTGATCGTCGACATCGACCACTTCAAGAGGGTCAACGACACCTACGGGCACCTGATCGGCGACCAGGTGCTGATCGGGGTCGCGGCGACCATCCGCAGTCAGCTGCGTGACTACGACGTGGTCGGACGCTTCGGGGGCGAGGAGTTCGTCGTCCTGCTGCCCAGGGCCGACGTGACCGAGGCCCGCCGGGTCGCGGAACGGCTGCGCTCCCGCATCGGCCGCATGGCCGTACCCGCGGACGAGAACATGGTCACCGTCACGATCTCCGCGGGCGTCGCGATCATGAGCATGCACGGAGACGACCTGATCGAGTTGCTCGCCGCGGCGGACCTGGCCCTCTACCGTGCCAAGGAGCTCGGACGAGACCGGATCTGCCTGCCAGCGACGCCCGTCCCCCCGGCGAGGCGGCCGGGGCCGGAGGCCGCCCCTAGCTGAGTCCGTCAGGCTCTAAGCTAGGGGACATGCCGGAGTACATCTACACACTGCAGCGCGTGCGCAAGGCGCATGGTGACAAGGTCGTCCTCGACGACGTGACGCTGTCGTTCCTGCCGGGTGCGAAGATCGGCGTTCTCGGGCCGAACGGCACCGGGAAGTCGACGCTGCTGAGGATGATGGCAGGCCTGGAGCAGCCGTCCAACGGCGATGCCCGGCTCATGCCCGGCTTCACCGTCGGCATGCTCCAGCAGGAGCCCCCCCTCAACGAGTCCAAGACCGTGCTCGGCAACGTCGAGGAGGGCGTCGCCGAGACCAAGGCCATGCTCGACCGGTTCAACGAGATCGCCGAGCTGATGGCGACCGACTACAGCGACGAGCTGCTTGAGGAGATGGGCAAGCTTCAGGACGCCCTCGACCACCGCAACGGGTGGGACCTCGACAGCCAGCTTGAGCAGGCGATGGACGCCCTGCGCTGCCCGCCGCCCGACGCCGACGTCACCCTGCTGTCCGGTGGCGAGCGGCGCCGGGTCGCCCTGTGCAAGCTGCTGCTGGAGCAGCCCGACCTCCTGCTGCTCGACGAGCCGACCAACCACCTCGACGCCGAGAGTGTCCAGTGGCTTGAGGCGCACCTGGAGAAGTATCCCGGGACCGTGCTGGCCGTCACCCACGACCGCTACTTCCTGGACAACGTGGCCAACTGGATCCTGGAGCTCGACCGGGGCCGCTGCCACCCCTACGAGGGCAACTACTCCACCTACCTGGAGGCCAAGGCCGCCCGCCTCAAGCTTGAGGGGCAGAAGGACGCCAAGCGCAAGAAGCGCCTGGAGGAGGAGCTGGAGTGGGTCCGCTCCAACGCCAGGGCCCGCCAGACCAAGAGCCGCGCGCGTCTGCAGCGCTACGAGGAGATGGCCGCCGAGGCCGACAAGTACCGCAAGCTGGACTTCGAGGAGATCCAGATTCCGCCGGGTCCCCGCCTGGGCACCACGGTCATCCGGGCCGAGAACCTCACCAAGGGTTTCGAGGACCGGGTGCTCATGGACAACCTGTCGTTCGACCTGCCGCGTAACGGCATCGTGGGCATCATCGGTCCGAACGGCGTCGGCAAGACCACGCTGTTCCGGATGATCACCGGTGGCGAGACGCCCGACGCCGGAAAGATCATCGTTGGCGACACCGTCAAGATCTCCTACGCCGACCAGAGCCGGGGTGGCATCGACCCGGCCAAGAACGTCTGGGAGGTCGTCTCCGACGGGCTCGACTACATCAAGGTCGGCCAGGTCGAGATGCCCTCGCGGGCCTACATCGCCGCGTTCGGGTTCAAGGGGCCGGACCAGCAGAAGAAGGCGGGCGTGCTGTCCGGAGGCGAGCGCAACCGGCTCAACCTCGCGCTGACCCTCAAGCAGGGCGGCAACGTGCTGCTGCTGGACGAGCCGACCAACGACCTCGACACCGAGACGCTCTCCAGCCTGGAGAACGCCCTGCTGGAGTTCCCCGGCTGCGCGGTCATCACCTCGCACGACCGGTGGTTCCTCGACCGCATCGCCACCCACATCCTCGCGTGGGAGGAGGGCTCGAACTGGTTCTGGTTCGAGGGCAACTTCGCCGACTACGAGAAGAACAAGATCGAGCGGCTCGGGATCGACGCGGCCCGCCCGCACCGGGTCACCTACCGCAAGCTCACCCGGGACTGATGTCCTCCTCCGAGCTCCCGGCGCGCCCCCGCCGTGCGCCGGGAGCCGGGGAATCGCTACCTTCTTGCTTGTGCTTGAACAGAGCTTGGCAGAGACCGTGAGCGATTCCCGCAGGCATGTGTTCCTCAGGGCGGTCAGGTTCGCCGACATCGACTCCCAGGGCCACGTCAACAACGTCAGGTTCCTCGACTATCTCGAGGACGCGCGCCTGGAGATGTTCCACCTCGACCTGCACCGTGAGGGCGGGGAGATCTTCAGCGGCCTGGTGGTGGCCAGGCATGAGATCGACTACCGGCGTCCTCTCACCTTCCGCGCGGACCCGGTCAGGGTCGAGTCCTGGGTGACCGAGATCAAACCGGTGAAGTTCGTCCTCAACTACGAGATCGTCGACGATGAGACGCTCTTCGTCCGGGCCAGGTCGGTGCTCGTCGCCTACGACGTGGAGAAGGCCAGGCCGCGCAGGCTGGAGCAGCACGAGCTCGACTACCTGGAGCGCTTCCTCATAGCCGGCTGAGCCGTCGCCGGAAACGGCCGGCGCGCCCGCCGTACGACGGGCGCGGGGACCGGAGGCGATCGTCAGGGAGTGTGGAGCCAGGCCGCGGTGTCCGGGGGCAGCAGGTGACCCTCGACCGGGGCGCTGCCGATCACGACGTGGTCGTGCGGCGGCAGCGGTACCGCCTCGACCCCGCAGTTGACGACGCACGTCAGCGCACCCCGGCGGAAGAACAACGCGTCCTCCTCGCTCTCCAGCCAGGTGAGGCCGTCGGGCAGCGCGCCGCGCAGTCCCCGGCGGGCGCGCAGGGCCTGCCGGTAGAAGCTCAGGGTCGATCCCGGATCGTCCGCCTGCCGTTCGGCGCTCAGCGCCGTCCACTCGACCGGCTGGGGCAGCCAGGGCGCGGTGCCCTCGGGCGCGAAGCCGTACGGCTGCTCCTGTCCGGACCAGGGGAGGGGCACCCGGCAGCCGTCCCGTCCGGGCAGAGTCCCACCGGAACGGGCGAAGATGGGGTCCTGACGGGCCTCGGCGGGCAGGTCCCGGACCTCGGGAAGGCCGAGTTCCTCGCCCTGGTAGAGGTAGGCCGAGCCGGGCAGGGCGAGCATGGCCAGCAGCGCCGCCCGCGCCCGGGCCAGCCCCGTCGTGGAGTTGGGCAGGCCCTCGCCGTACCTCGTGACGTGCCTGACCACGTCGTGGTTGGACAGCACCCAGGTGGGGGCGGTCATGTCGGCGAGAGTGTCGTCGATGACCTTGCGGAAGGCGGTCGCGGACCAGGGAGCCTCAAGCCAGGCGAAGTTGAAGCTCTGGTGCAGTTCGTCGGGCCGGACGTAGCGGGCGAGATCCTCGGCGGAGTCGGTCCACACCTCGCCGATGGCCATCCGCTCGCCGGGGTAGGAGTCGAGCACCTCACGCCAGCGCCGGTAGACCTCGTGGACCTCGGGCCTGCCCCAGATGGGCGACTCGCCCTTGAACGCCTGATCCGTCGCGGGGGCGTCGGGAAGCCCCTCCGCCTTGTACAGGCCCATCGCCACATCGATCCTGAACCCGTCGACCCCACGGTCCAGCCAGAACCGCAGCACGTCGAGGAACTCCGCGTGCACCCGTGGGTCGCGCCAGTTGAAGTCCGGCTGCTCGGGGGCGAACAGGTGGAGGTACCACTGCCCGTCGGGAGTCCTGGTCCAGGCCGGGCCGCCGAAGGTGGACTGCCAGTTGTTGGGCGGCAGATCCCCGCTGTCGCGGAAGACGTACCGGTCGCGGTTCTCGCCGCGCAGCGCCGCCCTGAACCAGGGGTGCTCGCTGGAACTGTGGTTGGGCACGATGTCCACGATCACCCGCAGGCCGTGCGTGTGGGCGTCGGCGACGAGGGCGTCGAAGTCGGCCAGCGTGCCGAAGAGCGGATCGACGTCACGGTAGTCGGCCACGTCGTAGCCCCCGTCGGCCATGGGGGAGCGGTAGAAGGGCGTCAGCCAGATCGCGTCGACACCGAGATCGGCGAGGTACGGCAGCCGCCCCCTGATACCGGGCAGGTCGCCCACGCCGTCTCCCGAGGCGTCGGCGAAGCTGCGTACGTAGATCTCGTAGACGACGGCGTCACGCCACCAGGGGATTTTCATGTGCATGGGCTGCCCCTGCCCGGCGGGGTTTATGCGTCAGGGGCGTTGACCATGCTGTGCGCGGCGTAGACGAGGTAGTCCCACAGGCGCTTCTCCAGCTCCTCGGGCAACTCCAGGGAGATGACCGCGTCGTGCATGTGCTTCAGCCACGCGTCACGCTCGGCGGAGCGGATGACGAACGGGTTGTGCCGCATGCGTAGGCGCGGGTGCCCACGCTGCTGGCTGTAGGTGGTCGGACCGCCCCAGTACTGCATCAGGAAGAGCTGCAGCCGCTCCTCGGCCCCGGCGAGATCGTCCTGGGGGTAGAGCGGCCAGAGCAGGGGGTCTTTGACGACGCCCTCGTAGAAACGGTGGACGAGGAGCCGGAAGGTCTCCTCGCCACCGACGGCGTCGTAGAAGGACTGGGGTTCCTCGGGGTTGGCGGACACGCCCCAAGCCTAAGCGACGTTCGCTATGGGGATGGAAGCCTGGTCGAGCGCCGACTTGATGCGGATACGCAGCTCCCGTGCGATCTCGCTCTGGTGTGAGGGGATGGTCTTGGCGTTGACCCGGAAGACGACCGCCGTGCCGGAGATCTGCTCGATCCCCCAGACCTGCGGCTCCTCGACGACGACGGAGTCGCGGTAGTCGGGGTCGTTCCAGATCTCCTCGACGACCTTCCTGAGCAGGTCGCGGACCACGGGGATGTCGGCGGTGTAGGCGACCGGCACGTCGACCGTGGCACGGGACCACCCCTGGGACTCGTTGCCGACGCGGGTGATGGTGCCGTTGCGGACGTACCAGACCCGGCCGTCGGCGTCGCGCAGCCTGGTGATGCGCAGGGTGACGGCCTCGACCGTCCCGGACGCGGCACCGGCGTCGATCACGTCGCCGACGCCGTACTGGTCCTCAAGGAGCATGAACATGCCGGCGATGAAGTCCTTGACCAGTTCCTGAGCTCCGAAGCCGATCGCGACGCCCAGGATGCCGACGCTGGTCAGCACGGGGGCGATGGGGACGGAGAGCCGTTCGAGGATGGTCAGGGCGGCGGTGCCCAGGATGATGACCGAGGCGGTCGAGTTGAGCACGGACCCCATGGTCTCGGCCCGTTGCCTGCGCCGCTCGGCCATGATGGCGTCCAGGCCTTCGAGGGGGGCGGGATCCTTGCCCCGTAGCCGTCCCGCCAGGGTCGGCCTGCCGGAGGAGGCCCGCTGCACGATTCCGGTGATCAGGCGGACCGCCACCTTGCGCAGGATCAGCGCGACGGCGGTGATCAGCACAATGGCGATCAGTGTCGCGAGCACACTCGCGACGAAGGGGGCCCACGCCGGAGGCAGCACGGTCTGCGCGAGTTCGCAGATTATCCCGCCGTCACGTCCGCACGCACCGTTCACTAAGGCCGCTCCCATGTTCGTGAGGTCCTCCAGGCCGGGCAGGCTCGACGGTGACGGTGTGGGGGACGGTGTCACGGTGGGGGTGGGTGAGGGGACGAGCAGGAACACGGAGAAGATCCCTCCCGGATCGGTTCGTCTGGCAAATGGGGGCAAGTCACGTGACCTACCTATATTGCCGAGCGAACCGGCCGTCGTCACATCACGCCGGGGAGGACGGGAACACCGGATCCAGGCCCTGGAGGCTGGTCCGGACAGTCCGGTGACGAACGGCCCGGCGCGGGGCACGCACCCGGAAGCGTGTCCCGTGCCGTTCCGGGAGGAATCCCTCCGATCCCCGTCCGGAGTTTCGTCCGGACGGCGGCTTGTCGTCGTGTCGGCCGCCCCGCGGGGCGCCCACGACAGATTGACCTCGTTCTCGAAGCCGGTGGGGAACCCAGCGTCCCGAGGACGCTCCGCACCGGGCGCCCCACCGGCTCCGCCGCGCCGCGACGGGTACGACGGACCGGATGGCTGCGATCCCATCCGGTTCGCCGCCTAGTTCACTCCCCCACCGCGGCGAGCACTCGGGCGACCTTGGTCGCCGCGCCGGCAGGGTCCTGGGCCGTGTGCATCCGCTCCCCCCAGGACCACCAGTAGTACCAGTCGCGGTGGCTGTGGGCGGTCTGCGCGCGGCAGGTGACGTTCTCCGCCAGGCTGGTCGCGTTCGGGTTGATCACGCGGACGAAGGCGCGGCCCGTATGGGTCCGTACCACCCGGGCGTGCAACCCGCGAGCGTCAAGTTCTGACACCAACCGCTCCAGGTGCCCGAAGCCGTCTTCCCCCACCTCGTTCCTCCTCTTGGATTCAGCCGATTCGTCATCGAACCGTGTTTGGTCGGTTACGCGAATCGACGCTGGTTGGCCAAAGATGACTCACCGAGTCCGACGGGTCAATGCCGGGTTAACCAAGATCGGGATGCGCATTCTGCCAAGGAGGTTGAAAGAAACAGTCCATCAGAGGACGATCCTTAGCCGGTGGCCTCATTCGCGCGTTCCGGGTGGGGCAACGGTGGTCCATTATTCTCTCTAGGCGCAGTGCGATACCCGAATCACACTGGGTCTACGGGGAGAGGACCGGTCGGGACAAGCGTGCCAACCAGCCCAGCTGGCCGCGAGAGAGGGGCCGGTATGTCCGGCAGGCAGCACAGGGAGACGGAGTTAGCGCGGCGAATCCGCGCCAGGGGCCTCGCAACGGGGCATAACCCGGCCCAGATCGCCGAAGAGATCCACGACAAGTGTGGTCAGCAGTTCGGGACCACCCGCATCAAGGCTCATCGTCTCGCACACGGTGTCGCTCTGGCCGACGTGATCGAACAGATACGGGCGCTGTTCGAGCGCGACGGCAAGGCCGCTCCGGGGATCGGGGAGACGCTTCTGTCCGCCTACGAGAGCGGTCTGAAGCGTCCCGGGCCCGAATACCTCCACTACCTGTGTTCCGCATACCGGGTCGAGCCCCCCTCCCTCGGCTACGAGGGGCCCTGCATCTGTGGCCACGGCCACAGGATGCCGGGTGCCGTCCGGAGTGATCTCCAGGATGGAAGACCCGACACTTCCCCTGGTCCGCGTGAGTCGTTGATCCGGCAGATCGGCGGCGGCCCCTCCGCGGACGGGAGCGAGGAGGACGAGAACGTGTTGCGGAGAACGCTCTTGAGGATTCTGGCGGGCGGCACCGCCGTCGGCCTCGACGGGCAGGTGCTCGGAGCGGTGGAGAACATCCGGCGGAGGATGGACGAGACCCTGGTCTCGGGCACCGTCTCACCCGCGATGCTGGACCAGTGGGAGGAGTCCACCGTCGGCTTCGGCCGCCAGTACATGAACACCCCGCCGTTACGTCTGCTGTGTGACGTTCTGCTGGAGTTCAGCGCCGTGCGCAAGGCCATGGAGCACCGCCAACCGGTCGACCTGCAGGAACGGCTGTGCCGGATGGCGGCCCAGCTCGCCGGCCTCAGCGGCATGATCATGATCAACCTTGGTGACCAGAGAATGGCCCGCTCCTTCTTCAGGACGGGCAGGATCGCCGCGGACGACACCGGTGACCGCGCGCTGCGGGCCTGGGTCATCGCCAGGGAGGCCTTGGTGCCGCTCTACTACGGCGATCCGCGCGAGGCGCTCAACCTCGCCAGGAAGAGCCGCGATCTGGCCGGGCAGACACCGTGCGCGGCCCAGGCCATGGCACCCGTCGTCGAGGCCCGCGCGCTGGCGATGATGTCGAACGCGGGCAAGAAGGACGTGGTCGACCAGGCCAAGCGGGCACTGGCACGGGCCAGGGCGGCCTTCTCCCAGATGGGGGCGGCCGAGCAGGAGGACGCGGCCTTCGGATACACCGAGCGGCAGCTCTACTTCCACCAGGGAGACGCCCTGGTCAAACTGGGGCAGCCCATGGAGGCCGACCTCATCCTGGAACAGGCCCTCACCAAGTACGGCCCCGGCGACTGGCTCGATCCGACGCTCATCAAGTTCGACCGGGCCAAGTGCAAGCTCCTCGAAGGAGACGTCGGTGAGGCGCTGAACATCGCCAAGGCCGCGCTCGCCGGTCTGGGGGAGGGGTTCAAACCCGACATCCTCATGCAGCGGGCCCACGAGGTGGCCAGAGACGTCGAGGGCAAGAATCCGGACAACCCCGAGTTGAAGCTCTATCTGGAGATGCTGCGCGAGGCGGCCCTGCCGGACCCGATCGAGGAGGAGGTGTGAGGATCCGGCGTTATCGCCGGTCTGACCTCGACTCCGTCCGGGCACTGCACCAGGTCTGCCTCGCCCAGGTCGGCCTCTTCCCCGGTGACGGGGTCTACTACGACGACGACCTTCCACGGATCGAGGAGATCTACCTCGCCGACGGGGGAGAGTTCCTGGTCGGAGAGGCCGTCGAGGGGCGAGTCATGGCGATGGGCGCTCTGCGCAGGGTCGATGACGCCTCGGGGGAGATGTGCCGTCTGCGGGTCCACCCCGAGTTCCAGCGGCGCGGGTTCGGCGACCGGATGGTCGCAGAACTGGAAAGCCGCGCGATCGGGCTGGGATACGCCCGGCTTCGCGGGGACACCACACTGAACCAGCCCGCCGCGATCCACCTCTATCGAAAACACGGCTGGCGTGAGATCCGCCGCGAGGGACGCGGTGAGCACACCGTGGTCTACATGGAGAAGGACCCGCTGATTTCTTCCACGGCCGTCTCAACTGAATAACACGGTTTACCGCTTTTAGTTATTATTCGGTGAAATGTCGGGATAATTGCTGTTTACTCCCTCGTGGGGACTTTGTTGAAGCCTGTTCCAGCGGGGCGTCCGTGAAATCCCCCGAGGGTCCGGCGTCGTTTCCCGGTTTCCAAGAAGTCGCTCATCGCCGCTGGGCACGTGGGTCACACCAGCCGGGAGACGATCTCGGGCAGCGCCGGGGGTTCGAGGGCGTCGGGAAGCGCGGCCATCGCCTCAAGTGAGAACCAGCCGTGGCCCAGATAGGTGTCGTTCTCCTCCTCGGGGACGACCCGGGGCGTGTGGTCGAACCTCGCCAGATAGAACCGTTCGGTCCGCACATAGCGGACACCGAGCCAGTCGAGCTCCCTGGGCACCGGCAGCCACCGGTCGAGCACCGCCGTACCCGGCAGGCCGGTCTCCTCGGCCAGTTCCCGCCGGGCGGCCTCCAACGGCGTCTCCCCCGGCTCGATACCGCCGCCGGGTGGCTCCCACAGGGTCCTGCCCGCGACCGGGTCGTGCCAGTGCAGCAGGAGCACCCGCCCGTCGCCCGCCACGCAGACCACCCGGGTCGCGGGGCGGTCGCTCACCTCAGGGTCGTTCATGGATTCCGGACGCTACCAGCACGGCCCATCGGTGGCACCGCGCGGCACCGGGTGGCGTGCGCGGGCGGGTGTGGGTGACGCGCTGTACTCTGCCCAGGTCGGTGTTGTGGCACCGTACGATCCGACCCCTTCGAGAGTGAAGTCATGAGCGAGCGAGTCACAGGGCCCGGCGCGGGCCACCATCGGCTGAACGGGGGCTCCGAGGCCCAGTTCGTCCTGACGCTGTCGTGTCCGGACCGTCCCGGGGTGGTGGCCGCCGTCTCCGGCCTCCTGGCCGGGCGGGAGTGCAACATCATCGAGAGCCAGCAGTTCGGAGACCCCGTCTCCCAGCGGTTCTTCATGCGGGTGCAGTTCTCCTCGCCGCTGTCCGACGCGGCCCTGCGCGAGGCCTTCGCCGCTCTGGCCCCCGACTTCGGCATGGACTTCAAACTGCGCGACACCGCGGTCAGGCAGCGGGTGCTGGTGCTGGTGAGCAAGTTCGGCCACTGCCTCAACGACCTGCTCTATCGGACGCGCTCAGGCCTGCTCGACATCGACATGGTCGGCGTGGTCTCCAACCACCCGGACCTGCGCCCGCTGACCCAGTCGTACGGCGTCGACTATCACCACCTGCCGGTCACCCCGGACACCAAGGCCAGGCAGGAGGCGGAGATCCTCGCCCTGGTCGAGCACTACCAGGCCGACCTGGTGGTGCTCGCGCGCTACATGCAGGTGCTGTCCGAGGACCTGTGCGTCAAGCTGGCCGGGAACGTGATCAACATCCACCACTCGTTCCTGCCGTCGTTCAAGGGCGCCAAGCCGTACCACCAGGCGCACTCGCGCGGGGTGAAGCTGATCGGTGCGACCGCCCACTACGTGACTGCGGACCTCGACGAGGGCCCGATCATCGAGCAGGAGGTCGCCCGGGTCAACCACACCCACTCGCCGGAGGACCTGGCCGCCATCGGCCGCGACGTCGAGTGCCAGGTCCTGGCCCGCGCCGTACGGTGGCACACCGAGCAGCGTGTCCTGCTCGACGGGCACAAGACCATCGTCTTCCCCCGCTGACGTGCCCGCGCGGGGCCGTTCCCGACGGCGGCCCCGCGCGGTGGGCCGTCAGACGGCCAGGCCCGTGTGGTGGGCGAGGAAGGTGAGCTGGTCGGCCGCGAGCTCGACGGTCTTGCTGACCGCCCGCGCCCCGTGACCCGTCTCGGCCTCGTTGCGCAGCAGAATCGGCCGGTCCGAGGCCTGGGCGTGCTGCAGGGCGGCACACATCTTCCAGGCGTGCAGCGGGTGGACCCGGGTGTCGGACTGGAAGACCGTGAACAGCGTCGCCGGGTAGGAGACGCCCTCACGGACGTGGTGGTAGGGCGAGTAGGCGTTCAGCCAGGCGAACTCCTCGGCCTTCGCGGCGGAGCCGTACTCGACGTTCCACGTCGCGCCCAGGCCGAACAGCTCGTAACGGATCATGTCCAGCAGCGGGGCCGAGCAGACGACCGCGGCGTACAGCTCGGGGCGCTGGGTGAGGGCAGCGCCGACCAGGAGGCCGCCGTTCGAGCCCCCGGAGATGGCCAGCTGCTCCGGGCTGGTGATCCCGGTGGCGATCAGGTGCTCGGCCGCCGAGTGCAGGTCGTCGAAGACGTTCTGCTTGTTGGCGAGCATGCCGGCCCTGTGCCACTCCTCGCCCTGCTCACCACCACCGCGCAGCTGGGCGATGGCGTAGGCGCCGCCCGCCTCGACCCAGGTCAGGATCGACGCCGAGTAGCCCGGGGTCATCGAGATGCCGAAGCCGCCGTAGCCGTACAGGATGGTGGGGCGCGGACCCTCGACGCCCGGCTTGGTGATCACCAGCATGTGGACCTCGGAGCCGTCCACCGAGCGGTAGACCACCTGCTCGGTGTTGACGGCGGGCACCTCGACGGCACCGGGGGAGGCGGCCCACAGGGTGGTCTCCCCGGTGCGTGCGTCGTAGCGCTGGATGCTCGGCGGGGTGGTGTTGTCGGTGTAGACGAACCAGGCCTCGTGACCCCCCTCCGGCCGTTCGGAGATGGCGCCGATCGTGCCCAGCCCCGGCGTCGGCACCCGGCCGACGCGCTCACCCGTCACCAGGTCGTGCACGGAGATCTCGCTGATCGCGTGGCGGGTCCAGCCCGCGAGCATGACCGGGCGGTCAAGGTCGTCGAGGATCGAGAAGTCCGACAGCACGGCCTCGTCGTCCTGCGGGATCAGGTCACGCCAGTGCTCGGGCTGGGGCAGGGCCGGGTCGGCGACGCAGATGCGCGCCCGGGGGGCGTCCAGGTCGGTGAAGACGTAGAGCCTGCCGTCGCGGCCGAAGTGCAGCGCGGTCTGGGCGTCGAGCCCCTCCTGGACGACGACCAGGTCGGGAGAGTCCGGTGCGGAGGCGGCGAGGTCGGCGATCCACAGGTCGTTGCGCGGCGCCGTACCCCTGGAGGCGGAGATCTGCAACCAGCGGCCGTCGCGGGAGACCGCGACACCGTAGTAGTTGGTCTTCTCCATGTCCTTGCCGAAGATCAGCACGTCATCCTCGGTCGAGGTGCCGACCCGGTGCAGGTAGACGCGGCGGTGGAACTGCTCCTCCCCCTCGGGCACCTCGGTCGCGGGCAGCCTGCGCACGTAGTAGAACGCCTTGCCGCCGGGCAACCAGGCGATCGGGGAGTAACGGCACCGGTCGATCGGCCCCTCGACCCGCTCGCCCGAGGCGACGTCGAGCAGGTAGAGGGTGGACTCCTCGTCACCGCCGACCGAGACCTGGTAGGCGAGCAGCCTGCCCTCCTTGTCGGGCTGCCATGAGTCGAGCGTGGTGAGCCCACTCGGGTCGAGCGCCGTCGGGTCGAGCAGCGCGCGCTCGGTTCCGCCGGGGTCGACGGTGTAGAGGACGGCGTGCTCCTGGTCGGGGGTACGCCGCATGAAGAAACGTCGCTCGCCGCGCCAGGCCGGAGCGCCGATCGAGCCCGACCTGAGCAGCTCGGCGACCCGCGCCCTGAGCCGGTCGCGGCCGGTGAGCGCCCCGAGCTCGGCGGAGAGGAGCTTCTCCTGCGCGGCCAGCCACTCCTCGGTCGCCGGACTGCCCGGGTCCTCCAGCCATCGATAGGGGTCGGCGACGGGGACGCCGTGGAGCTCTTCGACGAGGTCGTCACGGCCTGCTGGTGGATATGGCTGTCGGGTCATGGCAGGAACCCTACGACCTCGGGAAGGCTGGTCGAAGCCATTGCGCGAGGGGCGTATTCGATCTTGGGAAGGGCCGTGACGTCGATCTTCGGATCGAGGAGTAAAAACTGGTAATGCGGGCATAAAACGTACCAGGCGTCTCTCCTGTCATTTATGGGTGGCGGAAATGACGATGCAGAAGCCAAACTTGGTGGAGGACGGTGCCGTGGTGACCATCCGCTGGGCCGTCCGGCGGAGGTCCCTGTGACGGAAGCATCCGGGCCCCAGGAGGGGCCGCCAATCGGGGTACGCGCCTGCGTGCCCCCTCAGACTCAGACGAAGCGTCGCGCGGCGGGGAAGGCACGCTGATGCGCCAAGTCCTGCTGCTGAACGCAACCTACGAGCCCCTGACCACCCTCTCCCTGCACCGCGCGGTCGTGCTGGTGCTCAGGGAGAAGGCGGATGTCGTGCACCGCGACGGGCGGGGCGCGGTCGTCCGCTCGGCGACCCGCACGCTCGACGTGCCGTCGGTGATCAGGCTGCGCCGCTACGTGCGCATTCCCTACCGGTCGAGGATTCCGCTGACCAGGACCGCGCTGATGCGCCGGGACGACTACCGGTGCGCCTACTGCGGACAGCGGGCCGAGACCATCGACCACGTGATCCCGCGGTCGAGGGGAGGAACCCACACCTGGGAGAACTGCGTCGCCTCCTGCACGCCGTGCAACCACCGTAAGGCGGATCGCATGCTGGAGGAGCTGGGCTGGACGCTGGACGTCGCCCCCGTGGTCCCACGGGGCGTCCACTGGCGTCTGATCGGCGCGCACAACGTCGGAGACCCCCAGTGGGCGCCCTACCTGGAGGAAAGCGCCGCCTGACGGTCCACGGCGCGATACCCGTTCGCCCCGGCGGAGTCCGTGTCTGCACAATCGGGTGCATGAGATGGACCTTCACCTCCGATCCAGAGGTGTACGCCGGGGCGGCGGAGCAGTGGTTGTTGCGTGAGCCGGTGCGCAACACGATCCAGCTCACGATGCTGCGCGCGCTCCGTGAGGGGCTGTGGAGTGAGGACCCCCTCATGGGATGGGCGGCGGACCCCGGGGGTGAGATCGTGGCCGCGGCCCTGCACGCCCCTCCCCAGCTCCTGATGCTCGCCGACATGCCGGCCGAGGCCGTCCGCGAACTGGCCACCGCACTCATCGAGGCCGAACGTCCCGTCCTCGGCGTCCGGGGCGGCGTCGCCCTCGCCGAGGCGTTCGCCGCGGCCTGGTGGCGCCCGGAGAGGACGCGGCGCTCCGAACGTCTCTACCGCCTGGACACGCTCACCCCGCCGCCTGCCCGCCCTCGGGGCGCCCCTCGTACGGCGGGCACCCAGGACCTCGAACTGCTGGTCGCCTGGGGACAGGCCTTCCAGCGGGAGGCGGGCGGCCATTCGTCCGGCGGTCTCGCGGCCGTGCTCGCCGGGCGGGTCGGCAGGCGGGAGATCCTCCTGTGGGAGGTGGAGGGGCGGCCGGTGGCCTACGCGGGCGCCTCGGTGCCGATCGGGGGCGTTTCGCGGGTCGGCCCGGTCTACACCCCTCCCGGAGAACGCGGCAGGGGGTACGGCACCGCGGTGTCCCATGCCGTCACGGCCAGGGCACGGGAGTGGGGGGCGGCAGAGGTGCTGCTGTTCACCGACCTGTCCAACCCCGTGTCCAACTCGATCTATCGGACGATCGGCTACCGGCCCGTGGCCGACTACGCCTCCATCGTCTTCGGCTGACCGACGGCCGTGTCCTGGGGTGGGGACGAGACGCGCTCGTGACGCCCCGCCCTTTCCGGACGGGCTCGTGCCCTGATCTCCTCACGACCGTACGGCCGTGCCCGTACGGTCTGCGGCTGAGTAACCTGGTGCCATGCCGCGTTACGACTTCCGCTGCCGCGCCTGCGGATCGACCTTCGAGATCTCCCGCCCGATGGCCCGTTCCGGCGAGCCCGCGCTCTGTCCTCAGGGCCACGACGACACCGTCAAGCTGCTGTCCACGGTCGCCGTGACGGGTGGCTCAGGCGTCACGGCGCCCCGCCCGGCCGGTGGCGGCGGTGGCGGGTGCTGTGGGGGCGGTTGCTGCGGCGGCTAGCCGCTTCGCCGCCCACCACGCCGGTGTCGCCGTGGGGCCGTGGGGTCAGGCGGCCTCGCGGCCCCGCTGGACGGCGCGCCTGCCCTGGAAGGGCAGGAAGTCACCGGCCCTGTGCGGGCGGGCGGGGATGAAGGTCGGCTCGGTGGCCACGATCCGGTCGAACCTGAAGGCGCGGATCGCGCCGCGCATGCGGCACATGCCCACGAGATACCAGTAGTCGCGGTGCACCATGCACGTCACGGGATCGACGTCGCGCACCGTCACCCGCCCGGAGACGTCACGGTAGTGGAGCCGGACGACCAGGTGGGAGGTGATGGCGTTGGCGATGGTCCTGGCCCGGTCGGCGACAGGGTCGGGCATCGGCTCGGTCAGGGTAGCCAGGGTGGTGGAGACGACCTCGTCGTCGATCTCCATGTGCTCGAACGCGTGACGCAGGCCGCTGCGGGCGGCGGTTGCCTGCGGGTCGGAGCCCAGATGGGCCAGGGACAGGGCGAGGGCGGCGATCTCGGCGGTCGTCAACGGGCTGCGTGCGGGCTTCATGACGTTGGCCATGGTCACATGGTATGCTCCGCCACCGACAATTTTCGAACTGCCTGTCGGATACAGCGGCCTTCCCTCGGGAGACACGGCCCAGCCGTACCCCCCGAGGAGACGGTCGTCATCGCGACAGCTGGGACAGGTCCCTTGAGGCGCCGGTCGAGGCCGAGGTGGTCAGCGCGGCGTAGGCCTGCAGAGCCGCGCTGACCGGACGGTGCCGGTCACGGGGGCGATAGCCGCCCAGCTCGGCCAGCAGCCGCTCACGCCTGGTCACGAGCTCCTCCTCGGCGACCTTCAGCTCGATAGACCGGCCCGGGATGTCGATCTCCACGATGTCGCCGTCCTCGACCAGGGCGATGGTGCCGCCCTCCGCGGCCTCGGGGGAGGCGTGCCCGATGGACAGCCCGCTCGTGCCGCCGGAGAAACGGCCGTCGGTGATCAGCGCGCAGGCCTTGCCCAGGCCCTTTCCCTTGAGGAAGGAGGTCGGGTAGAGCATCTCCTGCATGCCGGGGCCGCCCTTGGGGCCCTCGTAGCGGATGACCACGACGTCGCCGGGCTTGACCCGGTTGTTCAGGATGCCCTCGACCGCGTCGTCCTGGGACTCGAACACCACGGCGGGCCCGGAGAAGCGCCAGATCTCCTCGTCGACCCCGGCCGTCTTGACGATGCAGCCCTCGGTGGCGATGTTGCCGTACAGGACGGCCAGACCGCCGTCACGGGTGTAGGCGTGCTCGGAGTCGCGCACACAGCCCTCGGACCGGTCGAGGTCGAGGGAGTCCCAGCGGGCCTCCTGCGAGTAGGGCTTGACGGTGCGGACGTTGCCGGGGGCCGCGTGCCACAGCTCGGTCGCCTCGGGCAGGACACCCGCCGAGCAGGGGTCCCAGGCGTCGATGTAGTCGCCGATGGTGCCGCCGTTGACGGTGTGCGTTTCGCGGTGGATCAGGCCCGCCCGGTCGAGCTCGCCGAGGATGGCCGGGATGCCGCCCGCGCGGTGGACGTCCTCGACGTGGTACTTCGCGGTCGCGGGGGCGACCTTGCACAGGCACGGCACCCGCAGCGAGATCTCGTTGATCTCCTTGAGGCCGAAGTCGACGCGAGCCTCGCGGGCCGCGGCCAGGATGTGCAGGATCGTGTTGGTCGAGCCGCCCATGGCCACGTCGAGGGCCATGGCGTTCTCGAACGCCTCCTTGGTGGCGATGCTGCGCGGCAGGACCGACTCGTCGTCCTGCTCGTAGTAACGGCGGGTGATCTCGACCAGCTGCCGACCGGCGTCCTGGTAGAGCTTCTTGCGCGCCTTGTGGGTGGCCAGAATCGTGCCGTTGCCGGGCAGTGCCAGGCCGATGGCCTCGGTGAGGCAGTTCATCGAGTTGGCGGTGAACATCCCGCTGCACGAACCGCAGGTCGGGCAGGCGTTCTCCTCCATCTCCAGCAGTTCGGCGTCGGAGACGGCGTCGTCGGCGGAGGCGATCATCGGGTCGATCAGGTCGAGCTTGCGGCCCGGGGTCTTGCCGGCCTCCATCGGCCCACCGGAGACGAAGACCGTGGGGATGTTGAGCCTGAAGGCGGCCAGGAGCATGCCCGGGGTGATCTTGTCGCAGTTGGAGACGCAGATCAGCGCGTCGGCGCAGTGCGCGTTGACCATGTACTCGACGGCGTCGGCGATCAGCTCGCGGCTGGGCAGCGAGTAGAGCATGCCGCCGTGGCCCATCGCGATGCCGTCGTCGACCGCGATGGTGTTGAACTCACGCGGGATCGCGCCCGCCTCCCTGATCGCGCCCGCGACCACGTCGCCGACCTCGCGCAGGTGGACGTGGCCCGGGACGAACTGGGTGAAGCTGTTGGCCACCGCGATGATGGGTTTGCCGAAGTCGCCCCCGGCTACGCCCGTCGCCCGGAGCAGGGCCCGGGCACCGGCCATGTTCCTGCCGTGCGTGACCGTACGAGACCTGAGGGCGGGCATGAGGCTTCTCCCATCATCGAAACCGTGTCCTCAAATGGTACGGCCATCGCCCGGTGCGTGAGACGGGCGTCCACGGCGCGAGACACGAACCCCGGGACCTCGGCAGGGAGGAGTCCCGGGGTGCGTGGAGGAACGGTGAGAAGGGGTCAGGGCTCGGGGTAACGGGCGGGCAGGACCCGCTCGGCGGCCTCGTAGATCTCGTCGATCTCGGCGTCGGTGAGCGACCGCTCGCGCTTGGTGATCCACTTACGGACACGGCCGCCGTCGAAGACGTCCACATCACGCACCGTGAGGACCTTCCACGGGATCGCCGGGCCGTAGATCGCGAGGGAGGGAATGATCGTCACCTCGTGGCCGAGCGCCTCGCCGATCAGTTCGGAGGCTCTGGAGGCCTCCCAGCGCGCCTCGTCGAGACGGGGCTTCTGGTTGAAGGGGCCGTGGAACAGCTTGCGGTGCGACTGGACGCGGACCGGAAGGCGCTTGTCCCATTTCTCCGAGTCGACGGCGTAGACCCCCGTCGGGCCGACCACCAGGTGGTCGATCTGGGCCTCGCTCTCGGGGATCGCGCGGGCGTGCAGGCTTCGGTAGCCGCCCCGCTCCATCCTCTTGAGCTGCGCCTCGGTCTGACGCTCCGCGACCGAGCCGCGGCGCCAGGCGGGCACGGTCGAGTGGGTGCGGGCCCGCAGTACGGTGTCGACGATCGCGCCGATGATCGCGCAGGTGACGCCCAGCCGTATGTCGGAGAAGAGGATGCCTCCGACGACGCCCGAGGCGACCGCGACCAGGACACGTCGTCTGAGATGGCCGTAGCGGGGGTCGTCGAGCAGGACGCGCAGCGAGGTGCGCTCGACGGGCGCGTACTCGGACGCGGGTGTGGCGGGTCGAGACGGCGGCCTGTCGTCGGCCGTGCGGTCGCCGACCCAAATGGGTGACGTAGTGTTACCGTCTTCTGGTGCCTGACCGGAATCCACGTGACTCACCGTAGCTGACGCCTATGTGGGTGCCTAGTATTGCGTTTCTCATACTTTTGTGGCCTTCGCCTTTCGCATGACGTTTATCCGAACCGGGTATGTCTGTTGTTTCTCTCTAGAGAACCCAGGTCGTTCGCGAGAAGGCGTCGCCCGCTACGTGATCTTACCGTTCCCGGCGTTCCCGGGCCCGGGGAACGCCGGAAGCCGCAGGTCGTCACCTGGACGCCATGTGAGGGCCGTGAGCGGCGAGGTCACGGACAGGACTCGACGGGTCGGCGGCGTGGATCTACCGTGGACCTGTGGACACGATCCAGGTCATGGAGCTCCTGTTCGGTGCCTCCGGCGGCCTGTTCCTGATCATCAGTGCCTTTGTCCTGCTTCCCGGCAGGATGCGCGCGAGCGCGATCAGGGGCACCTCGGCGGCCGCGGTGTGGTTCGGCGGTCCGTTCCGCAGCGAGCGGGAGGCGCTCTCCTCGGGCCAGGTCCTGGTCGACCCCGTGCCGTCTGCGAACCTCGCCCCCGAAGTCGACTGGGTGGCCCTGGCCCGGGTCTCCGAGCCGGGCAGACGGGTCGGAGGGGCTTCTGCGGCATGGTGAGGACGCGGCATGGTGAGGAAACAGTGAGGACATGCTGACGGTCGGTGGCCTCACCTCGACGCAGGCCCGTGACATCCGGCAGGCGATGCGCGTGGCGGAGCGCCGCAGCGGCCTGCGCTTCGCCGTCTACCTCGGCCCCGCGCTCGGGCCGCGCCGCCACTTCTCCGAACGGCTGCACGCCGCGCTGGGGGAGGAGGCGGACACGGCCGTGCTCGTGTTCGTCGACCCCGACGCCAGGGCGGTCGAGGTGGTCACCGGTCCCGTCGCCAGGCTGAGACTGGGCGACGGTGAGTGCCGCGTCGCCGCGGTCTCGATGGCGACGGCCTTCGGTGGCGGCAACCTCGTCGGCGGACTTGTCACAGGAATGTGGATGCTCGCCGATCTGGCTTCCCGGCGCAGGTGAGTTCTCGGATAATGCGGGCGTGCTGAAGATCGGGCGTGATTCCCAAGGCGTCCCACGGGAGGGCGAGGTGGCCCAGGAGAGGGACGAGGTGCTCTCCTATCTCGACGAGGTCCTGGCGGAGGTGCGCGCGGACAACCGAGGGCAGAACAGGAAGGCGGTCGCTCTGCTGGTCGCGGCCGTCCTCGCCGCGGTCGTCGCGGGGATGCTGAAACCGGGAGTCCTGCCCGGCCAGGTGGAGTGGCTGTGGTGGACGGGAGCGTTCTTCTGCACGATGGGCGCGGTGATGCTCGTCGGCGCGTTGCATCCGCTCAGCTCGGGACTCGCGGGCAGGAGCATCGAGCGCCGCCGTTCGTACGCGGGCCGTCTGCACACCTGGAGCCCGCCCGTCCGGCAGGAGGACGAGGACCGGACGCGGAGCGGCAGCAGGTCGCGCGGAGCCTTCTCCGACGAGGCCCTCGCCGAGCTGTGGGCGAGACTGGGCGGCCAGGACACCCGGGCCGGCGCCGACGACCTGGTGCTGCGGATCAGGAGGCTCGGCGCCGTGGCGCAGGCCAAGGACCGCTACATCCGCAGAGGGATGCTCCTGTTCCTCGTGGCCGCGGCCTGCTGCCTGTTCGCCGTCGCCGTCGGCCAGGCCATCCTGGGCGCCTGAGGGCCTTCAGGAGCGCAGGAGCCGTACCAGGTGGGTGCTGATGTCCGACAGGAGCGTCGAGGGCGTCGTCGGAGCGGTGGCGATCGCGGAGAACAGACTGGGCAGGCCCGCGAGCGGGAAGCCGTCGTCCTCCGTCGCGGCGTTGCCGATCTCGTTCTTGGCCAGGATCGTACGGCTGCGCTCCCAGGCGTCGAGCACCTCCTCGGGAGAGGGAACGCCGAACCCGTGACCGACGGGGGCGGCGTGGCGCAGCCGTACGAGGGGGGTGTCGGCGAAGGTCAGCGCGACCCTCGCCCGCGTGGACAGGTCATCGCGGCGGGAGGGCTCGATCCATTCCATCGCGGAGCACGGGGTGCGGCAGGTCGCGACACAGGTGGCGAGCGCGCCCGCGACCTGGCTGTGCTGGCGGTCGAAGTAGGCCCGCCAGCCCTCCCCCGGCTCCCCGGCGACCCGCAGGGTCCGGTTGGCCGCCGACTGCTCGGCCTTGGTGTGGTCGCACTCGCGTTCGCCGATGACCCCGAAACGACTGCCCGGCGCGGCCAGCCCGGGCGGCCAGCGAGCCGGGTCGCCGGCGTTGCCGAGCACCGGTTCGAAGGCGAGCAGCGGGAGATACTCGCTGGCGATGTGCAGCGCGGCGACCATCGGGCTCAGTTCACGCCTGTGCCACCGGATCGCGATCACTTCGAGCAGCAGCGCGTAGGCCGGGCGCAGTGACTCAAGCGCTCCGCGCGGCTGCTCCTTCGGTGTCTGCGGCATGGTGCACGCCCGTGCCCGCCGCCTCAGGTCCGCGGGCACGGACCGCGCCTCGGCGGCGAAGTCCTCCGCGTCCAGCGACATGAGCCGCTGCCCGAACTCGCACACCGCCTCGATCTCGTCCGCCCCGGCCACGACGTCCGCCGCGAGTGCCCCGACGTCGGCGAAGGCGTACCTCCGGGCCAGGGATACGAGCAGATCACGGGCCGATTCCACTTGATCACCCTTTCACGGTCGGTGAACGACGGCGATGTCGTACTGCGCAAAATATGGCTTTTCGGCGTCCTCCCAGGAAGTGCCTATTCTTATCATCGTTTGGCGGCCGACCAGACCACGGGGCAGTGACCGGGAACCCGTCAGGGGCAGATAGGCCCTGAGATAGAGGCCGACCCTGGCGACGTGCTCACGCCACCGCGCGGGCACCCCTCCAGCCTGCCGTACGGCATCGGACGAGCTGCGGTAGAGACCGGCCAGATTCAGCGCGGGGTCGCCGGGCACGTCCCGTATCCGGGGGCCGAGCGTGCACAGGAACCTGCCGATCGCGGGGATGGCGATCTCCGGGTCCATCGCCCCGGCCAGGGGCGATCGCGAGTAGTTCGGCGGCAGGTAGGCGGCCAGGACGTCGGGTGTCCAGCGGGCGATGCCGTACTCGCCGGCGGTGGCGTCGGCCAGGCCACGGTCGAAGCCGCTCTCCGCCTTGAGCATCGCGGCGACGAGCGCGGGGCTGAGGCCGGGGACACCGGTGCACCAGGTGCCCGCCTCGACGATGGCCGCGCGGTAACGCCCCGGGAGGTCGGCGTCCGGCCGCAGCCACCGTCCGTAGTCCTGGTCGTCCCCGGTCAGGGCCAGCGCGACACCTCCGGCCACGGCGGCCGCGGCCAGGGCGAGCGCGACCGGTGGGCGCCACCCCGGCCTGAAGGGGACACGTCGTGCGCGTTCCCGCACCCGTGTGCCGTCCGCGGTCTCGCCGCCCGGGGAGGAGGCCTCCTCACGGGCGGCCCGGGCCAGCGCCGCGGCGAAGGAACGGACGTTCGGCCACCGCTGCGCGCGGTCGTCGGCGAGTCCCCGGGCGACGACGTCGCCGACGGGGCCGGGGAAGGAGCCCGCCATCGCGCCGGGCGGCCCGCCGGTGAACAGGTGGTGGGCCACCGCGGCCAGGCCGTACACGTCGGCGCGTTCGTCGGGGAGGGAGCCGGGCCGCAGCTGCTCGGGCGCCATGTAGCCGGGGGTGCCGCCGCCGACCGTGAGCCCGGAGGTCTGGGCGAGCTCACCCGCGATGCCGAGGTCGGCGACGAGCAGCCGCTCCCCGCCGGCGGGCAGGGAGCGGACCAGGATGTTGGCGGGCTTGAGGTCACGGTGGACGATGCCGTTGTCGTGCAGCGCGGCCACCCCCGCGGCGATCTGGAGCACCTGTTCGACCGCCTCCGCCCACGGCACGGGGCCGACGGCCAGGCGGTCGCGCAGGGTGCCGCGGTCGGCGTAGCCCATGACGAAGAACGGCCGTCCGTCGGGCAGCGCGCCGACGTCGTGGACCTGCACCACGTGAGGGGAGTCGGCCCTGCGGATCATCCGGGCCTCCTGGGTGAAGCGCCTGCGTATCCGCCGGTGGTCGGCCCAGTGGGCGGCCAGCACCTTCACCGCGACGGGAGCGCTCAGGTCGTCGTCATGCGCGAGCCACACCGTGGCGAACGCGCCTTGGCCGAGAAACCGCTCCACGCGGTAGCGGCCGATGGTCGGGGGGACTTCCATGCACTCATCGTTACCATGTCATGACCGTGTGTCAGCGCATCTCGCGGCGCGGCTCGCGGTCCCGTTTTCCTCCCCTTTCCTCTGCGGAGGGTCACCGGGTACGCGAGGATCGTCACCGTGAGTATCCGTAAGCTTTCAGGAATCCTCGTCCAGAGGGGGGAGCAGGTGCTGGAGCTCGCTCCCGGCGAGCATGTCACCTTCGGCAGGGGAGCGGTCGACCTGGTGCTGCCCGACCTTTCCGTCTCCCGGCTCGCCGGACGGATCGACGCGGTTGACGACTACTGGACGATCTCCAACCTGAGCCGCCGCTCCACCTACGTGGTGGACACCCCGGAGGGGGACGGTGAGTTCGTCAGGGTGCCCGCGGGGCGGATGCGCGCCCCGATCCCCTTCGAGCTGGGCAGGGTACGGCTGTCCGGGGACCCGTCAGGAGGTATGGCGTCGTTCCTGGTGTTCGCCCCCGAACACGTCCTTCTCCGCCCCGACGCCCCCAGACGCGAGCGGGAGACGGCGCAGACCGTTCCGCTGGACGCCACCGCGACCTACTTCCTGATCCTGGTCGCCCTCTGTGAACCACGGCTGCGCGATCCGCTCTGCGGCGTCGTCCCGACCATTCCGGAGATCATCATCCGGCTGGCCCACCTCGGGCTGGGCCGTTCTGCGGTCAACTTTCACATCGACTATCTCGCCAGGGTGAAGCTCCAGGTGAGGATGCCGGAGCGGCCGGTGAGGCCCGACTGGCGACGCGTCGCGCTGGTGTCCCTCGCGCTGCGGCACGACCTGGTGACGACCGAGCACCTGGCGTTGCTCGAAACGCGAAGCCACATCCTGCCCTGACACCTGACGCCCCTCATCGAACGAGGACGAGGGGCGTCAGGTCGTCACGCGGAACCCGGTCGCTCAGGCCGCGGAGGCGTCCTTCGCCTGGGCGCGCAGGGCACGGCTGATGCCGTCGGCGCCCTCAAGCAGCAGCCGTCGCAGTGCCTGCGGAGGCTGGCTCTCCGAGATCAGGTCCTGGGTCCTGGCCACCGTCTCCGGTGAGATCGCCAGGATGGGGTAGCAGCCGTTGGCGAAGTTCTGGGCGCTGTCGGAGGTCCAGGACTTCCAGATCCCGCCGATCTCCTCGAAGTAGCGCTCCGCGTACGGGTCGAGCAGGTCCGGGTGGCGTGGGTCCACGAAGCCCAGGATCGTCGAACGCAGCAGGGCGCCGCTCAGCCCGCCCTCGGTGATGGCGGCCCACGCGGCGGCCTTGCCCTCGGGCGTCGGGATCGCGGCCCTGGCCAGCGCCGCGGAGCGCTCACCGGTCGCGGTCGCGTCACGCTGCAGCTCCCGCGCGATGTCCTCCTCGCCGAGGACGCCTGCGGACACCAGGGCCTGGACCAGCGTCCAGCGCAGGTCGGCGTCCACGGTCAGCCCTTCGAGGGTGGCCGAGCCGTCGAGCAGGCCCTTCAGGAAGGCCAGGTCCTCCTCGTTGGAGGCGACGGCCGACAGGGCGTTGACGTAGGCGAGCTGGTGGTCGGAGCCGGGCTCGGCGGAGGCGACGAGCGAGCGCAGGCGCGCGGCCAGCGACGCCAGGCCCTCCTCACGCCAGGACGGGTCGGCGTACTGCTGGACGGCCAGGCGCGCCTGGCGCAGCACCGTCTGGGCGACGGTGATGTCCTTGACCGACTCGATGCCCGAGTTCACCAGCGCGACGTAGTCGCGGGTGGACATCTCGGCGTCACGGGTCATGTCCCACGCCGCCGACCAGCACAGGGCGCGCGGCAGCGACTCGGTGAACCTGGCGATGCCGCCGTCGACCAGGGTCTGCAGCGAACGCCCGTCGAGCCTGACCTTCGCGTAGGTCAGGTCGTCGTCGTTGATCAGGACCAGGTCCGGCTGGAGCTCACCGACCAGCTCGGCGACCGCGGTGCGGGCGCCGACCACGTCGAGCTCGACCCGCCGGGTGCGGACCAGGGCGCCCTCCCGCAGGGAGTACAGGCCGATGGCGACGCGGTGCGAACGCAGCGTCGGGTAGTCGGCCGGGGCCTCCTGCAGCACGTCGAACTCCAGGAAACGCCCCTCGGCGTCGGTGGTGAACGACGGACGCAGCGTGTTGACCCAGGAGGTCTCCAGCCACTCCTTCGACCAGGAGGACAGGTCGCGCCCCGAGGTGCGCTCAAGCGCGCCGAGCAGGTCGGCGAGCGTCGTGTTGCCCCAGGCGTGCTCGTTGAAGTAGTCGCGGACACCGGCCAGGAAGTTGTCCAGGCCCACGTAGGCGACGAGCTGCTTGAGCACCGAGGCGCCCTTGGCGTAGGTGATGCCGTCGAAGTTGACCTCGACGGCGTGCATGTCGACGATGTCGGCGGCGATCGGGTGCGTCGAGGGCAGCTGGTCCTGGCGGTAGGCCCAGGCCTTCTCCACGTTGGCGAACGTCGTCCAGGCGCCCTGGCCCCAGCGGGTCGCCTCCGCCTGGCACAGTACCGAGGCGTAGGTGGCGAACGACTCGTTCAGCCACAGGTCGTCCCACCAGCGCATGGTCACCAGGTCGCCGAACCACATGTGCGCCATCTCGTGCAGGATCGTCTCCGCACGGCGCTCGATGATCGCGTCGGTGACGCGCGAGCGGAAGACGTAGTCCTCAAGGAAGGTCACGCAGCCCGCGTTCTCCATAGCGCCCGCGTTGAACTCCGGTACGAACAGCTGGTCGTACTTGCCGAAGGGGTAGCGGATGCCGAAGACCCGGTGGAAGAAGTCGAAGCCCTGCCTGGTGACCTCGAAGAGGTTGTCGGCGTCGAGGTGCTCGGCGAGCGAGGCCCGGCAGTACAGGCCGAGCGGGATGCCGTCGTGCTCGGAGGTCACCTTGTGGTACGGCCCGGCGCACAGCGCGGTGATGTAGGTGGAGATCGCCGGGGTCGGCGGGAAGTGCCAGCGCCTGGCGGCCTGGAGTGTGCCGTGACGGCCGCTGTGCTCCTGGAGCTCCTCGGCCGACTCGGGCGCCGCGTTGGAGATCACCTCCCAGGAGGAGGGGGCGAGCACGGTCAGCTCGAAGGTGGCCTTGAGGTCCGGCTGGTCGAAGCAGGCGTACATCCGGTGTGCGTCGGCCGTCTCGAACTGGCTGTGCAGGTAGACGCTGTCGTCGACCGGGTCGACGAAGCGGTGCAGGCCCTCCCCGGTGCGCATGTAGGAGCAGTCGGCGTCGACGCGCAGCTCGTTGCTCTCGGCCAGGTTCGGCAGCGGCAGCCGTCCGGTCTCCGGGTCGTAGGTGTCCACGTCGAGCTCGACGCCGTTCAGCACGGCCTTCCTGACCTTGGCCCCCGCCAGGTCGATGAAGGTTTCCGCGCCGGGACGGGTGCCGGTGAAGCGAACCGTGGTGATACTTTCGAAGCGTTCGTCTCCCTCGGTCAGATCGAGCTCCACGACATACGACTGCACGCTGATCAGCCGTGCGCGCTCCCGCGCCTCGTCACGGGTCAGATTGCCTGCCACTACCGCTCCCTCGTCAACAAATTCCCCCGCTTCGTTGCGAAGGGGTGCCTGAATCCTGCCACGTGAGGCCCTGGATCGTCGCCCCCGCCGGCCTGGGAGTCGACTGTCGATCATGTTCGGGGATAAAGGGGCCGGTCAAGGTGATAACCCGTCGTAGGAATAGGAAACTCGGTGATGCGGGTTGTCGCTGTGCGAAGCCCTCACGATCAGAAAGCTGAGAGATGACTGAGCGCACCCCGGTCGACCTCTGGTTCGACCCCTTCTGCCCCTTCGCATGGATGACCTCCCGCTGGCTGCTGGAGGTGGAGAAGGTGCGGCCCATCGAGCCGCGCTGGCACATCATGAGCCTCAACATCCTCAACGAGGACAAGGACGTCCCCGAGACCTACCGCGAGATGATCGCCAGGGCCATCGGCCCGGTTCGCGTGGTCGCCGCCGTGCAGGACAAGTACGACTCGGAGACGGTCGGCAGGCTCTACACCGAGCTCGGCACACGCCTGCACAACCAGGGCAGGCTCAAGGAACTCGACAGCCTCCGCGAGACCGTCGAGGAGGCCCTTGAGGCCGCCGGGCTTGAGCGGGCCTTCGCGGACGCGATGGACTCCGAGGAGTTCGACGAGATCCTGCGCGCCTCCCACAACGACGGCATCAACCGGGTCGGCCAGGAGGTCGGCACCCCGGTCATCGCCGTCGGGGACGTCGCCTTCTTCGGTCCGGTCGTCTCTCCGGCCCCGAAGGGCGAGGAGGCGGCCAAACTCTGGGACGGCGTCAGGCTCGTCGCGGGCATCGACGGCTTCTTCGAGCTCAAGCGCTCCCGCACCCGGCCTCCGATCTTCGACTGAGCCCGGCCGGTCCGGCGTCCCGCCGTCTCCCGGCCCGGCGGGACGCGCGCCGCCCGGATGTCACGAGTTCTCATGGATCTCAAGGATTCCCCACTCGGGGGAGCGCCTGGCCGTACGCTCGTCGCGAAGGCGGACGGACGCGGCCCGTGGAGCCCTCGTCCCGCCACCACTCGCGCGAGGATGAGAGACATGCGTCATCTGTACCTGAACGGAGCATGGCGGCCGTCGGCGTCCGGCGAGGGGTTCGACGTCGTCAATCCCGCGACCGAGGAGACGATCGACCGCGTTCCCGCGGGTTCCCCCGCCGACGTCGAGGTCGCCGTCGCCGCCGCCCGTGAGGCCCTGCCCGCGTGGTCGGCCACGGCTCCCGCGGAACGGGCCCGCCTGTTGAACGCCGCGGCCGGCCTGATCCGGGACCGCGCCGACCGGATCGCGAGCGTCATCGCCACCGACGTGGGCACCCCGTACGGCATCGCGACGCGGGTGCAGACGCTCCTGCCCGCGGAGGTGCTGTCCTCCTACGCCGGACTGGCCGAGAGCTACGACTTCGAGGGCGGCAGGGTCGGCAACTCCCTTGTCCTGAGAGAGCCCGCCGGGGTCGTCGGAGCCATCACCCCGTGGAACTACCCGCTGCACCAGGCCGTGGCCAAGGTCGCCCCCGCCCTGGCCGCCGGATGCACGGTGGTGCTCAAACCCAGCGAGGTCGCGCCGCTGGCCGTGTTCGCGCTGGCCGAGATCCTCGACGAGGTAGGGCTGCCGCGCGGGGTCTTCAACATGCTCAGCGGCCGGGGCCCGGTCGTCGGTGAGGCACTGGTCACCCATCCCGACGTGGACATGGTCTCCTTCACCGGCTCGACCAGGGCGGGCAGAAGGGTCGCGGCCCTGGCCGCGGAGACCGTCAAGCGCGTGACCCTCGAACTCGGCGGCAAGTCGGCCAGTGTCGTGCTGCCGGACGCCGACCTGGAGACCGCGGTCAAGGCGACCGTGGCCAACGCCTTCCTCAACTCCGGCCAGACCTGCTCGGCCTGGACCCGCATGATCGTCCACCGCGACCAGTACGACCAGGCCGTCTGGCTGGCGGCCGAGATCGCCAAGGCCCACACCGTGGGCGACCCCTTCGACGAGGGCACCCGGCTCGGTCCCCTGGTCTCGGCCGCGCAGCGCGAGCGGGTCGTGCGCTACATCAACCGGGGTGAGGAGGAGGGTGCCAGGCTGGTCACGGGCGGCACCGACAACCCCCGTGGGCGAGGCTTCTACGTCGAGCCGACGGTCTTCGCCGGTGTCGAGCCCGGGATGGTCATCGAGCAGGAGGAGATCTTCGGCCCGGTCCTGGTGATCGTCCCCTACAGCCGGGGCGAGGACGAGGCCGTCGCCATCGCCAACGGCACGCCGTACGGCCTGGCGGGCGCGGTGTGGGCGGGGGAGGAGAAGCACGCGCTCTCGGTCGCGCGCAGGCTGCGCGCGGGCCAGGTGACGGTCAACGGGGGCAGGTTCAACCCGCTCGCACCCTTCGGGGGATACAAGCAGTCAGGTATCGGCAGGGAACTGGGCCAGTCCGGGCTTGAGGAGTTCCTGGAGACCAAGGCGATCCAACTGTAGGCCGATGTCCGGTATCGGACGGTCAGCACAGGACATCATGGGTAAAACCCTCCGGAAGGATTCGTAAGGACCTGCACGTAAGGCATCGCCTCTGCCGGAGGGCGCCGCATGAGACTGGGCACCACGCGTCTGACCGCCTTCGACCTGGTGATCGTCGCCGGAGGACTGCTGCTGGTGGTGCTGGCCGCGCAGAACCTCGGTCCCGCCCTGGCGGCGCTGCGCGGGGTGGGCACCTGGGGCACCTTCACCGCCAGGCGGGTCGAGTGTGTCTCCCACCCCGGCCACGAGCAGTGCACCTGGACGGGGGAGTTCAGAGGCGGCCGGGTCGTCCGGCCGGAGGTCGGTTTCTACGGAGGTGACCGCGACACCTTCACCCCCGGCCAGACCGTCAGGGCGTTCGACACCGGCCGCCAGGGCCACGTGTACGGCGAAGGCGGCTCCAACGAGTGGATCGTGGTCGTCCTGCTGCTGGCCGCGGGGCTCGGCCTGATGTCCTGGCCCCTCCTTCGCCTTCGCCGCCGTCCCTCCGCTGAGCCTTCCCCCTGAGGGGCGGGCGCGCTCAGCGAGCCTGGAGAAGGACCTTGCGGGCGGCGTCCTTGGCGAGGCGGTCGACGTACAGCATGCCGTCGAGGTGGTCGGTCTCGTGCTGGAAGCAGCGCGCGAGCATGCCCCTGGCCTTGATCTGGACCGGGCGGCCGAGCCGGTCGAGGCCGCGCACCGTGACTCCGGCGGCGCGGGGGGTCCCGGCGTAGATCGGGGTGCCGCTGTCCTTGCCGGGGATCGACAGGCAGCCCTCCTCTTCGAGGACCTCGGCGTCGTCGTCGACGGTCAGCACGGGGTTGATCACGTGCCCCTTGCGCTTGCTGCAGTCGTAGACGAAGATCCGCTTCGAGACGCCGATCTGCGGACCGGCGAGCCCGACGCCCTGTGCGGCGTACATCGTGTCGAACATCTCGTCGATCAGACGGCGCAGATCACGGTCGAACTCGGTGACCGGCTCGGCCGGCGTACGCAGGACCGGGTCGCCGACCACTCGGATGTCACGCATGAGGACTCTCTCTGGTAAGGGCTGAAGCGGTATGCCGACCGTTACCTTATCCGGGGTGGGGGTCGAGGCGGCCAGCCGTACCTGCGAAACTGGGCCTGTGCGTGTCTACATCGGTGCCGACCATGCCGGCTATGACCTCAAGAACCATCTCGTCTCCTGGCTCAAGGAGCACGGCCACGACGTGACGGACTGCGGGCCGTTCGTCTACGACGCCGAGGACGACTATCCCGTGTTCGTGCTGCGCGCGGCGCAGGGCGTCGCCGACGACTCGGGCAGCCTGGGAATCGTCATCGGCGGCTCGGGCAACGGCGAGCAGATCGCGGCGAACAAGGTGCGCGGCATCCGCGCGGCCCTGGCCTGGAGCGAGGACACGGCCAAGCTCGCCCGCGAGCACAACAACGCCAACGTGATCAGCGTCGGCGCCCGGATGCACACGCAGGAGGAGGCGGTCGGCTTCGTCGAGCTGTTCCTCACCACCCCCTACTCGGGTCAGGAGCGGCACAACCGCAGGATCGCCCAGCTGACGTCCTACGAGACGATCGGTCAGCTTCCGCCGCTGCCCTGACGTTCCTCCCCGGGCCTCGACGTGGAGGCCCGGCGGCGTGCGGAAGCCTGTCCGCGCTGTGTCTCATCCCGCAGGGGCCGTCTGTCGGCGGCCTCCTGCTGCTCACGCGTCGGCCGGGAGACGTCCCTGGCCCGCATGGCGACGGTCGCGTTGATCTGCAAGCTCTGCAGTGCCATGCCTCACCCTAACCCGCGTCGCGACGCCGGGGGAGGCTCAGAAGATCAGTCCGCACCAGGGAGCCGGGTCCCACGACATCGCGGCCGACAGCTGCCTGACCGCTCCCTCCCGCAGCTCGCGTACCACCCCGGCGGCCTGCACCGCCGCCAGCGGACGCCCGCCCAGATAGGCCGCGCCCAGCACGGAGACCGGCAGGACCACGTCGGCCTCGGCGTCGTCGGCGGGAACGCATCGGGCCTGCCGAGTGTCGGCCGACAGCCGCCAGCGGCGCGCGTTCCACGGGCAGACCGTGTCCTCGACCTCGATCACCACGTCCACGGGCGCCGAGTAACGCCGCAGGGGGAGCGCCCGCTCGACGTCCACGAGACGGACCCACAGCTCGTCCATCCACGCCGCGTTGAGGTGACGGGGCTCGGCCAGCAGGTGGATCAGCGGGTCGTCCGGGGGACGCTGGGCCGTCCTGACCCGGGAGACCAGGTCACGGTCGAGAACGTGCCGCCAGAGCAGGGCGTAGGCGGCCGGGTCGAGACCGACCAGTTCCTTGAGCCGCAGCTCGCCGTCCGGCACGTCATGGGTGGTGAAGGCCAGCTTGATCCGGAAGATCGCGTAGCCGCGAGGACCCTCGTCGTCCTCGACGACCACGGCGCGCAGCGGGCCGGCACCGCCCTGGTCGCTCTCCTGGTCCGACAGGAACGTGTCCCAGCGGGCCGGCGTGCGGGCGTAGAGCCCGGGACGGCTGTCGAGCTGGGCCTCGAAGACCTTCTCGAAGACGCTCCTGGCCGCCACGGGGTCGACGACGCGCAGCCGCAGCGAGGGATCGACCGGGGCGTGCCTGACGAAGGCCGAGCCGTGGGTGGGGATGTCGAAGGCGAGGTTGTCCGAGGCCCTGCCGTACCCGAAACGTCCGTAGATCGCGGCCTCGGAGGCGTACAGGGCGGCGATCGCCTCACCCTGCTCGCGGAGCGCGCCGAGCTGGCGGGTCATCAGGCCGGACAGGACGCCCCTGCGGCGGTGCGAGGGCAGCACGGCGACAGCGGTGATACCCGCGACCGGGACCGGCCCGCCGGGCACCGTCATCGTGAAACCGCAGATGCAGGTGGCGCCGACGAGCTCCTCGCCGTCGAAGGCGCCGAGCGACCGGTCGAAGTCGATCAGTTCCTTGAACAGCTCACGCCGATGCGGGGGGATGGGGTTGCCGAAGGCCTCTTCGTCGGTCCGGATCCACGCCGGGTAATCGTTTTCGGTCAGGGGACGCAGGTTAAGGCTCATTTGTCCTACGGTATGGCGGACAAACCCTCCCGGCCATTCAATATCCGTCCTTAATGATCAAGGCATTGGTCAAGTGGGCTGCCCAAACGGGGTGCGGGCCGATACAGTCGAGCGCATCATGAGTTCCCGTCCGGTGCCGCTGATACCTCCGGCGCTCCGTGCGTTCCTGGTGAGGGTGCCCTTTCTGGTCCCTCTCGTACGGCTTCTGCGCCGCGGGCCGCTGGCCCGTGACCGTAACCTGCTCGTCACGCTGACCGTGCTCACCCTGGTGCTCGGTGGCCTGGCGGCCAGGGTCTCCGCGGAGTGGTTCTCACCCGCGCTCATGATCCCGATCACCCTCGTCGGCGGCCTGCAGCTCAGGCTCCGCAGCCTGGTCAAGCTGCTGTGCGCGGTCGCCGCCTGCCTGCTCTACGTGGGGATCGCCCTCGGCTTCAGACACATCGGCCCCGGTCTGATGGCCACCTTCGGCTTCACCGGTGTGCTGGCCACGCTGATGGCCCGCACCAGGGGCAAGCTCGGCGTGCAGGGGCTGCGCGGTGACGCGATGCTGCTCGAACTACGCGACCGGCTCAAACGCCAGAGTGAGCTGCCCAGGCTGCCCAAGGGATGGGACTCACGGGTCGTGCTCACCCAGGCGGGTGGCTCCTCCTTCGGAGGTGACTTCCTGGTCTCCATGCGCGAGGGCGACACGGTCGAACTCGCCCTGGTGGACGTCTCGGGCAAGGGGGTCGACGCCGGGACCAGGGCGCTGATGCTCTCCGGGACCTTCGGCGGTCTGCTCGGCTCCGTCTCCGACTTCCTGGGCTCGTGCAACACCTACCTGCACCGTCAACGCGAGGCCGAGGGTTTCGTCACGGCCGTGCACGTACGGCTCAACCTCGCCACCGGCGAGTACGTCATCACCTCGGCGGGTCACCCTCCGGTGGTCAAGTTCGACTCGGGGGCGGGCGCCTGGCGGGTCTCCCCGGCCAAGGGCGTGGTCCTCGGCATCGTCCCCGACCTGCACTGCGAGCCCGACCGGGGGATGCTCCGCAAGGGTGACGCCCTCATGCTCTACACCGACGGGCTGATCGAGCAGCCAGGACGCGACATCGACGCGGGGCTGGACCGCCTGCTCGGGGAGGCGGAACGGCTGCTTCCCTCAGGCTTCCGCAGCGGGGCCCGCAGCCTGGTCTCCTCCATGTCGGCAGGGCACAACGACGACTGCGCGCTGATCCTCATCTGGCGTCCCTGAGCGAGGGCTCACAGCCACCCTGAGTCGCTGGCGATGCGTACGGCGTCGAGCCTGCTGCGGGCCCGGGTCTTGCACATGATCCGTGACAGATGGTTACGGACCGTTCCAACGGAGAGGAAGAGCTGGTCGGCGATCTCGTTGGACCGCGCTCCGAGAGCGGCCAGCCTGAGCACGTCCATCTCCCTGCGGGTCAGCGGGTTCTCCGCGATCTCCAGGGCGGCGACGGCCAGTTCGGGATCGACGACCCGCTGCCCGGCCGCGACCCTGCGAACCCCCGAGGCGAGCTGCTCCGGGCTGACGCCCAGGCTCATGAGCCCGAGCGCGTGCGCGGCGAAGGCCCGGCGGACCTGACCGGGCCTGGGGCGGTGTGAGACCAGCAGAACCCCGCAGTCAGGGGCCCGCGCGTGCAGATCGAGCGTGACGGCGAAGGCGTCGGCGCCGGGCAGGTCGAGATCGACGACGGCGGTCTCGGGGCGGTGTTCGAGGACCGCGGGCAGAACGGCGTCTCCCGTGCCGACCGCCGCGACGACCCTCATGCCCGCCTCGCCCTCCAGCAAGGCCACCAGGCCCCGGAGGACCACCGGCCGGTGCTCGGCAACCAGGATCCCGATCACGTTCGCCCCCTCGACAGCTCTCTCGCTGGGTCACCGAGCGGTCGCTCACTGTCAACGAAGTCTCTCCGCTCGGCAAGGCCCGCGCAAGGGGCGGAACGTGGGGACGTTCGCCCGTGACGCCTGGAACCGCGATAATTCGGCTAATCTCTTAGGGGGCGTTGTCCGCGGCTCCGCGACCGGGGGGTAGGAACCTGTGAGCTGGCTCTTCGGGATCGCTGTCTTCTTCTTCGGACTGATGGCGTCGATCGCGCTGCACGAGGTGGGCCACCTGGTCCCGGCCAAGCTGTTCGGGGTCAAGGTCACCCAGTACATGGTCGGCTTCGGCCCGACGATGTGGTCACGGCGCAGGGGCGAGACCGAGTACGGCGTCAAGTGGATCCCTCTCGGCGGCTACATCCGGATGATCGGCATGCTTCCGCCGAGGCCCGCCGACGATCCGAACAAGCTGCGCGCGGTCTCGACCGGCCCGTGGCGCGCCCTGATCGAGAACGCCCGTGACGTGGCTCTCGAAGAGGTCAAGCCGGGCGACGAGAACCGGGTCTTCTACCGCAAGCCGTGGTGGCAGAAGGTCATCGTCATGGCGGGTGGTCCCGCGATGAACTTCGTGCTGGCCTTCGTGCTGTTCGCGGTCGTGCTGATGGGCTTCGGCGTCGGCGTCCTGACGAACCGGGTCGACGCGGTCCCCGAGTGCGTCAAGACCACCGCCGAGTACACCAAGAACCCCAAGTGCACCTCCGCCGACCCGGCGAGTCCCGCCGCGGCGGCCGGGTTGCGGCCCGGCGACGTCATCGTCTCCGTGGCGGGCAAGTCGACCCCGACCTGGGAGGAGGCGACCCGGGCCATCCGGGGGCACGGCGCAGGACCGGTCGCGATCGGCATCACGCGGGGCGGGCAGGCGGTCACGCTGAACGCCACCCTCATCGCCCAGGACCGCGAGTCGCTGGACGTGCCGGGGAAGATCGAGAAGGGGGTCGGCTACCTCGGTGTCAGCCCCACGACGGTCATCGAACGGCAGGGCATCGGCTCGGTGACCACCCAGATGTGGAACCTCACCGCGGCGACCGCGGGCTCGCTGATGCGCTTCCCCGAGAAGATGGTCGGTGTGTGGAACGCCGCCTTCTCCGGTGAGGAGCGCGACAAGAACGGCCCGATCGGCATCATCGGGGCGGGCCGTATCGGCGGTGAGATCGCCGCCTCCTCCGCCCCGCTGGAGAACAAGGTCGCCACCTTCATCAACCTGCTGGCGGGCTTCAACCTGGCGATCGGCCTGTTCAACCTCATCCCGCTGCTCCCGCTCGACGGCGGGCACATCGCGGGCGGTCTGTGGGAGGGCCTCAAGCGGGCCTTCGCGCGGGTGACCCGCCGTCCCACACCCGGGCACGTGGACATCGCCAAGGCGCTTCCGCTGACCTACGCGATCGCCTTCGTGATGGTCATCATGGCCGGTCTGCTGATGTACGCCGACCTGGTCAACCCGGTCCGTCTGGCCGGCTGAATCCTTCCGGGAACCGGTCGTGCGCACCGGTAAGGTTGCGTCGTGAGGGACGTAACGCCGGGAGCGGCGATCGACGTGGCGCTGTTCAGGCTGCGCAGGATCTGGGCGCGGCCGCTGCGTCCGCGCCGGGCCGCCGATCAGCACCGGGCGGTGCAGATGTCGAACGTGATGGTCGTGCACGCGGTGCACAAACTGAACCTGAGCGTTCCCGAGGTGACGGTAGGGGCCGTCGCCGAACAGCTCGACGTCGACCCCTCCACCGCGAGCAGGCTGGTCAACGACGCGGTCGGTGCCGGGTTCGTCGAGCGTGAGGAGTCCGAGGTGGACGCCAGACGGGCCAGGCTGCGGCTGAGCCCGCGAGGCCGACGGGTGCTTGAGGTGGTCGTCGCCTCCAGGCGAGCCTACGTGGACAGCCTGATCGCCGACTGGGACGAGGGAGACCGGGAGGTCTTCGCCAGGCTGCTCACCCGTTTCGCCGAGGAGAGCGTGGCCCACCCGCCGGACCTGACACATCTCGACCGGCTCATCGCGGAGGCCATCGCGGAGACGGCCGTGGGCTGACCTCGGGCAGGCCGTCACGGCCGTCGGCGGGCCGGTTTCCGCTCCGGCGTCTCCGGACGTTCGACACGGACGGGGTCGCCGCGTACGAGCTCGTCGTGGACGTGCCAGCGGGCGGTGGTGACGGCACGCTCCGCCGTCTCGTCTCCGTCCTCGATGCGCTGCCGCAACAGCCGCATGGCGATGCGGCGGTTGAGGCTGAACTGCCGTTCGGTGTCGACCACGACGACGATCCCCGAGGGCCGGTGGGTCGCCCGTACCGCCGTGCTTGCCTTGTTCCGATGCTGGCCGCCGGGGCCGCCGGTACGGCAGGCGACGACGTCGACGTCCGCCTCGGTGAACGTCGTGCGCGGGGCGTCGACCTGGCACGGCTGGGCGATGACGTACCAGTTCTTCCGGCCCGTGCCGGTGCGGTACGGGCTGGCGGCCTGCCAGCACAGGGTTCCGGTCCATGAGGCGGCGAACGCCTCGGCACCGGCTCCCGACATCTGGATCAGGACCGATCGGTAGGTGTCGGGCCGGTCGCCGGGAACGACCTGGACCCGGCGGGTCTCCAGGTTCTGCCGGGCGGCGTCGACTTCCAGGCGGCGCAGCAGGCGGGCCAGGGCCCAGGCGCATTCCTGCGGGCCACGTCCGGCCGACAGGAGCAGGTGGACGCTCACCTCGGCCTCACCGCCGGCCTCGCCTGCGGCGCTGGTCCCGCTGGGGCGCGGACCCGAGGTCGGGTGTCTTGTAGGTGACCAGGGGGACCGTGGTGGCCACGGGCGTGGCCAGGCCGTGGCCGACGAGGTCGGCGATCACCTGCTCGATGCGCTTGTAAGCCGTCGGCGCCTCCTCGAAGAGGAGCTGACGGTCTCCGCACACCACCAGCGAGCCCACCGGCGTGCGGCGCAGCTCCTCGACCGTGTGCTTGGCCCGGCCCCGGCGCAGGGCGTCCGCACGCGACATCTTGCGTCCCGCGCCGTGCGCGACGGAATGGTTGGCGTCCGGCCCGGCGTGGGCGGCCACGAGATAGGAGGGGGTGCCTCGCGTCCCGGCGATGAGCACGTCACGGCCGTCACCCGGTGCCGCCCCCTTGCGGTGCAGGTAGACCCCGTCGCGGACCTCGACCAGGTTGTGGCACTGGTCGAGGAACGGCTCGGCGGGCTCGGCCCCCAGAGCGTGGGCGACCCGGGCCGCCAGCAACCGCCGGTTGAGCGATCCCCAGCGTACGGCGTCGTCGTGCATCGCCAGGTAGGCGCCGGGATCAGGGGCGGGGCCCGCGCCGTGGACCGCGGTGTGCTCCCGCAGGATCCGTTCGCCCAGCCCCCGGGAACCGCTGTGGACGACGAGGACGAGGTCGCCCGCGGCGAGCCCGAGACGGCTCGCGTGGCCCGGGTCGAAGACGGTCCCGATCCGGGCCAGCTCGACGAAATGGTTGCCCCGGCCGACCGTCCCGAGGCCCTCGACGTGACCGGCGGGGATGTCGCCCTCCACGACGGCCCAGGCCGGATCGTCGGCGTCCTGCTCGGGGTCCAGTGCGCGATCGAGGTCGGGGAAGCGGGCGGCGAGCTTCTCGGGCACGGCGCGCTTGAGCTTCATGGGGAACACGGCGATGCCGCAGCCGATGTCGGAGCCCACCAGGAACGGGTACAGCACGGTCGACGCCATGGCGGCGCCGATGGGGGCGCCCTTGCCGGGGTGCAGGTCCGGCATGGCGGCGACGTGCGTCATGCCGTCGAGGGCGGCCACCTGGTGGCACTGCGTGAGGGCGTCGGACTCGATCCAGCTCTCAGGGGAGGCGAACACGGCGACGGTGGCCGGGCCTGCGGCCGTGGACGGCAGAGGGGGGCGTTGTTGCGACAAAAGGCTCTCTTCCCTTAAAAGGGGCAGGCTGACAGCGCCGCGGGGCGCGTTGACGCCGTGGCGTCTCGGAGTGGCGGGGCGCTGTCCGTCAGAGCGTCATGGACACGGCGCCATGAACACCACGTTCCCTGAGCCCGCCACGCGAGGGCAAACGGTTTTGCGCCCACCGCCGTCTCGCGACCCGGCCGGCGTACGGGAAGCACGAGGCCGGCTCCTTCATCGAAGCCCGGATGAGCAGCGCGATCGGTAGTGGCGGAGAGTCTTTTTCTGACTGTGTGAATGCTGGTCGGTGAAATCACACCTGGCAGGGAGGTGGCATGGAGGCGTTGGCCTCCAAGGGGCCGGGCGGGGAGAGGTGCCGGCTGGACGAGCGGCGCCTGCAGCGGCTGCGGGCCGGGTTGGAGCGTGGTCCGGCCGCGCACGGATATGTGGAGGACCAGCGCTGGACGCCGGTCCGAATCGCCGACCTGATCGCGGTGTTGTTTCACGTCCGCCACACCTTGCGTGGGGTGTCGTGTCTTCTGCACCGCCTGGGCTGGAGTCCGCAGATCCCTGCGCAGCGGGCTGTTGAGCGTGGCGAGGGGGTGATCACCTCGTGGGTCGTCGAGGAGTGGCCGGCGATAGAGGGCGGCGCTCGACCTGGGCGCCCGGCTGTGCTGGGAAGACGAGTGCGGGCAGAACCTGAGGCCGCCCCGGGGCCTCCTGGACGTGGATCTTTACCTCGCCGTCGACCGGCGGCCTCTCGACGACCAGTGTGCCGGTGTCGGCCTCGGGCACGCCCCGGGAGCTTCGTGACCACTTCAACCGTTGGCGGATGCGTTGCCGCGCCCAGAGCGCCGAGACCGTGGGCACGATCGCGGCCGGAGGCCCAGGAACCAGCCACGTTTGTGAGCGCGGTCCAGCCGGTGGCTCGGATCCACTCGACCAGGTCCAGGGTGGCCGGCTCGATCGAGCGCGCCGCCGCGGGGTCCGATCTTCTCTAGTACATCGAGATGTGCACGTGGTCGTAGTGGTTGGCGGTCACACCGCCCCGGTTGGACATGGCACGCCAGCCGGAACCGGTGTTGATGCGCTGACGCCAGATGACGTACTTGACGCCGAGCCTGTCCCTGTTCTTCAGGGCCCAGGCGGCGAGCTCGTCGCCGAGCTTGACGTTGGCCGCGGTGGGCATGGACCCGCCGGTGCTCATCATGAAGTCGCAGGCCCGGCCGAGGGGGTGCTCGCCCCCGTCGTTCGCCGATCGGTAGCAGCCCACCTCGTGGGGCAGCTGGAAGGCCTGTCCGACGGCCTCGCGCATGATCCGCGTGCGGTCGGTGATGTTGTCGGACCCGGTGGGCAGCTGGGGCGCCCAGCTGCCGTCGGAGCGGCGCCCCGAGCCTGTGGGAACGAGCTGTTCGAGCTTGTCCTCGATCACGCGGATGACCTTCTCCGCGTCCTCACGCTGAACCTGCACCGTCTTGGCCTCCTGCTCGATCTGCCTGGAGAGCTGGGCCGTCCTGTCCGCGGCCTGTTTCATGAGGTCCCGGCTCCGGGCGAAGCCCTGCAGCTGGGCGATCTGCTGGGCGGTCAGCTGTTCCATGACGGCCGCGCCGCCCACCTCGGGGGCCGACAGGATCGAGGGAAGGTCGAGGGGGCCGTTCTGGTAACGGATCTGGACGATGGAGGCGACCTCCCTGCCCGCCTCGGCGTAGGCCGCTTCCGCCTGGCGCAGGTCGGCCTGCGCGACCTTCTCCGCCTCCTGCGCCTTCTTCAGCGACTCCCGTTTGGCGGCGTACGCCTCGATGAGCCGGTCGACTTTCTTGTTGAGCTGGGTCAGTTCGGCGCGGAGCCGGGATTCGTCGGGCTTCGGCGCGGCGCCCGCCGTTCCCGTGCCGCCGAGGGCGAAGGCGAAGGTGAGGGCCGAGGCCAGGCAGGCGGCGGCCGTACGTCGATGGAAAGCGGGGGACAGAGCCGTCACAGCTCTCCTCTCCTCACGCCGACCGGGTTAGCTGACGGGTTCGGGCTGGAGGAAGCCCTTCCACCGAAGTGGTTCACCCCAGATGCATGGGTCCCCGGTTCTCAGGTGAGGCACCTGAGATTAGGCATATCGTGCTGTTTGTCCGATGCGTGAGGATAGTAATGGTAAAAAGGTGACCGCGCGACCCCGAGTCGAGACCGATCGGTGATCATTCCGTGACAACGGCGCGCAGGCGCCGAGCTGTCTCCTCAGGCGGAACGTCGTTCACGAAGGCCCCCATGGCCGACTCGGACCCGGCGAGATACTTGAGCTTGTCCGGCGCCCGGCGGATGCTGAACAGCTCAAGATGCGTGTACGCCAGGTCCCTGTCCACCCGCACCGGTGCCTGGTGCCAGGCCGAGACGTACGGCATGGGCACCCCGAACAGCCCGTCCAGGCGGCGCAGCACCTCGGTGTAGAGCGGTCCGAACGCCGCGCGCTCGGCGGGGTCGAGTCCGTCGAGGCCGGGAACCCCGCGGTGCGGGTAGAGATGGACCTCGACCGGCCAGCGGGCCGCGGCGGGCACGAACGCCGTCCAGTGCTCGTTGGCCGCGACCACACGCTCGGCGGCCTCCCGTTCGGCCGCGAGCACGTCGGCGAAGAGGTCGCCACCGGTGCGCTCCCTGTGCCGCCGCGCCGCGCCGAGCAGGGTCCGGGTACGCGGGGTCACGTAGGGATAGGCGTAGATCTGGCCGTGCGGATGGGGCAGGGTGATGCCGATCTCCGGGCCGCGGTTCTCGAAGCAGAACACCTGCTCGACCCCGGGCATCGCGGAGAGCGCGACGGTGCGGTCGATCCACGCCTCCATCACCAGCTCGACCCGCTCGGGAGAAAGCATGGAGAAGGAGGAGTCGTGCTCGGAGGTGAAGCAGACGACCTCGCACCTGCCGACGCCGGGCCGTACCTCACTCAGGCCGCCGACCTGCGGGTAGGCGCCCAGGTTGGTGGAGAAGGACGGGAAGCGGTTCTCGAAGACGGCCACGTCGTAGGTGGGGGAGGGGATCTCGGTCGGACGGCCGGGCGCCGACGGGCACAGCGGGCACTCGTCGGCGGGCGGCAGGAACGTACGGCCCTGCCGGTGCCCGGCGACCGCGACCCACTCCTCGGTGAGCGGGTCGTAACGCAGCTCGGAGGCGGCGGGCCTGGGCGGCAGGTCGCGCGTGTCGACCGCGCCGCGCGCCGCGTCGTCCCGCAGGTCGAAGTAGAACAGCTCGCGGCCGTCGGCCAGGTGGGTCGCGGTGCGCCTCATCGGTCGCGGGTCCCGTCACCGGCGACGACCAGCTCACCGACCCTGGCGGCGAGTTCCTCGCGGGCCTCCCGCCCGAGCCCGGAGTCCGTGATCAGGACGTGGGCCTCGGACAGCTCGGCGATCGTGCTGATCCCGACCGTCCCCCACTTGGTGTGGTCGGCGGGCACGACCAGGCGGTGCGCCGAGGCCACGAGCGCCCGGTCCGTCTCCGCTTCGAGCAGGTTGGGGGTGGTGAACCCGGCGCGGGCGCTCATCCCGTGCACGCCGAGGAACAGGGTGTCCACGTGCAGCCCTCTGACGGCCGCGACGGCCACCGGGCCGACCAGCGCGTCCGAGGGGGTGCGCACCCCGCCGGTCAGCACCACGGTGCGGTCGGCGCGCGGCGCGCGGTGGAAGACCTCGGCGATCCGGATCGAGTTGGTGATCACCGTCAGCTCTGGCACGTCGGTCACGAAGTGGGCGAGCGTCCAGGTGGTGGTGCCCGCGGAGAGCGCTATCGCCGTGCCCGGCCTGACGAGCCCGGCGGCGTGCCTGGCGATCGCCTCCTTCTCCGACTGCTGACGCGCGGACTTGGCGGTGAACCCGGGCTCCTCGGTCGAGCCGGGTCCCGTGGCCGTCGCCCCACCGTGGACCTTCTCCACGAGACCGCGCTCCGCCAGCGCCTCAAGATCCCTGCGGATCGTCATGTCGGAGACACCGAACTCGCGGACCAGGTCGGCGACCCTGACCCCGCCAGTGCCGCGCACCCGTTCGAGAATCACCTGCTGCCGCTGCTGGGCGAGCATCGATCCCCTCCTTAATCCACCAGACTCCAGCAAATTACCACAGACTCACAGGAGTGAATGTTGGATTATGGGGGTTAAGTGCTCACAGTCGCTCAAGTTCGGCATGGATGTTGGCCCGCGCCCGCGTCTCAAGGTCCGCGACGTGGAAGATCACGGGAAGGTCGAGCAGCGAGCGCAGCACCGCGGCCCTGCCCTGCCTGAAGAGCTCGTCGGGGACGAAGAAGTACTCCTCCCGCACCGCAGCCGCGTAGACGGCGTACTCCTGGGGAGAGGAGGCGAGGATCGCCAGGTCGGCGTCGCACAGCACGGCCCCGTCGGCGTCCCCTGGCTCGGGGGCGTGTGTGATCGTGAGCCTGACCAGCCGCGCGACCGTCCCGACAGCCTCCGGTGACATCCCGAGCTCGGGCAGCGCCCGCTCGGCGAGCCTGGCGCTGCGCTCCTCGTTGTCGCTGCGCCGGGGGTCGTAGACGGCGTCGTGGAACCAGGCCGCGAGCCGTACCAGGTCCGGGTCGGTGGCACTGCCGGCGAGCGCGTCGACGTGGTCGAGTACGGCCGTCAGATGTGCGGTCGTGTGGTATTTGCGGTGTGGCTCGCCGTACCGGGACAGCAGGTCCGCGCCGAGCCGGTCGGCCTCGGTTCCGGCCAGGAGGCGCCAGCGCTCCATCAGCTTCTCGCTCATGCGAGGCAGCCTAGATCCGCCCTCTTGTACGGCGGGTGCCCCGGGAGGAACGTAAGAGGCGGATCCCGCACCCGGCGGGGTTCACGGAAGGAGGCCGCGTGGGCAAACGAGCGCGTAAGAACCGGGCCCGCAAACGGAACAAGGCCAACCACGGAAGACGCCCGACGTCGCGTTAGCCGCGTCGTCCCCAGGAGGCGAGCAGCCGGGTCTGGGCGTCGGTGCCGGAGGCGATCGGCTGCTGCTCCCCGATGACCCCCGCCTGCCGGTAACCGGCCTCGGCGCCCGCGACCCACGCCGCGCAGGCCTCGACCAACTCGGGATCGAGCTGTTCGTCGGCGCCGATCGCCCTGGCCAGGTCCCAGGTGTGGATCAGGACGTCGGCGAACAACTCGGTGACGTACTCCCCGCCGGGCACGTCCCCGAAGGAGAGTCTGGCCAGGCGGGTCAGCGCCCCCTCCCCGTAGGCGGCCTGCACGGCGGCGGTGGCGGAGGTGTCGAACGCCTTCAACGGGTCGTCGCCGAGCAGGTCGCCGTCGAAGTCGTCCCCGACCTCGGCGGCGGTCCGCCCGCCGAGCAGTTCCGGAGCCCACAGGTTCTCGCCCACCACATGTTCGACCAGATCCCGCACGTCCCAGTCGACACAGGGTGTCCGGTTGTGCCACTGCTCCGGGGTGATCCTGTGAACGAGAGCGCCGAAGTCGTCCAGCGCGCGGCGGTAGGCCTCGCGTACGTCGGTGATCATCATGCCCTCCCAGCTCCTCATTTCGACCGTAACTCCTGGGAGGCCAGTAGTCATCGCGCTTGTCGGGCATGACACCGGGGTGTGACGGACTCGCTCGACGAGCCTCACGATGGCCGATAGTGAGGTATGACGAACTCGCGAGTGGCGATCATCGGTGGCGGCCTCGGGGGGCTGTGCCTGGCGCAGGGGCTGCGCCGGGCGGGCGTGGAGGTGACGGTCTACGAGCGTGACCGCACTCCCGGCGACCGGCTCCAGGGTTACCGCATCCACATCGACCCGACGGGGGCCCGCGCGCTCAACGAGTGTCTGCCTCCGGAGTTATGGGAGACGTTCCTGGCGTCGGCCTCCGGGAGCGGGCGGGACTTCGGCTTCCTCACCGAGAGGATGAACCCCCTGATGGTGATGGAGACCCCGCGCGGGCCGGACCCGCTGGACAACCACCACTCCATCAGCCGGGTCACGCTCAGGGAGCTGCTGCTGACCGGCCTGTCCGACGTCGTACGGTTCGACAGGACCTACGAGCGCTACACCCGTGAACCGGACGGGAGCGTGACTCTGCACTTCGCCGACGGGACCACCGAGAACGCGGACGTCGTGGTCGCCGCGGACGGAGGCAACTCCCGGGTCAGAAAGCAGTACCTCCCGCACGCCCGGCGGATCGACACCGGCATCCTCACGGTCGCGGGCAGGTTCCCGCTCACCGGCGAGACACGCGCCCAGGTCGCCCCCCGGCTGTGGCGGGGCCCCAACATGATCATCCCGCCGAGGGGGTGCGGCATGTTCACCGCGCCGCAGGAGTTCGGACAGCGGGACGCCGGAGGCGACGGAGCGGGCGACTACGTCATGTGGGTCTTCGGCGCCTCGGCGGGACGCCTCCCCACCGGACTGTCCGGCATGAACGGTCAGGAACTCAGGGACGCCGTCGCCGGGCTGGTCGCCACCTGGCACCCCGACCTGCGAAGGCTGGTCACCGCCTCGGCCCCCGAGAGCGTCTCCCTGCTGCCGATCCGCACCGCGGTCCCCGTCGATCCCTGGCCCGCGACGAACATCACCCTGCTCGGCGACGCGGTGCACAGCATGACCCCGATGCGGGGGATCGGGGCGAACGCCGCCCTGCGTGACGCCTGCCTGCTCACCCGCGCCCTGCGCGACGGAACGGACCCCGTCACGGCCATCGCCGGCTACGAGACCGAGATGCGCGAGTACGGCTTCGCCGCCGTGCGCAGGTCGCTCAGGGCCGCCAGGCAGTTCGTCGACGACAGCCGCCTGGCCAGGGTGGCCTTCAGGGGCGCGCTCAGGCTGGCCGGGCGCATGCCCTCCCTCAGGAGAAAAGCCCTGTCCTGACCTACGGCAGGCGCTGCTCGACCCAGACGACCTTCCCCTTGGCGGTCGTCCGGGAGCCCCAGCGGTGGGCGAGCCAGTTGACGAGGTGGAGGCCGCGGCCGGTGTCGTCGTCACTGCCCGCGTCCCGCATCGACGGCAGCACGGTGGAGCGGTCGCTCACCTCGCACACCAGCGTCGGGCCGCGCAGCATGCGCAGTCCGACGCTTCCCGAACCGTGCTCGACGGCGTTGGCGACCAGCTCGCTGACCATGAGCTCGACGTTGTCGACGATCGCCTCAAGCCGCCACTCGGCGAGGGTGGCGCGCACGAAGGCACGGGCCTGCCCCGCGGAGCGGGGGTCGGGGGGCAACAGGAGGTCGACGACGTCGTCCTCGTCCAGCTCGCGCACCCTGGCGAGCAGGAGCGCGATGTCGTCGCGCTCGTGCCCGGGACGCTGCGCGCCGATCGTGAGGTCGCAGAGCTCCTCAAGGTCGTGACGCCCGCCGGTGAGCAGGTCGCGCAGCATGCCGATGCCCTCGTCGATGTCCCGGTCACGGCTCTCGACCAGGCCGTCGGTGTAGAAGGCGAGGATCGAGTCGTGCGGCAGCACCAGCTCACGCCGTTCGAAGGGCTCGTTGCCGATGCCCAGGGGCAGACCGGCGGGCAGTTCGAGCAGCTCGGTCTCGCCGCCCGGCCGTACGAGGACGGGTGGGACGTGGCCGGCGCAGGAGATCGCGCAGGCCCGGGTGACCTGGTCGTAGGTGGCGTAGAGGCAGGTCGCGATCTGGGTGGTGTCCAGGTCCTGGCTCATCCGGTTGAGCCGGAAGAGCACTTCGGAGGGGCACAGGTCGAGACTGGCCAGCGTACGGGCGGCGGTGCGCAGCTGGCCCATCGTCGCGGCGGCCCTGATGCCGTGCCCCATCACGTCGCCGACGACGAGGGCGACCCGGCAGCCGGGCAGCGGGATCACGTCGTACCAGTCACCGCCGACCCCGACCAGGTCGCTGGCGGGCAGGTAGCGGGAGGCGATCGTCAGACCGAGCGGCTGGTAGAGGTCGGCGGGCAGCAGACTGCTCTGCAGGGTCAGCGCGGTACGGCGTTCGCGGTTGTAGAGCCGGGCGTTGTCGAGGCAGACCGCGGTCCTGGCGGCCAGTTCCTCGGCGAGGTTGACGTCCTGCTCGTCGAAGGGCTCGCTGTCCGGCCTGCGGGTGAAGATGACGAAGCCGAGCACCCGGCCCCGCGCCTTCAGCGGCACCGCCAGGAAGGAGCTTTCCTCCAGGACCCGGGCGACCGAGTCACGCTTGGAGGAGCGCCCGATCTCCTCCGAGGTCCTGCGCCCGAGGCGGGGGTAGAGGATCGGGTTTCCGGTGGCCATGCACCTGGCGTACGGCGTCCACGCCGCGTAGCTGGTGACCTCGTCCACCGGGAAGGCCTCGGCGTACTCGTCCGGGGTCGTGCTGGAGACCCCGACGGCGATCCGCCGTACGAGCGCCGAGCCGTCGATGCTGCGCTGGGCGAACTCTCCCTCGGTCAGCAGTCTGTCCTGGACCAGGATGCCCGCCGCGTCCGCGAAGCGCGGCACGGCGACGTTCATCAGCTCCCTGCCGGTCTCGAACATGTCCAGCGTGCTGCCGATCCGCTTGCTGGCCGCGTTGAGCAGGGAGAGCTGCTCGTGCATGGTCGCCGGGCTGCTCATCCTGGGGGTCGACGACGCCGGATCCTTGGCGACGAAACGGCGGTTCACCCGTTCCACCGCAGCTCCGTGCCCCGCCTCCCGCTGTGCGCCGGGACTCCGGCGGCCCCGCGGGCGCCGCAGCGAGGGGTCACCGGACCCGGTCCGCCGGGGTGACCGCCCGCGCGGCCGATCATGACGCCCTCGAACCCCGCCACGTTCCCTCCGGTGACTTGACTGCCGCTCATGGAGAATCGTAAAGAACGATCTATATCCCGTATCCGCATTTGGCGCAGATTTCCCGATATTTCTCCGCAGCGTAAACCCGATGGCCGTCGAGTCCCCAATCCGGTGCGGCCGGTCCCGGGCCTCGCGCGACGTCCGTGCCGTACGAGGCCGTCCCCCGTAGTGCGGACCGTTCCCCGCCGGACGGATGGTCATCCTTCGCGACACGGCCGGACGAAAGATCGGAAGCGTGAGAACGGCCACAGAGGATCGGACGGTTCCCGATAGCGGAAGGGCCAGGACACCATGGAGGTGACCTGGCCCTTCGCCATCTGAGCGGACGACGGGAATCGAACCCGCGTAGCCAGTTTGGAAGACTGGGGCTCTACCATTGAGCTACGTCCGCGCGAGCCGGTGTCAGTCTGGTCTAGACTTCATCCGGTCGTCAGGGCGTAATCGTACCGGAGATCCGGAGCGAGCGCGCACCGACGTACGGGGTGTGGCGCAGTTTGGTAGCGCACCTGCTTTGGGAGCAGGGGGCCGCAGGTTCAAATCCTGTCACCCCGACGCTGGTGGGGGCCGATCCGATCGGATTCGATCTGGGTCGGCCTTTTCATCTGGTTCGCCTGGCTCATCCGACTCTGTCGGGTGGGTCAGTGCGTCCCGCTGAAGAGCGCCCAGACGGCCTTGCCGCCGCGGTTGAGGTGGTCCCAGCCCCAGCACTTGCTGTAGGTCTCCACGATGTAGAGGCCGCGGCCGTTCTCCGAGATGAAGTCCGGCTCCTTGGGGGTGGGGACCTCGTCACTGGGGTCGGCGACGGCCAGCAGCACGTGGGGAGACAGGTGCAGCAGCACGAGGGTGATCGGGTTGGCCTCCATCGTGCTCGGTGGACGTAGCGCGTAGCGCACCGCGTTCGTCACGAGCTCGGAGACCACCAGGGCCGCGTCGTCGCTCAGCTCCGACAGGCCCCACTCCCGCAGCTTCGACCTCGTCACCTCGCGGGCGGTCTTCACCGAGTCCGCCTGGTGGGGAAGCGGGCACGCCGTGGCGTCGGAGTGCCTGGCCGCGAGCAGGTCGTCGAAGCTCACCTCGCGAGTCGCCTGCAGGTAGCCGGCAGCCGATTTTGGCTCCTCCACCATCCTGCCGGTATCTCCCGCTCTCATCGTGAGTCTCCGCGCTGGTTGTGAGTTTTCAGAGCTTGTGCACCATAAGCCCAATATGCACTAGGCCATCATGGGTCACCGGAACGCCCGCTGCAAGACCCAAATGCACGTGCAGTTGCATCGTGCAGGCGCATGGGCGAACAGTAGAAGAGGTTGTCGGACCGGACACGGAGTTGGGACCTTGTCATTGCGCCTGGAAGTGGTGACACTGTGTGCGCTGGCCCAACTGAATAGGGAGGCGAAGTGACGCAGGTTCAACCGGGCTCGGGTCCCACGGCTCTGCGGATTCTCCTGGGCTCCCAGTTGCGCCGGCTGCGCGAGGCCAAGGGCCTGTCGCGTGAGGAGGCCGGGCACCTCATCAGGGGGTCGGAGTCCAAGATCAGCAGGATGGAGCTCGGCAGGGTCGGCCTGCGGGAACGTGACGTCGCCGACCTGCTCACCTTCTACGGTGTCAAGGAGGAGGAAGCCAGGGCGGCCGTCATGGAGCTGCTGCTCAAGGCCAACGAGCCCGGCTGGTGGCACCGCTTCAACGACCTGCTCCCCTCGTGGTTCCAGACCTACGTCGGCCTTGAGGAGGCGGCCTCCCGCATCCGCACCTACGAGGTGCAGTTCGTGCCGGGCCTGCTCCAGACCAAGGAGTACGCCCGGGCGGTCATCACCGCGGGCAGCGCGGGCATCTCCCCCGAGGAGATCGCGCGCCGCGTCGACCTGCGGATGCAGCGCCAGCGGGTGCTCGAACGCCCGGACGGCCCGTTCTTCTGGGCCGTCATCGACGAGGCCGCGCTGCGTCGCCCCATCGGTGGCGCCGAGGTGTCCCGCGCACAGCTGGAGCACCTGCTTGACCTCATGCGCCAGCCCAATATCACGATTCAGGTCATGCCGTTCAGCTTCGGCGGTCACAGCGCCGAGGGCGGCGCCTTCAGCGTGCTGCGTTTCCAGGACAGCGAGCTTCCCGACGTGGTCTACGTCGAACAGCTCGCCAGCGCCCTCTACCTGGACAAGCGTGAGGAGGTCGACCGCTACAGCGAGGTCATGGAACGGCTGTGCGCGGTCAGCACCACTCCGGGGGAGACGACCGACATCCTGCGGAGAATCATCAAGGAGAACTGAACGAGCGCCGGTCGCTCCCAGGCGCGGCTCTGCCCTAGACTGGCCAGCGGCGTTGGACACCCGCCACAGTTGATCATGCCCTAATATCGCATGTCTGAACGGCTGTGTCCGGTGCCGCTCATGTGGGCGCGGCGCGCGAGCTTGCCGCGGTAGCCGTACGACTTGACGCGCCCGCGATCACTCGAAGCTTGATCAAGGAGACCACCCCGTGAAGACCGCTGTCGAGGAGCTCAGCCCGACCCGGGTCAAGCTCACTGTCGAGGTGCCGTTCGAGGAGCTCGGCGAGAGCATGCAGGCGGCGTACAAGAAGGTCGCGCAGCAGGTGCGCGTCCCCGGCTTCCGCCCCGGCAAGGTCCCGGCCCGGATCATCGAGCAGCGCTTCGGCCGCGCGGTGGTTCTGGAGGAGACCCTCAACGACGCGGTGCCGAAGCTGTACGGCCAGGCCGTCGACGAGAGCGACATCTTCCCGGTCAGTCAGCCGAGCATCGAGGTCACCAAGATCGATGACGGCGAGCAGGTCGAGTTCACCGCCGAGGTGGACGTCCGCCCGAACTTCGACGTTCCCGACTACGAGGGCATCGAGGTCACCGTCCCGGTCGCCCAGGTGACGGACGAGGACGTCGAGGCCCAGCTGGACGGCCTGCGCCAGCGCTTCGCCACGCTGACCGGCGTCGAGCGCGCCGCGGCCAACGGCGACTACGTCGTGATGGACCTGGCCGCCGCGATCGACGGTGTGAACATCGAGGAGCAGCAGGCGGGCGACGTCTCCTACGAGGTCGGCGCGGGCTCCGTGCTGCAGGGCCTCGACGACGCGCTGGTCGGCATGTCCGCCGGTGACGTCAAGGAGTTCACCACCAACCTGGTCGGCGGGCAGAACGCCGGCGAGGAGGCCGTGGTGACCATCACCATCAAGAGCGTCAAGGAGAAGGTCCTCCCCGAGCTCGACGACGAGTTCGCCCAGCTGGCCAGCGAGTTCGACACCCTCGACGAGCTCAAGGAGAGCGTCCGCGAGCAGGTGCGCCGCACCAAGCTGATCGAGCAGGTCGTCCAGGCGCGCGAGAACGCCCTCGACGCGCTCCTCGACAAGCTCGACATTCCGATCCCGGAGAGCGCGCTCAAGGCCGAGGTCGACAGCCGCAAGCACAACCTTGAGCACCAGATCGCCGAGAGTGGCCTGAGCAAGGAGGCTTACTTCCGCCTCTACCAGACCACCGAGGAAGAGCGTTTCGCCGAGTTCGACACGAGCTCCGCCAAGGCGATCAAGACCGGCTTCGTGCTCGACAAGATCGTCAAGAACGAGGAGCTCGGCGTCAGCGAGCAGGAGCTGACCGACTTCGTGGTGCGCCGCGCCATGCAGATGAACGTCGCCCCCAACGCCCTCGCCAAGCACCTGGCCGACAACGACCAGCTCACGCTGGCCATGGTCGAGATCGTCCGCGACAAGGCCAAGAGCGTCGTCGGTGACGCGGCCAAGGTGGTCGACGAGGCCGGCGAGACGGTCGACCTCAAGGCCATCTACAGCGAGATCAACGGCCAGGAAGTGGTCGAGGAGCCCGCTGAGGGCGCCGAGGGCGACGCCGACAAGGCCGCCGAGTAGACCACAAGGCGGTTCCACGACCTACGTGACGCCTCCCCGGTGCCGGGCACCGGGGAGGCGTCACGCTTTCCCACACGCGGGAAACCCCCATCGGGCAGTCAGGTACGGCTGAGCGCCCGCACAGGTGTCCCGGCGTGTCGCGCCGTCCTTGTCCGGGGGACCGCCCCGAATGTCCTCCAGGGGCCTTCCTGCGCCGTGGACGCCGTCCTACACGGCGGATTCGGCGGCGGGGCCGTAGGGGCTCGGACCAGGCGAAGAGGTGTGGGACGGTGCGGGGAGCATGCGCCGTCAGCGAACAGCACGTGGAGGGGGCATGTCCGGTAGGCGCCGCGCGTTAAGGTCACAAGCAAAGCCAATCGATTACGACGCATCGGAAGGTGACGCTGTGACCAGCCCGCCGACCTTCTACCAGCCGACCGGCTCCGGGCCCGAGTCGATGAGCCAGCAGAACGGCTCGTTCAGGCTCGAAGACCAGCTCTATCAGCGGCTGCTGCGTGAGCGCATCATCGTGCTGGGCACCCAGGTCAACGACGAGATCGCCAACCGAATCTGCGCCGAGCTGCTGCTGCTCGCCGCGGACGATCCCGACAGGGACATCTGGCTCTACATCAACTCGCCGGGCGGATCGGTGACCGCCGGTATGGCGATTTACGACATGATGGAATACGTGCCCAATGATGTGTGCACGGTCGCGATGGGACTGGCCGCCTCCATGGGGCAGTTCCTGCTCTGCGCCGGTGAGAAGGGCAAGCGTTACGCGCTCCCGCACGCACGCATCATGATGCACCAGCCGTCCGGGGGCATCGGTGGCACCGCCGCCGACATCGCCATCCAGGCGGAGCAGATGCTCTACGTCAAGAAGACCCTTGCCGAGCGCATCGCCTTCCACACCGGTCAGCCGCTCGACCAGATCGAGGCCGACTCCGACCGTGACCGCTGGTTCACGGCCGAGGAGGCCAAGGACTACGGCTTCATCGACAATGTCGTGCGCAGCGCCCGGCAGGTGCCCTCAACGGGCGCCGTCTCCTGAAGGGGCAAAAGGTGAGTGAGTTGATCCGGCCGGGAGACATCAACGGCCGTTACGTTATCCCTACCTTCGTCGAGCGCACGTCGTACGGCGTCAAGGAGATGAGCCCGTACAACAAGCTCTTCGAGGACCGCATCATCTTCCTCGGCGTGCAGGTTGACGACACCTCGGCCAACGACGTCATGGCGCAGTTGCTGACGCTGGAGTCGATCGACCCCGACCGCGACATCAGCATCTACATCAACTCGCCGGGCGGCTCGTTCACCGCCATGATGGCGATCTACGACACGATGCAGTTCGTCCGGCCGGAGATCCAGACGGTCTGTCTCGGTCAGGCCGCCTCGGCGGCGGCGATTCTGCTGGCCGGCGGCACGCCCGGCAAGCGGTTCGCCCTGCCCAACGCCCGCATGCTGATCCACCAGCCCTCAACCGAGGGTGGCGGCCAGGGAAGCGACATCGAGATCCAGGCGCGTGAGATCCTGCGGATGCGCACGCAGATGGAGTCGATCCTGTCCAGGCACTCGGGCAGGAGCGCCGAAGAGGTCCGCAAGGACATCGAGCGGGACAAGATCCTCGATGCCGAGGAAGCCAAGGCGTACGGGCTGATCGACGACATCATCCCGTCGCGCAAGAAGCTCGCCAAGGCCATAGCCTCCTAATGAGGTCTATCGCACCGGAACGGTGCCCAATTGGGCACCTTCCGGTGCGACTCGCCGCTAGGGGGCTCACTGAGGGCTCAGAAGACGGTAACGTCGAAACCTGAGCGGGATGACTTTTCGCACCGGGTATCGGTCCGGTCGGAAGAAACGGACCGCGAAGCCAGGGCGGTCCCACGCAAAGGAGTATCTGGGGTGGCACGCATCGGCGACGGGGGAGACCTGCTGAAGTGCTCTTTCTGCGGGAAGAGCCAGAAGCAAGTCAAGAAGCTCATCGCCGGACCCGGCGTATACATCTGCGATGAGTGCATCGATCTCTGCAACGAGATCATCGAAGAGGAGCTCAGCGAGTCCTCCGAGCTCAAGTGGGACAGTCTGCCCAAGCCGAGGGAGATCTACGAGTTCCTCGACGCCTACGTCATCGGTCAGGACCAGGCGAAGAAGGCGCTCTCGGTGGCGGTCTACAACCACTACAAGCGGGTGCAGTCCGGCGAGCGCGGGCGTGACGACGGCATCGAGCTGTCCAAGTCCAACATTCTGCTGTTGGGCCCGACCGGTTCCGGCAAGACACTGCTCGCCCAGACGTTGGCGAAGATGCTGAACGTGCCGTTCGCCATCGCCGACGCCACCGCCCTGACAGAGGCGGGCTATGTGGGCGAGGACGTCGAGAACATATTGCTCAAGCTGATCCAGGCCGCTGACTACGACGTCAAGAAGGCCGAGACCGGCATCATCTACATCGACGAGGTGGACAAGATCGCTCGCAAGAGCGAGAACCCCTCGATCACCAGGGACGTCTCCGGCGAGGGCGTGCAGCAGGCCCTGCTGAAGATCCTGGAGGGCACCACCGCGAGCGTGCCGCCCCAGGGCGGGCGCAAGCACCCCCACCAGGAGTTCATCCAGATCGACACCACCAACGTGCTGTTCATCTGCGGTGGCGCCTTCGCGGGTCTTGAGAAGATCATCGAGTCCCGGGTCGGCAGGAAGGGCATCGGCTTCAACGCCATCATCCGTTCCAAGGACGACATCGACACCTCCGACATCTTCGGAGACGTCATGCCCGAGGACCTGCTGAAGTTCGGCATGATCCCCGAGTTCGTCGGCCGCCTCCCGGTCATCACCAGCGTGCACAACCTTGACCGCGACGCGCTCATCCAGATCCTCACCGAGCCGCGCAACGCCCTGGTCAAGCAGTACCGCCGCCTGTTCGAGCTGGACAACGTCGAGCTGGAGTTCAGCGACGACGCCCTGGAGGCCATCGCCGACCAGGCGATCCTGCGGGGCACCGGTGCCAGAGGCCTGCGCGCCATCCTGGAGGAGGTCCTGCTTTCGGTGATGTACGAGGTGCCCTCCCGACAGGACGTGGCCCGCGTCGTCATCACCCGAGAGTCGGTGCTTGAGCACGTCAACCCGACCCTCGTGCCTCGTGACCAGCTGAACAAGCAGCAGCGCACGCCGCGCGAGAAGTCCGCCTGACCTCAGCGCCGGATGATCCGAAGCGGCGACGCCCCCGCGTTCCTCTACGCGGGGGCGTCGCCGTGTCCACGGTCTTTCCGGGTCTTTCCGGTGGCTGGAGTCCGGCCGCCATCCGAAGAGAGACATGTCTGGACAGGGCGGAAGGTGTGCGGACACCTGACGACGGCCGCGAGTCGGGGACATCGACCGTCCGGACGTCTCTAGAATTGGACACCGTGACGACGCCAGAGCTGCCTACCCAGTACACCCCCGCCGACGTGGAGACCCGGAGCTACGAGCGCTGGGTGTCCGAGGGGTACTTCACCGCCGACCCCAGCAGCGAGCGCGAGCCGTACAGCATCGTCCTGCCCCCGCCGAACGTAACCGGTGTCCTGCACATCGGCCACGCCCTCGACCACTCGATCCAGGACGCGCTGACCCGCCGCGCCCGCATGCGCGGGCAGGAGACGCTCTGGCTGCCGGGTATGGACCACGCGGGCATCGCCACCCAGAACGTCGTCGAGCGTGAGATCGCCAAGGAGGGCCTCTCTCGCCACGACCTTGGCCGGGAGGCCTTCGTCGAGCGCGTCTGGCAGTGGAAGGAAGAGTCCGGGGGCCGGATTCTCGGGCAGATGCGGAAGCTCGGCGACGGCGTCGACTGGTCCCGCGAGCGCTTCACCATGGACCCCGGTCTCTCCCGCGCGGTCCAGACCATCTTCAAGAAGCTCTTCGACGACGGGCTCATCTACCGCGCCGAGCGCATCATCAACTGGTGCCCGCGCTGCCTGACGGCGTTGTCCGACATCGAGGTCGAGCACAGCGAGGACGAGGGCGAACTCGTCTCGATCCGGTACGGCTCCGGCGAGGACGAGATCATCGTCGCCACGACCCGCGCCGAGACCATGCTGGGCGACACCGCGGTCGCCGTGCACCCCGAGGACGAGCGCTACGCGCACCTGGTCGGCAGGCAGGTCGAGCTCCCGCTGACCGGCCGCAGCATTCCGGTCGTGGCCGACGAGCACGTCGACCCCGCCTTCGGCACCGGAGCGGTCAAGGTCACTCCGGCGCACGACCCCAACGACTTCGAGATCGGGCGCCGTCACTCGCTGCCCTCCCTCATCGTCATGGACGAACGCGGAGTGATCACCGCACACGGTCCGTTCGAGGGGCTCGACCGCTTCGAGGCCAGGCCCGCGGTCGTGGCCGCCCTGCGTGAGCAGGGCCGGATCGTCGCGGAGAAGCGGCCCTACCTCCACTCGGTCGGTCACTGCTCACGCTGCAAGACAGTGGTCGAGCCGAGACTGTCGCTGCAGTGGTTCGTCAACGTCTCGCCCCTGGCGAAGGCCGCAGGCGACGCGGTCCGTGAGGGACGCACCCGGATTCACCCGCCGGAGCTGGCCAAGCGCTACTTCGACTGGGTCGACGACATGCACGACTGGTGTATCTCACGGCAGCTGTGGTGGGGACATCGGATTCCGGTCTGGTACGGCCCAGAGGGTGAGGTCGTCTGCGTCGGCCCCGACGAGGAGCCGCCCGCCGGCTACGTCCAGGACTCTGACGTCCTCGACACCTGGTTCTCCTCGGGACTGTGGCCGTTCTCGACCCTGGGCTGGCCGGAGAAGACCCCCGAACTGGCCAAGTTCTACCCGACCTCCGTCCTGGTCACCGGTTACGACATCCTGTTCTTCTGGGTGGCCAGGATGATGATGTTCGGCATCTACGCGATGGAGGGTCGTCCTCCGTTCCACACCGTCGCGTTGCACGGGATGGTCCGAGACCAGTACGGCAAGAAGATGTCCAAGTCGTTCGGCAACGTGGTGGACCCGCTCGACTGGGTCGAGCGCTTCGGCGCGGACGCCACCCGTTTCACGCTCCTGCGCGGTGCCAACCCCGGATCCGACGTGGCGATCAGCGAGGAATGGGCAGGCGGCTCCCGCAACTTCTGCAACAAGATCTGGAACGCCACCCGCTTCGCGCTCATGAACGGCGCGACGGTCGGTGAGCTTCCTGTCGAGGAGCTGACCGCGGCCGACCGCTGGATCCTCTCCCGGCTGCAGGAGGTCGTCGGTACGGTCGACGCGGCCTTCGAGGAGTTCGAGTTCGCCAGGGTCTCCGATGTGCTGTACCACTTCGCCTGGGATGAGGTCTGCGACTGGTACCTGGAGCTGGCGAAGATCCAGCTGGCCGCGGGACAGGAACACACCCGGCTGGTGCTCGGGCACGTCTTCGACGCGCTGCTCCGTCTGCTCCATCCGCTGGTGCCGTTCGTCACCGAGGAACTGTGGCGAGCGGTGACCGCGGCCCCCTCCATCGCGGTCGCCCCGTGGCCCGTGGTTCAGGAGTCGCTGCGTGACGGTGACGCGGAGAAGGAGATCGTCGCCCTCCAGGGGCTGGTCACCGAGATCCGCAGGTTCCGTTCCGACCAGGGTCTCAAGCCAGGCCAACGAGTAGCGGCACGACTCTCCCTCACCGGTACGTCCCTGGCCCCGCACGAGGGGGCGATCAGGTCGCTGCTCCGCCTCGACCAGCCGTCCGACTCCTTCGCCGCGACCGCGCGCCTCGACGTCGGCGGAATCCAGGTGGAGATCGACACCGCGGGGACGATTGATGTGGCGGCTGAGCGCAAGCGTCTGGAGAAGGATCTCGCGGTGGCACGCAAGGAAGCCGCCCAGGTGGCCGCCAAGCTTGGCAATGAGCAGTTCATGTCGAAGGCGCCTGATGACGTGGTGGCCAAGGTGCGTGCCCGTGCCGCCCAGGCGGATCAGGACATCGCGAGACTGACGGCCCAGCTCGACGCGCTGCCTGCCGGCTGAACACTCGATCGCATTACAGAGCCCGGGATCGGTTGGTGGTCCCGGGCTCTCGCGTGTCGGCTTCGGGCACACGTTTGAGACATGGTGACCCAGGGAAGACTTAGTTGTTACCGGCAAGTTGGTCCTGAGAGCCCGAATGGACTGCTAGAGTTCTTCAAGTGGGACGAGATCCCACACACCCCTCCAAAAGATCACTGAAGACCTAGCCTGTCCGAGGGATTGGACAGAAGCTGGATGTCAGAGTAAGTTGGAAGGGTTGCTCCGGAGACGGGGTGAGCGAGATCCTAGCGGGTCTGGCGGGTTGGTGTCGAGTGGCTGCGAAGGCGGCGGGTTGACACGGACCGGCCGGAAATGATAGGATGGAAACGCGGAAGTTTGTGCCCCTGAAGTGGTCGCACTGGGTGGTGTGGCGGCGGACGGTGAACGCGTCCGTTTCTTGAGAACTCAACAGTGTGCTAAAAGCCAGTGCATGAAGCACAAACCCGTCCTAACGCACGACATGGCGACATGATCCGTGCGGGGATGGATTCCTTTGGTTGATACACCCGCCTCCCGTCGTTTCGGCGTTGAGGTGGTGTGCTTTCAGCCGGGGTTGACTCGAAAAGCAT